>HF991477.1:93653-136854 GCA_000433095.1 Clostridium sp. CAG:967 | reverse complement strand
GGAATTCCTACGGCTCTTGCAACATGTGCGCTTCCGGAATCAGGTGCCAGAACAATATCGGAACGTCTGAAAAGCTCCATCATATCTTTAATGCCTGTTTTGCCGGCAAGATTTGTGAACTTATCATCGCTTATATATGAGATTAATTCTTTGTCGGCTTCTGTGCCTGAAAAAATAAGTGTACATTTGTCTTGTATTGCTTCAACGACTTTTTTCCAGTTGTCTTTGTTCCAGTGTTTTAATTTCCAGGTTGTAGCAGGACAGATTACCACTACAGGTTTTGATTTGTCAGTATCTTTTAAGAGCTCATCAATTTTAGCTTTTGTTTCATCACTTGAAGGAGGCAATGTGAATTTTATTCTGTCAGTACCTTCCAATTTCAGATATCTTGCATACTGCATGTGCAGAAATACTGCATGAGTTGCATAGTTTGCTCTTGAAGCAGGTTCAATGCGTTCGTTTCCGCCAAGATATGAAAATTCTTTGCCTGAATTATAGACAATTTTTCTTTTAGCTCTGCAAAGCCTCATCCAAATAAGGCTTTTAAACATCATTTGAGTATCTATTGCTATATCAAATTTTTCTTTTCTTATTTCTCTTAAAACCTTTAAAAAGTCAATAAAAGCACCAATACTGTATTTATTTTTCTTCCATTTTTGAATAGGAAGAAGAATTGCTTTGTGCACGGCAGGGTTATCTTTAACAATATCAATACCTTTCTCCGATACAAGCCAGGTAACTTCATATCCGTTATCTTTTAATACATTTGCGAGCGGAATATTAAATATTACATCACCAAGTGAGGAAAGTCTTATCAGTAAAATCTTTTTCATACTTAAAATCCCCTGTCCTCTAAAAATGCAGCTCCAATAACACCGGAAAAATCTCCGAGTTCGGCTTTTTTGAATTCAATATGCTTAGCCGGAACCGGTAAAGATTTTGCTTTAGCTTTTTTAATAGTTTTTTGATAAAAGAAATCAACAGCTTCAATCAACCCGCCGCCGAGAATTATTAATTTCGGGTTAATAAAATTTATAATACTTGCAATTCCGCCTGATAAATATTCTGATGCCTCTGTAACACATTGCAGAACAAGTTCGTCTTCTCTTTCTATAGACTTTTGAATCATGCTTGAAGTAATTGATTTTCCTGTTTCCAGATAATCAAGAATGCAGGATTGTCTTCCCTTTTTCAAAGCACCTTCAATTCTTCTTTCAATGGCAGAACGTGATGCATAGGCTTCAAGACACCCGTGAGCTCCGCAGGCGCATTGACGTCCGTTTAAGTCGACAATTATATGTCCTATTTCGCCTGCCGTGCCTGTTGCTCCGGTAATAATTTTACCATTTTTAACAATTGCGGAACCAACTCCGGTCCCTACAAAAACGCATACAAAATCGTCACAACCTTTGCCTGCACCGAATTTTTGTTCTCCGATAGTTGCAATCTCAACGTCATTTCCAAGATAAACCGGCAAGTTAAAATGTTCTTGTAAAATTTCTTTTATATTTAAGTCGTAGCAATCTAAATTAGGTGCACCGATTAAAACTCCGTTTTTTCTGTCAATTTGTCCTGCTGCTCCGACACCGATAGAGCTGATTTTGTCTTTTGAAATACTGCTTTGTTCAAACAGTTCTTCAATACCCTCTATCATTTTTTTCATTATATTTTTAGGACCTTTGTCCTTTTTGGTTTTTTTCTTTACATGGTACAGAACTTCTCCGGTATCTTTATTTATGAGTCCGATAAGTATTTTTGTACCACCCAAATCTATTCCAACTGCGTAGTTTTTCATATAATTTATATTATATATAAAAATTTTCAAATTTGCAAAAAATATGATTATTTGTTAGCATGTTATTTATGAAAGGGGATTAGGGTATGCAGGTTATAAAAAGGTTATTTTTTACATTTGTATTAATGTTATTTAGTGTTCAATATGCTTTCAGTGCTGATGTTTGGGTAAATGATTTAAGAAAATTGTTTGAGAACAATTCTTCTGTAATATATGAAATTAATATCAGAACTTTTGCAGCTCAGGATATTAATAAAAACGGAATTATTGAGTTTGATGAAGCAGAAGAAAGCGGAACTTTTTTAAATGCGATATCAAGGCTTGATGAATTAGCTCAAAAAGGTATAAATACAATTCATGTAATGCCCGTAACTCCGGTAGGCAAAACCAAAGCTATAGGAACTGCAGGCTCTGTATATTCGGCGTTGAGTTTTAACAGACTTAACCCGCAGCTGCAAAGCGAAAAAAGTGCTCTTTCTATAGAAGATCAGGCTCGTAAATTTATTGATGAAGCACATAAAAGAAGAATTCGTGTAATTATTGATTTACCTTCTTGCGGTTCTTATGACTTGTATATGCAAAGACCTGAATTATTTGTCAAAGATAAAACAGGTCAGCCCGTAATACCTGCTGACTGGACGGATGTAAGACTTTTAAATGCAGGAACCGAAAACAATATTAACAAAGATGTTTATAATTTGTATAAAGAATTTGTTGATATGGTAATCAATCTTGGTGCTGACGGGATTAGAGCGGATGTTGCAACAAATAAGCCTGCAAAGTTCTGGAAAGATTTGATAGCATATTCAAGAACTAAAGATACCCAGTTTTTATGGCTTGCAGAAGCTTCTGAAAGCTGGAATGAACCTGTTTCAGATTATGCTGTTTTTACACCTTTCGATAAATTGCTTGATGCAGGTTTTGACGGATATTACGGAAGCTATTTTAATGTTAAAAATTGGAAAACCGGCAGAGAATTGGTAAATCAGGTAGTTACCACAAATGCTAATCTTGCAAAATACCCTGATCGTAAAGCTGTTATAGGCAGTTTTACAACTCATGATGAAATGAGCCCGCTTCTGGTTAACGGACCTAAACTAAGCCTTATGATTATGTGGCTTAACGCTACTTTACCCGTAAACTCTTATTTTGTAGACGGGTTTGATACGGGGGATAATTATATTTATTTATGGGCAAATAAAAAGGCTTTAAAAACTTATACCGATGATGATTATTATTTTGTTCATCGTGGAAAAATTGATATTTTCAATTTTTCAAGACAACCGGGCGGCAAAAGTGATATTCTGCTTGAAAACTTCAAAGCTGCTAACAGAGTTAAATACAGATTTTTGCCGATAATCAATAACGGTAAATTCGTTCCGTTGAAAGCTACAAATCCTTCTGTATTTGCTTATGCTATCGGATATAACGGTAAAAGTATTCTTGTAATGGGTAACTTAAATTTCAGAGCAGTGGCTGAAACTTCTGTTTACGTTCCTAAGCTGGATAAAGACACAGAAGCAATTCCTTTAAAAATAGAATCAATACCTGTTGCTAATAAGGGTTATTTTCAAAATACTTTAAATCCCGGTGAAATTCAGGTATTGCTGTTAAATAATCTGGAGGTTAAATAAAGAAAAAAAAGACGACCTTTACGGGTCGTCTTTTTTTTATGCATATTTTTTGCTAAGTGATGTGTAGCCTTTGCCTGATAATGCTTGAACACGTTTTCTGTTCTTTTTCATTATTTCCTGTGCACGTTTTGTTAATCTTCCTGCAGGAGCCTGTTTTTTAGTTGCAGTATTTGCCTGACCGTTTTGTGACATGCTTAATATTGATTGACCTGCTCCTAATGCACCTGATACGGCAGATGTAACTTGTTTCATAGTTTCTTTTCTTTGTTGTTTTTTAATTTGTTTGTTAATTTGCTGCTGTTGTTGTTCTTTAATCTTGCCGCTTGTTTCGTTCATTTTTACTTTGGCACTTTCTGTTAAAGCATCCATATCAGCACCTTTCATAGCATCTTTAATCGGTGATGCTGACGGAGTTAGTTCAGCAGAAGGCATTGTTCCTGCTGTAGATGAAACAAGTCCGTTAAGAGCTTTATCAGATTCTACAAATCTGCCGTCGTTTCCTGATGTAGATGTCAGTACTCCGCCTGTTAACTTAGTTCCGCTGTCTTTTAAGCCTAAATCTTCTAAAGATGCACTTGATACAATTTCAGAAGTTCCAGCAGCAGCATTTCTTTTTTCAAGTTGGGTTTTAGCGGCTGCGATTTGTTCGTCTGACATACCTGAGTATGATTCCACAATTTCAGAACTGCCGGCATTTTGGTTTCTTTTAGTAAGTTCTGCTTTAGCAGCTGCCATTTGTTCATCTGACATACCTGAATAAGATTCAACAATTCCGTTGCCGTTGTCTGCTAAAACATCGTCAGCAGTGCTTTTTTTGCTTAAAGCAGCTTCAGAAGAATTTTCAGTTCCTTTGTCTGTTTTTGCTTTTGCAGGTTCAGCATCTGGTTCACCTTGTTCATTTTGTTTGCTTTCTTCTGCTTTTTGTTTATTTTCTTCGTTTTTGCTTGAAGATTTACCGAATTTAGCATCTGCAATTTGTCCCAATGAAGCTGCTGTGCTGATTACACCGCCGATAGTACCTAAGATTTGAGCTGCTTTGCTGTCTTCATCAATCATAGAAATGATTTGGCTTGCAGAAGTTAAAGAGCTTCCGACAACGCCTGAAATCTGCATTGCTTTACCAAAGCTTGAAGCTCCTGATTTGCCTAAGCCTTGAAGAGTTGCTGCTGAACTTGTAATACCTGATGCAACGCCTGCGATTGTTGATAATTTGCTCATAAAGCCGTTAGCTTCTTTGCCTTCAATAGCTCTAACATTGTTAACAAGTTCGGCTGTAGAAGAAACTACGCTTAAACCTGCACTAACTGACCCAAGAACGGTTCCGGATGCAGCGCCTGTGCCTGTCATTGCGGTAGCTGCTGTTAAAGCGGTTTGACCTAAAGCCATTAAGCCTGCTGTAATATTGCCGTCTGCAAGGTAGATAGCAGCTTTTGCAACGCCGCAGGCAATAGTTCCTTTTAAGCCGATGTTGAATAAAATTGTACCTGCAGCAGCTGTCCAGGGAATAGCCATCATAATTGTACCTGTAGACATTGTGATTGAGAATAAGTTTTCACAAGCGCCTACGGCTGCTACTCTTTTTTGAAGTTTCTTTTGTTTTTCTTCTTCTTTTTTAGCAGTTTCTTTAGCTTTTTGGTCTTTAAGTTTAGTTACTTTTTCGAATTTCTTTTGACGTTTTTTAGTTGTTTTTCCGTATTGAGTAATTTTTGTTCTGTTTCTGTCAATTTTTGAACCTAAGCCTTTGAATTCAATACCCAATTCGTTAATTCTTGCATCATTTGCTGCAATTGTGTCAGTATTATTTGAAGTATTGCCTTGTTGACCTGCCATAATTCCGAATGCACTTGTAGCAGATTGGTTGTCTTCTTCATTATTGTTTTGAGCTTTTTGAGCAGGAGCAGGATTACTTTTGTTATTATTTTCATCTTCTGCGTACAGCTGTTCGTTTTCGTTTACAAGAGCTTCGTATTCTGTTAAAATTTCTTCTTGTTTCAGAGCATTTTTTTCAGACTCTTTAGTTAATTTGATAATTTCTTTATTATCTTTTTTCATTAACTTTTCGAGTTGTTTTTGTTCTTTTTCAAGTTCTTTTTCTGTTTTTTCTGTATCTTTAGTAATTTCTAAAGTTTCTTTGTTGTCTTCTTTAGCTTCTTTAGTGCTGTCATCAGCTGTATCTTGAGCTTTATCAGTTGTTAATTCTTCTTTTTCTTCTTTTTTGTTTGTCACGCCTGATGAAGCTCCTGTAGAATCTGTTGAAGGAGCTTTTTCATCTTCTTTTTCTTCTGTTTTTTCATCAACAAGAGCAGCAGCTCTGGTTTTAGCTGTTGTGTTTTCGTTTTCTGTTTTTTCGTCCTGTGCTACATTTTGAACTTCTTCTTGAACTGTTTCTGCATCAGAAGGAGGAACTGCTGTTGCTTCATCAACTTGTTCTGTTGCTGTTGCAGGTTGTGTTTGTGCAGTTTCAGCTGTTTCAGATGCAGCAGGAGCAGTTGCATCTGATGTTTCGTTGGAATTGGTATTTTCTCCGTTTTCAGTTTTGCCTGCTTCATCATTGTTTTCTTCACCGGTAGAATTATTTGCGCCTTCTTCTTCGGTTACTGAAATGATTTTTTGATCAACAGTATTAAGTTTGTCTAAAGCTTCGGAAGAATCACTAGCAGCTTTTTTAGATGTTGTTTTAGCTAATTTAGGTATCATTTTACCGCCTGCTGCAGCTCTTGCACCGGTTCCTATAAGAACGCTTTTTGAACCTTCTCTGATATCTTCGATTGCTTTTCTTGAATAGAATGTAGCTGCTAAAGTTTTAATACCTCTTGCAATTAAGATTTTGCCGATTTTTGTCAAAGTTATACCGGCAGCTTTTGTAAAGCTTAATTGTTCTGATTTTTCAGGTAAGTCTTTTTCTAAGAATGTTGTATGGCGTTCATTTGCAATACTTTCAACAGGAACTTGTTTGTTTATGGTATCTTTTTCTTTAGCAGTTTTTTGTGCAAATTCTTCTTTTGCACTTTCTGATTCAGCTTGAATATTAGAAATTTCTTTATTGTTGCTGATGATATTGTTTCTGTGTTTTTGAACTTCGTCTTTTGTTTCTTCGTCAGCACTGCTGTTTTGTCCTGTTAATTCAGAATCTTTTTCGCTGCCGTTAATATCTTTGTCTATTTCATCAGATGATTTGCCTGTTAATCTTTCTAATTCTTTTTTTGATTCGTTGTTTCTTTCTTCAAGTTGTTCAACTTGATTTTGGCGTTGTTCTTCGTCTTTCTGGTATCTTTTTAAGATTAAAGAAATCTTTTTATCGGCAATAACTGCAAACTTTTTGTCATTTTTTGCAACTTTTATTGATTTAAGAGCTTCTTTAATTTCTTCAAGCAATTCACCTTTAATATCAACTGCTTGACCTGTTAATTCAAGAACATTTTCATTATTTACAACGAATTTTTCTTCATTGTTATCTTTACCTTCGCTGTTATTTGTTTGTGTTTTATTATCAGTTGTTTCTGTTGTATCAACTGTATTGTTAACATCTGCCGCTTTGTCTTCTGCTTCGGCATCAACAGCATTTGCAGGAGCTTCTGCACTTTCTGAACCGTCAGGAGCTTCTGCTTTTGTGTTAGTAACTTCTTGTGTAACTTCTGTATCAACAGCTTCTTGGTTTGTATTTTCTGCAACATTGTTTTGTTCTGTATCAGCAGCTTGTGCAGCATCATCTGTTGTAGCATCTGTTTTGTCTTGATTGCTGCTTGCGGGATCAATAATTTTATCTTGAATATCAAGAATAGATGCAATTTCGTTTGCTGAATCAATTGAATCAGCGCTGAATTCTATAGTTTCTTCACCAACTTCTGTAGCTAAGTCAGCTAATTTTTTGCCTTTTACCATTGCAATGAATGAAGCAAAGAAGCCTAAAGTTTGTTTAACTTCTGTGCGTGTAGTTTTAAAATTGTTTTTAGAAGTATAATCAGCAAGCAGTTTGCCCATTTCTTCTGTTTCTGCACCTAAGATTTCGCCTTTTGCAGCAAGAACGTTAATCATGTTTAATGATTTTGCAATTTCATTTTCGTCAAATGCATATTCACTGTTTTTAGATTTAGCTTTGAAATCTTCATTTTCAAACATTTCTCTTAACTCAAGATATCTTTTGCTTTCTCTTGTAGTAAGAGCTTCGCCTCTGTTAATTTTGTCTTGAAGATTTGTCCAATCTTTCATTATTTTTTTGAACTTTTCAAATGCATCTTCCTGTTCTTGCATTTTTTCTTTTAAAGTTCTTTCTTGTTTATCTTTTTCGGGTAAAAGATCGTTTATTTGATCTTCAATTTTTTCATCGTTTTCTTCACAAGCTTCAATTTTTTTCTGAGCAACTTTAACAGCTTCCAAAAAAGGCATTTTTTCAGAAGTTTCATCGGCATTGTCGTTTTGTTCGCCTGTGCTGTCATAATTTGCAGAAGAATTTTCCTGAATAGCATGAGCCAGTTCAAGAATATCCTTAGGAATATTTACCCCTGTATCTTCCATGGCAATAATTTCTTCTGCTGAATATTGTGACCATATAGGATCAAGGATTTGTCCTGATTTTTTAGCATAAGCTTCCATGCTGTATTTCATCATAATATTTGCTTTGTTAGCATTAGTTGAATATACTTTAACTTCTCTTTCAGTTGCTTCTTCTTCACGTCCGTTGAATGAACCGTCGTCGCTTTTTATTTTCCAGTGTTTTTTTACTTTTTTGGTGCCTGCCTCTGTGTATTGGGCATTTTCACCGTAAGAAGTACCGTTAGCAGTGATTATTTCATAACCTGTTTCATCTTGATAGTACTTTGCAAATTCTTCTAATTCTTCTTTTGAGAGTTGGCTGTAATAAGACAGCGCTTGAGAATAAGTAAGTTCTACTTTGTTTTTTTCAAAGTAGTACTCTTGAAATACTTTATATTTATTTGTAACGCCGTCTATAGTATACAAAGCATTTACTCCTTTTCCTTTACGTAGGTTATCGGCTTTTTAGAAGTAAAACTTTAATAATATCGGGCAAAAAATGCGGCAAAATAACTTAAAAGCCTTGCAAATCAATGATTTAACAAGGCTTAATATAATGTAATAATTGTAACAGTCGTTATTATAAGTGTTTTTCAATATTTGAAATAATAGTAGATTTAGGCATTAAACCTACAAGTCTTTCAAGAGCTTTACCGTTTTTGAAAACCAAGAGGCTTGGAAGACCGCTGATAGAATAATCTTGTGCTGTCTTTAAATTTTCATCGGTATTAACTTTTACGAATTTAACTTTACCGTCGAACTCTGAAGCAACTTCGTCCAAAATAGGTCCCAATTTTCTGCAAGGTCCGCACCATGGAGCCCAGAAGTCTACAACAACAGGCTGTTCTGAGTTAATGACTTCTTGTTCAAAAGTTTCATCATTGATATCAACTGCATTTGACATTACATATCTCCTTAATTTTTTATTTAACGGATTTATTCTAACACAGAAAATATTTTTGTGCTATTATCTTAATAGAACTCTATAGGATAAGAAAATGGGAAGAAAAAAGATAATAGAAATTGTTCTGGATACAGAAACTACGGGCTTGGATTATACAAAAGAGAAGATGGTTGAATTCGCTGCCGTAAGATTGGAAAACGGAAAAATAAAAGATGAATTCCAAACTTTAATCAATCCACAGCAGCATATCAGAAAATCAAGCATGGCAATTCACGGAATTACACAGGAAATGGTTGCCGATGCCCCCACAGAAGAAGAAGCAATGCCTAAAATCCTTGAGTTTATCGGTGATTACCCTATTGTAGCTCATAATTGTATATTTGATTATACGTTTTTGAATGAAGCAAGCCTCCGTACTACAGGAAAAGAGTTAACAAATGCAAGAATTGATTCCCAGCAAATGTTTAAAGAAGTTTATCCTGACCTGTTCTCTCACGGCTTGGAAGCTTTGACAAATAAGTTTAATGTAGAATTGCACAATCATCACCGTGCAATGGCTGATACAATGGGTTTGGCTCTTGCTTATCCCAAATTAAAGAAATTATACCTCCAAAAGTATGATTGGGAAATGAAACAGCTGGATAACGTCGAATATTTATTTGAAAGATTTTTGAGAATTCAGCAGACTGTTTCAACTCTTCAATCCGAATTGCAGGATTTAAAATCTGTATTTAAATTATATTTCGAACAAGGGGGAGAACCTATTATTTCGCAGACAGGTGAAACTCTTGTTTATAATTCAAAACAATCTTTCGGCTATGACTTGCATCAGATAAAAGATGTGCTGGAAGAAGTAGGTGCTTTTGATAAAGCCGTAAAATTAAACACAGGATTTGTAGACAGATTGGTATGCGGGTGCAGATTAGATGAAGAAAAAAGAGAGTTAATAAAAGATGCCCGCCAGGAAATTACAGAGACACGTAATATTCAGATAATTAAGGCAGGAAAATAAGATGGCGAATGCGTTTATAGAGTTCTTTAAAGAACCTCCGGCAAAACCGGTTACAATGAATCAGGAAGAAGTAAAAAAGACATACACTCATTACAGATGGAGAATATTTTATTCAAGTTTTATTGCCTATGTTGTATTTCATATTTGCAGAAAAAATATTGCAGTGGCACTTCCGTCAATGGGTAAAGCTTTAAATTTATCTAATACGGAACTGGGGCTTTTGGGGTCAACATTATACGTTACTTACGGTATCGGTAAATTTGTAAACGGTGTTATTGCAGACAAAGCAAATGTAAGAACATTTTTACCAACAGCTTTAATATTGTCTGCGATTTGTAACTTATGTTTTGTTTTAAGTGCAGTATTTATAACACCGGGGCATGTTAGCTTTTTCGGATTGCCTTCGGCAACGGTTTTGTTATGGGTAATGGCATTTTTCTGGGGTGCTAACGGCTGGTTCCAGTCCTGCGGTTTTCCTCCGGTTGCAAAAAGTTTGTCTTACTGGTTCTCTAACTCTGAACGTGGTACAAAATGGTCATTATGGTCAACTTCTCACCAGATAGGCGTGTTTGCTGCCGTTATGGTTTCAGGTTTTGCTATTGATAAATTTGGCTGGAAAGCTGCTTTTTATATCCCTGCTGTTATTTGTATTATAACAGGTTTGTGGTTATATGACAGATTGAGAGATAAGCCTCAGTCTTTGGGACTGCCTGATGTAGAGAAATACAGAGAAGAACCTGTTGCTTGCAGCAATGATACTGATGAAGAAAAAGATAACCGTTCATATTTCCAAATATTTAAAGAACATATCATTTTCAATCCTGTAATATGGATGCTTGCAATAGCTTATATATTCGTTTACATTATTCGTTTCGGAACAGAAGACTGGCTTGTTAAATATCTGGTTGAAGTAAAGGGAAATTCTCTTACTCTTGCAAGTTCAAAACTCAGCTCTTTAGCATTAATCGGAGCATTCGGTGCAATTCTGGCAGGGGTAATTTCCGATAAAGTTTATAAAGGAAACAGAACTCCTATTAATATCATATTTTTAATCTGTTTGATTTTAAGCTTGCTTGCGTTTGCTCAAAACCCTGCTGACAATAATTTTATGGACTTTGTGTTTGCTGCAATGATCGGTATGTTTACAGCAGGTCCTCAAATGTTAATCGGCGGTCTTTGCGCTGTTGAAAGCAGTTCTAAAAAAGTTGCATCTGCATCAATCGGATTTACAGGTATTTTCGGTTATGTGGGAGCTGCTCTGTCATCAGGCGGTACAGGATTTATGGTAGATAAATTCGGCTGGAACGGTGCAATTGCATTCTGGCTCGTATCTACTATGATTTGTATTGTAATATGTACTGTTCTTTTAATATATGAAAAGGTTAAAAAGCGTAAAAAAGCATAGTAATATAAAAAATAAAAAAGCTTCAAGATTTATAACTTGGAGCTTTTTATTTTTTTTGCGGAAGAACTACCCAGAAGGTACTTCCATAATGCAGCCGTGATTTAACAAATATGTCGCCACCATGTGCTCTTGCGATTTTTTTACATACTGCAAGCCCGACACCTGAACCCTGCTGGCGTTTCAATTGATTTCTGTTTACCTGTGTGAAGAAATTAAATATTTTCCCTATATCTTTTTTGCTTATGCCATCTCCGGAATCCTTTATTTCAAAGACAAATTCATGTTTTGTGTTAACATAAGTGACAATTATAATTTCGCTGTTGTCCTTACTGAATTTGATTGCATTAGAAATAAGATTGTATATCAGCTGTTGAAATCTTGTAATATCAGCGTTTATTATAACGTCTGAAAGCGTATAATTTATCGTGATATTTTTCTCTTTTCTTATTTCTTCAAATCCCCAGATAATATCAGAAATTACCTCTTTTGACCTGAAATCCTGACATATAAGCTCAATAGGCTTTGCTCCGCTGCGGGCAAAGTCCAGTGTAATTTGGATTAAATCCATTAAGAACTTTGAGCTTTTTGAAATGTTATCTATATATTTTAAATGCTCGCTGTTTTCGCATTTAATAGCCAAAATATCTGAAAAACCTATTATTGAGTTAAGCGGAGTTTTGAACTCATGCGATATACTTGCCAGAAATTCAAGTCTTTCTTTTTTATTAATTGCTCTTTCTTCATAAAGAGAAATAATTTCTAATTTTGAAGCAATATTTTGTACAAGTATGCTTATTGATTCAATATATTTTTTGTTAAAATTTCTGTCATCACTTATTAAACCTACATACCCGAGAACATTTTTTCTGTAAATAATTGGCAGTATAATCTTATTTTCTTTTGATAAAGTGGATATGTGCTCAACTATATCTTCAATTTCAAAATTATTATAAAAGTCAAAAACAGCCTGTCTGATTTTTTTAACTTCACTTATTAATTTCCTGTTATTATTAAAAGCTTCTGTTTTATAAATTTTTTTTACCACAACCTGCATTGTCGTAAAATTAATTAGTCCTATCCAGCATGCTTGTGCCTTAGTTAAGCGTGTAAGATTTTCTATAACAAAATCTGCAAGCCCCTTGTAAGTTTTAGTTGTATTAAGTTTTTTCAAAAAATTGTAAATTGCTTTCTTATTCATTGTATAATTATAGTATGAACAAAAAATTATATGTAGTTTCAGGATCTTCAGGTGTCGGCAAAGGCACTGTTTTAAAAGGGTTTTTAGCTAAAAATCCTCATTTTATGCTTTCAATATCCTGTACTACACGAGCTCCCAGATGTGGAGAAGTCGATGGAGTTAATTATTTTTTCCTGACTAAAGAAGATTTTCAGCAATGCATTGATAACAATAAATTTTTGGAATGGGCTGAGTTTGCCGGAAACCGGTACGGAACCAAAAGAAAATTTATAAACCAATGTTTGCAGGAAGGCAAAGATATTATTCTCGAAATTGATACTCAAGGCGCTTTGCAGGTGAAAAAACAAATGCCGGAAGCTGTTTTAATATTTATTTGTCCTCCTTCATACAAAACCCTTGAAGAACGTTTGAGAGGAAGACAAACAGAAGATGAAGAAACAATCCAAAAACGTCTTCAAGCTGTCAGAGAAGAACTTCAAAGAGCTGAAAGCTTTGATTATAAAGTCATTAATGATAATCTTGAACAGGCAATTTCTGACCTTGAAAAAGTTATAATCGGAGAGCAAAAAAAATGTTAACCGGAAAAACCATACTGGTTGGTATTACAGGCGGTATTGCAGCTTATAAAATATGCGAGCTTATAAGAATGTATAAACGTGCAAATGCAAATGTGCGGGTAGTCTGCACTAAAAATGCATTAAATTTTGTCACAAAATTAACCCTGCAAAACCTTAGCCAAAATGATGTGGGGGTTGAAGAATTTTCTATTGATGATTTCAAACCCGAGCATATCTCATTTGCTGATGAAGCTGATATTATGGTTATAGCACCGGCAACGGCAAATACTATTTCAAAAATAGCAACAGGTGTATGCGATAATCTTTTGACATCAATCGCCTGTGCATTCAGAAAACCTGTTATCATAGCTCCTGCCATGAACTGTAATATGTGGGATAATCCGATTGTTCAAGAAAATTTGAATAAACTTCATTATACAATTCTTGAACCTGAAAGCGGGTATTTGGCATGCGGTTATGATGGAAAAGGCAGGCTTTGCAGCCTTGATAAAATTTTTGATAAAACAGTTGAAATTCTGAATTATAAAAAGTTAAAGGGCAAAAAAACAGTTATAACATCAGGCGGTACAATTGAAGATATTGATCCTGTGAGATATATCTCCAACTATTCATCAGGGAAAATGGGTCTTGCACTTGCTGATGCTGCATATAATCTTGGTGCTGACGTAACTCTTGTAACAACTAAAGAAGTTACAAGAAAATATAATGTTGTAAAAGTTAAGTCAGCTCTTGAAATGCAATCCGCAGTAGAAAAAGAACTTGATGCTTCTGACTGTATAATCATGGCTGCTGCTGTTGCTGATTACAGAATTAAAGAACAAGCCGAACAGAAAATTAAAAAAAGTTCCGAAGATGAAATTACCCTTACGCTTGTTAAAAATCCTGATATATTAAAAGAAATCTGCCTGAAAAAAACTCATCAAACTATCGTCGGCTTTTGTGCGGAAAGTGAAAATTTAATAGAGAATGCAAAAGAAAAAATTGTTAAAAAAGGCTGTGATTTCTTAATTGCAAACGATATTTCACGAAAAGACATAGGTTTTTCAAGTGATTACAATGAGGTTACAATTCTCGACAAAAATGGCGGGATGAAAAAACTTGAAAAAGCTGATAAAACAACTATAGCTTACCAAATTTTTGAGGAAATTTATGAATAAGCATACTATTGTCGAAAAAATTGAGGATTTTGCACCGCTTGATCTTGCAGAAAACTGGGATTGTTCAGGCTGGCTTGTCAAAACCAATAAAAATAAAGTGAATAAAGTTATGCTTGCTTTGACGATTACTGATGAAATAATCAATCAGGCGAATGCAAATAATTGTGATATGATTATTTCTCACCACCCGCTATTTTATGTTCCTCTTGAATATAAAAAAATTGATATCTATTGTGCTCATACTAACCTTGACAGAACAAACGGCGGTACTACAGACACATTGATTAATGTTCTTGGACTGTCTGAATATAAAACCGGGATAGACAATTCATCTTTTATAAGATATGTTGATTGTGAATTTAGTGTGGAAGATTTTGCAAAATTATTATCAAAAGTTTCTCCAAACCTCAGATATGTAAATAATAAAAACATTGAAAATATAAGTAAGATAGCTTTTTGTGCAGGCAGCGGCAGTGAATTTATCCGGGAGGCTCAAGAAAACGGCGCCGATGCTTTTGTAACAGGTGATTTAAAATTTCATACAGCTGTTGACAGCGAAATTGCAGTTTATGATATAGGGCATTTTGAAAGCGAAATTCTTATTCTGGAGGTTTTAAAAAAACTTATAAACGGAGTAGAAGTAATATTTTCGCAAGAAAAAAGTCCATTTATACAAAAAAAATATTGACAACTGAATTTTAGCGGTTAGAATAATAAATGTAGCCGATAATGGGGCGTCGCCAAGTGGTAAGGCACCTGGTTTTGGTCCAGGCATTCGGAGGTTCGAATCCTTCCGCCCCAGATTTAAAAAAGACCTGATTATCAGGTCTTTTTTTATTACACAGATTACAAATCAATATCAGATTCTTTTATAGGAGCACCTACTACTCGTTCAAGTTCAGCTGCGTTTACGTTGTAATCAAGCAAATTTGAATAGTAATTTAATTGCGCATTTAAATATGTGTTTTCTGCATCTTTAAATTCAATTGCGTTGCCAAGTCCTACCTGATATCTTCGGAAGGCTTGATATTGTTGTTCTTTTGCTTGTTGAAGCGCAAGCTTTGAAACATCTAAACTGTCATGAGAGTTCAGCAAGCTGATATATGCACTTTTGACTTCTAAGTACACGTTCTGTTTTTGTTGTTCATAATCTGCCATGTATTTTTTATATGTTGCTTTTGCTTCATCAACTTGTTTTTTAAGCAGCATAAGGTTTAAGTTTGTATAATTCAATTGCAAACCTAATTGATAACCGTAGTCTGCATTCATACTGTAACCGCCTCTCATGTATGAACCGTTTGCGCTTATGTCAGGTGTGAAAGCTCTTTTTGCTGCTCTAACTCCCAGTTCTGCCGCATCCATAAGTTTTTTTGCTGAAAGTAATGACGGACGTGATGCTTCAGCTGTTTCTAATAAATTATCAAAGTTTACATCATACGCTTTTGAGTTTAATTTATCTTTTAAAATTACGTTTTGCAATTCAGGAATACCTACAGCATTTGCAAGCTGTACAGAAGCAAGTTCAAGTGTATTCTTTGCTTTAATAAGGTTTACTTTAGCATTGCCCAAGTTATATTCTGCCGTTGTAACATCAATTTTTGCTTTTTTACCTATTTCATAGTATGCCTTAGCCTGTTTTAGCTGTAGTTCGTAATCTTTTACGGTATCTTCATAGACTACTTTTTGTAATTCTGCAAAAATCATATTGTAATATGCAACTTTTACATTATAAATTACAAGTTCAATACTTGTTTCAGCATCGTAACGTGAAGATTCGAAATTTCTTTTTGCCATATCAGCACTTGCTTTAGTTTTGCCAAAGTCAAATAAAAGCATATTTGCAGAGAGAGTAGGAGTGTAATACTGGTCATACCTTCTGTTCATCATACCGGAGTACTGACTTCCGCTTCTCATTGTCATAAGCATGTCATTTCTTGAATAGCTTACTCCGGCGCCGATTGTGGGAAAATAATTAGACCAGGCTTGTCCCACTCTTGAATGGTAAATTTCGGAGTTGCTTATGGCTGACATAATTGCAGGGTGGTGAGTTATGGCAAGTTTTATGCAGTCGCTTAATGTAACTTCGCCGTTCATATCAGCATATTCAATCTGGCTGTTTATGACAGGGAATTTTGTTTCATACATCCCTTCAGCTTCTTTTGAAGATTGCTGTTTATCTTTTAAATTTTCTTCTTTCTTTTTACGTTCATGTTTTTTGTTTGTTTTTGTTTTATCAGGTTTTACAATTTGAATTTCATCTGATTTTTTTACTTTCTCCTTACGTACAAACTTAGCCAGAGCTGTGTTTGAGGTAAGTGTAAGAACAGAACATATTAAAAATAAATTCACTATCTTTTTCATGCTATATCTACTATCTCCAAATCTTTTTCCGTAATTTCCTTTTTAGGGAACAGGTCAACAAATTCCTGAACAATAACGTAGAATGCCGGTGTCAGAACAGCACCTATAGTAGCTGCTGCAACCATACCTCCGAATACCGTAGAGCCTACTGATATTCTTGAATTAGCGCCTGCGCCTGATGCAAACAGCATAGGTAAAACACCTATAATAAAGGCAATTTCTGTCATCATAATTGCTCTGAAACGAAGTTTTGCGGCTTTTATAGCAGCTTCTTTTACAGGCAATCCGTGTTTTTCGTGCTCTTCTTTTGCGAATTCCACAATAAGTATAGATTGTTTTGCAGCCAGACCAATAAGTGTAATCATACCGACCTGAGAATATATATCGAATGACTGATTAATCATCATTTGGAAAATAAGGGCACCCAAAGCTGCAATTGGCGAGATTAATAATACTGCAATCGGAATTGTATAACTTTCATACAGTGCAACAAGGAAAAGGTAAACAAATACCAGCGCCATAGTTATAATTATTGCAGTCTGCCCTGATGCTTCACGTTCTTGAGCAGAAGTACCTGACCAATCAAAAGTCATATCGGAAGGCAGTACACGTTTTGCAACAGCTTCCATAGCGTTCATTGCATCTCCTGAACTTTTGCCTGCTGCCTGCTGACCTTGAATCTGGACTGATTTATACAAATTGTATCTTGAAATTGATGCTGTACCGATTGTCTGTTTTAGTTTTACCATAGAAAGAACAGGCACCATTACACCGTTTGTATTTTTTACATATATTCCCGATAAATCAGCTGCTGTATTTCTGAAATTGCTTTCAGCCTGAATTTCTACTTTAAATACTCTGTCATATTTGTTAAAGTCGTTAACGTAATATGTTCCCAGCATTGATGCAAGAGTAGAGTAAAGTTCTTGTAAATCAACGCTTTGTGCCAGAGCTTTTTCATAATCTATCTCTAAAGTATATTGAGGAACGTTAGCCTGGAATGTTGTATATACACTTGATAATGAAGGATCCTGGTTAGCTGCCTCAATAAGGGTGTTTGCCCATTTTTCCAAATCCTGTGCTGAATATTCTCCACGTGACAGCATTTGGAATTCGAAACCGCCCATCATACTCATACCCATAATTGCAGGAGGCGAAAATACGGATATTGATGCTTCTTTTGTAGCAGATGCTATTGGTCTTATTTTTGCAAGAATTGCTGTGTGTCTTAAATCTGTCGGACGTCCTGAAAGTTTTCTTTTAATCCAGTCGATAGGACCTATTTTCCTGTCAGCATAATCATCAAGCATAATAATACCTGTTGCACTGTTTGAAGCCCCGTTTCCGCCAAAGACCAGAAGTTTTTCTCTGTTAACACCTTCAATATTTCTAACCTGTTCTATAAATCTTTGAGAAACTTCTTCTGTTCTTGAAAGTGAAGCACCGTCAGGGAGTGTAATACTTGCAAGTAATACACCCTGATCCTCGTCAGGAATAAACCCTGTTGAAATAACTCTGAAACATAAAAGAGTTAATGCTACAAGTCCTACATAAAAAGCAATGGTCAACTTTTTGTCATAAACAAATTTATGAACAAATTCCATATAAAATTCTTCAACTTTAACGAAGAATTTATTAAATTTCTCTACAAGAACAGATGTTCTTTTATTTATTCTGTCTACAATATGTTTTGTACGAAGTAGAACAGGGGATTTTATTTCTTTTTCTTGTTCCTTCTTTTGTCCCAGAAAATGAGAACACATTGCAGGTGAAAGTGTTAATGCGCAAATCGCTGAAATTGCAATAGACACGGCAATACAAACAGCAAACTGTTTATACATTACCCCTGTCATACCTCCCATAAATATGATAGGTACAAATACAGCCATAAGAACCATTGCCATTGCAACCAGAGAAGAACCTACTTCTTGCATAGTTAACTGTGTTGCAATAATTGCAGACTTCCCTTCTTCAAGGTGACGTGTTACGTTTTCAATAACAACAATGGCATCATCAACTACCACCCCGACTGCAAGTACAAGTGCGAACAGCGATAAAAGGTTTATACTCATTCCGAATGCTTTCAATGCGGCAAATGTACCGATTAACGAAACTGGAATTGTTACACAAGGAACTAATGTTGCCATTCCGTCCCCTAAAAACAGGAAGATAATCAAAACAACAATAACACCTGTCAGTAAAATAGTAAATTCAACCTCTTTCATAGATTCATGAATATACTCGGAATCATCTTTTACGATTTTAACCTTTAATCCGTTATCCAACCTTGAATTAAGTTCTGCGATTTTTGATTTTACAGCTTTTGACAGGTTTAATATATTGGCATCCGATAACTGTGAAACCATAATCATAGTTGCCGGTTTACCGTCAATTATACCTAAATGAGAGTATGAATCCGCTCCGAGTTCAACCCGTGCAATATCTTTTATTCTAACTTTGCTGCCATCCATATTTGAACGAATGATAATATTTTCAAACTCTTCCACATCGGCAAGTCTGCCTTTTGTTTTTAAAGTTAACTGTAAAGCCTGTTTGTTATCTGTAGGCAATGCTCCCAGTGATCCTGCGGTAACCTGTGTATTTTGATTGACAATTGCAGTTTTTACTTCACTGGTAGAAATATTTAAACCTGCCATTTTCTGCGGGTCAAGCCATATTCTCATTGAATAATCGCCTGCCCCGTGAACATCAATATCTGCTACACCTTCGACACGTTTTAATTCATCTTTAATATAAATTGAACCGTAATTTGTCATATCAAGCTGTGACCAATTACCATGTTCATCAGCAACATTTAGGATAAGTGCTCCAGAACCTGATGTTCTGCTTACAGCCGTAACACCTGTTCTTTGAACATCTTCCGGTAACTGTGAAAGGACCTGTTGAATTCTGTTTTGAACATTCATCAGGTTGATATCTTTGTCTGTACCGACTTTAAAATACAATGTCAAAGTATAAGTTCCGTCATAGGAGGTTGATGTCATATAGGACAGATTTTCAACACCGTTTAATTTATTTTCAAGTACTGTAGCTATTGAAGATTCGATAACTTCAGCATTTGCACCGGTATATGATGCTGATACACGCACCTGAGGAGGCGTTACATCCGGATAGTTTTCCTGTTTCAGGGTTAACATGGAAATTAAACCCAGAATTACTATACAGATTGAAATTACTAACGCAAATCTTGGTTTTCTTATAAAAAAGTATAACTTTTCTTTATCAAAAATCTTTTTCATTATTTACCCACATTTAAATTCTTAATATATTCTTCGTTATCAATAATTTTTAAATTTTGTCCTTCAGAGTTTATATTTTGAATGCCTGAAACAACTACAACATCATCTTTTTCAAGTCCGCTTTCAACAACCCAGTTATTATCAATATCATCAGAAACTTCAATATCTTTTCTCACTGCCTTGTTGTCTTTAACAGTCCATACGTAATATCCGCTCATAGCATCACCTTTTGTGCAGGCTTGCGGAACTGTCATGTATGTAACTTTTTGCGGAGCAATAAGCTTAACTTTCATATAATCTCCAGGGACAAGCCAGCCTTTTGTGTTATCAAATACTGCACGTAAGGCTATGGAGCCTGAGTTTTTGTCGATTTGGTTGTCTACAAAGTCGATTTTTCCGACTTTGTCATACCATTTTCCTCCGTCAAACTGGATTTTTACTTCAACATCATTAAGTTCATGTTTGCTTGCTCTCAAAAGTTTTATAAAATCTGAACTTTTAAGGTTGAAAGCAACATAAACAGGGTTTGTACTTGAAATATTAACTAACGAACCTGAAGTTGCGGTAACATAGTTGCCTTCTGTAATATTAACTTTCCCTATACGTCCGTCAATAGGTGACTTAATATTTGTGTAACTTAAATTAACTCTTGCAAGTTCCAATTGCTGGCGTGCTGCATCCAGTAAAGCTTTATTCTGGTTTCTTGAAGCAAGACTTGAGTCAACATCGGAACGGCTTATTAAATCTTCTTTGATAAGTGCATTTGCACGGTCTAATTCCTGCTGTGCATTTTTTTAAAGTGCGCTGTACTGATTTACGGTTGCAGATGCGTTGTTAACTTCTATTTGATATTCTCTGGGATCAATTTGAAAAATAGTTTGTCCTTTTTTTACAAAATCACCTTCTTTAAAGAATTTTTTAATCAAAAATCCCGGAACTCTTGCAATGACATCAACTGAATACTTTGCCTCAACACGTCCGGTTTCTTCAACTGATATAGAAACTTCCTGCAGCCCGGGATAATCAACTACAACCTCTTTAGGCATCTTCATGGCTTGTTTTTGTATCATACCTGTTATAAATCCTGAAGTTTTGTTGTATATAATCGGTACTATAATAACTAATAATATTACTATCGCCCATTGTTTTCTGGTCATATTAATTTTCATACTTCTCTCCGATTTTAATCTGTTAACACAAATGGTAGAATTTTCTACCATTTATGATAAAATATTATACAAATACTGTCAACAAAAAGTTGTATTAATCCACCATTTACAGTATACTTAGGGATAGTTAAGGCTTGATTTATGATAGACGTTGATAAGGTTACAAAAAAGTTTTTTAATAATATAGCATATCAGATTGATTACACTGCGAATTTCAGTAAATCATTCAGAAGAATATTTCATGCCAAATATATTGGTGAAGAGATTGCCCCTGATGAGTTTTTTATTCTAATGCTTTTAAATAAAAATCCTGATTTTTCTCAGGCTGATATCGCAAAAGTTATGTTTCGTGGCAAAGCACATATTGGTAAAATCTTAAATGAAATGGAAACTAAAGGTTTTGTTACACGTAAATATGATGATAGTCTTAATTACACTCAAAATGTTGTCACTCCAAAAGGTGCAGAACTTTTTGAAAAGGGGATTGCACAGGTCAGAGGAAACATAATTTCGAGAACTAACAGTGAATTCACTACAGAAGAGCTGGAACAGTTTATTTCATATTTAAAACGTTACAGAAATATGTTGAACTCAATTGTTGAGGTTAAGCTTAAATAAGTTGTTAAGTTTTGTTAAATTGCAAATTTCTTTAATGGTTTAAATTCTTACCTGCTGGTAACTATAAAACTTAATGGTGCCTTCTTTACTCCGACAGCTCAAGCGATTACAATGATTAATGTATTGCAATACACAGTCTATACTTATCAATACAAGGAGAATTTGTAATGAAACAACTTGCAGTAAAGAATTATAATAATATACAGGAACAAAAAATTGAGCAAAACGGGAATGAATTTAAAGTAAAATACGTTTTTCCTCCTCAGGAAGCGAAACAATGTAATGTCAGCTTTGTAGAAGTAGAACCGGGAAATTATGCCTGGGGATACCATTACCACGAGATGAATGAAGAAGTTTTTTATATAATCAGCGGTGAAGGAGTTGTGAGAACCGCAAAAGGTAATATTCAGGTAAAAGCCGGTGATGTAATAACATTCCCTTCCGGTGAAGAAGGAGCACATGTAATAAGCAATGCTTCTGAAACTGAAAAGCTTGTTTATCTGGATTTTGACACTGCAAATCCGACGGAAATTGTTCATTTTCCGGATATAAACAAAATAATGGCAATCGGACCTTATTCTAACGGAATGTATGACATAAATCTATAAAAAAAGCCCTCAAACAGAGGGCTTTTTCTTTATTTGGAAGCAGTTTCTTCGAGGTATCTCAATGCGTTTAAAGTTCTCGGGAAACCTATATATGGAAGACATTGTGTTATTGCTGCTATCATTGTTTCTTTTGTGTTGCCCATATTCAAATTACCTTGAATATGACCTTTAATTTGGCTTTCTGTGTCACCTAATGCGGTAAGCATACATAAAGTCAAAAGTTCTCGTGTTTTCAGGTCAATAACCGGATTTGTATAAAAATCCCCGAAGCAGTATTCGGCAAGAAATTGAGGTATATGCTGCTGATCTTTCGGGTAACGTAATTTCGCATTTTTCATACCTTCGCCGAATATTTTTACCTGAGCTTCAAGCCCTTTTTCATAGCGTGTTTCTTCATTCACTGTTTTTTTGTTTTCCAACGGAAGTTTGATTTTATGTTTTTTAAATACCTCATTTGCAGTTTCTACTGCTATAACAGCTTTAGGAATTCCTGCATAAGGTGCTGTCTGGTAGATAGCTTCTTTTATTTCAACAGGTGTCAATCCTGCATTTAATGCTCCTTCTATATGTTTTTTTAAGATTTGCGGCTGTTGATTTACAGTCAATACAACTATTGTGATAAGTTCTCTTTCTTTTAATGTTAAACTGCCTGTCTGTGCAACATCACCATATATAAACTTTTTGGCAGTTTCATAGAATTCATTGTCAGTTTCTTTTAATAAACAATTTTGTTCATTAAACAATTCATTGTATCTTTTGTTAGAAAATTCAGTTCTTGTCATATTGTTATCCTTTGCTCCATTGCTTTCTGCAAAGGCAAGAGTTCCTTGCACAAGCAATATCATCATTAAACATGTTATTATTTTTTTCATATCAGTTTTCCTGCCTCGTAAGCTTGTAGAGGAAGATCGGTTGAATTTACATCGTCTTTTTGCCAGACACCTGTTCCATAAATAACACCTTTTTCAACAGCTCCTGAAAGGCAAGCCAAAAATCCTCTAAATTCTTCTATTGTTCTTTGTAATGAAACTTTATTGTCGTCTGCTGCAGTAAGAATAAAATAAAAATCTTTGTTTTTAATTTTTGTATATTTAGCACAGCATCTGTCAATTAAAGTTTTCATCTGTCCGCACATAGCATAAAAGTACACCGGTGTTGCCATAACGATTACGTCTGCTTCAATTATTTTATCCAGAATTTCCGGCATATCGTCGCTTTGAGAACATCCGCTGTATCCGTTATTACTGCATAACCCGCATCCTGAACAATAATTTATTTTTTTATCCCGCAGAAAAACTTTTTCGATTTGATTTCCTGCTTCATTTGCGCCTTTAGCAAATTTGTCGCACAGGGTATCTGAGTTTCCTCCTCTGCGAGGTGAAGACGATAATATTAAAACTTTTTTATTCATTATTTATCCTTTCCGCAATATTCTTTGTCTGTTACCGGTTCGAGCCAGGTAGTAGAGTTATTAGGAAGGTTTGTTTCTATTGAGATATGTGCAAACCATTTGTCAGGTGCTGCACCATGCCAATGGATTACATCAGGCGGAATTCTTACGGTATCGCCTTTTTTAATAATTTGTACAGGTTTGTCTTTTTCCTGATAACGTCCTTCTCCTGCTGTTACAAGAAGTATTTGTCCTCCGCTGTGTTTATGCCAGTTTGTTCTTGCAGAAGGTTCAAATGTAACATTCGCAATTGAAGAGTTCCATGTACTGTCGTTTTCGCTCAATCTGCTCAGATAAGTTAAACCTGTGAAAAATTTGTTATAAGGGTTTAACTCTCCCCGGTTAAACGGTTGTTCTAAATTGTCTGCTATTGCCATACATCCTCCTGTCATAAAAATTGCAGTAAATACAATTACAGAAAAAATTCTTTTCATAAAAATCCTTTCATTAATTTAAGACTACAAAAACAGTTTACAACTTGATAGCTGCTATCAGTCAACCCCTATTTTAGAAAAATATACAAAATTCTTTAAATATTTGTCATTATTGATGCTTGGTATTTTTCGGGAGGGTTATTCTCAAGTATTCTCAAACTTTCTTCAACCATATCACGTGTTTTAAGTCTGCCAAAAGGTGCAGATTTTAATGTTTTAAAATATTCAAGTGCAGGTCTTCCGCCATTTGCAATGAACTCACATGTTGCAACGGTAAATTTTTTGTTTTTATCGGCAGGTCTGCCGTTTTCATCCAATAATTTATGCCAGCTGCCATTTTCATTTATATAAATTTGAGAGATTTTATTTTCGCTGTCATCAGTTTTTCTGTCTATTTTAATATTTGATGAATATTCAAAAAAGTCAGGATTTGTTTCTCCGTCATTCTGGTTTTTTAATGAAATCTCAAAGATGTTTTTTAAATCCCCGACGGTTACATCCTGTATTTGATAGACCTGTTTGTTTACATTTACAACGTCACTGATATTGTAGTAAGTTATATCTTTTCCTTTTTCAGGAAGTTTTTCTCTGAAATCCTGAGTGAGCATAATTCCGATATCCGAGTTTGTTCTGTCTTTTATGGAATTTGCCATAAATGTTCCGAGTTCTGTTGGTCCTGAATATATAAAATTATATTCGCTTCTTGTTTTGAATGTAAACATAGATTTTGCAATAATATTATTCATATTTTTTACAGAGGAAAGTATTTTGCTGTAGGCATTATTGACAGGAAGCGGGTTGTTTATGTCAATATTAGAAATTACAGACTTGCTTTGAGCAACAGGTTCGTAATGGTAATGGTTTTTTTCGGGAACTATTTTGTCAAATTCAAACCCGTTTTTTGTATGCTTGATTTCATAAGCGCATTTGCCGTTAGGTGCAGGATAGAGTACTCTTGCATTTCCGTGTTGAAAGTCTTCTATGCTGTGAGGGTGTGCTCCTGTAACAAGTTCAATATTATTTATTTTCAGGTTGTTTTCTGCATAATCAAGAATATCTTTAGTATAATTTTTCATTGTATGCATCATTAATATAACACTGTCAGGTTTTTCTCTGTCAATTGCGGGCTTTATAATTGTTCTCAAAAGTTCTTTTGTATCAGCTTCATCTTCTGCCTGGTTCATTTTTCGTTGTGTAAATCCTGTTACAAGAACTTTTTTATGCTCTCCATCAACAATATCATCCAGCATAATATAAGGTTTTATATAATCTTTTACAGAATCGTTTTCTTCTGCCAGCTTATAAATAGTTGCGTTGACTATTTTTATTCCTTTATCATTAAAGTTTTTTAAGATATTTCCGCATTCGCTAAGTGATTTATGATTATACATAAACCAACCTTCAAGCTCAACATTTCCAAGATTAAATATGAAATTTATGTTCGGATTGTTTTGCCGGAATTTTAAATACATATCAGACATTGTCTTAAGCGGATAATTATCACCCATAAAATCTCCGCCGTCTAATAAAAATACAGGTTCGGTTTCATTTTTGCTTCTGTTTTCAATCTCAGATAAAAGTCCTGCTGTCATCGGCAGTCTGGTGTGAGAATCTGCTACAGTGTAAAAAGTTCCTTTAAAACTAATGCAGGGATTGATTTTCATTCTTAACTCCATTAAGTTTCATTATTCAGAATAAACCATAAAAAAGTCTGTTTTTGTCGGAATGTAAACTAATATGAATTGTTATTTGTTGAAATAATCTTCCATAACATTTTGAATATAATCAAACATTTTTTGGCAGCCTTCGGAAGCGGCAGGTTCACCGAAAGCATTTTCAGTTAATGTATTTTTTGAAGTTGTGTTTTGAGAAATTTGTTTTGTTCTTATTAAAATTCGTGCCAGAAAACTGAATAATTTCAAATTGCTGTCTTCAAGCTCCAATTCCTCTCCGTTAAGCTGAAAGTCATATTCCGGATAATAAATTTCAGAATTTTTAACAGGTTCATATCTTTTATTTATATTAAAAACAAATGTTTTATTGTTAAAGATATTCAGATATTTGGGTTTTTCTTTAATCAAATTCAAATATTCCGATAAATCATTACCGTCTTTGTCGTCTGTTAATTTTACACTCAAAAAGTGGTTTTCATAATCTTCATCAGGACTTATCGGAATATTATTTTCCTGATGTTCGGTTTTGTATGAAAACTGTGTATATCCTATGTTTTTTATTCCGTTGAAGCTTACTCTCATTTTTTCCTCTTGCCGTTTATAAAAAACACGTGATTATTTTTTTTTGCTAGTTTTGCGCTAATGTTTTATTATTCAGCGTAATATCTTTTTTAAGTTCATTTATGAATTCCTGTCTGTAAAGAAATCCCAGGTGGGAACCGTGATCAAAAATTACGGTTTTTGCTCCTGAGAATTTCTTTAGAATTCTCAGCTGCTGCTTGTTTACCAGATAATCATCCAGAGCATGGTAAATTTTGTAGTTATCGTTTTCTCTCAAATAATCGGATATAGCATAAATACTGGTTTCATATCTTAATTCATCAAAGCTGTTATGCTGTTCGCTAAGAAGGTATTTATTTGCATAATCCTCATATCCCATATTATAAATTTTACTGTAAATGTCTTTTGAATTTCCTTCAAGTGTATAGATTAAGTCAGATAATTTTTGATGCATTAAAAATCCTGTGATAAGTTTACCTTCATATTCGGAAAAAGGCAGAGTTATATTTGTTTTATCAAGTGTTTCTTTATTATTATATACCTGCATAATTTTAGCGGCTGTTATTGCAACTTTTTCTTTAATATTTTCAGGATTTTTATTCCACTCCTGAGTATTCTTATCAATTTGTTTCATTGCATAAACAAGTTCAATCGGCGGGTTAATTGAGATGAACTTTGAAATATTCAGGGTGTTTTTTTGAGCTTCTTCATTTGCGATGTATAAAGTCATTAATGCACCGAAAGATGTTCCGATTAATACATTGTCATGAAACTTGCAGTCATATTTTGCCTCTAAGGAGTCAATAATTTTGCCTGTAATTTTTTGCAAATCCCGGGCATCCTGCTTTGGCAGTCCCGGGCGGTAATTTGCAGGCATACTTTTTACAAATTCCCATTGGAAATGGCTGCCCTGTATCAGTACAGAATATCCTGCATCGTAAAACATTTTTGCCAGAACAACAGAGTGATGAGATGTTATTCCTTCGCCTATTGACGGATAAATTATTGCAAGTGGAGAATTTTTGTCTTTTTGCATTATATATCTGTACTTGTAGTTTTGTCTGTCAGGCGTAATGTTTACGGAAGAAGTTCTTATTTTTTTGTTAAAACATCTGTTCCAGACTGAAAGGTCAGTCCATATTGAATCGTCAATACCGGGAATGTCAAATAATGCTGTACGCATTGCATCTACAACAGGGCTTTGCGGTTTAAAATCAAACAGAAGCATATCTGCAAAAAGTTTTGAATTAGGATTATCATAACTTTTCATAATAACGTTATCAATAGTTGCGCTTCCTTGAATTATTTCGTTTACTGTAAGCGGTTCAATTTCATTCCCTCTAAGGCTTACTTTTTCTTCTGTTTCATTGTTTACTCTTAGAACACTGTCTGTATCGTCAGCATTTTCCTCATCGTTAATAACTTCATTATTATTAACCAGCAGGTCATTTTCAAAATTTTTCATATATTGGTCAATAACTTTTTTTCTGTCCAGATTTTCAAGTTTTATATAGTTGTTTACTCCATAGAACTTTTTAGCAATTACATAGGGGTCAGCGTAATTTGACTCAACCATTTTTGCCATAGGCTGAATTGCATAACTTTTGTTTACGGTCAATCCTGCTTTTACAAGTGCAATAACAGGGGTTGCAATATATGATGAAGGATTAAGAGCAGCATCAAGGACTTTGCCTGCTGTTTCTCTCGGGGTAATTGATGATAGAACTGGAAGAACCAGATAAGGTCCTTGTTTAACTTTGCATTTTGCAAGAGCCTGTTCCATATCTTCTGCAACCGGTTCTATATGAAAAAGTTTGTCGGCAGGATCATACAAGCCGCCTATGCCTAGTGTGCTGTTGGTTAAAAATCTTATGGTTTCTGTTTTGGAAGCTTGAAAATCTTTTTGTAGCAAAGTACTTACAAGTCTTATAGGGTATTCTATATTTGTTGTTGCGCTTTTTATTCTTTCAATACCGTACTCGGGCATGATAGAGGCCCATATTGTATGAACAGGTTTTATTGCGTATTTGTTCAATTTAAGGTTAAAGTTGAACATTTTTCTGTTAAAATTTTCAAATTTATCGTTGCCAAGATATTCATAAGCATAATCAGGGTATCTGTATACTGTATCATTTTCTGCAAATACGCAGTTATATAAATTCATGCATAATAAAACAGCAAAGACTGCAAGTGCTTTGTTTTTTGTAATCATTTTATCCTCACTCGTTACAGTTTTATTCTGTTTGGATTGAAGACAAAATACATTACTCAATAAGCTATGCTCATGTATATGTGAAATTTATATATAAATATAAATTTAATTTTCGATTTTTCTGATAATTTTACAAGGGTTTCCAACTGCAATAACATTAGACGGTATATCTTTTGTTACAACACTTCCTGCTCCGATAACCGTATTGTCGCCTATAGTTACACCCGCAAGAACAGTAACGTTACCGCCAAACCACACATTATTGCCGACGTTTATGGGATAAGCCCATTCGGCTCCCGTAATTCTTTCTTGTGCATTCAAAGGATGTTCTGCGGTGTAGAAACCTGAATTAGGACCGATAAAGACATTATCGCCAAAGGTAACTTTAGCACAGTCAAGAATCACCAGATTATGATTAGAATAAAAGTTTTCGCCTAATTCAATATTATAACCGTAGTCACAATAAAAGTTCGGTTCTATATGAAATATACCTTTTGTTTTGCCTATAATTTTTTTTATAATATCTTGCCTTTGCCCCATTTGTTCAGGTAGTGTTTGGTTATATTTAAAACACATAGTTTTACATCTGATGCGTTCTGAATAAAGCTCTGAATCAGATGCATCATACGGCAGACCGTTAATCATTTTTTCTTTTTCGTTCATAGTTGTATATTACTATAAACTTTTTTGATTGCAACTCATAGTTGTATATTACTATAAACTTTTTTAATTGCAACAAAAAACCTGCCGCTGTTAATTTCAGCGGCAGCTTAAAGTTTTTTTTTATAGTCCTAAAGCATACTTATTGCTTACGGAAACCATATTCATAGCATTAAAAATATTGTTTTGTGTGCTGGTAACGGTATCAGCTCTTTCTGATAAACTTGCAAGCTGTGATTGATAACCTTGTGCAAGTTTAAATTGGTTTTCATCTCCGGAATTCAGCATAGCTTGAATTTTAGTATCAATATTGTTTATAATATCATCCAGAGTATCATCACTTGATACGCTTGCCCCAACAGCCGTTGCAAGGGATTTAGCTTCAGACATAAGCTCTTGTTCTGATGAATTTCCGCCTCCGTTGTTTTCGCTGTTAGCATTTTGTTGGTGCTGTGTAGCTTCAGCTTGAGAGATAAGTGCTTGAGCCTGAGCTTCACTTGTAACGGAACTCGGATCTATTCCCAGAGCTTCAAGCTTTTGTTTTGTAGCAGCACTCAGTGTATTGTTTTGATATGTGCTTACTGCACCTGCCTGTGCACTGCTTAATGAACTGATTGATGACGACATACCCACATCCTTTCATAATTTCTTTTTTGTTTAATGATTTTTTCACGAAAGTCAATTAAACATACAAAATTTTTGACGGATTTTTTATCGAAAAACTTTATAATTTCGGCATACAGATTTACATTTCTTAAACGAAAATTTTTCATCAGCGCTCAAAGTTGGTCATAATAGTATGTTTATGGTATGATGTCAGAGGAGTATGTTATGAAGAAATTATTTATATTGTTTTCTATAATGATGATTATGGCTTCTCAATCTTTTGCAGCTAACTATGTAAAAATTGAGCCTGAGTTTTTGTCACAAGACCAGAGTACGAGTTATAAAACCGTAAACGAAACTTTAGCTGTAATTTTCAGTAAAATAAAACCCGAAGTTAAAACTTCGAAGTATCCCAAATATTATCATGATTTTACTTTAATAAAAGATGACGGAACGCAAAATAAAAGCTATTATTATGTGAAAAGCGGCGGTGCCGAACTTATTTACAACTCTGATTCTAACGAGTTAAAATTTGTATCGTTCAGACGTCCCGAGCTTCAAAAGTGCAGAATAATTTATGATTACCCATCAGGTAAATTGCATGCTGTTCAGATATTTGTTTCCGATACCGAATCTTTTGTATTTTCACCCGAGGGTAAATACGTTGACTATGCGCCTTATGTAGCAGAAGTCAGACAGAAAGTTATTAAAAGCTGGAAAGTTCCTTCACGCAAAAAAATTGATATCCTTGCAAAAGGCAAAACTGATTTGCTCGTTCAGGTTGCTCTGACATTAGGCAGGGACGGGCATGTAAAAAAATGCAGAATATTAAAATCTTCTAAAATAAAAGAACTGGATGATAATGCAGGTGAAGCAATCAAGGCTGCTGCACCTTTCAAACCTTTCCCGGATAACTTTTTTAATGAAGAACTTGTGATTATTCTAAACTTTAATTTTAGTTTATAGAAATTTCATAGTTTCCGTAATTCATTATAAATTTCATTCTAATAGGTTCTCCGTTGTATTCATCAGGCGGAGGAGTGAATTTGGGAACACTCATTAACATATAATATACAGCATCATCAAGTGATTTGTTACCTGATTCTTTTAAAAATTTTCTGTTAGTAAGTTTTCCTGTTTCATCAACAGAAAATTGAATTTCACATGTTCCTGCACCCTGAACGCTTCCTGCTGCAAATTTTGAAAATAAAGCACTGCGAAGACTTCCTTTGTATTTTTGCATAACCGGACTGTTTGGATTGTATACCGGTTTTGGCTGTTCAAACGTAACAGGAGGCGCAGGTTTTGACTGCTGCACAATGTTGGGTGTTTCAACAATAGTTTTTGGTTTTTGTTGAACAGGCAACGGTTGTTTAATAATTTTCGGAGCAGGTTCTGTTATACGCCTGGCATAGTCAACAGGCGTTGACGTTAATGGAATCGGAACCTGACGTTCTTCATTTATAACTGCCGGCTGCTGCTCTTTTTTAGGGGTGTAAAGTGGTGTATCATCCCATATTTTATCAATATTTGCAGGAATATTTGCTTTTTGAACCTGTTGTTCGTGCTTTTGAGTATCTGTAGTTTTGTGAGGTGTACTTTTTACGGGAATAAGCCAAACAATTATTGATAATATCAGACAAATAACAAAAAACGCAGATGATATAATATCTTTTGGCGCTTTTATATTTGCTGTATACTTTTCTGTATTTTTAAAAGCCTGTACAGGCGCATCTTCTACAAAGTCAAAAGTGTTGTTACCGCAATCACAGTAATCAACTTTTTGTTTATATTCAGCTTTACATTCTCTACATATGTACATAACAATTTTATCTTATCACAAATAATGCAAGTTTATAAATACCCCAGACAATTGAGGCTGTAATAATCATTAATATGGTAACGGCAACCTGTCTTGTTATTTCTATTTCCCTGTTGTATCTTATAAATCTTATAACAAGAGGAAGTTCTAAAATTATTAACAGTAAGAGGCATATTATTTTTAAAATCATTTGTTACCTCTTTTGAAGATTAAGTTTTCAAGCTGAAACGTTTTATGCATTTGCGGTTTCATATTGATAATCACAGCTGTTGAAATTGCGATTAAAATGAGCATTACTGTACAAATAATTGTAATTTTTTTTGCATCCATTAGTATCTGACCCTTTCAAAATCTGAAAAATCATTTGGTGTTGAATATCTTTCTTCTGTGCCTATTATAAAAATACCGGTTACGACCGTTGAAGTTCTCTGGGTTCCACGTGGAAATTTTAAAACAGGCTGTTTTTGAAGGTTTGCAATAGCAGGCTTAACATTATTTCTTGCTACATCCATAAAAGCAGGGTTTGAACAGACAACCTTTATGTTAGAAACATTTCCGAATTTATCTGCAACAAATGAAAACATAAATACAGTTCCGAGAGGTGCGTAATCTATCTTTGAATCATCCATAATTCTGTTTTGGACAGCGCTGCGCCATTTATTCCAGGCAATAATTTCTTCCTGTTCAGTCATATACGGATTTTTAGAGCTGCTGTTGTTTTGCTTAACTTCTTGTTTTTGAACAGGTTTCGGTTTTGGCGGAGTATAAGGAGCTTCCTGAGGAGAAGCTGTTTCTTTTTCTGCCTGCTCAATTATACGCTGTAAAAGTTCGAGCTGTGATGCTGTGTCTTTTTCTTCCTGTGTATACTTCTTCGTGTTTCTTGCAGGCTTTTGTTCCTCATGTTGAATATATTTCGTCTTATTTTCAACAGGTGCTGTATCTTGAATTTTTATTTCTCTTTGAGTATTTGAAGTTACGGTTTTGGTGTTTTCCGGTGCTTCTTTTTTTCGTTCTGGTGTCTTTGTAACAGGGATGTTTTTTGTTGAAAGATTGTCACTGATTCTTGTAACTTTAAAATCAGCATCCTCAAGTATCATAGGCTGATGCATATCAGGATGTATATGCACGGTTATGATAGTCAATAATACAAATAAAACTATAACTGTAACTTTTAAGAAATCCATACTAGTCTTTATCTACTTTAGAAAGTAATTCGTCGCAGGCATAAATATCAAATTTAGTCTGGCTCAGCATCATAGTTTCAGCAATCAATAATGCTGTAGGAACTAATGCCGCAACTAAACTTAAAAATATACCCTGTAAGTCGCCGCCGATTTCAGTCATAAAGAAAGAAATGTTCATTGCAAATTCAATAAAGATAATTGCGCAGGCAATAGCAAGCGAACGGCGTTTTTCGGACTCTAATCTTCTAACTCCTTCAAGTCCGTATATAGTTACGCCATGATGCTGCCAGTCACTGAAACCGTCTTGTTTTATAACTTGTGACCCCTGAACTTTTTTGGTGCATAAGAATGCATTTACAAATGAGAAAAATGCAAAGATAATCAAAAATGTTGCAAGAGTTAAGAACACAGGGCTTATTCTCAAACCTGAAATTCTTACCCATCCTGCTGCTTCCGGGAAACACATTGCAAGAGTGTTAGAAACACCATAAGCAAGAAACGGTGCTGTTAAAATACCTACAACAGTTTCTCCTACGGATTTCAATTGCAGGTTAAACATTTTATCTTTAATATACTGAATTTTAGAATTGCTTAAACTGTTAATATATCTTTCAATCCATTGTCTGTAAGATTTTATTACGCTTTCAAAATCTTCTCTGTATTCATATTTATCAAGCATAATAGTCCACTCTGTTCCGTTGCATTTGAAATAACCGCAGCTTATTGCCAAAACTGCCATTATGCCGGAGAAGAAGAATGAAATGAAAATTGCAAATGTCATAAAGTCATTCAAATTCATATAATAAACAAGGTTTACAACATAAATTCCGAGGACAAAGATTAACGAAAATATAAGCATAAATGTCTGACCTAGTTTTGCAGACTTGGACATTTCTTTTTGGATATTGCTCTGCAAATATAAATATACCCCTTGTTTTAAAAGCAGGCATATACCGTAAGTTAATACCGAATATGCAGCCCATACTTTAATGTTTGTGGGCAGATGAAGATAATTTGCAGACTCTTGAATTGTCAAGCCCATAAGGTAATTTGACACTCCGAATGCGCAGATAATTGAGCTTATGAACATTGCAATATGCAAAAATATACTTGTTTTTGAGTTTGTGGAAAGTTTTTGTTTTAAGTCGTTAATGTGGAATGCAACCTGTTTGATGATTGCCACACGAACATTTTCCAAATCTTCTTTTTGTTTTTCAATTTTAACTTTGGTAACAGCGTTAACATCTTTGCCGTAAAGACCTTTAATATCATCTTCCGTGAAATCTTCCTGACTTATTGAAGTTACTGTCTTTTTAGTTTCAACAGCGGCTTTTACGGGAGTTTCAGCGAGAATTTTTATACTTACGAATTCATCTGTTCCTGCAAACATTAATTTACATACATTTCCGACTTCAACCCTTTTTACGGGCTGTCCTTTGAACAAAACTTTGTCGCTTTGGAAAGTGTTCATAATAACACATTTGTTATCAGCATTATTATATTGAAGTGTAAGCAGTATATCAAAGCCCAATTCAAGTATAAAATCACAATTAGGATTTGTGCCTACATTTATTACATCTTTTCCGCTAAAAACTTTTTCTTGTTTTGATGATGAAACTACTATTGCCATTAAATTATTACCTCGTTAATTATCTTCCAAGTGAGTGAAGGAATTTTCTTATAGATTTATCTATATTCTGTTTTGGTGAAACAATAAGATGTTCTTCACCAAGTACAGGAGTTAGTTTTTCTTTTACCAGATCAAGCTTTGCAGGGTGTGCATCCAAAAACATCATAGACAATTCAGGTGCATACTGTTTAACGTTTTGAACATTTTGCGGTAAAGTATTCCAGTTTATCTGTTTTTCAATTGCGCCTTCATTTTCTAAGTCACCCATAACAACAACGGCAGGTCTGTATCCGGCTTTTTGCATTGTAAGAACATGTGAAAATGCTTTTTTAAGTCCAACGCCGTATGCTGTGCCGTAATCTTTTGCATCGTATTTGGTAAATGCATCCATTGATTTTGTAATAACGCTTCCGTTCATAGGAGTGCCTTCATATATAAGGTATGCATCTTCAGAAACTCTCAAAATCTTTATTTGATCTTCCGGATCAAGCAGGTTACAAATCTGTCTTAAAGTTTTTTTCTGTTCCGGCAGTTGTTTTTGGTTAGAAGCAGATGAGTCAATAACAAAGATTACTGCTGAGGGGTGAAAATCATCAACTTTTATTTGTCTTAACCCCATCCATAAAAATTTACCAGCAACCGATAGTATTAAAATTAATAACCCTAATGTGACTAATCTTTTATTTAACTTCATCTCTCACCTGTTTTCAAACTTATTAACATTACTATAGCATAATTTGATTGTTAGAGCAATCCGTAATTATATTGAGCAGCGTTTAATGGTGCTGTAAGTCTGACCTCAACACTTGTTCCGTCATAAATCTGTATATCTTGTCCACGCTGCATTGTTCCTCTAAGACCTCCTCCTAAAGCTCCCAGTCCGCCGTAAATCAGCATATTTTCACCCCAGTTGTCTCCGCCGCCGAGAGCCGTAAACGCAGCACCTACAAGCATACTGCCCAGTGCTCCGATTACAATATCACGTGTCATTTTTTGAGCACGTTCGCTTTTTGCTTTCATATAAATTTTTTCTGTAGAAATATTTATGACATTTCCGTCAGGTGTTAAGATTTGATTGAAATTCAGTTCAATAGCTCCGCTTCCGTATGCTAAACCGGCAGCATTAGCATCAGTTGCGCTTCCGTAAACCAAACTTCCAGCAGGTGCAATCATTATCCCGTTGTATTTTAAATCATCTGTAAGTCTTACAGTTAGCCTGTCATTCTTTTCAAGACTGCCTGAACTTATTCCCGCATCAAAGGTTACGTAAAAAGCAGTTCCAGCAGGTACAGTCACAACTCTGCCTGACAATTGCGGCTGTGGTTGGTTAAAATATGCATCGGCAGGATTGTTTTCTTCAATCAACGGAGGTGTATAATTTGTTCTGTCAGTTTCTGCATCCGATTGATTTTTTTGTTTTAAAATTTTACGTTTTTGCGTTTTAGAAAAATCATTTTGTACAGGTTGAGTTTGTACGGGCTGAAATCTGTTTCTGTCAAATTCTGCCTGTGCTTCGTCGCTGAAATCATAATTTGCTAATGCAGGCAGTACAGTTAGCTGAATACATATTAAAACTGCAATAATCTTTTTCATTATATACATTATAATAGATTCTTGAATTATTACAACATCCCTGTTATAATTTTTGCACAAAGGAGAGATTATGGAAAAAATATTGGAATTGCTGGCTGTTGTAGTAACTGCATATTTAATCGGTTCTATACCGACAGGTTATATTATTGTAAAAGCTTTTACGGGACAGGATATCAGAACAATAGGTTCTGGCTCAACAGGAGCAACAAATGTAAAAAGAGTTATGGGAAAGAAATGGTTCTTTATAACATTACTGCTTGATGCTTTTAAGGGTGCACTGCCTGTAGTCCTTGCAAAAATATTTGCAACTGCTTTTACCGGGATAGGTTTGCTTCCTGTTTTAGCCGCAGTAGCAGTAATTCTCGGTCACAGCAAATCAGTTTTCCTTAAATTTACAGGCGGAAAATCAGTAGCTTCAGGTGTAGGAACAATTCTTGCATTAAACTGGCAGGTTGGTTTAATTATTGCTGCCGTTTGGGCTGTAATCACTTTTGTTACAAGATATGTTTCTGTCGGTTCAATCATAGCACTTGCATTATCACCGTTTTTAATGTGGGCTTTTAAAGCTCCTTCGGCTTATATCGCATATTGTGCTTTAGGTGCGGTTTATATAATTTATTTACACCGCTCTAATATCGTAAGACTTATTAAAGGCGAAGAAAATAAGGTAAGATAAAGTAACTTATTTTATCATTTGTTTAAAAATGTTTTTGTTAGTGAAATTTATTTCCTGATTTTGAATAACAGGTTGACTTTCAGCTACAGGCTGTTCTTTTTTGTCAACTTCATATGTTTTGATTGAACGTTTTCCTGTAAGACGTTTCATAAAGTCGTAATATTTTCTTTCAAGACCTGTTGCGTTTTCTTGTTTGTTTTCAAGTTCGATTAACTGGTCACGTGTATGAGTTCCTACAGGAACGCCTACAGATTTTCTTGTCAGCCATTCTCCCATTGTGGTATTTGTTAATGTAATCCAGCTCATTCCGAATAATGACTTGTTATACTGGCTCTTGAATGTGCTATTAAACAGGTCAATCAGCAATGTTTGATAGAACAATCTTGAACCTTCCTGTACAAATCTTTCAGTGAATTTTGTTTTTGCGCCTTCTACATCATTACCGTTTGATTTCAACATAACCATGTTGTAGTTATCAGTCATCAGGAACCAGATTGTAGCAGCAAGTGCCGCTGTTTTTGCAAGGTTTGAAAGTTCGCTGTTAGATACATTTGACATTGTGTCTACGTTAAATGCTTTCAGGATGTTATCTTTAACATATGATTGGAACTGTTCAGGAGTGAAATTCTTTTTAGTTGCTTCACGTCCGATATTATCAATACTTTTTGCAAGAGCTGAAATATCTTCAACTTTTTTACGTCCGGCTTTTGGTGCTTTTTTACCGAAAGATTGTATTGCATCGTCAACAAATTTATATGGCATTGAACCGTACTTCCAGATAAATCTGAACGGTGCCAGGAAAAAGTCTACTAAAGGTTTTGTTTTCTTGTCTTTTACGCCCAGACTGATTGTTCCGTCAGGATTTACTGCATTTTTTGCAACATCTTTGTATTTTTCTGCAAGTTTTGTGAAGCCGTTTTCTTCAAGAACTTTGGTTATCTGATTTAATTTTTCTTGAGGAATTCTGTAATCTTTTATTTGTGTTGCATCATTGTATAAGTTTTTGAAATAACCGCTGAATTTTTTCCAGCCGTTGTCAACAGCACTGATTTTTCTTAATCCTTTTGCCGCAAATCCTCCTGCAATAATCAGTCCTATTGCTTTCATTGCTGAATTAAATGTAAGAAGCGGTTTTTGCTGCTTTTCATCTTTAGGCTTATCAGCTGCTTTGAATGATAAGTCAGGTTTGATTTGTGCTTCGGGTGCGTGGTTCTTTTCATTTTCTCTGCGTGCTTCTTCAGGAGTTAATCTTGTGATGTGTTTACCGTTGATAACTCTGGAGAAAGCTTCTGTAGTAAGAGTTGTTAAACCTGTCATTAACATAATGCCCATTTTCGAGTTGTTAATGTATTTATTAAGAGCACCCAGGGTAACAAGAGTAATATATGCATTAAAGCCTATTCTTGCCATTTCCTGTTTAAATCTAACTTTTTGTTCTTCTGTAGCAGCTTTCCCGTCATCATCCATCATACGTGAAAGGTTGTAAGCATCATTTGCAAGGAATATGGCAGGAGGCAAACCTGATACAAGTCTGTTTAAAGACCTTTCGTGTTTTGTATCGTAGTTTCCTGTACCGGGATCAAACATTTTAACCGAACGCTGAAACATTGCGGATGAAATTTCTTCTTCTGTTTTTCCTTTCAAGTCTTGTGCTGTTTTGAACAGTCCACGTAAAGAATTGACTTTTGCATCAATTTTAGAGCGCTGTCTGATATTTTTAAACATTGGTTTTTCAAGTGTTTTTTCAGCCCAGCCTTTAAAAGGTTTAATTTTTCCTAATAATTCTACACTTCCGTTTAAAATATCGGCAGGCAAAATCTTAAACGGATAGATTAATCCGTCCCAGATAAGTTGAGGAATAGTTTTTTTGTAGAAGGTAACATTGTCGCCGTCTACTTTAACTAAATCTTTAGTTAATTTTGAATCCCTTACACTTTCAAATAATTCTTCTGCGATAGAAGAATTAATAATTGCATCCGGATTTTTAGAATCTTTTTTAATAACACCCATGTGTTTTTCTGCAAATTCTAAAAATTCAGAAACTTTAAATTTACCGGCTTCTTTGTATCTTGGAGCAAACCTTAAAGCAAGACCTGTTGCAGCCAGCACACCAACTGTAGCAAGCAGCGGTTTCATTTTATCGTCTTTTTTCTTAGGTTTATTTTCTCCCTTAAAAGAAAGACCTTTAAAAGATAAATCATTTTGATTACTTTTTAAAGGTCTCTCGGTATTATTTAAACTGTTTTTTGAAGACATGAACTCGGAAGAAAGAGGAACACGGCTTGGAGATAATTCTCCGGCTGACTTTTGTCGCTGCTTCACCGTATCGTATGTTAATTTTCCTACTAACATTTTCTTTTCCTTCCCGTCATGTATTTTCAACTGAAAACAAAATTTTGGCAAGAGAGAGTATATACAAAATTTACAGTAGTTTACAAATGTCTTAAAGTGTGATGTTTAACTTTATTTGTAACAGTTTGTAAAGATGGATTTTAAAATGCCTGAAACCCGCTTATAATCCCTCATAGGATAGGATAGGATAGGATGCGATGCCCGGGTAGCAACTTTTTTGCCTGTTTATTCTTTAATTAATTGTGTGAGACAAGCGTAAAGAAAGGTAGAAAATATGGCGGTAGACAGTGTAAACAGTTCAAACAATAATTCAGTACTTTATTCTTCTGTTGCAGCATTAGCAGGCGGTGGTGCAGGGGCAGCAGCCGGGTGGTACTCAAAACCGTATTTAAAAGACGGTGCTCCGACTGACAGTTTTATCAGAAAGATGGACGAAAATATCAAGGAGGCTATGTCTCCGGAAGAAAAGCAGATTACTCAAGCTGTTGAAAGGGAATTAAAAAGTTATAATGATTTAGTCACAAATGCTAAAACAGTTGAAGAATTAAAAAACGGGTTTGTAAATAAAATGTTTGAAAACGTTAAAGGAACTAATTTTGATGATTTCAAATATATGGTTGAACAAATGTCTGAGGGGCTTGAGGCAGTTGGAGTAAAAGCTCCTGCCGAATATGCTGAAAAGGTTCGTAATGCCGGAAGTTTTGAAGAACTGAAACAAGTTGTAAGTGAAAATTTTGATAAACAATATGCAGGTAAATCAATTGATGAAGTAAAGAATGCTATTAAAGCTGAAGGTGCAGATATGAACAGGAAAGCCGGCAAAGCTATTTTTGAACAGTTCTGGGACAGCAGTAATAAAAAATTTATTGATTGTGAAGAAGGAATTGGAAACGCAATTAAAAAAGCAGCAAGAAGTATTCAGGGTAAAGCTGCTCTAATCTACGGTGCTGTTGGTGCAGCTGTACTCGGAGCAGTTACATACTTATGCTGCGGTAATAAAAAATCATAGAATTTTTATGATAAAGAAAGCCCGCAAATGCGGGCTTTTTATTATATATTTTTTAAAATTTCCAATATTAAAGATTTAAATTTGGCTTTTGCACTGTTGGCTGCTTCAATTACCTCTTCGTGCGAAAGTTTTCCGCTTGTAGCAGAACTTGCAGCATTAGTAATACAGCTTATGCCAAGAACGTTAAGCCCGCAGTAGTTTGCTACCGTTGCTTCGGGAACTGTTGACATACCCACGGCATCCCCGCCGAGTTTTCTTATCATTTTAATTTCGGCAGGTGTTTCGTATGACGGACCCGAATTTGCCCAGTAAATCCCTTTTTGAACTTTGATGCCGAGTTTTTCTGCTGATTTTTCAGCTAAAGCAATTAAATCTTTTTTATAAACCTCTGTCATATCAGGAAATCTTTCGCCCAAAGTTTCATCATTAGGTCCGATTAAAGGATTGGAGCCCATATTGTTTATGTGGTCTGTAATTAGCATCAAATCTGCAGGTTTGTAGCTTTCGTTTACAGCACCGGCTGCATTAGTTAAAATAAGCGTTTTAACTCCCAATGCTTTCATAACCTTTACCGGATATGTTATTTCCTGCATTGTGTGACCTTCATAAAAATGATTTCTGCCCTGCATCATTACAACTTTTTTATTATTTATTTCAGCAAATACAAGTCTGCCTTTGTGTCCTTGAACAGTGGATTTTATAAAATTCGGAATATCTGAATAAGGTACGGCATAATCACAGTATTCATCCGCAAGTTCACCGAGTCCCGAACCTAAAATAATACCTGTTTCAGGCTTAAAACTGTTTGTTTGTTCATTAATAAATTTAACTGTATTTTCCATATATACTCCGATTTTAAACACAAAAAGGCACAAGATTATTCTTGTGCCTTAATAATAAATTAACCTACTAATCTGTCGTCATCAGCTTCTGCTGCTTTAACCATAATTGCGTGTTCAACAGGATTTTCTTTTTTGTATGTTGTGTCAAAGTTTTCTTCAAAATTGAAATCATCACGAGCTTTTTTAGCTTGATTTTCATCAACCAATTTTTTTGCAAGTTCTGCAATTTCGTAAACTAACTGATATCTGTTGTCGGTATTTTCATTCAAATCCCACGCAACTCTTATAATTTGATCCATTTTCAAACCTCACTTTTTCTATATATATATTAATACTATAATACAAAAAGTTTTTTGGCAAGTGGCAAAAATTCATGTATTAGTGTATAATAGACCTATGAAAAAAATAGAAGGTATTCATAAATACGTTTGGATAGAGTTTGCAATATGGTTTTTAGTTTTATGTTTTATTATTGCAGGTGTACGTATTTACAGGTACCATAAGAATAAAGAACTTGTTACCTACCAGTTGTTTCTGCCTGATGTTGACGGTCTTATTGTCGGTTCACCGGTAAAATTTATGGGTGTTCAGGTCGGTTATGTTGACAGAATAAAAATATTATCAAACGATGTTTATGTAAAAGTAATTATAACCGATAAAGAGGTGATTTTACCGAAAGGTTCTGTTGCAACAGTAGAATTTAACGGTATGGGCGGTTCAAAATCGTTAGAGGTTTACCCTCCTACAGAAGAAAGCCTTGCTACAAATAAGCTTCTGGTAATAAAAAATCCGAAAAGACTTCATGATTCTTTAGGATTGCTGAATGATATGTTTGATAAACTGGGGTCTATAACAAACAAACTTTCTTTCTTTGCAAGAGAAACAGGACTTGAAAATATGGACAGTGCAGGGGTAGAAATTCGTGGCATAGAAACTAACATGAATATGCTGGATAAATGGATTAATGAGTTTTCTAATAAGAAAAATAAACATAAAGGAGTTGATAAAGATGAACGCAGACAAAGTGAGAATAATCAATAATCCTGTTGTGCTGTTAAATTTATGTACAATGCGTGATAAAGATACTGACAGTCAGGGGGTTAGAATTGCGACCAGAAAGATTACAAGATGTCTATTGTATGAGGCTTCAAAAAACTTGCCGCTTGTTGATACTGAAATCACTACTCCGTTGACTGCTTTTACTGCAAAAACAGTTGATCCTGATATAAATTTAATCATCTCGCCGATTTTAAGGGCAGGATTAATTTTTACAGATGAAGCAATTGATATTCTTCCACAGGCTTGCATAAGACATATAGGAATGTACAGGGACGAAAAGACATTAAAGCCTGTATGGTATTATAATAAGGTTCCTATGGATGCGCCTAACCCTGAGAAATTTTATATTTATATAACCGATCCTATGCTTGCTACCGGTAATTCTTTGATTGAAGCGATTAAACTTTATGCTGACAAAGGAATTCCTATTGATAACATAAAAGTAATCTGTATTATTGCTGCACCTCAGGGAATAGAAAATATACAAAAACATTACCCTGATATTGAAATTATAACGGCGGCAGTGGATGATCATTTGAATGAAAAGGGGTATATTGTTCCGGGTATGGGCGATGCGGGCGATAGAATTTTTAATACATAAATAACAAATGTAAATAAATATTAATATAATAACGGTTATCTTAAAGATTAATGTGAAGGATGCCGTTATTTTTTATGTGTGTAAAACAGTAGGAATAAATTTATGAATTTTGAAGTTAAGAATTTAGGTAATAATCCTGTTGAAAAAAGGGATAATGAAATTCCGGACTTAGATAAGGTAAAAAAAGAAGCAAGGGCAAAAGGTGAGTATATTGTAACTGTCAGCGGAGATGAAAAAGGGCTTACTGCTATTGCACGCAAGTTCAATATGTCGCTGACTGATTTTAAAAATATGACAGGACTTACTAAAGATACTCTTGATAAAAATCAGGTTATTAAAAATGTTCCTCACGCACAAATTCCTGACGGAAAAGGATTAAAATTCCTTGCAGAGCAAAACGGAATGTCTGTTGATGAGCTTCTTGCATTGAACGGTCTTCCTAAAAATTATAAGCCTTCCAAAGGTGAGCATTTTTATGTTTACCCTAAAAAACAAGGTGCGGTTAAAGCATCAAAACCTGAGCCGAAACCGCAGCAACCTCCGAAAGAGCCCGATACAACTCCTAAAACATCGCAAACTGCTCCTGCGGCTAAATCTGCGGTTCA
>HF991477.1:52998-93628 GCA_000433095.1 Clostridium sp. CAG:967 | reverse complement strand
CGGCTAAATCTGCGATTCAGCAAAAAGAGGTTACCCCTAAAGAAATCGCAGAACAAATCAGAGATGCTGTTTCTAATAATATAGGGGCTGTCGGAAAAGAAGATTTTGCCGCAGCGTTTTTAAAAATCAATGATAAAAATGTAAAAGAAGTTATACAGGAATACGAAACACTTCCCAAAAATGATGAAACGCTTATTAATGCTATATGCTCGGAAATTAAAAGTTCTTCCGAATTAAGAAAAGATGCTGTAATGACAGTTTATGATAATCTTGCAAAACAAACTAAAAATTCTAACCCTCAAAAAAGACAGGAATTTAAAGCTGAGCTTGAAAAAGAATTTGGTAAACCATGGTACAAAGGTATGGTTGATACTGAAAATATGGATGCAATGATTTCAGAGATGATTGAAAACAACTCATCAAAATCTAATAAAAATAACGGTTCGTCATCTATTTCTGCTGAAATTTTAGAAAGTACAAATGGCGGAAACAGTAAAGATATTACATCAAATACCTTAACTATAATAAAAGGCTCTGACGGAAATTATGCAACGGCAGGTCAGCTTAGAAAATGGGCGATAAATAGTGCTAAAAAAGATAAAGGTTTTAGTAAGGTAGATAATCCTTATATTGTAAGACCGCTGCCAAATTATAATACCGAAACCAAAAAGATTGAAGCAGTGACAGAGCTTCAACTGCCAACAGGCAGAGGAAATTTGGATAAAAAAGTCGTTATATTAAACTCTGGTCATGGAGGCTATCAGCAAAGCAACGGCAGTTTTGATCCCGGAACTGTTCTATCAGTTAAGAATGCCGAAGGTAAAGAAATGCCTATTGAAGAATGGCGTGTTGCAAAAAGCTTTGTTGACAAGTTATCCGATGATTTAAGAAGCAGGGGAGCTACAGTTATTTTTGTTTCGGGAGCTGTAAGAAACGGAGGTATGGCAAAACAGCAGTATCTTGAAAACATGCTTGCAGGCAAAAAAGGTGCTGATGATGTGCGTGAAGTTATTAAAGACAGCAATAAATCAGATATGCTGTTTCTATCGGTTCACGTGGAATCCGTAAAAGAAAATCCCAACGATAAAAAGTGTACCGTAAGATATACAAAAGGTATTGATAAAAAACTTTCGGATAATATCAATAAACATTTGAAAAAAGGCTTCCCGCAGCTTACCCCGAAAGTTGAACAAGACAATTTATATGTAAATAATGCAACAAAAGGTATTTCATCATCGCTTCTGGAAATAGGTAATATTGCAAATGAAGATATTACTAATTCACTGTTATCAGCTTATGACCAGAAGAAATATATGAAATGTGTTGCGGATGCAATAGAAGAAACTTTAGTTAATTAAGGTAAAAATGTCAGAATTTGATTTATGGAAACTGTTGAGCTTTTTCAAATCAACAGCTCCGGAAAATACAACTAAATCTTTATCCGGCGAAAAGCCAAAAAATGATAATCCGGTATACACCGTAAAAAAAGGAGATACCTTATTTTCTGTTGCAAAAGCAAACGGAGTATCCGTTGAAGATTTAAAAAAAGCAAACGGTTTAAAAGATAATACATTATCATTAGGGCAGAAGCTCAGAATACCTGCAAAGTCAAATGCAGCAATTTTTCCTGCCGCAAAAAAGAACGCAAATAACGGTATCCAAATGTATAGAGAGATTTCCGATGAAGAAATCGCAAAAGAAAATACAAGAAATAAATTTGTTAAAATAATTAAAAATCCTGATTACGTAATTAAAGAGGGAGATACGGCAGGAACTGTTGCTAAAAAGTTTAATGTTTCTACAGAAGCTCTTCTTGCCTTAAATGCTATTGATGAAAAGAAACTAAAAATAGGTCAAACAATTAAGATACCTGAAAGACGTGAAGCTAAAAATGTAAAAAGCATTGAAGATGCTGCAAAAGCCACGGGGTTCAGTCTTGATTATTTGAAATCTCTTGAAAAAATGGAAGAAAAACATAATAAAATTTATACAGATAAAAATGGCGTAAAAACCATAGGCATAGGTCATGCACTTGATGCCGGAGAAACAGGGAAGTATTCAGGCAAAACACTTACCGATACCCAAATCTACACTATGCTGGCACAGGATATTCTGGATAGAGAACAAAATATCAGAGCCATTATAGGCGATGATGCATACAAAAAAATGCCTCAGGCTATGAAAGATTCTGTAATGGACTTTGTTTTTAACAGAGGCGAAACCGTGTTTGAAAATCATCCGGGGTTTGTAAGTGCACTGAAAAGCGGTGATTATTCCTCTGCAATTGCAAAAATGAATGTTGACTACTCTGTGATGAAATTCAAGAGTTCAAGCGAATTGCAAAAATATATCAACAAGTTTGATGACAAAAGAATGTTTGTCGTAGAAAAAGACGGTAAAACACTCAAAAAGTTTTTGAGCGGTCTTGATAAACGCAGACTGTTTGAAATCTCGCACGCAAGCAATATTTATAAAGGAAAAATTCCTGATGAAATTATAAACTCTGCACAAAAAGTTTATCAAAGAGGTTTATATTTTATGTCTATCGAAACAGCCAACGGTTTAATTAAAAAAGAGGCTTATCCGAATATAAAAGCAGAATACAATCAGGAAGCTTCAAAAATGCTTAACGGTAAACTTAAATTGAAACAATAATTTCACCAACTTTTTCATTGTGAAGTGTATTTATGTCATGAGAAATTTCAATGTCAGCCCAATGCAGGTTTTTCATTACCTGTAAAACTGTCAGTTCCCTTGCATACATATCACAGTCTGCAATTTTTACGATAAATGCTTCTTCGCTTAAGGTGTTAACAACAATGCAAAGCCCTCCTGCTCCGACCTTTGCAGCGATGCCGTTTGAATTTGTAATAATTTTGGTGTCTGTTCTGTCCTCTCCGCCTATAATATACGGGTGGTTTAAAAAAGCGTTCTTAATTTTTTCATACTCAGGATTACAAAATAAATTCAAGTATCCGTGAAGCATATTTTTTAAAGGCATTGAAAAGATAGGAACTCCGCATCCGTCTTTGGTTATCGGGTAATCTTTTGTCACATGGCAAAGTTCATTTATTTTAGCTTTAATTGCCTGCTGAAGCGGGTGGTTCAGATCATCATAGGATGCTAAATCCCAGTTTTTCATTTTGCACAATCCGAGCATCATAATATGTTTGCCGGAACAGTTATTCTGGAAAATGTTCTCATGTGTTCCTTCCAAAAGCATTTTGTTTTGCTCGATTTTAGAAAGCGGTTTGTGAAATCCGCATTTCAAATAGCTTTCATCAAGTCCGATTTTTTTTAACAAGCCGACTGCTGTTTTAACATGGATTTCTTCACCGGCATGAGAAGCACAGCACAATGCGATTTCTTCTTCTGTCATATCATAATACTTATCCATGCCGTAATCTGTTAAAAGAGCTGCCTGCAAAGGTTTAGCGCAGGAGCGCAGATAAAACGGATAATTTTTATCATCACCGATATAATCAAACGCACGATTTTTATCAGCAAGAACAATAAACCCGTAATGTTCACGTTCTACAAGTCCGTCACGTTTAAATTCTACTAACAAAGCAGGTTCTGTGTTATTGCTGACCATTTCGTTTTACCAACTCCAAAAGCTGAATCATTTTACGTTTTAATTTAAGATTTTCATCTTTTAAAGCTGCGATTTCTTCTTCATATTTTTGATTATCGTTAGCATAAGTTGTTTCAGGTTTTGGAACTGTATTGTAATCAAGAATAAAACGTTTTTTAGCTTCTTCTTTCAGCAGTAACAAAGCTGTTAAATCTTCTTCTTTAATAAATCCTAATGCAACAAGTATTTCACCGAATTTTGCAGGCTGTCCCTGTTCGTTAGCGCTTCTGTGTGCCAGAATTGCCTGTTGCAGCTGGTCAACGGTAAGTGCGCCTTTTTGTTTGAAATACTCACCTACTCTGAATTTTCCTGCAATATATCCTGCCATAGCATGAATTTCTTTAGAATCCGGAACTTTAATAAAGTTTTGTTCAAGGCACAGTTCGTAATATTTAGCAACTTCTTCCATAGAAAGGAATGTATTTACTGAAATCTCAAGCATGCTGTATTCATTAGCGCATCCTTGAAGAAAGTTATAAATATTATTATCAAGCCCGCATTTGCGTTCCATAAGTTCTGTTTTTCCCTTGAAGGTAAGGGTTGGAACAAATGTTGAAAGAATATCATCAGGGTGATTTCTTAAAAAGTTTTCACAGGATTTTTCTCTCATTTCCTGAGCTAATTTAAGATATATAACCTGTCTGACCCAGAAAGGTACAGTCAATACTTTGTCTAAAAACAAGTCAAATATGTTCTTTTTCAAATCAACCTCTCGCAAATAACTCTATAAATCAAGTATATCATGAAATCTTTATTTATTCAAGGTTAAAATATTATAATAGACTTTTTATTACCGGAAAGGGGGATTTAATATACCTGCTTTATGCTATTGATTTATGAAAATTAAAATTGTATTATAAGTTTATAATAGGAGAATTATGTATGAACGAAGATATGAAAAAAAAGGTTGGGATAGCTGTTTTATCGGTCATAGGTCTTTTGACAACCATAAAACTGGCAGTTATTTATTACAATGCGAACTTTAACCCGTATGCACTTGCGAGTTTTTGTTCGGTAAATGATTTTATTGATTGTGACGGTATTGCAAAGACTACCGAGTCACAATTCTTTGGAATTCCTCTTGCTTACTGGGGAATGTTTTTATATGCATTTATGATTTTTATGCTCTTTGTGAACAAATTAAAGAATGTAAAATTTTTAAAGTTTTTGGAAGTTTTTAAAAATCCGCTGGATTATATCGCATCATTAGGCTTAATTTCATTCATTATATCAATGATACTTTTATGTTTAAGTTTATTTGAAATTAAAAAATTATGTGTACTTTGTGCGTTTACATATATCTTAAATCTTTTAATAGGCTGTATTGCAACAGATTTCAAAAACGGCGGTTTTATAAAATCTGTTAAACAAAGTTTTTCAGACTTTTTAGATGCTGTTAAAATTAAAAAATATTTAATTGCTTTTGTTATTGTAATGCTGGCAGCTGCAAGCTTTTTAACCTATACTGCAACAAGTTATATTTTTGCTCCGCAGGTAAAAAGACAGCTTCAATTTAAAGAATTTGTAAAAGCAAAACATAATAAATATGCGGTAAAGGGTAATGTTCTTGGTAATAAAGATGCAAAGATTATAGTCTACACATATTCAGATTATCAGTGCCCGATATGTTTTGCCCACAACATAATGATGCATAAACTTGCCAAAGAAGTTAAAGGTATTAAAGTTGTTCACAGAAATCTGCCTCTTGATACGGATTGTAATAAGTATTTACAAGGTCCCTTCCATCAAGGCTCTTGTATTGATGCGAAATATGCAATTGCTGCCGAAAAACAGGGAAAATTCTGGGATATGAATGATATATTGTTCCAATACAAACCTCAAACCGAACAAGCAATTTTAGACCTTGTAAAAGATAAGGGATTTGATATGGAAAAACTTCAGGAAGATGCAAACAGTCCTGAAACTTCAGCAAAAATTCGAAAAGAAATTGACGATGCTTATGCAAAAGGTATAAACGGTACACCTACAACTATGATTAATAACGATGCATACGTAGGAATTAAACCTTACAAAGAATATGTTGAATGGGTTGAAAAAGCAGGTGCAGAAGAAAAATAAGATAATACTTCACAGCTGTTGTGCAATATGTTCCGGATATCCTATATCTTTATTACAAGATATGGGATATCAGGTTATTGTGTATTTTTACAATCCGAATATTTTTCCTCCGGAGGAATATCAGAAAAGACTTGAGGCAGAAAAAACTCTTTGTACTCGCTTTGATGTTGAATTAATTGAGGGAGAGTACAATCCTCAAGAATTTTATGCGGCAGCAAAGGGATTGGAAAATGAACCGGAAAAAGGGAAAAGATGCGATAAGTGCTTTGAACTTCGTTTAAGAAAAACAGCAGAATTTGCAGCAAAAACAGGGATTAATAAATTTACAACCTCAATTGTAATCAGTCCGCATAAAAACTATACAAAATTAACGGGAATAGGTGAAAAAATTGCGCAGGAATTTGGACTTGAGTATATTGCAGTTGATTTTAAAAAGAAAGACGGATTTTTAAAAACAAATAAAATTTCCAAAGAATTGGAGCTATACAGGCAGAATTACTGTGGATGCGAGTTTTCAATCAGAAAATATTAATATCATATATTTACACTATGACTATTTTAAAAAATGTTATATAATTAAGTAAAGAGCTTGATTTATATCAAAAAATCATTAAGAATGAGAAAAAGGACGTACGTGATGAATAAGAAAATTTTTGTTACATTATCTGCACTATTAGCATTAAGCACATTATGTGTAAATGCTGCACCGCCTCAAAAATTAGAAAAATTGAACCAGCCGAGAAAAATTGAATACAATCCTGACGGTTCTATGAAACTTCAAAAAGATGATCAAACAACTCCGTCTTCATCTTTAGATAAGATAACGGTTTACTATCCGAATGCCAATATAAACAGTGCAATTTCAAAATACAAAAACGGAAATTATTCAGGCTGTTTGCAAGAGTTGTTTTCATTAACTAAAAAAGATCCTTCAAATGCCGTTGCATATTACTATATGGCTCTGGCTTATACTCATGTTGATATGCAGCAGGATGCAATTGATGCTTATGAAAAAGTTATTGCATTAAGTCCTAACAGCTACCTTGTAGATTATGCTGTTAAAGGCCGTGACTGCTTGACAGGAGGTCCTGCTTGCCAGCCTGTTGAAGATACTGGTGCTGAAGAAGATGATTTGGACAGATTTATTAAAGCTCCATACGGAAACGGTTTGTCACCTGAATTAAATCAGGAAGTAAAACAAAAAGAATTGATTAATATTAAAGAAACAATCAATAAAAAAGATACTCTTGAGATGAAAGACATCGAAAAGATTAAGAATTTCGACAGTAAATCAAACAGCAAATCTTCCGTTGATGAAACCGATAAAATTGCTCAAGTAAGCGATGAGGAAATTTTAAATGCAGTAAAAACATTAAAAGCTGCCGGATTAAATTTAACTGTTCAGCCGGAAGGTTATGCAGGAATGATGCAGTATCAGGATCCTCAGATGCTTGAAATGAGTATGCTTTTAGGTACAAATAACAATAATAACAGTATGATGAATATGCTTCCTATGATGATGAGTCAGATGCAAAAAGGGCAAAACATTGATCCACGTGTAATGCAGGCGATGATGATGAATTCTATGATGCCTGATTTCAGCTTTGGTTCAAATAACGACAAATACTAATTTATGGTTATCAATTATAAAACAGCTAAAGAAAATTTGTTGGTTTCTCTAAACAAAGAGAGCCAACAATTTTTTGTTAAAAACGGCTGTATTTTGGAAAATGCATACTGGGAACTTCTTTCAGATAACATTGAAAAAGCCAAAAATTTGTTTGATGCAATAAAGAATAACGATATCAGAGCACACTGGGGACACTTTATGATTTCCTTAATTGAGGGAAATATTAAAGAATATCCTTCATATTTTGAACTCAGAAATTTTCTTGAGATTGATTTAAATATTCTTATTCATTATTACAAAGGCGATTATGTTGAAAACATTGTCAGATATGCTGATTTTATGTTTACAATAAACCCCGAGGTGCATAAATTTATCGGTCGTGTATTTTATAATAATAATCTGGAAGAACACGCTTTATTCTTTTTGGAAAGGGCTAAGTGCTATTTTTATCATGATCCGGAATTGCACTATCTGCTTGCATTTATTTACTATAATAAAAATGATTTCAAGGAAGCAGAAAAATATTTGAAAGCCTGTTTGACTGTTTTACCCGGCTACTATCCTGCAAAAGCTATGTTAAAGCAGATTGATAATAAAAAATATTTATGATACACTACTTTTTGCCGGAATATGGAGGAAGACTATGATTATAATAATGGAACGCAATGCTACCAAAGTTCAGGTGCAGCGTGTTATTGATTTCTTAAAAGATAATGAGTTTGATATAAGATTTAATCAGGGTGAAGTTCACACCGTTATTGATGCAATCGGTGACAAAACTACTGTTACACCGGGCAGAATATCTGCTTTTGACGGTGTAAAAGAAGTTAAAATCATCAGAGAGCCTTTCAGACTGGCTTCACGTGACAGAAAACCTGATGATACAATTATTGAATTTGCAAACGGAGTAAAAATAGGCGGCAACAATAAACCTGTTTCTATGATAGGACCTTGTTCTGTTGAAGAAGATTATGAAGGACTTTTAAAAGTTGCTGTTGCCGGAAAAGAAATGGGCTGCGAATTTTTAAGAGGCGGAGCTTTTAAACCCAGAACTTCTCCATATGATTTTCAGGGCTACGGAGAAAAGGCTTTGCAATATATGAAAAGAGCAAGTGAAGCTACAGGGTTGTTAACTGTTTCTGAAGTTATGGATGTTGCTGACCTGGATATTATGTGCGAATACATAGATGTTTTACAAATAGGCGCAAGGAATGTTCAGAACTTTAAACTGCTTCATGCAGTCGGAAGATGCAGAAAACCTGTTATTTTAAAACGTGGTCTTGCAAGTACAATCAGAGAGTTTTTGCTTGCTGCTGAACATATTATGTATAACGGCAACCCGAATGTAATTCTTTGCGAACGAGGAATAAGAAGTTTTGACAGTGCTTTTACACGCAACGTAATGGATATTGCTTCTATTCCTGTTATTAAGAAATATTCTCACCTACCTATAATTGTTGATCCCAGCCATGGAACAGGTCAAAGATACCTTATTGAACCTATGGCTAAAGCCGGATTGGTGGTAGGTGCTGACGGAATTATGATAGAAGTTCATCATGACCCTGAAAACGCATTATCAGACGGTAAACAAAGCTTGCCAATTCCAATGTTTAAAGAGGTTATGGGAAGAATTAACCAGTTTAATAACAGACTTCACTACGAAAAGACCTGTTTATCAGCAAATGTTGATTAATTAAATAAATTAAAAAGAGCCTCTGATGAGGCTCTTTTTTTATGCATTTCTTTGAAAGAAACTTGCAATTTCCTTATGAGGGAAGAATTTTACAATCGGACGTCCGTGAGGGCAGGTGTACGGCATTTTTGTGGTACGCCATTTCTTTATGATTTCCTGCATCTGCCATGTGGAAAGTTTTGTTCCTGCCTTTACAGAAGCCTTACAAGATGTTGTTATAAGAATTTTTTCTTCCAGCCTGTCTATATTTCCGTCAATGTTTTCCAAAATATCTGCCAGAATTTCTTTAGGGTTTACTTTTGCAATCATTTGCGGAACTTTGCGGAAAATAAGCTCGTTATCCTTTAAAAATTCAATGCCGTAACCGAATTTTTCGAATTTATCTATATTTTCTTTTATAAGTTCGGCTTCGGAACTTGAAACAGGAACTACATCAGATACAAAAAGCATTTGAGATACAATGTTTTTTTCTGACATAAGTTTTTCGTAAATATAACGTTCTTCTGCAATGTGCTGGTCAACTATTTCAAGTCCGTCGTCTTTTTCTATTAAAATATATGTGTTTTTATATTGACCTACAATATTTTCTTCCGGTTCAGGTTCTTTTTCCACAGGAACAAAAAATTGTCTTTGTTCTGTATTTTCGTTTTTTTGTTCTATAATATCCGTTTCCTGCTCCATAAGTTTATCTGATACATAAACGGTATCGTCTTGCTTGTCAAAGAAAATTTCGCCTGAACTTTCAAGTTTGGGCTGTACAAAATCAACAACATTATCTCTTTGTATCACGGGCTGCTGAGGCTGCTGTCTTTCCACATAATTTGCAAGTCCTGCCTGAATTGAAGTATAGATAAAATTAAATATTTGGTTAGTATTTTTATATCTTACTTCTTTTTTTGTAGGGTGAACGTTAACGTCGACATCAGCTGGAGGAATTTCTAAATTCAGCACTACAAAAGGATATTTGCCGTTTGCAATAAGGCTTTTGTAAGCGGTGTCAATTGCTTTTTGAAATACGCTGCATTTTACGGTTCTTGAGTTAATGTAGATATGGTAGCTTTTTTTGCTGGAACGTGTGTAATCAGGAGTGCTCACGTATCCGCTTATTTTCAAACCTGAAAGGTTATCTGTTTTTAAAACTTCTTTTAAATTAGAAATAACATCTGAGGAATAAACTTCTTTTATTGTCTGCAAAAGATTATTTTGTGCCGAAGTTTTAAGCATCGTTTTGCCGTTTTTCTTTAACTCAAGAGAGCATTCGGGATGAGCAAGTGCAAGAGATTGAACAAGCTCCTGAATATATGAAAATTCGGTATTAGGGCTCTTTAAAAATTTTAATCTTGCAGGAAGGTTATAAAATAAATCTTTAATATCCATAATTGTTCCGACAGCACAACCTGTTTCGGTTTGTTTAACTTCCGAATTTTCGCATTTAACTTTTGTACCGTTTTCAAAATCAACCGTTCTTGTTGTGCAGGTAAGTTTTGAGATTGAAATTATACTGGCAAGCGCTTCGCCCCTGAAACCTAATGTATGTATGTCAAACAAATCATCATCGGAGGCAATCTTACTTGTAGCATGTTTTGAAAAAGCAAGCATAATATCATCCGGATGAATTCCGCACCCGTTATCTGCAACTCTTATATCTCTGCAATCATTATTTATTTCAATACTTATTTTTGTAGCACCTGCATCAATAGAGTTTTCTGCAAGCTCTTTAACAACTGATGCCGGACGTTCAATAACCTCGCCTGCTGCAATCTGGTTTATTAAATGTTTTGATAACTGTTGAATTCTAGCCATATCAGCCTCCTATGAAGTGAGAGAAAAAGAAGTGTTTAACGTAATCAAATTGAGTAAGTAAAACAACCACGACAACAGATACAATTAAACCTAAAGTAACTTTATACAAGTCTTTAATAATATGTTTATACATTTTCTTCGGAGATTCAAAACGCAATCTCTGGTAAAGTGCAATTTCACGCCCTGCAAGCAGACCAATAAATACCCAGGTTGTTGACATAGGAACATTATTTAAGTTTATAAAATACATTAATAAAGAAGCATAAATAATGTCAATTATTGTTGCAGAACGTGGATCCTGTACATTTGTTTTCATTTTAACAATTTTCTGAATATCACCACCACGTTGATATGTTAAAATTCCCAAGAAGATTGTAAAGCACACAAGAACGAATAACAATTCCCACACGGAAGCTTTTCTCGGCAGGTAGATGAATAATTTTGCAGAATCCTGCATTAACCATTGCGACCAGATGAACGCTGTTGAACACCATTTCGCAGCCATCCACCATTTTGAGATTTTAGTATCTCCGGAGCGTTTTTGAGTGTAATAAAAATATCTTTCTAGAGGTCGTCCGATAATATTATAGATTATAATAGCTGCTATAAATGCTATAACATAGCCTAAAACTGATTTTGTAAGCATCATCCAGATTACTGAAACATCGCTTACGGAAAATACGCTAAGAACAAGGAATGTAGTTGCTACGGGAATTCCCCACCTTGTTAAAAGTATAAGTATAATCGGTGGAAGCAGATATAAAAATGTATAATGTTCTGTTACCGGTATTCTGGTTAAGAGTCCGAAAGACATATCACCGTTATTAACATACCAGCCTATACCGATTGTCAGTACTAAGATTATTGTCGAATAAGCCCATAAATAGTAGAACGGGGTTTTCTTATTTGCACTTAAGAAAGTACCTAATGTTTGAATTATATCATTAGAAACACAGGCATACATTGAAAGCAAAAAGCCTGCTATTCTGTAAAAATCACTTAGTGTAAATGCTCCCTCGAACATCATACCTCCATCTGTTTTTCAATCTACAACAAACACAAATTCATCTAAATGTTTGATTACAAATTTGAAACATTTCTATAAGATGCTATAAAGAGAAATTTATTTATAGGGAGAAAAAGACTTGGTTAGAGCTAAAATAAATACAAAATTAAAACCGTCTAAAAAAGCGGACTTGCAGGTTGTAAAGCCGGTCAAAACCACTAAATACAGTGATATTGACTTAAACAACTGGAAAGCTTATGAGCACGTAAAAACCGATACATTGTGGGAATTCCCGGCAAGACTAAGAGAAGGCGGACACTCTAACGAGTATCACGGAAATTATATTCCTCAAATTGCCCAGCAGCTTTATGAAAGATTTACCAAGAAAAATGATGTAGTGCTTGACCTGTTTTTCGGATCGGGAACATCCGGAATTGAGGCGGTGAATATGGGCAGACGCTGCATAGGAGTTGAGCTTAAAGACGAACTGGCAGAAAGTGTTTCCGAAAAATTTACGCCGAAACAATTGGTAACAGATGTGAGGGTAATCTGCGCAGATTCGGCATCTGATATTGTAAGAGATAAAATTCAGGCAGGACTTGACATTATGGGAGAGGAAAAAGCCCAATTCTTAATTCTTCACCCGCCTTATGACGATATTATTAAGTTTTCCGACAAAAAAGAAGATTTATCAAATTGTTCGTCTACCGATGAATTTTATGATTTGTTTGCAAAAGTTGCAAAAAACGGTTACGATATGCTTGAAAAAGGACGTTTTGCAGCACTAATCATAGGCGACAGCTACAAAAATTCCGAAGTGCAGCCGTTAGGTTTTGAATGTATGGCAAGAATGATGGCTCTCGGATTTAAATTGAAAGGCATTATTGTAAAAGATATTCAGGGTAATGAAAGAGCAAAGGGTAAAACTGCTAATTTATGGCGTTACAGAGCATTGGCAGGCGGATTCTTTATCTTTAAACACGAGTATGTAATGATATTTCAAAAAAATTAAAGAGCTGATTTTCAGCTCTTTTTTAGTGTATCTGTTACTCTTTCCATAAGTTCATTCCAGGTTTCTTTTTTGCCTGATCTGAATAATTTAACGCTGTCGTACCAGTCGCAGCGGGTTAAATCCATGTGCCAGCGCCAGTTATAACGGTACGGCAAAAGAACTATGCAGGGTTTTCCCATTGCGCCGGCAAGGTGTGCTAAAGATGTGTCGCTGCATATTACGAGATCAACATTTTCCAGAGCCCCTGCCGTGTATGAAAAATCCTTAAAACTTTTACTCAAGTCTGTAATGTCATATTTAGATGCAAGTTTTTCAAATTCTTCCGAGCCTTCAAAGGTCTGTGCCGAATAAATTTTTGTATCAGGTAGTTCAAATAAAGGTGAAAACGCTTCTGTGTTTATCACTCTGTCTGTTTCATAGTAAGTGTTTCCCTGCCATTTTATCGCTATTTTAAATTTGTCATTATTAAAAAAGTTTTCTTTGTAATATTGAACTTTGTCAGGCATTGCCTTTAAATATTTGTCGTGATGCATAAATATATCGTTATTATCAAGTCCGAGAACATATGGCACGCTTAAAAACGGTATATGTACATCAAAGTCTGTATTTGCTTCATCATAGAATAAATCCATAACTTCTGTGTATGGAAAATTATCTCTGAATAATTGTGAGAGTTCTTTTTGAGGTTTAATTAAAAGTTTTTTGCATCGTTTTTTAAGCTCGGGGATGTATCTTGCAAACATAATCATATCTCCGAAACCTGCTTCATAGTATGTATAAAGAACTTTGTCCGAAATATCTTCACCTTTCCATAATGATGCTTTTTTCATAAGGTTCGGGTAAGTTACTTCCTGCGAAGTTATTGCTGTTCCCCTGCAAAGTCTGTTTTCAAAATATTTTGTTCCTGTTTCATAATCTTTTATTCTGAAATAGCAGAGTGACAGAAAATATAAAACTTCTTTGTCATCAGGATTAATTTCAAGGCATTTTTTAAAGTATTCGACAGCCTTCTCCGGTTTATTAAGAAACAAATAAAGGCTTGCAAGATTAAAGCAGGCTTTTTCTGATTCAGGATTTAATTCCAGAGCTTTCAGATAAGCTGTTTCGGCATCTTCATATTGAATATTATTTTTGTATGCAAGACCGAGTAAAAAATAAATTTCAAACCCGCAGTTTGTATATTCAACAGCTTCATTAAGAATTTTTATTTCAGATACATAATCTTTTTTCTTCTCATATACTTTTGCAAGATTTTCATAAAAATAAGCATCTTTTTTTAATGAAATTGCTTTTACTATATACTCTTCAGCCTTGCTAAGCTCGTTTTGCGTAAAGTATAAAATGCCAAGCAAATTTAAAACTTCATAATTTTCAGGGGTTTCTTGTAAAATTTCAAGATAGAGCTTTTCTGCTTCGTCTGTTTTTCCGCTGCCATGAAGCTTAAAGGCATTATTAAATTTTTCTTTTACTGAGATATCCACAAATAAATTATACTTATTTCTTTAATAAAATCAAAAAATCTCATGTATTTAGTGGATAAAATCCTTCCAAACATAGTTTATTCTAATAATATACATCAGGGGCATGCCCAAAATAACAAAAAGCATGCTTAAAAAGAGACAATATTACAAAATATTAACCAAACTTGAAGAAATGTTAAATACCTTGAAATCATGATGACATCATGGTTTTCAGGGAAAATTAAAAGAGGAGGAAGGGTTAAAAATAAAAAAGTTGTCCGTGTCAGATGTATAGAGTACAATTAATACTATATTCAACTTCTTGTAGGGGTAGGATGATTATTTATGTTAGACACGATTAAAAAAAATCTTTTACAAATACAGGAAGAAATCGCACCTTATAAACCAAAGATAATTGCAGTTACAAAGTATTTTGACGAAAACGCTATAATTGCTGCATACGATGCAGGATTAAGGGATTTCGGGGAATCGAGAGTAATTGAGGCTATAGAGAAGATAAACAATCTTCCTGCAGAAATAAGAAATAATTCTAAGTTCCACTTCATAGGACACCTGCAAACCAACAAGGTTAAAAAGGTAATAGGAACTTTTGATTATATACATTCTGTAGATTCATTCAAACTTGCAAAAGAAATTTCGGATGAAGCAGCAAAGATTGGGAAAATTCAGCAGATTTTTCTTCAGCTTAACAATGCTAATGAAGAACAAAAGTTTGGATTTTCAAAGTCAGAGCTTTTCGAAATTTTTACCTCTATAAAAGAGCTTCCCGCAGTTGAAATTGCAGGACTGATGAATATGGCGCCTCTGGGAGCTTTTGAAGATGAATTGAACAAATTGTTTTCGGAAGTGAGGGAAATAAAAAACGAACTTGAACAAACATTTAACTGCGAATTAAAAGAGATATCAATGGGGATGAGTCAGGATTATAAAATCGCAGCAAAAAACGGTGCAACAATGCTTAGAATTGGTAGAAAATTATTTAAATAAGTAAGATAAACGGAGGAAAAACGGTGGCAGTAGTAGCAGACAAAATTAAATCAGTAGTAGATTTTTTAGTAAAAGGATTTGAACCAAGAGAAACTATTTTTGATGAAATGGCACAGGAAATTGAAGAAGATTACCCTGTTCAGGATAATTTGGCTCTTGATCCTGCTTATTCTTATCAACCGGTTGTTGATAAAACAAGTGAATTAAAAGTTGTTAATCATCCTAACTTCAAAGGTTATGAAGTTAAAGTTATGGAACCTCGTTCATTTGAAGATGCTGCAACAATCGTTCAACATCTTAGAAACAGAAAAACAATCGTTTTAAACCTTCATCTTTTAGATAAAGAACAATCACAAAGAACAATCGATTTCGTATGCGGTGCAGCTCATGCTTTGGACGGCAAACCTCAAAAAGTAGGCGATTTAGTATTTGTATTCACACCTAGCAACGTTACTTTGTCTGTTGACGTTACTGCTAATCAAAATAAATTTAATGACTCTTTGTGGAGAGCTCCTCTGCAACAGTAGTCATACCAAATATGAGAAAGAGAGATAGTTGAATATGAGGCACTTTGTGCCTCTTTTTTTTATGTTGAAAAACTTAAAAAATCTGTTATAATGGATAATATATGAAAGGAGCAATTTATGAGAAGATTTGTAATATATAAAAGGAGCAATTTATGAGAAGATTTGATTTATTCGGGGGGGGGGCAGATTTTTAAGCTCCTGTAAAGCGTTTTTCAAGGGTTGTAAAAATTTAAAAATCTGTTATAATAGTGATATATTGCATCACAAATATAATGGAGTTATTATGAAGAAAAAAACTGCTTTTACCCTTGCTGAAGTTTTGGTAACACTTGGGATTATCGGTGTAGTTTCTGCAATGACCGTACCTTCTTTGATGCAGAATTATCAGCGTCAAAGCTATGTAACTCAATTGCACAAGGTATATAATGAGCTTTCACAGGCTTTAGTCAGATATCAAAATGATAAAAACGCTGTAAATCTTTCAGAGGCAGGTATGACAACCGTTGCAGCAGCACAGAATTTTATTAAAGATTATATGAAAGTCGTATCAGAATGTCCTGCTGTTGAAGCTCCTTGTTTTGCAGACAGTTACAAGACAATGGCAGGTGCAGCTGTTACTGACTCATATTTTACTTTTACATATAAATCTTATGTGCTTGCCAGTGGTGCTGCGGTTCGTCCTGCTTATTCCAAGATAAATGATAAAATTGTAAATATTTGTGTTGATATAAACGGTCAAAAAGGGCCTAATATTGTAGGCAGAGATTTATTTTTCATAGCTATTTATAATGATGGAGCAATTGACTCCTACAGTGATGGTGTTGTCAGTGCTCCGTTAACAGAGGATCAGCGTGCTGCCGGCGGCGTTATGTGGAAACCTTTCGGTGATATTCTTAACGCTAATTGGGAAATGAACTATTAATATAAAAAACGCCTTTAAACAGGCGTTTTTTAGGTTATTTGATTAAATATATAAATCGTGTTATATTTTTCTCGTTATGAAACTGAAAAATTTCGCTATATGTTATAATTCTGAGATAAGCCATTCGGCTGAAGTTAAAGATACTTTACAGCAGATTTTGAATGCCCGCAATGTAAAATCGGAAATTGTAAATATTGATGCGTTAAAAGACGGGTTTGATTTTGTATTTGTCATCGGCGGTGACGGGACAATCTTAAAAACAGCAAGATTTTATGCAAAGTCCAAAACCCCTATTTTTGGAATAAATCTCGGCAGATTAGGCTTTTTGTCGCAGTCTTCCAAAGAAGAAATTGAAATGTCTGTTGATAAAATATTAAACGGAAAATTTATTATAGAAGACAGAATAATGCTTAAAAGCGGACAGTTTACCGCATTAAATGATTTTGTAGTAAAAGGCTGTGATACAGGCAGAACTTCACGTTTTTCTTTAAAAATTAACAATAAGTTTGTTTGTGACTATCTTGCAGACGGAATAATAGTATCAACGCCTACAGGGTCTACAGCTTACGGTTTGTCAGCAGGCGGACCTGTATTATCACCGGAATTGAATGCGTTTGTAATCGTTCCTATATGCCCGCATACATTGACAGCTCGTCCTATTGTTGTTCCCGATAATGAAACAATTACTATATGTACGGATGAGAAAACAAAATATGTTCTTTCAACAGACGGTCAGGAATTTTATGAATTTAATTCCGAAATAGAAGTGTCAAAATCTGAATTCACTGCAAAGCTTGCTTTATTGGAGGATTCGGAGTTTTATTCTATTTTGCGCAATAAATTGCACTGGGGATTGCCGCCTGCTTATATTAAATAATATGGGCATGCCGATTTCCTTATTATGTTTGTATTTCGGCGATTTATATTAATTTTTGTTCATAATTATAAGGAAATTATTGTACTTTTTTTCTATTTAAAATAGTATGTTATTATACTATTGAAGATTAATAGCATACAATATATAAAGAGGTAAAAATAGTGGAAAATTTCGTATCAGATATCTTTGCTAAGAAAGATGAAACAACAAGCAATGATCAAATTCAAAGGTCTCCAATAAATCCGACTAAAATTAAAGTTATCGGTGTCGGCGGCGGCGGCGGAAATGCTGTTAACCGTATGATTAAAGCCGGACTTTCAGGTGTAGAATTTTGGTTGATGAATACAGATTTACAAGTTTTGGAATACGGTCAAACTAAAAATAAAATTCAATTAGGCGCTAAATCAACATCAGGACTTGGTGCGGGCGGCGATCCTTCAGTTGGTGAAAAAGCAGCAGAAGAAGCTCAACAAGAAATTACAGAAGCTCTTGATGGCGCAGATATGGTATTTATTACTGCCGGAATGGGCGGCGGTACAGGTACCGGTGCAGCTCCTGTTGTTGCTAAAATTGCTAAAGAATTAGGTATATTAACAATTGCAGTTGTTACAAAACCTTTCACATGGGAAGGAAGAAAAAGACAAAATCAAGCTAATCAAGGTTTAGAAAAACTAAGAGAAGCTGTTGATGCCGTTATTGTCGTTCCTAATGATAAATTACTTCAAGTTGTTGACAGACAGGTATCTTTGACTGAATCGTTCATTATTGTTGATGAAGTTCTTTTAAGAGGTGTTCAAGGTATTTCTGATATCATTACAGTTCCCGGACTTATCAACGTTGACTTTGCTGATGTTAAATGCGTTATGCAATCATCAGGTTCAGCTCTTATGGGTATCGGTCGTGGTCAGGGCGAAGGAAGAGCTGTTAAAGCTGCTGAAATCGCTATTAACTCTCAATTGCTTGAATCTTCAATTAACGGCGCTACAGGCGTAATCGTTAACATTACAGGCGGACCTGATATGACACTTCACGAAATTTCTGATGCTGCTAATATCATCCACGATGCTGTTAATGATGATGCTACTGTTATTATAGGTACAGCTGTTAATGAAAATATTCAGGGCGAAATCCAGATTACGGTTATTGCAACAGGTTTTGAAATGAAAAATCAAAAACCAGAAGAAAAAACAGAAGTTAAACAGCTTAGTGCATCTGACTTCTTTGCAGGAACTTTCAACAATACTCCTGCTTCAGCTCCGCAATCTTCAGTTAGAAGAAGTTCAATGCCTGAAGTTTCTCCAAGCTTCACAAACATTGAAATTCCTGATTTCTTGAAAAAGTAATTAAATTGGAAGATGAAAAAGATTAAAAGAGAACTGAATTTCAGTTCTCTTTTTTATATGTAAATATTTGTTAATATTTAGTCAATTATTAGTATTAAAAATTTTTATATAACTATACAGGGGATATTCTGGTTTTGTCACAGGCAAAATCAAAAACAGGAGGAAATTTTATGACTGATGCTGCATTCGGATTTAATTCCGTTAGTTTTAGTATGCAAGATAATAGGGCTGCCTATTTACAAGAATTAGAAAATCGTACAAGGTCAACTTCGGGGGGGGGGCGTTCTGAAAGGAAAAAGAAGACCCCAAAAAAACAAAAATTATCTAAAAAAGAAGCTGCAAGACTTAGAGAAGGTTTGAAAGGTTATCAGCCTGTCCAACAGGGAAACGGAATGCCTTCACAAGCCTCTATAGATGCATATAATACAAGAATGAATAAATATTCTGAATTAAATAAGCTTGAAGATGCAGTAAGAAAACAAGAAACACTTAAACGTGATGCACTGGCAAATGCCCGCAGGGCAGAACAAGGTGCAAGATTTCAAGGAGTGACTTCTGCCCAGATAGATGAAAGACTTGGTATAGAAAGTAAAAGACCTTTGTCAGGAGCTGCAAGACAGTCCTATGAAGCAAAATATGCAAGTGATTTGGAAAAAGCTTTCCTTGAAAGAGAGGCAAAATCAAATCAGTTTGCATCCGTAGCAAATCAAGTGGCTGATGCAGAAGATGCAGCGGCACGTGAAATGCATCAAGCGGCAGGCAATACTAAAAACCTTGCAAAGAACGGTAAAAATACAGGTAAATTTTTGAAGTTCTTCAAATCAAGCAAAGGTAAAGCCGCATTGATAACAGGTGCAATAGCACTGGTTGGTGCAGGACTTACAGCAGTTGCTTGTTCAGATAAAGAAAAAAGTAAAACTGCCGAACTAAAACCTTTAAATGACACTGAAAAAACGGAAACTATAGCAGAGGAACCTGTTATACAGGAAAAGAAAGAAGATATTCCCGCAGCTACAGATGAAAAGCCTGTAGAGACACCGGTTCCTGTTGCAGCTTCACCGGAACCAGAAATGCAAAACAAAGAATATATTGTTAAAAAAGGCGACTCTGTATGGAATATTGCAAAAAGTAACCTGCTAGATAAACATAAAGATAAAAAAGACTATTCTCCTACAGACAAAGATATCTTAGAGGAAGTTAAAATAATTATGAATGATAATAACTTAAAATTTGAACAGGATAATTATCATGTAATGATAAAGCCTAATGATAAATTAAAACTTGCATCTTAAAATCAAAAAAAAGACCTCTGTTAAGAGGTCTTTTTGTATTTAATACATTTTACTAGTCTTGAGCATGACCTGCTGTACCAAGAACGTCAACCATTTTGTGTTTAACCATTTCTTTAACTGCAGTTCTGCCAGGTCCCATATATTCACGTGGGTCAAATTTGTCAGGGTGTTCAACAAAGAACTCTCTGATAGTAGATGTCATTGCTAATCTTAAGTCTGTATCAATATTAATTTTAGCAACACCGTGTTTAGAAGCATAAGCTAACATATCTTCAGGAACACCTTGAGCGTTAGGTAATTGACCGCCGTATTGGTTGCATTTAGCAACGAATTCAGCAGGAACTGATGAAGAACCGTGAAGTACTAACGGGAAGTCATATCCTACAGCTTCGTTTACTGCTTTTTTAATTTCAGCTAATCTGTCAAAGTCTAATTTAGCTTCGCCTGAGAATTTGTAAGCACCGTGTGAAGTACCGATAGCAACAGCTAAAGAATCACAACCTGTTTCTTTTACAAATCTTGCAGCTTCTTGAGGATCAGTGTAAGTTGAATCAGCAGCATGAACTTTAACATCGTCTTCAACACCTGCTAATTTACCAAGTTCAGCTTCAACAGAAACTCCACGAGGATGAGCATATTCAACAACTTGTTTAGTTAAAGCAATATTTTCTTCTAACGGGAATCTTGAACCGTCAATCATAACAGATGAAAAACCGCCGTCAATACAAGCTTTACAAATTTCAAAATCAGCACCGTGATCAAGGTGTAAAGCGATAGGTACTGTAGTTGTAGCTAAAGCAGCTTCAACAAGTTTAATTAAGTAAGTTTGGTTAGCGTATTTTCTAGCGCCTGCAGATACTTGAAGAATGATAGGTGATTGAGTTTCTTCAGCAGCTTCTGCAATACCTTGTAAAATTTCCATGTTGTTAACGTTGTAAGCACCAATAGCATAACCGCCTGCTAATGCTTTTTTGAACATTTCTCCTGTTCCAACTAATTTTCTTTCACTCATTTGAGTTCTCCTTCTTTATGTAAGCATTTAATACAAATATAAGGTACAACAAACAAAGAAAGGGTGCAAGTGTAAAGAATTGTTAATATCGTATATACTATTTTACAAACGTCTCTATGAGTTGATATAATACGGATTAAGGGAATTAATGAATAGAAATAACTGGCAAAAAAAAATTATTACTTGCCTTAAATTATCAGTACAAAATTTTATAAAAAGTAATATGTAAATTCTAATACAATGGGGTAAAAGACTATGACAATCAGACCTGTGGCATCAGTATCATTAGTAAACAGATACAACCAATTAAACTTTGAAGGTAATAAAAAGAAAAATCAGCATCAAAACAGTAATTCAACTAACTCTATCTCACACAAACTAGCAGTTCCTTTAGCTGCAACAATACTTGCAATGAGCCCTATGGCAAGTAGTGCATCAAACAAATATGTTGACAGAATTGAGGATACAATAGAGTTATATGAAATAGAAAATTTAAATAATTATGAGCAATCTGATAGAAAAATTATAAAACACAAAGCTTATAGTTATGAGGCAAGTTATCAAAAACCTAACGGTGAAGTATATAAAAGAAATGAAGTTCGTGTTGTTAATTTTGTAAGTACTGATAATAATGATTCTACATTTGAAGAAGTAAATATTGGAGTTATTGATGACACTGACAAGTCTAATCCGAAAATTTTAAAAACATATGATTTAAAAGATTTTTGCGAATATAATTACGAAATAGTTTCAAGTGACAATTCTGCAAGCAACAATTTCTCGCTTCAACAAATGTTTATAAATGATATAGAAAAAGAACAAAACAGTAATTTTACAAGAGATGTAATATCTGAGAAAGAAATATGTAAATTTGTTCGCTCAGAATTAGAATCTCCAAGAAATAACAGTGGCATTAAAGTAACAACTTATGATAGAAAAATTCGTCCTGCATCTTCATACGATTTGCAGAATGTGGCGCCGGCAAATACAATGAAGAATGCTGTTCCTTGTGATTATTCTAAATATAAACGTTTAGGATCACAAGATTACAAAGGCAAAAACGGCAACTATAATATTACATATTACTCAATTACCGGTGCTGATGAAATTGAATTGGTTTCATTGAAAAAAGATGGTGGTCCTGCTTTAACCGTAAGAGCAAACATACCTGCAAAAGCAACATTTTTTGCTAAAGACTCTGAACCTCAGATAATAGAATACGGTATTGTTGAATTAAAGGACGGTAATGACAGAAAACATTATATTTCTGATATGGATTTGACTAATGCTTTAACAATTATTTATAATGATCCGGCATCTTGTTATAATGTATTCACCTGTAAACCTGGAAATAAAGTATATAATATTTCTCCAAAAGGTGCTCTTATACCATTAAATTAATTGAATGTAAATATTTGTAAACATGTTAAAACATGCTGAAATCCATGCTTTTGGCATGTTTTTATATGGGTAAGAAGATAAAATTGAGAGCGAAGTATGTCTGAGTTAAATATAAATTTAAATAAAACTATAGCTACAGAAGCACCTAAGTCTGCATCAACTACAGCAGCGGTGTCTGCTTCTTCGTCTCAAGCTATTCCTATTGTATCAAAACCTTCCATAGATGAAATATTAAAAAAACTGGGTATAACTAAAGAGCAATATAATGAATTAATTATTAAGCATCCCGGATTTGACACTCTTTCAAGAGAGGAACAGATTAAAATAATTGCAGCAAAATCTGCTGCACCTGAAACTGTTGCTGTAGGAACTAAAGTTGAAACAAAACAAGCTGAGATTGTTAATGCTAATGAAACAGAAAAGACTGTTCATTCAGAGCATAATCACGATGAAATTCATTCGGCATCAGGCGGCTCAACATTTGATAAAGCAGTTTTTAATGAATTAAATTTAAATAAAAAAGGCGAAGTCATTGCTTATGAATTAGCAAAAAATAAATTTTTGTATGGTGATTCCAAAAATCCTAAAACAGAGGAAGACTGGAATAAACTTACTGATGAAGAACGCAATGCCATAGTTAAACCTATTTTGGAGGCCGAAAAATCTCATAAAGGTGAATTTGCTAAAATATTTGGCAGAAAAGGTCAGCATTCTGTAGCAGATAGTTTAATGAGTGAAATTCAAGCAGCAAACAGGCTTGGTATGTCAGCTGATGAATTTAAAAAGTTATCTGCCGAACAAAAAGAAGAAGTTTTATATGATTACTTAAATGAGTTAAATGAAACTGACAAGTTTGAAAACAGAAAATCATCATTCAGTAACTCTGATAAAGATTTTTGGGATAAAACAAACTTGTTGGCTGAATCAACAAATTACTATTTCAAAACCGTTAAGGGCGAAGAACGTAATATCTGTCCGGGTGAGGTTTCCGGAATATTAAAATCCGAAAAATTAAACATTGAAAAAGTACAGCTGGATTATTTAAAAAATAAATCAGAAAGCGGTGAAGAACTAAGCGAATATGAAAAAACTCAATTGAATTATTTAAAAGGTTTAGATTTAAAATCAGTTAAACAAGATAAATTAGCTGAAATTGCTAATAATGAAGAAATTAAACCTAATGAACCTCCTTCTTTGTATGCGGAAATTCAAAATTCTGAATATGCTGATGAATATAACTCTGCAATTCCTACAAACAAAGCTGATGTCTTAAATAAGATTTTGTTAAAGAAACATGGAGGAAATACCAAAGATTACCATGATGCTGTAATGGCTTGTGCATTGGATGCCAGACGTGCAGGCGATTTAGCATTAGCTCAGGATTTAGCTACTAAAGCTGTAAAATTCGCAGGAAAACATGCAATTGAAGTAAGCGAACCGCCGGTAGCAACAGAATTGTTATTGATAAACAGAGCTATTCCGGAGTTAGATAGTGAATCTGCGGCAATTTATGCAGGAAATATTGAAAAGAATATAAAAAATTCAAAATTACGAACTGCAACAGCTCAATCTTTACAATTAAACAGTAAAGAAGAACAAAGAGCAGCCATTGCCCGTGTACATATTTTATCACAAGATGAAGAAACTCAAATAGGCGTAGTTGACAACTTAAGAAACAGTTCTAAAAAATCTGAAACTCAAAATGAAGTTGACAAAGTTATTAGAGAAAATGGTACAGTTAATGTAAGAAAACACGCAGTAAAAACAACAGGTGAATTAAACAAAGATGTTCAATTGTCTTCTTTACAACGCCAATTAGAAGATAAAATTCCTGAATTGGTTGAAACAGCAGCAGAAGTTCCTTCAACATTACACAAAGATAATCAAACACCTGCCTTTAAACATATTAGAACAGTTGCACAAGACTTGTCGCCTGAAGTTACCAAAAGAGTTGAAATGACTTTGGCTGACCAGATTGCAAAATCTCACAAAGATAACCAGTTAGACATGCATAACGATATTATGCAATCTAAATATGATGAAGTCTTGGAAAGAGCTGCAAGTAATATTAACCAATATGATAAAAGTGTTCAGGCTGATGCAATCAAATCTACCTATGCTACAGGCAATGAAAAAGCTATTGAGGCTTGTAATTTACAAATAGATAAGTGCCAAGGTGATTTGTCTTCAGTACAAAATGAAATTAATGCTAATGTTGCAAAAATGGAAGCTAAATATGCTGAAAAAGTAGCTGAAACGGTTGCCGGTACTCTGGTAAATATTTCTAAAGCTCAAGATGTTTCAATGACAGATAATTCTCAACAAGAAAATAAAAAACAATTAATAAACAACTTTATGAAGGCTGATTCTGCTGAACGTTATAAAATGATTAGCAAACTTCCTTCTAATATAAAATCAGATGTTTACTTAATGATGTGCAAATATTGTCCTAAGTTATTAAGCTCTGATATGATAGGCGATATAGTACAAATGGGTTACGGCAGAACAATATTACGCACAGACGGTGTTTCTCCTAGTATAAAATTTGAACTTGTTCATAAAATGCTTTCAAGTGATTCAAGCAACAAAAAAATAGCTTCAAATTACGTATTTGAAAATGAAGCAATTTTTGCGGATGCTACACGTGATAAAGCTTTAGCTGTTATTCAAAATACAAAAATTGATACTTTTGAAAATAAATACACAAGCAAACCTGAACAATTAGGCGGCAATAACAATGAAGAAATCAAAAAATTTAAACAAGGATTTTTAAATACACTCGGGTAAAACAGAAAGGTACAGAATTTTTAGGTATGGAAATTAAAGGCTTCTTTTAAAGAAGCCTTTTTGCTTGATTTTTTTCTGTTTTTGTATTTTAATATTTCTACAGCAGGATTACCCCCTGTGAGTTCCTTAGAAAGAAGACAATTTTAAATTGCCGGATAATAATAAAATAGCAAAAGATATTAAATTAGCTAAGTATGCAGGTTTTTGTTACGGAGTGAAAAGAGCCGTTGAAACTGCAAAAAAATTAAAAGCTGAAAATCCCGATAAAAACGTGTTTGTACTGGGTGAACTTATCCACAATACGCATGTTATAAGAGATTTGGAAAGACTTGGGATAAAGACTTTGACAGAAATTCCGGAAAATGGTGAGGGCATTTGTGTAATCAGAAGCCATGGTGAAAGTCCGGAGGTTATTGAGAAAATAAAAAAAGCAGGATTTGAACCTGTTGACTTAACATGTCCTGATGTAAAAAAAGTTCAGCAAAAAGCGGTTGAGCTTGCAAAAGACGGCTATTTTGTTGTTATTGTAGGAAAGTCAGAACACCCTGAGGTTATTGCTATAAGAGCAAATGCAAAACTTTGGAGCGGAAAGGTTGTTGTAGCGGCATCTGTTGAACAATTAAAAGCATTTGAAGATGAAATAAAAGCTCATAAAAGAGCTGGTGTTGTAGTGCAGACTACTCAAAGAATTACAACACTTAATTCAATTGTTGAATATTTAACCTCTGTTGTAAAAGAATTACATATTGCAAATACTATTTGTGCAAGTACTTCAATGCGCCAGAAAGAGGCAAAAGAATTAGCTCAAAACAGCGACCTTGTTATCGTGGCAGGTTCTAAAAAAAGTGCTAATACAACCCATTTGGCTGAAATACTCAAAGATATTACTCATACTATTCATATAGAAAATGAAGATGAACTTGATAATTATAAAGACCTGATTGAAAAATCTCATAGTATTTCTGTAACTGCAGGAGCCTCTACTCCGCAGGATATTATAGACAATGTAATGAAAAAATTAAAAGCTTTTTAAAAAAACGAAAGGAAATAAAAACAAAATGACAGCAACATTAGAAAAAACAAATTTAGACGAATTCGAAAGATTATTGGAAGAATCTTTCTCAAAATCTTACACAGTAGCTGATATTGTAGAAGGTTCAGTTATTAAAAAAGAAAACGAAGGCTTTTTAGTAAGCGTAAAAGGCGCTAAAACAGAAGCATTCTTACCTAATAAAGAAGTTTCTTCAGCAGAAGGTTCAGAAACTTTAGAAGTTGGTGACGTAAAAGAATTTTATGTTTTAAGAGAAGAAAATGATGAAGAAGGTATGCTTCTATCTCTTAAAAGACTTGCATTTGCTCAAGCTTGGGCTCAGCTTAATGATGCTAAACTTCAAGGCGATACAATCCTTGCAAAAGTTGTTTCAATCGTTAAAGGCGGCGTTCTTGTTGATGTTGCAGATTTGAAAGGATTTATTCCTTCATCTCAACTTAGAACCGGCACACCTTTTGACGGTTTAATTGATACAAAAGTTGAAGTAAAAGTTCTTGAAGCAGATCCTAAGAAAAACAAACTTATCTTATCTCAAAGACAAGCTGTTGCAGAACAACGTGATCAGGTTGTTGATAACATTTTATCAGAACTTGAAGAAGGTGCTATTGTAAAAGGTGAAGTTGTAAGAATTGCAGACTTCGGAGCATTCGTTGACATTAACGGAATAGACGGTTTATTACCTATTTCAGAAATTTCATGGTCAAGAATTAAACACCCTTCTGACGTTATTTCATTAGGCGAAACAATTGAAGTTAAAGTTATTAAAATTGATAACGAATTAAAAAGAATTTCATTATCATTGAAAAGAATGGGTGAAGATCCATGGCAGCAAATTGAAGGTCAATTTGAAGAAGGACAAATTATCACAGGAACGGTTAATAAAGTAACAGGTTTTGGTGCATTCATTAACATTTTCCCGGGTGTTGAAGCATTGCTTCCTGTTTCAGAAATGGCAGAAGAAAACGTTAATCCGTTCAACAAATACAAAGTGGGCGACAGTGTAGAAGTTCTAATCAAGAAATTTACGCCTCAAGAACACAGAATTGCATTGAGTGTAAAAGATATCAACAAAGATGCAGAATAGTAAATTTGCATAAATAAAAAGACCGAACCTCCAGGTTCGGTCTTTTTTTTTAATTTTTTGCTACTCTCCGAAGTAGTTTTTCAAGCCAACTGAAAGCTTTTTATTTTTACAAAGTTTTTTAAGTTTTGCAATTGCCCGGTTTTCAATTTGTCTGATACGTTCACGAGAAACGCCGTATTGTGAACCGATTTCATCTAATGTCTTTTTATTTCCGTTGTTATCGAGACCGTAACGTAAAATTAAAACATCTCGTTCTTTAGGGCTTAATTGATTAAGCATTTTTCTTATATCTTCAAATAAGTTTTCCTGGGAAACCCTGCTGTCAGGTGCTATAGAATCTTCATCAACAATAAAATCGGCAATTTTTGAAGAATCTTCCGAAGAACTTGCCGGAGTTTCCATACTGATAGTAGACTGGGCAGATTTTATAATAGAAGTCAGTTTACTGACAGGAACTCCTAACCTGTATGCAATTTCCTGTTTAGTCGGAGTATGCCCGAGTTCAGTAGTCAAATCAATAGTTGCACGGCGGATTTTTCCTAACGATTCAATCATATGGATTGGAAGTCTTATAATACGTGCTTTGTCAGCTATAGCACGGGTGATAGACTGTTGAATCCACCATGTTGCATAAGTTGAGAATTTGTAGCCTTTTGTGTAATCAAATCTGCCTGCGGCTTTCATCAACCCCATATTTCCTTCCTGTATTAAGTCAAGGAAAGAAAGTCCACGTCCGATATATTTTTTTGCTATACTTACAACAAGTCTTAAGTTAGCATTAACAAGTAAATTTTTAGAGAACTCATCGTGTTCTTCGTATATTTTCTTAGCGAGTTCAAGCTCTTGTTCTCCTGATAAGAGAGGAATTTTACCAATCTGCTGTAAGTAAATTCTTACACTATCGTCAGAATTAACAGTTGAAAGATTTTCCTGAATTTTTGGATCTTCTACTGTATTAATTATATCTTCTTCTTCAGGTATTTCAATTTCGTGAAAATCGACATTTTCATCCGAAATTTCTTCAGTAGCAAGACTATATTTTTCAATTTCTTTTTTCATAAAATTTAAACTCTCTCCTGATTATATAGTATAACAATGTCATCTTATTTGCCAGTTGTTAAATTAACTTAATGTTTATTTTTACAAAGTTTTTGTCTGACAGTTTCAAATATTATTGCGCTTAAGGCATTTGATACGTTAAGAGAATTAAAATCTGCAAGCATAGGGATTTTAACAATAAAATCCGAAAGCTTTAAAAGTGATTTAGACACTCCTGCATGTTCTGCGCCCATAATAATTGCAAAATTCATATCATTATAGTTGACATCGTAATAATTATCTTTTGCACTTGCATCAGTTGCAACTACCCACCAGTCTGAATTTTTCAACTTTTGGACTGCGTTAACAAGACTATTTACTTTTATAATAGGAATGTGGTTTATCGCACCTGCACTGGTTTTTTCCACAATTGCATTTACCTGTACATTTCGTCTTGAAGGAATTATTATTCCCGAAACCCCTGCACATACGCAGGTTCTGACTATTGCACCGAGATTATGCGCATCTTCAACTCCGTCAAGTATGACAAGTGAGGAAATTTCGTGTTTTTCTTCCAGAAAATCATCCAAATCTTTATATTGGATTGGAGAAATTTGTGCGATTATTCCCTGATGGTTATATTCGGCATAGGGAATGAATTTTTCTTTAGCGACGAATTGGAAAACAATGCCGTTTTCTTTTGCAAGGTCTTTAATTTTGTTCAATTTATTGTCGCTGTGAATATTTTTGGAAATCAGTATTTTGTTAATTTCCCTGTCACCTGCAATTAATGCTTCCATAACTGCATTTTTGCCGTATATTATATCGGTTTTTTCATTCATTATTTTGCTCCGACAGCTGATACATCAAGCATTCTGTCTATACATTTCAATGCTTTTGATGCAATTTCTTTATCTACATCAATTTCATGTTCTTCTTTTTCGAGTGCATTATAGATATCTATGAGGTTATGCCATTTCATATTAGGGCATATAATGCTCTCTTTTATAAGAATAAATTCTTTTTCCGGATAATCTCTTTTTAACCTGTCTACAACACCTTTTTCTGTTGCAATAATAAACTGTTTTTTCCCGCTTTCTATTGCGTATTTCATAATGCCTGTAGTTGAACCCACGTAATCAGCAAGTGCTGTTACTGACTGGTGGCATTCCGGATGTGCAAGAACAGGTGCATTTGGATATTTTTCTCTTGCAGAATTAATATCTTCCGGTCTTATCTGTAAGTGTGTAGGGCAAAATCCAGGATAAGTGATAACCTGAACTCCGTCAAGTTTGGATTCAACCCATTTGCCTAAATAAGTATCAGGAAGGAATAGAACTTTTTCAGCTTTTAAACTGTCAACAATTTTTACTGCATTTGAACTTGTGCAGCAAATGTCGCATTCTGATTTGACTTCTGCTGTAGAATTTATATAACATACTGTAGGAATGTCAGGATTTTTGGATTTAAATTCTCGAAGCTGTTTTAAGCTTATCATATCAGCCATTCTGCATCCTGATTCAAGCCTTGGAAGCAGAACTTTTTTGTCAGGGCATAATATTTTAGCTGTTTGAGCCATAAAATACACTCCTGCAAACAAAATTATATCTGCATCGGTTTTCGCAGCCATTTGGCTGAGATATAACGAGTCACCGACGTAATCGGCAACTTCATCAATTTCTGCGTTTTGATAACAATGAGCAAGAATGACAGCATTCTTCTCTTTTTTTAATTTATTTATCTTTTCAATAAGCTCATTCATTCGGGTAAATTCTCCTACATTTAGTGTAAATTTATGTTAAATTTGCCAACTTTCTAAAATATATTGTATAATAAAAATGTAATAGAGTAAATAAGTATAGAAAAAGACATTATGGATTTAAATAGTATTTTATCACAATTGGGAGCGGGAAGTAAGGACACAGTGTATTTGTCTATAACACCCGGCATAGGTTTGGAACTTATTCAGCTTGATATTTCAAGCCGTTCAGTTAAAAATTATGCTTTTCGTCCTCTGGAATACAATGATTCTTTAAGAGAACCCGCTGATTATGATGCATTTAAGGAAGCTGTAACAGAACTTTTTGCTGAATTAAAAATTAATCTTAAAAGTAATGTTGTGTTAAACCTTCCAATGGTTTTATTCGGCAGTAAAGAATTGCCTTTATTGCTTGCAGACGATGCTGTATCAGAAGCTTTGACATCTGAAGTCGAACAGTCTTATATCTTTAAAAGATATGAACCTGTTATAAGCTGGACTGATTCAAATAATGCTCAATCGGGCGATATGAGAAAACTTTTCTACTCGGCTGTTCAGAAAAATGTAATTGAAAATTTGAAAAATGCATTGTCTGAACTGGGTGCAACTCTTGCCGGCGTTGAAATGTCATTGACTTCTATACTGAAAGCTCTTGCTTTTTCAGGACTTGCAGAAGATCAAATGAAAGAAAATGTCAGCTGGAACTTGATGCTGATTAATAACAGCGGTTATTCAATCTGCTCTATGATTGGTAAAACAATCGTTGACTACTATGAAGAACCTCTTGCTATTAAATCATTTGAAGGTGATGAAATTTATAACGCAATTAACGCTTCCGCTCAAATTACTTTAATGAGCTACCCTGCTAACTATCTTTATATTGTTTCCGAAACAAATATGGTTAGTGCAGAGCTTCTTTCAAGAAGATTGCAGGTTGACGGTATTGTAAGTTTCTGGGAAAATAACAACTTCAAAAAACAGGATGCAATCCCTGTAAGTTTGGAAGTTCTTGAAGAAACAGCTCATAAAATTTCATTGGAAGCAATAGGTATTGCAACAGGCTCTAATGTTAATATGCCTATAAAATTCAACTTCATGAGTGCTGCAAAAGCAGACGGAATGAGTGTTGATGATCCTAATGAACCAGTACATGTTGTGCTTGGCGATAAAGAATTTGATATTTCGCCAAATGCTGCAAGAAATCTTGCTTTTGTTTTTGCATTAATTCTTCTTATACCTGCCGTGCTGTTATTTATTGCAGTGCCGATGGTTGCAAAGAAAAAGCAAAGTATGCTTGATGACGTAAACTCAAGATTACAGGCAGCAGAAGCAGAAGTAAAAACTTTGCAGGAACAGCAAAATAAAATGAACGATTTTGATGTTAATTCCGAAATTAAAAAAGTATTGGGAAATAACAGATCTAAATTAATGGCTTATACTGCATTGGGTGAATCAGTTCCTAAAAAACTATGGATTACTTACTTTGTAGCCAAAGATGACGGAAAAATTGATATTAAGGGTGAATGTGACAACGTTGAAGATATTTACACATTCTTCAGAAATATGAAAGATTCACTAATAAACACTAAATTAAGATTACATAAACTTCAAATGAAAACAAATTCTGTAGACGATGCTGTTTCTATTGATCCAAATCAGCCTACGGATTATGAATTTGAAATTACAAATATGACAAATACAGAATTAAATCCGCCTCCTCCTCCTGATCCGAATGCTCAGCAGGATCAAAATACTAATAATCAGGATGACCAAAAAGGCGGGTTATTAAACAAACCGTTGTTAAACTTCGGAAAAGAAAGTAAATAGGAGAGAGTAACTGTGGAAAAATATAGTGTATATTTAAAGAAATTTCAAATTGCAATAGCAATTGCAGCAGCTGCTCTTGTCGGATTTATATTTTTAATAGCTAAAACAGTGCCTCAAATTCAAACAATCACAAATATTCAAAATGATTATAAAACTCAATCTTCTACACTTGCCGATACAGAAAGAAAGCTTGAAGAATTAAAAGCTGCAGCAGCAAGAAAAGAAGCTGAAAATGAAAATGTTATGAAAGCATTTTTCAAACCTATTGAGCAGGGACTGGATACAGAAGCTGTTATTTCTGACGAGTTTGGTGAAATTTTACAGATTATCAGAGAAAATAAAATTAAAACCCGTTCCGTAAAATACGATTACGATCCTCAAGATGATAATTTCGTTAAAAATGCTTCTAACAGATATCACGTTTGCAGGGTTTCTGCGGAAATGATAGGAACATATGCTAACTTAGAAAACTTTTTAAGAGAACTTTATAAACATGAGCATTTCCTTGACATTTCAAAAGTTGAAATCGCACCGTATGAAAAAAATAAAAGAATTCTGTTAGCAAGTGTTCAATTCAAATTATATGCACAAAAAGATCGTTCATTAGTAGATAATACTCCTGCACCTGCACCTCAGGATACTGCGGCTTCCGACAGTGCTGCTCCACAAGCAGGCGGTATGGATCCGTCAGCTGATGGTGGTATTTCTCCTGAAGCTACTCAATAATCAGCAGGATTGAAATAATTTGTAATTGATACCAAATAATTTTTCTTTATTCTTGAAACAGGTTACACAGTAATCTGTTTCAAGTGTATTATGGCAGGAATAATCATTGAAATCAGAACCGCATCTGCCTCTGTGATCATTAGCAAGGAAAGGACAGGTGTAAACGCCTTTTGCTGTTAAAATTCTGCCATACTCACAGTCAAGACTGTTCCATTTATAATCAGTGTCTTCAATCTTCTGGTTTTTATCATGGTATTCATTAATTGTAAAATTATAGTCTTCGGCTTCAAATCCTACTTTTTGACAAATTCTTTTGAATTCTTTTATTAAAACTTTTTTATCTTCTCTATAGTAGTTGGTTATATTTAATATAGGGTTAAATCCGTATTTTGATAAGCTTTTTATTGCGTGCAGAACCTGCCTGTATGAACCACGTGATCTGATGTCATCATTTTTCACTTCATCATAGTGATCTATACTTAGCTTAAATATAATTTCGTAATTACTTTCTTCTTCAACACGTTTTAAAAATCGTGCTTTTTTCTCGTTAATAAATGAGCCGTTTGTAAAAATACATACATTCGAACGTTTAAGGCAGGCTCTCAAAATAGCATTAAAGTCAGGATGTGTCATTGGTTCTGCACCTGTAAGATAAATGCATTCAATTTTTTCGTTTCTTGTGTCGGATAATGCTTCTTTAATTCTGTCAATTGATATAAAATCTTTGATATTTTTGCTTAATGGGAAATCTATATAACAGTGTTTGCAGTGCTGGTTGCAGTTTTTTTCGGTTAATTCTATAAAAAGATTATTCAGTTCTTTCAGTTTGCAAATTTGTGATTGATAAACGCTATTATTCATGATTTTAACTCCTATTGACTAATTTCATAATTATTGTAGTTTTTAAAAAATAAATATAAATTGACCGACAAGGCTATCATGATAAAAGCTTGGAGTAATTATGTTTTTATTGATTAGTATTATTTGTTAAAGTCATCTGGGACGGTATTTGAGAGCCATTTACTCATTAAATGGTGCTCATAGCTTAATGCAAAATTATATAGGGCATTAACCAGCACTCTGCCGCTTTCGGATTTTCCTGTTATCAGAAAATCTCCTGATTTGTTTTCAGCAAGCATAATTTCTTTATGCACTATTTTATCAATATGGTTTTTAGGATTTTTATATATAACTAATTTGACCCACTCGCATAAAAGTTTTGTTGTGGTTGTTTTGTTTGCAATTATATCTTCATTTCTTGCTTGTAAATATTTGGAAAATTCTCGTAAAATCATTTCTTTCTCTTATGGTTTTTCATCAAACGGTGTTGTAGCTGCCAGGCAGATAATATCCTTTATTCCGTTTTTCTCAAATTCCTTAATCATTTCTTCAAAAGTCGAACCTGTAGTACAAATATCATCAATGAGAAGCAAAGTTTTGCCGTTATATTTTGACTTATCAACTTTGAAGGCATCGGCAAGGTTTTTGATGCGTTCTTGACGTTTCAACTTGTATTGAGGCTTTGTGTCTTTAATTCTTTTGATTAAACCGCAGTTAAGCGTGTTTGTGGTAATCCTGCAAAACTCTTCTCCCACTAAATTCATATGGTTGTATTTTCGTTTCTTTTCTCTTGTAAAATAAATGGGAACCGGTACAACTTCAAAATCTTTTTTATCAGTAACTTTTTCAAAGTATTCAGCCATAAACTTTGCTAGGTAGAAGGCAAGATCTCTCTGGTTATGATATTTTAATCCTCTTATAAGTTTTTGAAGATTTTTTGAATACACACCTGCGCAATAAACTTTCTTGCCGCAAACTGTTCTTGATAATTTAACGGGAAGAAAGTCCATTTCGTCATAGCATTTTGAGCACATTTTAACTGCTTCTTTTGAACTTTTACAAAAGTAGCACTTTTTCTTGTATATCCAGTCTAAGAGATCAGATAATCTTTTAAGCATAACAGGATTATACTACAAAATTATCTGCACTTATTTTTTCCGTCCCAGCTGCTACGCAGGTAGACATGTGGAAAAATATTCTTATCTGCATTTAGTTTTTCCGTTCCAGGTTAAATCGTTGCAGCGAAGATAATCCATATTTTCATGTGTCATTACCCATGCAGTGCAGCCGTAACCGTTCAATATTCCTTTCTTATCAAGATTACAATATTCCTCAAATGAAAATCCTGTTTCTTCAGCAGTTCCCATAGGTATAACGCCGAATTTGGTATAATAAAACAAGAATACATCTTTTCCGGTTGCATTAGGCGGAGTTTTACCGTTTACGTCTACAAAAATTTCTCCGCAAACATTTTGTAAAGCAGGTGATGTTCCTCGATTAGATTTACATTCAGGTGACATAATAGTAATTCCAAGTATATATGTTCCGTCAGCCAGCACAATGTAAGGTGAAAATTCGCTAAATTCAGTCCCATCCATAGAATGACGTGTCCATTTTGTAACTCCTGTCTTGCATCCTTCACCATACGGACAATATTGTATTACCTTTAAATAGTTTTTAACTTTATCGGCAAATAAATTTCTTGATTTATTTGCCAGTTCTAATTCTTCTTCTGTTAATCCTTCTGAAGACGTAAATTGAGTTAAACCCCAATCGGCAATTTCACCTTCATTGCTTACAGTTGTTATAAGAGCCTGGCTCATCATACTGCTGAATTTTTTAAGTTTGGCAGCGTATTCTTTTTCTTTGTGTTTTTGAATTAACGACGGCATCGTCATCGCCGCAACCACACCAATAATACCTAGAGTAATTAACACTTCAGCTAAAGTAAATGCAAATAATGTGTTGTTTAAAACCCTCTTACCGTCTGTTTTTTCGGGGGGGGGGCAATCCTTAAAGCTTTTTGTTTCAACATTCTTGACCTCCTTTATTATATTTATTATTTATTATTTAATTATAAAAGTCAAGATATTAAATTACATCGGAAGTTTAATGCAGAACTCGGTTCTTACGTTTTCTTCACTATCAACGGTTATTTCTCCGCCATGAGATTTTATAATTTGTTGTGAAAGATATAAGCCCAATCCTGTACCTATTTTACGGAATTTCTTAGCGGCTGAATAATATTTGTTAAATATTAATTTAATTTCTTCGGCAGGAATTCCCTGACCGTAATCTATAACGGATATTGTTATAAATCCCGGTATTTCACCTGTTGTTATGTCAATTTTATCTTTTGTATTGCTGTGTGAAATAGCATTGGAAATCAGGTTTTTAATAACTCTTTCAAGCTGTAAGGCATCAGCCGTAACCTTTATATCACGAGAAGGATTGAAGTATATTTTTATCCCGGAGTTGTTTGCAATAGGTTGTGTGCTTGTAACTATATCCGAAATAAATTTGTTTAGCATAATGTTTTCTTTTATCAGCTTAATACCGGTTTCTTTTATTTTATAAGTTTCCAGAATAATTTGAACAAGTTCAACCAGCTCCTGATTTGAATTTTTCATATTAAGGAGTGCAAATTGTTGTTTTTCGTTTATCTCACCAAACTTGCCTTCAAGAAGAAAGTTTATAATGTTAGATTCTGCAACTATAGGAACTTTCAAGTCGTGGGTCAGGGTTGCTACGAAGTCCTCTTTCAAAGTTTCGATTTCTCTTTCGTTTGTAACATCTTTGATTAGTATTACGTATCGTTTTTTGTCATCATCAAGAGAAAGTTTTATTGTGTTCATGACAAAGTTGTTGGTAGGTGTGTGAGTAATAAATACATCTTTGTTTTTTATTCTTTCCAGAGGTGTATCATCGCTTATTTGAATATAATCAAAAATGTTTTTTCCGATAATTTCCTGTCCTTTAGTTCCGAACCAGGAGCTTACCTGAGGCGTTACCCTTAAAATATTATATTTATCATTGACGATTAATATACCGTCTGAAAGAGAGTTGATAACTGATTCCAATAATTTGTTCTGTCGCATTAACTCAGCCTGATATTCAACAATCATTTTTTCTCTGTCATTAAGAGTTTCTACCATTCGGTTAATACTGTCTGTTACATTCTGGTATGTAGGATGGTTAATTTCTTCGATTTTAGTGGACAAATTGCCGTAGCGTACAGAGTTTACAGTGTTTGTAACCATGCCTAAATAATCGTTAATTTTAGACCAGCGTTTGTTTGTTTGTCTGGCTATCAAAAACAGTACAATGAAAACGATAATTATGCTTAAATTTAAAATATACCACAGCATTTCTTTTTCCCTCTCTTTATGATAGAATTATAGCAGATAAGGGATAATTTGTATATGGGAAATCTTAAATTACCGCAAACCATTAAGATGGTAATAACTGACTTTGATGGTATTGTTACCGACAATTGTGTTTATATCGGCGATGACGGCAAAATGAGTCGTAAACTGAATTTTAAAGATGTAATGGCTTTTTCGATTTTAAAGAAAAAGAACTTAATGATCGGGATTATTTCAGGTGAAAAGAATGCTGCTATAGACATTTTGACTAAAAAATTCGGAATTGAAGAAGTTCATCAAAACATAAGAATTAAAATTGATGTTTTAAAAAGCATAATTGAAAAATATAATCTTTCTCAGGAAGAATATGTATTCATCGGAGATGATATAAACGATATTGCTTGTCTGGAATATGCGAGATACAAAATAACAGTTCCGCATGCAGTTAAAAAAGTTAAGGATGTAGACGGTATTCAGATTACTGAAAGTTTTGCCGGCGACGGGGCATTTAGAGAGGTGGCAGATTGTTTGGCTGGTTAGAAGATATATTAGGAAAAGTAAAAACATTAAGCGGTTCTATTGATAAGTATAAAGAAGAAACGGTAATTCAGTCGTTACCTTCTCTTACTTACGTTAATCGTGCAAAAAAACTGATTGAGAAAAATCAGCTTGATGAAGCTGAAAAAATATTGAATAAAGCCCTTAATCTTGCACAAAAGGATGCACTTGTATATAAATATCTCGGGCTGGTCTATGAAAAACAGGGTAACACTGAGCTTTCGGTAGAAAACTACCAGATATCAGCTGATATGAACCCTCAGGACAAAACTATATGGCAAAAACTCGGGTTTGCTTTAGTCAATGCAGGCAGATTTGAGAATGCGGAAAAGTCTTTTGAAAATGCAAATAAAGTTCAGGGCAATAATACTGATACTTTCACGGGCTGGGGAATGTCTTTGATGAAACAAAAAAGATATGAAGAAGCTCATGAAAAGTTTGTTCAGGCATCTAAGATTAATAAATATAATTTTTCTGCAGTTTTTCTTTGTGCTGTTATGGAAATGAAGCTTGAAATGTATGATAAAGCAGAATTAAAACTTACATTCCTTGCAAATGTCTGTCCTAATGAGAGCAATACTTTTGAATTTGCACGTTTAAGAGCATTAAAAGGAGATAATGACAGTGCAATTCATTATGCGCTGAAATCGCTGGATTACAATCCTAACATGCTTCCTGCATATATTCTTTTGGGACAGCTTTACGGGGCAAAATTTGATGAGGAAAATTCATCAAAATACTTTAAAACAGCTGAAGAAAAAGATTTGATAAACTCTAGTCTCTACCTTGAATGGTCAAAAGTATTGGAAAAATTTGATAAGTATGATGAGGCAAAATGCAAACTTTTAAAAGCTTATGAATTATCTCCCGACAATGCAGAAGTCATGGCACATTTAGGGTTGTGCTGCGCAGCAAGAAAAGAGTTTGAAGAAGCAAGACCGCTTCTTGAAAAAACATTGGAAATTGAACCTGAAAATCTTGTAGTTAAGCAGGCTTTGGGTATTATTGCTTATGAGAATGATGAACTTGAAAAAGCAATGAGCTTTTTGAGAAGTTCTGATGAAGATGCAGTTAACTGCTATTTCATGGCTAAATGTTATGAAAAAATGAATAACGATGAAAAGGTTAAGGATTATTACGAAGCTGCAATTCTCATTAATCCTAAATATATATCAGCGTTTGCGGATTATTCAAAGTATCTTCTTGACCGAAATGAGCATGCAGAGGCTCAGCGTAAACTGCGCAAAGCATTGAAGGCTGATGACAGTAATCCGTTATTGTTAAATTTGCTTTTCTATGTTAGTTACATACTTGTCAAAGAGAACCTTTGTGAATATAATGTAAAGGAAGCTATCACCATAGCTGACAAGATTATAAATATTAATCCTGACTTGTTTGAATACCCTGAGCAAAAAGCTGAACTGGAAAAGCTTTTGCAGAATAACTCAGAAAGAGAATAAAATTGAGAAAAGTAATAGTTCAAAAATTTGGCGGTACATCGGTTGCCGATACAGATAAAATAAAAAATGTCGCAAAGACAGTTATAAGAGAAAAAGAAAATGGCAATGATGTTGTAGTTGTAGTTTCTGCTATGGGGCATACAACAGATTATCTTGTAAAAATGGCGAATGATTTATCTCCTAACCCTTCAGGCAGAGAAATGGATATGCTGTTATCAACAGGTGAAGGAGTATCTATTGCACTTCTCGCTATGGCAATTCAGGCTCAGGGATATGATGCGGTAAGCTTTAACGCAATGCAAGTCGGTATTATGACTGAAAATGTTCACAGTAAAGCCAGAATTGTGGATATTAAAACAGATAAATTAAGACAAAATCTTAGAGAAGGTAAAATAATAGTAGTAGCAGGCTTTCAGGGAGTTACCGAAGACGGCGAAATTACGACACTTGGCAGAGGCGGTTCGGATACTTCGGCAGTTGCCCTTGCAGCAGCTTTGAATGCTGAAAGATGCGACATTTATACAGATGTAGAAGGCGTTTATACAACAGATCCGAGAGTTGTGCCGAATGCTTCAAGATTAGACGAAATTTCTTACGAAGAAATGCTCGAACTTGCTCACGCCGGTGCAAACGTACTTCATCCCCGCAGTGTGGAAACTGCAAAACAGTTTAATGTTCCTTTAAGAGTAAGAAGCAGCTTTAAACTGGATAATTTAGGTACTTTAATATTAGGAGTTGATAAGATGGAAATTTATAAACCGGTTGCAGGCGTTGCCTCAGATTTATCTCAAACAAGAATTGTAGTCTGTGATGTTCCGGATAAACCGGGGGTTGCGGCTAAACTGTTCGGCAAACTTGCCAAGGAAAATATTTCGGTTGATATGATTATCCAATCTTATGCAAGAAAAGTTTCAAACACCAATGATATCGCATTTACTATAGATACTACTGATTTATCTAAAACGGTTGCGGCATTGGAAGCTTTGAAAAATGAAATCGGTGCTACAGGTGATATTCAGGTAAATGATAATATTGCAAAAATATCAATTGTTGGTGCCGGAATGATTGACAGACCGGGGGTTGCATCTACAATGTTCGAAACTCTTGCAGAACAAGGTATTAACATCAGAATGATTTCTACAAGTGAAATAAAAATCAGTTGTCTTGTTGATAAAGATGATGCTCAACGTGCTGTTAAGGCTTTACATAAGGTTTTTGAACTTGAAAGTGATGAAGTTGCCGAAGTAAAGGGTGATCTTCCTAACATTTAATTTCAAAAACTCAACAGGTTTAATTAGGGGGTTAAGATGAAAGTATTTAAAAGCAGTATATTTACATTGCTGAAGCATGTATTATACTCTATTGCGGGTGCAGTATTCCTTTTCTTTATTTTGTATTATTTCTTTAAAAATCCATTAGTCGTATACGGCATTCCT
>HF991477.1:12330-52960 GCA_000433095.1 Clostridium sp. CAG:967 | reverse complement strand
CCTGCTTTAATGGTCGTTTACTTAATATATTCGACACTGGTAAGTGATAATTTAAAATTAATTATTTATGATGAGGGATATTTAGAGATTTATTCTTGTAACAAACTAACTCATACGTTCAATCTTGCTGATGTTGAATTCAGTTCTTATATAAAAACAACGGTTGATTCTGCCGGTTCTGACAGTGATTGTAGTTTAATCGTAACAAATAAGACAACAGGTGACCGTGAAACTATTGATTGCAGCATGCTTGGCGTGGACAGATATAGTGAACTGCTTGAAGCTTTAGGTGTAGGGCAGCAGGATGAACCTGTTAAAATAGTTACAAAAGTTAGTGTGAAAAAGTAAAAGGAGGACTATGACTACTATTTGGATTATTTTCGTTGTAATTGTATGTGCATGCTCATTAATTTATACTATGGGTAATTATGTAAAGCACAACGCTAAGCTTGCAAAGTTTACGCAAGAGCATCCCGAAGCTGCAAAAGTTCAAATTAAAGCAAACAAAGTGGGAATTATTGTTGAAACATTACAAGTTCATTCAGTAAACGGTGAAGAACCTTTAATATTTCAAGAAATGTTGATAAATAACGGTTTTTATTTGCTTCCCGGTAAAAATGTTTTAGAAGTATCTTATGAATGGACAAGACCGGGTGTAATTTATAAGACAGTTACCAAATATATTGATCCAACCAAAATAGAAGTGGAAGTCGAACCTAATAAGACTTATAAACTATCTTACAGCAGAAAACAAGAACAGTTTGTTTTTGAAGAAATCGGATAAAACTTATAAAGAGGCGGTATAACCCCCAGAAAAAAAGAAAGCGCGCGCATCCCCCCGCCTCTTTTTTTTGCCTTGTTTCATAAAAAAAAGGAGCCCGGGTCTCTGATAAAAATTTTCAAATCTCTTTGAAAATCTCCGCAGAGTGCAAAAGCTCCGTTGGAATTAAGAATAGCTGGAAGTATGAAAAAGATTTAGTAATTATATTAAACGTAATAAGTGTTATTTATACAATTACCCTATTGTCTTATATATTTATTTCCTACTTACCTATCTAAAAAATAACATATTACCCATGCCGGCATATATTTTAAGAAATCCAAAATAAATACGATAAAGAATAAGTGTAAAAAAGCCACTTTATGCTAAAAGCTTGATAAATCAATACATTTAGTCTTCTTAATAAAACTTTATAATAGGGGTTGACAAAATATTTATTATAGTTTATAGTGAAAGTGTTAGATGAAGTGTTCAAAAAACACTTAATAAACAAAACCTCACGAGAGGAGGAAGAATATGATAACAATTAATCCGGTAAAATTTAACAACATTAAAACAATTTCCTTCGGAGAAGGCAATCTTAATAATTTAACCCCGAATATGGCGATTTTATCGCTTCAAAACCCAAATGCGAAGATTAATTTCGAAAATGATCTTAATCGTACAAAAAGAGCAGATGCTGTTCAAAACCCTAATGTGCTTTCAAGTACATTAAACAAACTTCGCAAGACTTATAATATACTATTTTCACCTGATTACGACAGAGCCAGCAAAAGCCCTAAACACATTTCATTCCTGGGTTAATGATTTGTGGCAGGTATCTGACGTAAATTTACCCCAAAACTTACTACATAGATTATGACCATGTTGCTAAGTATTTATTTTATAACTTGATTTATCCTTTCTGTGTAAACTCACAGAAAGGATATCTTGTATATGAACGAAAAAATTAAAGAAATACGGTTTAACCCTGAAAAAGCTCAATGCTTTTTTTCTAAAAAACTGGCTTTTACATTAGGTCCGATTGAGCTTAAAAATCTTATTGATGAAGGTAAAGTTAAGCTTTTAGATGTAAGAAAAAAAGAAGATTACGATATTGCTCATATTCCGTCTGCAATTTCTATACCTAAAGACGAACTTGCCGATAACATAGATAAACTCTCAAAAGAAGAAGTTACTGTTGTGTATTCATATAACCAGCAGTGTCATCTTTCCGCTAAAGCTTGTTTGATACTAGCTGATTACGGTTATCCTACAATGCTTTTGGAAGGCGGCTTTAAAACCTGGACGGAAGATTTCAGATTTGCCGTATCGGGCAGTGATGAATAGTTTTCATTTTGGTTGTCATAGTTATGAGGGCGCAAATTGCCCTCTTTTTTTTTAAATGTTTGCTCCGCCGTCATTTTTCATTTTGTCTAAAACTTTTTTGCTGCCTTCTTTTTGTTTGGCAAGTTTTAACGCAAAATCTGTAGCTTCCTGATCTCTTGCTATTGCTTCTTTTAAGCCTGTCATTTCGCTTAATGTCAGATTTTCCAGTCCGCTGCCGTCAGAGTTCAAATATATTTTGAATATTTTTTGAGAGAAGTAGTCAAATCCCGGAAGATTATTTTTTAATGCATACCATTTATAAAACTGATGCACCATGTAATATGGATCAATCACTCCGTCACGCATTACAAACATTGGTTTGGTTTTAAATGAAAAACCGCTGTCTGTCATAATATTTAAATAAAAAGCTTCAAGCCCTTTTAATTCAGTGATAAGTCCTTCTTCTTCTTTAATTAATGCAAGGATTTTGTCGGCATTGTCAAGTTTTATTACTTTTGTTCCGGCAGATGCAATATAGGCTAAAAGTTTTTCAGGCTCTGTGTTTGCGTTACTTACAATGTCGGTAACATTTTGTAAAACCATTTCTTTATTTTTTTCTGTTTCGGCAGTCAGTGTCATAGTTACGCCCGTTGAAAGTACTGTTTTCGACGTAGAATTACTGCTGCTGGCTCTTAAATGTCTGTTAAGCTTTGCAGAAAGCGACTTTTCCTGTATTTGTAAAAAGAAATAAATTATTTTTTGAAACATATTCATAACAACAGTATATATTACTTGTGGTACAATAGTTTCATCCATATAAATGAAATATTAAATTTGTATAAAGATTGTAAAAATTACACTTGCTTTTATAATTACTTTATTTTATAATGTAATTGTGAAATAAATCACGAATAACTTAAAAGTTAATAAATAAAATTTTTACTTTTAATAAAGGAGAAAAAAATGACAACAAAAAGCAAAAAGACAGTTGAAAACCTTGAAAAGACTTTAAGCAAGTCTTCTTTGGTTGACAGCGCAGAACAATTAGAATTGTTGATTGAAAGAGCTAAAAAAGCTCAAAAGATTTACTCAACATTTACTCAAGAACAAGTTGATGCAATTTTTAAAGCTGCAGCTACAGCAGCTGACAAAGCTCGTATTCCTCTTGCAAGAATGGCTCATGAAGAAACCGGTATGGGCGTTTTGGAAGATAAAATTATCAAAAACCACTTTGCATCAGAATACATCTACAATAAACATAAAAATGCTAAAACTTGCGGTATTATTAAAGAAGACAAAGCTAACGGTATCAAAGTTGTTGCTGAACCTCTCGGCGTTATTGCAGGTATCGTTCCTACAACAAACCCGACTTCAACTGCAATTTTTAAATCTTTAATTGCTTTGAAAACAAGAAACGCAATTATCTTCTCACCACACCCGAGAGCTACAAAATGTACAATTGAAGCTGCTAAAGTTGTTTTAAAAGCAGCAGTAGAAGCAGGTGCTCCTGAAGATATTATCGGATGGATTGATATTCCGTCAATCGATTTGTCAAATCAATTGATGAAACACCCTAACATTGCTTGTATTTTAGCAACAGGCGGTCCGGGAATGGTTAAAGCTGCTTACTCATCAGGCAATCCTGCATTAGGTGTTGGTCCTGGTAACGCTGCGGCTGTTATTGATGAAACTGCTGATATTAAAATGGCTGTTTCTTCAATCCTTATGTCAAAAACATTCGATAACGGTATGATTTGTGCTTCTGAACAATCAGTTGTTGTTGTTGATAAAGTTTATGAAGAAGTTAAAAAAGAATTCATCTACAGAGGTGCATATCTTCTTGACTCATCAGAAGAAAAGAAAATGATAGACCTTCCGTTTATCGATCCTAAACGTGGTACAGCTCACCCTGACATCGTAGGTCAAAGCGCACACAGAATTGCTCAATTATCAGGATTTGAAATCCCTGAAACATCAAAAATTCTTCTTGCAGAAAGACCTTCAGTAGATTGGGATGATCCGTTCTCAAGAGAAAAATTGTCACCGATTTTAACAATGTACAAAGCAAAAGACTTTGACGAAGCTACTGAAATGACTTACGAATTAGTATCAAAAGGCGGTGCAGGACACAGTGCTGACCTTTACACAGATACTCGCAGTCAGGAAAGAGTTGACAGATTTGCGGAAAGAATGCCTGCTTGCCGTGTTTTAATTAACTCACCTTCAGCACAAGGCGGTATTGGTGATTTATATAACTTCAAGCTTGAACCATCACTATCATTAGGCTGCGGCTCTTGGGGTAAAAACGCTGTATCAGGTAATATCGGTGTAGAAAATTTATTGAACTATAAAACAGTTGCTGAAAGGAGAGAAAATATGCTTTGGTTCAAAGTTCCGCCAAAAGTTTACTTCAAAAGAGGCGCTGTTGATTTAGCACTCCGTGAACTTCAAGGTAAAAAACGTGCGTTTATCGTTACAGACAGATTCTTATTCAATTCAGGTGCAGTTGACAGTATCGTTAACGTTTTAGACGAAATTGGTATTGACCACCAAATCTTCTTTGATGTTAAGCCGGATCCTACATTATCAACAATTAATCAGGCTATGGAAATCATCAGACCTTATGAACCTGACGTAATCATTTCATTAGGCGGCGGTTCTCCTATGGATGCTGCTAAGATTATGTGGTTAATGTATGAACAACCTGAAACTGTATTTGAAGATATCTCTATGAGATTTATGGATATCAGAAAAAGAATTTGCAGTATTCCTGACTTAGGTAAAAAAGCGACTATGGTTGCTATTCCTACAACATCAGGTACAGGTTCTGAAGTTACTCCGTTCGCTATCATCACTGATGACGAAACTCACGTTAAATATGCTATCGCTGATTACGCATTAACTCCTAACATGGCAATCATTGACCCTAACTTTGTTGATGGAATGCCTAAAGGCTTAACAGCTGCATCAGGTATTGATGCTTTAGTTCACGCTATTGAAGCATATGTATCAGCATTAGCTACAAACTTCACTAACTCTAATGCATTGGAAGCTACAAAACTTGTATTCAGATACCTGGAAAGATCTTACAATGAAGGTGCTAACGATCCTATCGCAAGAGAAAAAATGCACTATGCTGCAACAATTGCTGGTATGGCATTTGCTAACTCATTCTTAGGATTATGCCACTCTATGGCTCACAAATTAGGTGCTATGTTTAACGTACCTCACGGTGTAGCTAACGCATTGTTAATCAGACAGGTTATCAAATACAATGCTGTTGATTGTCCTGCTAAACAATGTATCTTCCCTCAATACAAATTCCCTAACGCAAAAGCTAAATACGGTCAAATTGCTGATGAACTTGGCTTAGGCGGAAAGAATGATGATGAAAAAGTTGCATTGTTAATTGAAGCAATCGATAAATTAATGAAATCAATCAACTTGCCAAACTCTATTAAAGACTTTGGTGTAACTGAAACTGAATTCAATGCTAAATTAGACGAAATGGTTGAATTAGCATTCGACGATCAATGTACAGGTGCAAACCCTGCATATCCGTTGATGAAAGACATCAAGGCTATTTACAAAGATGCTTTTGAAGGTATCGTAAGAGATTATTATCCTGTAAAATAGTTATTGATTTATAAGAAAAGAACCGCCTTAAAGGCGGTTTTTTTTTTTTTATATTTCCCGCCTTAAAGGCGGTTCTTTTGTTTTAAAATTTGAACGGGTAATCATCAGGAATTTTCCAGCCCTCATATTGAATAAGTTTGCCGCAGTAATTATTATATCTTCCACCGCAAGCCATTACGTTAGATGGGTTCAATAAACCTTCACGTGTCCCGTCCCAGTTCCATGCGTAAGGTTCGAATGTTGATTTTACGCTATATTTGTTCTTATCTTTATCCAGGTTGGGATCAAGCACAGGTTGAAATCTAAAATAAAATGAATTAATTCCCTGCTTCGGGTTGTCAATGGCTTTCTTGTTTAAATAAAAATTTATATCATATATAAAGTTGGCTATATCAAGGATTGTTCCATCGTTAAGAAATACATAAAATCCTGTATTATCATCTCTTTTCGTGATGTCGGTAATTTGAAGATATTTTCCGATATATTCATTAAACCATTCTAATGCTTCTTCGGTTGTGCACTTAACATCATTACTATTTCCGCAATCTATAACCCATTCTGTAACATCACCATGTTCCACTATTGAAGTCCTTACTGCTTGGTTAAAAACAGAGTAAACTTTTTCTAGCTTTGTAACAACTATGTGTTTGCGGTGTGCTGCAATCAGAACGGGCATTGTCATTGCTGCTACAACCCCGATAATACCGATTGTGATTAAAACTTCTGCAAGAGTAAATCCTTTCTTCATATATGCTCCTTTTTGTCAATAAAAGTGATAATTTTTTAGTTTATTATCACATAGATTGATAAATTTGTCAAATAAACTGATAGTTTTGATGAAATTAGCAGTTATTTAGTATTTTTTTAAAGAGCTTAAAAATATAAAATTATAACAGCAAGGAGTTTTATGAATACTAAAGAATTATTAGGTTTGAAGATAAAAGAAATAAGAAAGCAGAGAAAATTAACTCAGGAAAAACTTTCTGAGCTTGTGGGCGTTGATAATGGTTATATCAGTAAACTTGAAATCGGGCAGAATTTTCCAACTATAGGAACGCTGGAAAAAATTGCCGGTGTGTTAGATGTTGAATTAGCAGTGTTGTTTCAGTTTACAGATGCTAAAGATATTGATTTCAAATCAGAGATTATCAGAATATATGATAAATTAAACAAGGATAAGCAGCTTACATTGTATAAAGTTGCAAAATCTCTTGAATAATATCTAAAATTTAATCGGATAATCTTTAGGAATTTGCCAACCTTCATACTGAATTAATTTAGCACATAAAGCTCTTCTGGAGTTTTCAGCATTGCTGCAGGCATATTGATTTGATGTTGTTACCAAACCTTCTCTGGTTCCGTCCCAGGAATATGAATAAGTATCAAAAGTTTTCTTTTGAGCAGAAGTACTGTTGCCTTCAAACCTGAATAAAAAGGTGTTTTTGCCTCTGTAAGAATTTTTTATGGCTTTTTCATTAGTATAATATGTAATATCATATATATATCTTGGCATGTTAATGATGCTGCCGTCGTTAAAATAGATAAGAATTCCTGTGGATGTTTCATTCGTTTCTATCTTTAAAATATTTATATATTTACCTAAATAAGTCTTAAACCATTCTTTAACTTCTTCTGTCGAGCATGTTGGGGAACTGCTCAAACCGCAGTCTTTATACCAGTGTTCAACCTCTCCGTTTTCGACTTCTGACATTTTAATAGCCTGATTCATAACGGTGTAAACTTTTTCGAGTTTTGTCACAACTTCTTGTTTTTTATGATTGGCAATTAAAACAGGAATAGTCAAAGCCGCAACTACACCAATAATACCGAGAGTAATTAACACCTCTGCTAATGTAAATGCATTTTTATTGCAAAAATTGTGACATTTCATATCACCATTATAACAATGGTTTCTGTATTTGTAAAGTATGATATCACAAAATAAACTAAACCCTCTTACCCCCTTGTTATACTTTAGTTTCTCGGGGGGGGGGCAACCCTTAATGCTCTTGACTTAATCATTTTCAGCCTCCTTTTTTATAATTATTGACGATTATGTTGTAATTGTCAATATATTTGATATAATAGGTTTTACCTCAGGTTAGCAAAAAATATTATGTTTAGTGTTTAGATTATGCAAAAGGATAGCTTATGACAGTTAAAGTAAATCGAATAAGAAGTTTTTTCAACAATTTTTCACAACAAGGCAGAAAAGCTAATGAAATAATAAATTCTTTACGTTTGGAAGAAAAACGTTTAGCTATTGGTTTTTCCAAAAATAATGATATCTATCAAAGATTTAATAATGACGGTTCTGTTGCAATATTAAAAGAAAATGAAAATTCATCAAGCTTATATCTGGCAAGAAAAAATAGTAAAACAAGTGTAAAACATATAATGAATGCATTTTATGATAATCAAGGTAAAAGTTATAATAAATTTATGTCAATTAAAGCAGATTTAGAAGATTTCTTCAACGGTTCAGGGCATGCCTTAACCCAGAAAATAAAAGAAGTTATTCATAATCCACGCACAAAAAAAATCGAAGAAATAGCACAATATAAACGCAGCATTGACGGAGCATCAGAATTAACCGTAAAATCAATTGCAGGTCGTGAAACACAATTTCATAAAACGTCTCTTGCAGGAAGGCTTCATCCTGCGGTAGCAGAAAAAACAGTGACAGAGAACGGCGATATTGTTTATCTGGAAAGTTATCCTAATCAATAATTTTAAAATAGTAAAATGTTTATCTTGACATTAATGCTTGTGTTTCGTATTATAAAGAAACAGGTGAGGCGACATGGCCAAGTGGTAAGGCAGGAGCCTGCAAAGCTCTTATCCCCCAGTTCGAATCTGGGTGTCGCCTTTTTTTATTGACAGTATTTCTGCAATTTAGTATAATTATTTTATGAAAAAGAGTTTATTGGTTATTTTGGTGTTAGCTCTGTTTTCGTCAATTCAGGCTGATGCTTTACAGGATTTGAATTTTAAAGGTTTTATAGCTGATGAGGCAAATTTGCTTTCTGAAGACGTAGAGTATAACTTAAACATGACATTGTTGGATTTGCAAAAAAAATCAGGAGCAGATATAGCTGTAGTTACCCTGCCTACATTGGAAGGCAGATCCGAACAGGATGTTGCTATGGAAATCGGGCGGAAATATAAAGTCGGCTCAAAAGAAAAGAATAACGGCATTGTGTTTTTAACAGCATTAAATGAGAGAAGAATGCGAATAGAACTGGGCTACGGCTTTGAAAAAATAATTCCTGTCAGAGATTTGGATTATATCAGAGATAACGATATATTGCCGTATTACAGACAGAATGATTATGAAAACGGCATCGCACGTGGCACATATCAACTGGCAGAATTGGCAGCTCAGGCAGAGGGGGTAACTATTTCAAGAACAGGATATTGTCCTGATAAAGCTGTTAACACTTCAACAGGCAGATCATCACGTTCTGATACTCCATGGTGGGCATGGCCGATTGCGATTATAATGGCAATTTTTTCTCCAAGACGCAGAGGCGGGTTCGGCAGCAGCGGTTTTGGCGGAGGCGGCGGATTTGGCGGCTGTGGAAGTTCTGGAAGCTGGTAGAAAGAGGGTTAAAAATGAAAAATTTAGATATATTTGTTGAAAGTTTAAAAGAAAATTTAGGTGATAATCTTAGAGCTGTGATTGCGTTTGGTTCACAGGCTAATGTTCGGGATGCTAAATCAAACCTTAATTTGATGATTGTGACAAACACTCTGACTGCTGAAAATTTGTATGCAATATCAAAACCCGTTAAAAAATGGGTAAAAGCGAAAAATCCTTTACCTGTGGTTATGACAAACGATGAGTGGTATTCTTCATTCGATGTGTATGCCATTGAGTATTCTGATATGAAAGATAATTATAAACTGATTTATGGAGAAGATTTAGTCAATACGGTTAACATAAACAAATATTATTTGAGATTGCAATGCGAAGCAGAACTTAAAAGTTTGTTATTAAAATATAAAAATAATTTCTTGATGAACATACGTTCGGATAGAGAAATGAAAAAAGTCCTTGATAAAGTTATAAAAACACTGCTTGTTATATTCAGAGCTGTTTTAAGACTTCACGATTGTAATGTTCCGTATCGTGCAGTTGATATAATTGATAGTGTTTCAAATTATTTATCATTCAATAAAATTGTTCTCAATAAATTGGCAAAAGTAAAATATGAAGGTGAAAGCTGCAATAAGCAAGAACTTTTATTTATTGAAAATCAGTTGTTAATTGATATTCAATCATTGCTTAAACAAGTTGATGCTATGCAATTTTAATATTTTATGATATAATTTATACATTGAGAATTGAAAAGAGGATGTTTGGACGATTAGCTCAGTTGGTAGAGTACTTGAACGACATTCAAGGTGTCACTGGTTCGAGCCCAGTATCGTCCACCATACTTTTTTTATTTAGAGGTTTAATATGCAAGATGCTATTGTTATGGAATTAGATACGAATTTGTCATTTAAGGCAAAAATTGATACAACTCCTGCTGCCAAGCAGAGTTTTGCAACTGTATATGTTGATGAAAAAGAAGTTAAAAGACCCACAGTTACTCAATCAAACGGTTTAATTGACTTTAAATTAGTTGATGCAAACGATAGTATAAATAAATTTGTTGAAAAATGGAACAGGACAAGAAAAAGAATTAATCTTATGGTCGAAAGCGGTGACCGTATGTATTTTTTAAAGGGGTGTTCCGTTAAAAAATTTATAGATGCAAAAAAGCCTTTTACGGTTTTTTATAACACATATAAAGAGGCATAAAAAAAGCAGATATAATATCTGCTTTTTTTTATTTATAAAGAATTAATATACAGTTCAATGTCTTCTTCCGTGTTCATCTCTGTTGCAGCAACAAGAATTCTGTTATCATCAATTTTTAATCCGCCTATAATATTATTTTCTTTAAGTTTTTCAAGAATTTTATCTGCATCAGAAACTTCAATAACAAACTCATTAAAGAAATTTTTATTGATAGTTTTTATACCTTTTTCAGCGAGTTTTTCTGATAATTTGTGAGCCATCTTAGCAGACAGGTAGCCTGCTTGCCGGAAACCTTTTTCTCCCATTACTGTAAGGTATAAAGTTGCACAAAGCCCGATTAAAGCTTGATTAGAACAAATGTTGCTTGTTGCTTTTTCACGTTTAATATGCTGTTCCCGTGTCTGAATAGTTAAGCAGAAAGCCTGATTGCCGTCAGCATCAACTGTTCTTCCTGCAAGACGTCCGGGAATTTGGCGCATAAATTTTTCTTTGCAGGCAATAAATCCAGCATGCGGACCGCCGAATGACATAGGAATGCCTAAAGTTTGAACATCACCTACAACAATGTCAGCCTCGACAGGAGGTTTAATTATAGAAAGTGATGAAATATCAGTACATACAATTAAAAGTGTATCAAGAGCTTTTAAATCCTTAATTTCGCCGTAAAAATCAGGGTTTTGAATAAGAACTCCTGCATATTCGCTTGCGTTTTGCGGAAGTTCATCAAACCAATCAACTTCAATATCGTTAGAATATGTGTAAGTTTTTATTACATCAACGTATTCGGGATTTAAAGATTTTGAAACAAGAACTTTATTTTTCTTGGAAATTCTGACTGCCATTAAAATACTTTCAGCACACGCTGTAGCTGCATCGTACATTGTAGCGTTTGAAATATCCATACCTGTAAGTCTGCTTATCATTGTTTGGAATTCATACATAACCTGTAATGTACCTTGTGATATTTCAGGCTGGTACGGAGTGTAAGCTGTCAGGAATTCAAAACGGTTTGCAACCTGAGAAATACATGCGGGAATAAATTTGTTGTATGTTCCTGCACCTAAAAAGCTGATATAATCAGTTTTATTTTTCTTTGCAAGAGCTTTTATGCGTTTTTGAACATCCATTTCACTTAAAGGATTATCAAGCTCAAATTTACCCATACGGGCATTTTCGGGGATTTGTTTAAACAAATCATCTATTGATGCTGCTCCAATGCTTTCCAGCATTTCTTTTTTTATTTCATCAGTATGTACTAAAAAATTTTTCATCTTATTCCAATTCTTCTTTGTAATCTTCGTATTCCAGTAAATCGCTTTGTTCAGCCTCATCGCCTGTTGCTTCTATTTTTACGAGCCAGCCCTTTTCATAGCTGTCTTCATTAAGAATTTCAGGAGATTCTGCAGCTTCTTCGTTAACTTCAATAATTTTTCCGCTGATAGGCATATAGATTTCTGAAGCTGCTTTAACAGATTCAACAGCAGCAAAAGTATCACCTTTTTGGAATTCTTTTCCGACTTCGGGCAGTTCCAAAAATACGATATCGCCAAGCTGCTCTACTGCATAATCCGTTAATCCGATTGTGAAAGTGTTATCTCCGTTATCTAATAAGAATTCGTGAGATTTTGAACACAAGATTTTTTCTGTAATACTCATTTAATTCTCCTTATATGTGTTTAGTATTATATTTTTATTTTGTTTCTTTTTGCTACAAAAGGTCTTTTGACAACTTCTGCATCATGAAGCTTTTCTCTAATCATAACTTGAACATTTGAACCTGTGCAAATTTCTTTATCATTTTTTACATAAGCCATTGCAATGTTGCATCCCAATACCGGTGATGGACCGCCGCTTGTTATTACGCCGACTTTTTCTCCGTTTTTGTATACATCATATTCGTGTCGTGCAATTGATTTGTCAAGCATTTTAAGACCGATCAGCTTTTTATCAGTTCCGTTGTTAATCTGGTTCATAATTACTTCTTTACCGTTGTAGTCTTCTTCTTTATCCTTCGGCACTGACCATGATAGTCCTGCTTCTATAGGTGTTGTATTTTCGTCAAGGTCATTTCCATATAAGTGTAATGCTGCCTCAAGTCTTAAGGTATCTCTGGCACCTAAACCTATAGGTTTTATACCGAATTCTTGACCTTCTTCAAGAATTTTATCCCAGAGATATTCTGAATTTCTGTTTTCAACAAGAACTTCATAACCGTCTTCGCCTGTATAACCTGTGCGTGATATAAGAACTTTTATTCCTGCAATTTTAGCAGGTTTAATGGTGAATGATTCCTGATGCGTGCTTAAACCCATTTTTCGCATTAACTCATCAGCCTTAGGTCCTTGTACGGCAAGCAGAGAATAATTATGAGATTGATTATCAATCTTTACATCATATCCCTTACTGTTTCTAACCATCCAGTTCAAATCTTCATCAATTCTTGATGCATTGCAAATAATAAGATAATTTAAAATTCCAAGTTTATATATTATCAAATCGTCTATCAAACCGCCGTTTTTGTTAGGCAGCTGGCAGTATACGGCTTTTTCGTAATCCAGTTTTGAAATATTTTGAGGAACAATTTTATTTAAAAAATCTAAAGCATCTTTTCCCGAAACAAACACTTCTCCCATGTGCGAAACATCGAAAAGACCGACATTTTCACGAACTGTTTTGTGTTCTTCAATGATTGAAGCGTACTGGACAGGCATATGCCAGCCTGCAAAGTCAACCATTTTCGCACCTAAATGAACATGTTTGTCATGTAAAAAAGTTTCTTTAGTCATAAAAAATATCCCCCTTGTGTATAGATTAATTGTCTATGTAAATCATAATATTGTCAATGTTTTATTGAGTAAGTTGAAGTTCGAACAGCAATATGTTATAATAAAAAAGGTCAATAAAGAAAGGAGCAATTTATGAAAAGATTTATTATTTTCGCATTTTGCGGGGGGGGGGCAACCGTTTAAGCTCCCGTAGTAAGGCATTCACGCTTGCTGAGGTTTTGGTAACACTCGGCATTATCGGCGTAGTCTCAGCAATGACAGTTCCGTCTTTGATGCAAAATCATCAAAGACGTTCTTATGCAGTTTCGGCGCATAAGGTTTATAATGAGATGCAACAGGCTTTAACACAGTATTTAACTGATAACAATTCAGTGGGTATTAATGAAACAGGACTTACCAATGCTGATTTGGATAACTCGGTTTTGCCGTTTATGAAAAAGTATTTTAAAGTTGTAAATGACTGTGGAGACAAAACTGCACCTTGTTTTGCAAATGAGTATAAATCTCTTTCAGGTACTGTAATTACAGCAGGCAGAGGGCAGGCTGTTAGATGTGTAACAATTGCAAGCGGTGCAAGTATTTGTATGGGAGCTTACTCAGGTGATGCGGATACAGGAAGCGGTTATTTTTATGTTGATACAAACGGACCTAAAGGTCCTAATATCGGATGCAGGGATTATTGGAGAATGTTTTATTTCTCGGATGCATCGGTTGACGGTTATAAATTAAGTCCAGGTTGTAAAAAAGACGGTTCAAAATGCCCGAATGGAGGATCTTTACAAGCACAAAGAGAATTTGATTGGTCAGCAGGATGCGGTGACCCTTCTGATCCGGAGGATATTGACGGGATTGGAAGATTAATCGGTAACGGCTGGAATATGGATTACTAAAAAGGAAGGCAGATAGCCTTCCTTTTTTATAGTTCTGCAATTTTTTTATATAATTCAATTTGTTTGTCAGAAATGTTTTTAGGTATTACAATCTTAATTTTTGCATTTAAGTTGCCATATCCTCCGCCTTTTTTAGGAAGACCTAAATCTTTCAATCGTAATGATTGACCTGATGATGTTTTAGGCGGAATTTTTATTGTAATTTTTCCATGAAGCGTGTCTATCTCTTTTTTTGCACCTAAAACTGCTTCTGGAGGAGTAATCTCAATTTCTTTTGTTAAATCCGAACCTTTAACTTCGTAATTACTGTCCTTTATATTTACAATTAAATATAAATCACCTTTACGACCGTATGAATCTGACTTACCTTCTCCTTTAATTCTTACCTTTTGTCCTTCTGTAATATTTGGAGGAAGTTTCACTTTGATTGATTTAGGCTCTGATTTAAAACCTGTTCCACCGCAGGCACTGCAAAATCCTCCTCCGGGAGGACATTGCGTACAGCGTTCCATATTGTTAAAACGAACAGTAATAGGCTTTTGATCAAAAATATCTTTTACTGTAACGTTCAAATTCATGGTTACATCAAGATCTTCGGATTTAGGTGCTTGTTGCTGTCTTCTTCTTGATGAAGTTTGTTGTGCTCCTCCAAAATCAAAGCCGCCAAAATTCATACCTTGAGAAGTTCTGGCTCCGCCTCCCATCATATCACCGAATAGAGAGCTGAAAAAGTCTGAGAAACCGCCCAAATCTTCACCGTTAAAGCTGTAGCTTTGATATCCGCCGCCTTGTCCCCCGCCAAAGTTAAAATGTTCAAATCCGGGAGGTGGTGTGTAATTTTGACCTCCTTGCCAGTTTGAACCCAAACTGTCATATCTTTGACGTTTTTCCTTGTCTCCAAGAACTTCGTAAGCTTCATTAATATCTTTAAATTTACCCTCTGCCTCTTTTGTTTTGTTTACGTCAGGGTGATATTTTCTGGCTAACTTTCTATACGCTGATTTGATTTCAGCTTCCGTTGCATCACGTTTAACGCCTAATATGTCATAATAGTCTTTATATTCCATTTTGATATCTCCTAATCATATAATAATATAAAAATTTTGAAAAAATGAAATAATTAATTATTTTTTAAGCATTAAAAAAGACAGAGTAGTTAAACTCTGTCTTTTTATTTGTAGCCTTGAAAGTATTACAAACTTTCGCTGGCGGAGGTACGACTTGTTCCTAGAACATCAAACCTGCTTCTCTGGCTGCATCAGCTAAAGCTGCAACACGACCGTGATATAAGAAACCTCCACGATCAAATACTACACATTCAATACCTTTAATTTTTGCTTTTTTCGCAATTTCTTCACCAACTAATTTAGCAGCTTCGATATTACCGCCGTGAGCTAATTTTTCTTTTAGTTCTTTATCGTTAGATGAAGCAGATGCTAAAGTTACATGATTAACATCATCAATCAATTGAGCATAAATGTGTTTAGTACTTCTGTATACAGCTAATCTTGGAAATTCTGCTGTTCCAGAAAGTTTAGTTCTTATAGATCTATGTCTTTTTTGAGTTTTTGGTTTTCTAACTTCTTGTTTAATCATTTTATTTTCCTTTCTTACTTGCTTTAGCGGGCTGTTACACCCTCCGCACGTAAATTGTGTTCGGTTGTTTGCATTTATAAGGGGCTGTTTTTGCTTAATTACGCTGTCAAACCTATGCCCTTAACGCAATCCGTTATTTCTTACCTGCTTTACCTGCTTTACGTCTGATATGTTCGCCTTCATATCTTACACCTTTTCCTTTGTAAACTTCAGGAGGACGTTTAGATCTGATGAATGCTGCAACATCACCAACAGTTTGTTTATTAGAACCTTTTACAGAGATTTTTGTGTTAGCTTCTACTGTAATTGTAATTCCTTCAGGCGGTTCAACTACAACAGGGTGAGAATAACCTAAAGATAAGTTTAGATTTTTTCCTTCCATGTTAGCACGGTAACCAACACCTTGGATTTCTAATTTCTTTTCAAATTGGTTTTTAACACCGTGAACAGCATTAGCAACAAGAGTTCTTGATAAACCGTATAAAGCATCAGTTTCTCTGGTTGTACCAACTTTAGAAAGAACAATGTGATTGTCTTCAATTTTTACTGAGATTTCAGGACGAACTTCAACAACTTCTGTTCCGTGAGGACCTTTAGCTGTAACTGTTTGACCGTCTATAGTAATTTCAACTCCCTGAGGAATTTCGATAGGTAATTTACCAATACGTGACATTTGTTTTCTCCTTATGGTATATTTCGTACAATGTTTAAGCTTTTCTACCAATTGAACTTAAACTCAAATATTATATCGCCGGCATCAGCCTGCGCAAAAATCAACTAGTAAACGTAGCAAAGAACTTCGCCGCCGATGTTTTCTTTACGAGCTTTTCTGTCTGTTAAAAGACCTTTGCTTGTAGAAACAATAGCGATACCCATACCGCCTAATACTTTAGGAAGATTTTTAGCTTTGCTGTAACTTCTTAAGCCTGGTTTAGAAATTCTTTCTAATTTAGTAATGATTGGTTTATTTTTAGCATCATATTTTAAAGTAATTTCTAAAACTTTGAATTTTCCAACTTCTTTAACATTATAATCAGTAATGAAACCTTCTTCTTTTAATAATTTAGCTAATTGAACTTTCAATTTTGAAGATGGCATTTCTACTGAACTGTGAGAAACCATATTAGCGTTTCTGATTCTTGTTAGCATATCTGCTATAGGATCTGTATTCATTTGATTTTCCTTTTTAACTTGTGTCAAAGGTGCAATATTACTTGCACGCTTTGACTGACTACTTACTAAATTTTTTGTCCGGTTTGAATTGAATTCACCTTGACAGGTTTTTAGCAGTTTAGCAAGTCAATAAAGTTTATAAATTCTATTTATATTTCTTTATGCCTTACTTAATGCTTTTGGTTGCTCGGTTACTACCAGCTTGCTTTTGTAACGCCGGGTAATAAACCTTGGTGAGCCATTTTTCTTAGACAAATTCTGCAAAGACCGAAATCTCTGTGGAAACCGTGAGGTCTTCCGCAAATGCTGCATCTGTTATGTAATCTAACAGTAGGGTATTTACCTGCTGCAGCTAATTTTGCTCTTTTTAGTTCTTTATCTATCATCGCTTTCTTAGCCATGAATTTCTCCTTTGTTGTTTTGTTATTGATTATCTTTTAATATCGCAGCCTCACAAGTTCATGCAAAGCCGGATTGTCTGGTGGAACGGCTACGCTCCCTATTTGTTCATTCCTTTAAAAGGCATTCCTAATAATCTTAATAATTCTCTAGCTTCATCATCAGTTTCAGCTGTAGTAATTATAGAAACGTTCATACCTTTAACCAAATCAACTTCTTCATAAGTGATTTCAGGGAATAAAGCTTGTTCTTTCAATCCTAATGTATAGTTGCCACGTCCGTCGAAACTTTTAGCACTTATGCCTCTGAAGTCACGAATACGAGGAAGAACTACACAAATAAGTTTTTGTAAGAAATCATACATTCTTTCGCCACGCAATGTAACCATTGCACCTACAGGCATACCTTCTCTTAATTTGTAAGATGCAATTGATTTTTTAGCTTTAGTAACAACGCATTTTTGACCTGCAATTTTTGTTAGTTGACCTTCAATTACTTCTGCAATTTTAGAGTTGTGAGAAGCTTCACCTACGCCCATATTTAAAACGATTTTGTGAAGTTTAGGAACCTGGTTAATATTTTTATAACCAAATTTTTCTTTCATTGCTGAAATGATTTCTTCTTGATATTTAGCTTTTAAACTTTTAGTTTTTGTTGTCATTTTCGTATTTCCTTAATCCTACGATACAATAACATTATACTACAAACATATGATTTGCATTATAATTTTTTTGCATCTAATTGTTCACCACATTTTTTACAAACACGAACTTTTTTACCGTCTACGACTTCATGTTTGATCCTTGTCGGTTTTTCGCATGCAGGGCATACAACCATAACTTTTGAAGCATCTAAAGGAGCTTCAATTTTTATAAGGCCGCCTTGAATGCCTGCCATAGGTTGAGGTTTTTGAGCTTTGGTAACCATATTTAAACCTTCAACTGTAACAGTTCCTTCAGCAATATTTACTTTTTTGATATTGCCTTCTTTTCCTTTATCTTTGCCTGCGATAATCATTACTCTGTCAGTATTTTTCACATGCAATTTTTTCTTTTTATCTGTCATTGTTTTTCTCCATTTTTTTACGTATTCGATATATGCTATCGAGCGTAATTTTATGTAATTGGGTTATTTAACTTATTTTCGCCAGCACTAGATTACTTCAGGTGCTAAAGAAACGATTTTCATATAACCTTTATCTCTTAATTCACGAGCTACAGGTCCGAAAACACGTGTTCCACGAGGGTTGCCATCTTTGTTGATGATTACTGCTGCGTTTTCGTCAAATCTGATAACAGAACCGTCATTACGTTTGATATCAGCTTTAGTTCTTACAACAACAGCTCTAACAACTTCAGATTTTTTTACAGGCATATTAGGGTTAGCATCTTTTACTGCTGCAACGATTTCATCGCCTACTGCAGCAAATTTTTTATTTGAACTTCCCATTACACGAATGCATAAAAGTTCTTTTGCGCCTGTATTATCTGCTACTTCTAGTCTTGTTTCTTGTTGTATCATTTTTCTTTTCCTTTATATTAAAGAATGTTTTACAGTTTCGGTCCTCTCATTACTCTGTGGCAATGTTGACCATAAAGCTATTTTACTATCTAGCTTTTTCTACTACTTCTGCTAATGTCCAGCGTTTGTCGCCTGAAATAGGTCTTGATTCGATAATTCTTACGATATCGCCTTCATTACAAACGTTATTTTCATCGTGTGCTTTGTAGTTTTTATTAGATTCAATAATCTTTTTGTATTTCGGGTGTGGTTCATAGTCTGCAACTTTTACAACAATTGTTTTGTCCATTTTGTTGCTGATTACGATTCCTTGTTTTTCTTTTTTAGGCATTTATTTTCTCCTTGGTTTTTAGTCTTGCAGGTTATGCAAAGTCTAATTTGTAGGTGAAGCAACTAAGCTTCTTTTTCTTTTATTACTGTTTTAGCTTGAGCTATTTGTCTTTTTGTTTTAGAAATCAACGCTGTGTTTTCTAATTTGTGAGTTGAAAGTTGAAGTTTGTAGTTAAACAAATCTTTTTTCCAATCAACGATAGCATTTTGTAGCTCATCTACTGATTTTTCTCGCATTTCATTTAGTTTCATTTTATTAGTTTCCTTCTATATTTTATGAAATCCCTTGCGGGATAAGCTATAAGCTTACGCTTCTAACTTGCTTTTTTCTACTACTTTAACTTTGATAGGTAGTTTTTGAGCAGCTAATTCTAATGCGTGAACTGCAACATTTCTGTCGAAATAGTCAAGTTCAAAAAGAATTCTGTTTGGTTTAACTACTGCTACCCAATATTCCAAGTTACCTTTACCTGAACCCATACGAGTTTCAGCGGGTTTTGCCGTAATTGGTTTATCCGGGAATATTTTTATCCAAACGTTACCGCCACGTTTGATTTCACGAGTCATTGCACGACGTGCTGCCTCGATTTGTCTGCTGGTAATCCAGCCGGGTTCTTGGGCTTGAAGTGCATATCCGCCAAATTCCAATTTAGTTCCTCTGGTTTCTGTGCCTTTCATTCTGCCTTTCATCATTTTGCGGTATTTTGTTTTTTTAGGCTGTAACATTTTATTTGCTCCTGTTATTTTTTACTTTTATTTTCTTACTGGTTATTCAGCAGTTTCTACAGCTCTGCGTTTTGGACGTCTTGCGCCTTTATCAGAACCTTCTTTACCGCTTTTAGCTTTAATGTTTTGGTCTGCTTTTTCGCCGGGCATTAAGTTGCCTTTGAAAATCCAAACTTTAACACCGATTTTACCCATAATAGTATCAGCTTCTGTGAAACCGTAATCAACGTCAGCTCTAAGTGTTTGAAGAGGAATTCTTCCTTCTTTTGCCCATTCTGAACGTGCGATTTCAGCACCGCCTAAACGGCCTGATACCATAACTTTAATACCTTGAGCGCCGGCTCTCATTGTACGTTGCATTGCTTGTTTCATTGCACGTCTGAAAGCTACACGTTTTTCTAATTGTTGAGCGATTGCTTCTGCAACAAGTTGAGCATCTGCATCAATTCTTGCTACTTCTACAACGTTGATGATAATTGGTTTGCCAATGTATTTAGAAACTTCTTTTTTAAGATCATCAATACCTTGACCGCCTCTGCCAACAACTATACCAGGTTTAGCTGTTACAACTGTTACGGTTGTATTTTGAGCTTTTCTTGCGATTAAAATTTTAGAAATACCTGCTGTATAAAGTTTTTTCTTAATAAATTTTCTGATTTTTGCATCTTCTGCAACGAATTGGCCGTAATCCTTAACCTTAGCAAACCATGTGCTTACCCAAGGTTGAATTATACCTATTCTAAATCCTGTTGGATGTGTTTTTTGTCCCATTTTATTTACCTTTTGTTATTACTACTACTTTTTAGTGATATCACTAACTTTTAATGTTAAATGAGAAGTGCGTTTTAGTCTTGAATACATACGACCTTGCGCTCTTGTTCTTGCTCTTTTGTATGTAACGCTTTCATCAGCAAAGATTTCAGAAACCTTTAAACTTTCAGCACTTACACCATATTTTTCTTGCGCATTTGCAACAGCAGCTTTCAAGTTCTTTTCAACTACTCTTGCTGCAAAATAAGGCATAAAACGTAACATGTCTTGAGCTTCAACGACAGATTTTCCTCTTACTTCGTTAATTACTCTGCGAAGTTTTCTTGCTGTCATTTTAATATCAGTTTGTCTTGATTTAGCTTCCATTGTTTTTTTCCTTCTATTTCGTGCTTAGCACTTACTTTCTTTTAGCAGTCTTATCAGAACCTGCGTGTCCTTTGTATAATCTTGTTGGTGCAAACTCACCTAATTTGTGTCCAATCATTTGTTCGGTTACATAAACAGGTACATGAGTTTTTCCGTTGTGAACGGCGATTGTATGTCCTAACATATCAGGTACAATCATTGATGCTCTTGACCAAGTTTTAATAACTTTATGTTCAGAGTTTGCATTCATTTTTGCAATTTTATTTTGTAGAGCTTCTTCTACGTATGGACCTTTTTTTAATGAACGTGCCATTAATTTATTCTCCTTATTGGTTCTAAGGCTTACGGGGCATAAAGCCCCATTACCTATATATTGTTATTTCTTATTTTTTTCTTCTTCTAACGATTAATTTGTCAGAAGCTTTACCTTTTTTACGTGTTTTATAGCCAAGAGCCGGTTTACCCCAAGGTGTTTTCGGGTGTCCGCCCGGACCTGTTTTGCCTTCACCACCACCGTGAGGGTGATCGCAAGGGTTCATTGTAACACCACGTACAGTCGGTCTGATACCCATGTAACGTTTTCTGCCTGCTTTACCGATAGATAAGTTTTTGAATTCTGCATTACCTAAAGTACCGATAGTAGCCATACATTCTTTTCTTACCATTCTCATTTCTGATGATGGAAGTTTGATTGTTACATAGTTACCTTCTTTAGCCATTACTTGAGCTGCATTACCAGCAGATCTTACCATAACGCCGCCACGACCAGGTGTAAGTTCAATATTGTGAACGATTGTACCTAACGGAATTAATTCAAGCGGAAGCGCATTACCTGTCTGAACAGGTGCTTCAGGTCCGCTTACAATTACGTCGCCTACGTTTAAACCTTCAGGTGTTAAGATATATCTTTTTTCACCGTCAGCGTAGAAAACTAATGAAATTCTAACGTTTCTGTTCGGATCGTATTCGATAGTTTTTACAGTTGCCGGTACGCCGAATTTTTCACGTTTAAAATCTATGATACGGTAAGTTCTTTTTACACCGCCGCCTTTGTGACGACATGTAATTCTACCTGTATTATTTCTTCCTGCTGTTTTTTTCAATGATTTTAACAATGATTTTTCAGGAGTTGTGCAAGTGATTTCTTGATAATCACTTTTTGTCATCCCTCTTTGGCCTGGAGATGTAGGGTTTAATTTTCTGATTGCCATTTTATTTTCTCCTTTAATTGGCTTTGTATCTTTTACAGGATATATGCCTTACACCCTGTTTTGCTGTTATTAAACAGCTACTAATTCTTCAATAGGATCGCCTTCGATTGTTACGATGGCTTTTTTAGAAGAATCTGTTCTTCCGAATTTATATCCCATTCTTTTTTCGTGAGATGGCATATAAACTGTTCTTACTTTTGTTACTTTTCTTCCAGGAAAAGCTAATTCAATTGCCTGGGCAATTTCAATTTTAGTAGCATCTTTTGATACTTCAAATGTGTATTGTCCAAGTGATGTTGCACCTACTGATTTTTCAGTAATGATAGGTTTTTTAATAATATCAAACAGCTTTTCTGTATTTGTTCTTGCTTTACTCATTATTGCAGCCTTTCTGTTATATCGTTAACAGCAGATTCAGTAATTACAACAGAATCAGCTTCTAATAAATCTTTTACATTAAGGTTTGAAGGTAAAATAATTTTTACGCTCGGGATGTTTCTTGCTGCTAATTCTAAATATTTATTTTCAGCAGCTTTTACATCAGCAACGATTAAAGTTTTACCTGAAACGTTTAATGATTTTAATGCACTAACCATTAATTTGGTTTTTGGTTCTGTGATTGTAGAGAAGTCTTTAACTACAATCATTTGTTCGCTTCTTGCAGACAATGCTGATTTAATAGCTAATTGTCTTGCTTTTTGAGGCATATTGAAAGCATAGCTTCTTGGTTTTGGTCCGAAGATAACGCCGCCGCCTGCAAATAACGGTGAACGTAAAGAACCTGCTCTTGCTCTGCCTGTACCTTTTTGTTTCCAAGGTTTTTTACCGCCTCCTGAAACTTCTGCTCTTGTTTTAGCACAAGCTGAACCTTGGCGGGCATTGTTCAGTTGTCTTCTTAATGCTAAGTGCATTACGTGTAAATTAGGTTCTACACCGAAAACATTCTCATTCAATGTAATTTCGCCTAATTTTTCTCCATTTGTATTTAATATTTCTTTTGACATTTTGTTTTTCCTTTATCTTGTCTTTTACTGCTTACCCCTTTCCTTCATCGGTTTTATATGGCAAGTCAGGGCTGTTAAGGATTAGCCATTCCATTTAGTTCTTGTTGGAACGATTGTTACCAATCTGCCTTCGCATCCAGGTACTGAACCTTTTACTAATACTAAGCTGTTAGCTGCATCAACTTTAACTAATTTCAATTTAGTAATAGTAACTCTTTCGTTACCCATGTTACCAGCCATTCTTTTGCCTTTGATAACACGGCTTGGAGTTGTACCTGCACCGATTGAACCGGGTTCTCTGTGGTTTTTAGAACCGTGACCCATAGGTCCTCTTGAGAAGTTCCATCTTTTTACGGTACCTTGGAAACCTTTACCGATTGATTTTCCGCAAACGTCAACTTTTTCTACGTTATCTAGAACTGATAATTCGATTTTGTCGCCTACTTTATAGTCTTGCGGGTTGTCAATTCTGAATTCTTGAAGGTGTCTGAAATTTTCCAAGTTATTTTTCTTAAAGTGACCGATTTCAGCTTTAGTTAAGTGTTTTTCTTTAGCTGCGATTGTACCTACTTGAATTGCGTTATAACCGTCTTTTTCAACAGTTTTTACCTGAGTAACAACAATCGGATCTACTTTGATTACAGTTACGGGTATAGCTAATCCTTGTTCATCAAAGATTTGAGTCATTCCCAATTTTTTACCTATTACACCTAGTGTCATATTCTACCTTTCTTGCTCGCCATACTTGGTACGGACACAAATCCGTCCCTTTTCCGGTTTGCATTTTCTCTTGCGAGCGCTACGTCTTGCTTCATTTACCTATTTTGAGGACTTCCACCTCTACAGCCTTTCGGCTGTTCCGTTCGGGGATTTCTAACCCCAACCGGTCGCAGTTCACATTACATGCATAATGCTTATTTAGTTTTCAAAAAGTAAAATTATAGTTTTACTTCAATATCTACGCCAGCCGGTAGATCTAATCTGCCTAATTCTTCAACTGTTTGTTGAGTTGGTTCGTATATATCAATAATACGTTTGTGAGTTCTCATTTCAAAGTGTTCACGAGATTTTTTGTCTACGTGAGGAGAACGTAATACGCAATATATACGTCTTTTTGTAGGTAAAGGAATAGGACCAGCTACTTTAGCGTCTGTTCTTTTTGCTGTTTCTACGATTTTGTCTGAAGATACGTCAATCAATTTATGATCGTATGCTTTTAAACAAACTCTGATTCTTTGTCTTTTTGTGCTTGCCATTTGCATTCCTTTTTCTTTTTAATTTATGTATTACACTGCCCGGAAGTGCTATTCTACAAATATTTCGGATATTAGTAAATACTTTATTCCAAGCATATCAATGGTAAAACAAACAAAATCAACTGTCAACAGTGATATTTGAAAAATGTATAGATTTGTAAATCCCTGTTAAGATAAAAAAAGATTAACCATTTGGTTAATCTTTTTTTTCATCTTCCTTATCTTCTTCTGATTCCGTTATTTCTTTTTCTTTATCGATCTCTTTCGAGGTTTCTTCGTCTTCAATTATTTCGACTTCATCAGAATCTTTTTCATCTTCTATTGTTTCTTCTTCGTCAGATTCTATTTCTTCTTCATTTTCTGAAGTTTTTTCTTTTTCTTCTGCTTCAAGAGCTGCCTTAATTTCTTCTTCATCTTTTGCTCTTATTACAGGAATTGAAAGCATTAAAGCAACCTGATCTCCGTCTTGTTCAAGGTTTAGTTCCAGCGCTTCTTTATCCATTTCAACATATTTTGAAAGAAGTTCTACCATTTCTTTGCGCATACGTTCCATTAATTCAGGAGTAAGGTTTGTTCTGTCCTGCATTAAAACTACACGTAATCTGTTGCAGGCTGTATCTTTTGCTGTTTCTTCCTGCTCTAAATCCGTTTGACGGAAGAAGCCTAAAACTTTATTATATAAATTTGCTAATATCATTCTACTTCTCCTTTCCTATCAAACCTGAGAAGAATTTTTTCATTTTAGCCATTACGCCTTTAGGTTCTTCAAGATTTAAAAACGGAACATCTTCGCCGATAATTCTTCTTGCAACATTGTTGTAAGCTTGACCGGCAAGTGATTTTTCATCATTTACAATCGGCTCACCTTTGTTTGTAGAAGTAATAATGCCTGTGTCTTCGGGAATTATGCCGATTAAATCAGCTGAAAGTATTTCTACAACGTCTTCTACGCTCATCATATCATTTGATTTAATAAGGTTTGGACGAACTCTGTTTAATAATAATTTGTATGATTTAATTTCTTCTTTAGCTTCCAGTAAACCGATAATTCTGTCAGCATCACGAACTGCTGACATTTCAGGTGTTGTAACAACGATTGCTTCTGAGGCACCTGCAACTGCATTTTGGAAACCTTGTTCAATACCTGCGGGACAATCTACTAAAATAAAATCAAAATCTTTTTTTAATTTTTCGCAAATATCTTTAAGTTGTTCTTCTGTTACGGCTGTTTTGTCACGTGTTTGTGCTGCTGCTAAAAGACAAAGGTTAGGATTTTTCTTGTCTTTAACCAGTGCTTGTTTAAGTTTACAGCGTTCTTCAACAACGTCTACAATTGTATAAACTATTCTGTTTTCCAGACCTAGTAATAAATCTAAGTTTCTTAATCCAAGGTCGGTGTCAATCATTACAACCTTCTTGCCGGCTTTTGCAAGAGCTGTACCTATATTGGCATTTGTAGTAGTCTTACCTACACCGCCTTTTCCGGATGTTATTACGATAACTCTACCGCTCATTGTTTCTCCTTTTTATTAGCTAAGAGGCAGTGATGCCTTCATGTTATGTATAATTATTTGTTTTTTGTGAATGCAAGCTTCTTCCGGAGTGAAAGTTTCTGTTTTTTGAATATAAGGTATATTAATATTGTCCGGACGTCTTGCAAAAACATCTGCTATTCTTAATTGTATTGCATTCATTTTTAATGCACGAATTCTTGCGTACTGGTTGCCTTCAGAACCTGCATGAGCTATCCCGCCCAAAATTCCCCATACGGTAATATCGCCTTTTGCAATGATTTCCGAACCGGGATTTACATCTCCGATAATGACAATATTTCCGTCAGAGGTGATGCTTTGACCTGAACGCAATGTTCTTTGGATATATAATGTCGGAAGTTTTTCGGTTTCACGCAAGCATTTTTGAATTTCTTCCGATGTAAAATCTATTTCTTCTGCTTCAATGTTGTTCGCATTTTCAAGTTCGCTGTTAAAGTCTTCAAATTCATCATAGTCATTATTTACTTGAATTTCTTCAATAACAGGCGTTTCGGATTTTGATAAATTTTCTTCTTCAACAGGACTTTTGGTTTCAGGCTCAATTATTGTTGGTTCAATAGTTTCAGCCTTGCTAACCGTATTTTCGATTGGTGCAAATTGTTCTGCTGGTGCATCTTTTTTTAGTTCTTTTAAATCTTTTTCCTGAGCAAAAGTTTGAATAGGATTGTTTTCGTCACCGAAAATTTTGTCAAGTGCACGTTCCAATTCCACATTGACTTTATCCTGATCGGCATTAAATTCGGGAAGTGGAACTTTATTTTCAAGAATAGAGACTTCAATTCCCAATTCTTCTGCTGATTGCATTGTAGCTTCCGAGCTTGTATTTATGAATTCAATTTCAGAGTTCATGGATTCTACAAGAGCTTTGATACTTGTGAGTTCTGTCGGTGTTAAGTCAACCGCACCCAATTTTAAACACACTCTTTTGCTTTGTGCATCGGGCAGGTCCAGAATTCTGCTTAATTCATAAATGATTTCCGAAGTTTTACGGGCGTTTGAAACGTCTACTATAAAACCGTTTTCGATATATCCCTTATCCATAATTTTCCCTTCCGCAAATCTGTATTATATTTCATGAACATACATGAAACATTTCAGAACATCAACGAATTATTTCGAATTGTAATGTTTTTAAACAAAGATGGATTCGTTAACGTATTTTCCGGAAAGGTGCTTTTCTAAATCAGACTTGGTAATTCTGTTATCGCCGTCTTTATCAAGAGGATTGCTTTCATAATAGTTTAAAAGCTGACCATTTTTTCCTCTTTCGCCTTTGGTGCAAAGAACTTCTCTGTTTGCTCGACCCGGAAGAAATGTTATTGCATATAAATCGCCGGCAGACAATCTTGCATCACTGCTGAAATTATAGCTTTTAGCTATTTTCAGATATTTTTCGGTTATATCAAGCTGTTCCATAGGTGACATACGTGCAATTTTTTCTTTTGTCAAATTTAAGCCATGTACACGATTAAGTTCAGCTACTGATTTATCGGTAAATTGAATAAGTCCTACAGCTGTTGTCCCGTTCCATGCTGTAGGGTTCAGCCCTGATTCGCTGTTCATAACCGCAAGCAAATCTTTATAATCACAGTTCAGATTTTTGGCAACTTCTTTAACTCTGTTTAAGAAATTTTTGTCAAGTTTGCCTGTGTTTTCAAAATTTTTATCTTCTTTTTTTATTATTTGATTTTCTTTATTATTTGTTTTGCTTTTTCTTGTTACCGAAGTAAAATCGTTGTTAGTTTTTGTATTTTGGGTTGAATAATTATTATTATATTCATCAGTTAAATTTCTGTTTACGGAAGATGAAGCTTGCGGAGTTAGTGCAAAATTGTAAGCAGGTGCTGAAAATGCAGGCGCCATTAACTGATTTGCAATCGCAAAGATGTTATTATAGGGCATAAACACCGGCATTGCAAAACTTTGCTGATAGAAGAACAGGTTTTGCTGCGGCATAAACATATTCATATTTTGCTGAGGTATCATAAAATTGAAAAGTGAATTCATCATTCCAAATCTGAAACCGGAATTGAACGAATTGCATCCGCATCCGCCATGGTATGGAGTAAACACCGTTGGCATACATCTGTTTATATAGAAATTATTAAATCCCCAATTATTGCAAAACATTTTTATCCCTAAAATTTATTCCCCGTATATATATAAAGTATTTAATGTTAAGAAAATTGATAAAATTTTCACTACATGTTAAAATATATTAATAAAAATTAACTATTAACTAATGTAAATTTTTATGTTTATTATATTATATATCTTAGGGTAGGAAAATTATGATTTTTAACGAGACGAAAACACATGAAATTACAGTAGACGTAGTTATTTTAACTTTAAAAAATAATGAGCTTCAAGTGTTGCTTGTCAAACGTGTAAATGAACCGTTTAAAGACAAGTGGGCAATTCCGGGCGGTTACGTAAGATTATCAGAAAACCTTGATCAGGCAGCTTTGAGAGTGTTAAAAGAACGTACTAACGTTGATAACATTTATCTTGAACAGCTTTATACTTTCGGCGATCCGCTTCGTCACCCGAATGCAAGAGTTATTACCTGTGCATATTTTGCACTTGTAAGATCAGAAGATATTCAAATTGTGACAACCCCTGAATTGGGCTGGCATAAGATTTCTGATTTGCCTCCTCTGGCATTCGACCACAAAGAAATTATTGAATATTCATTGAAAAGAACTCGTGAAAGATTAGAATTATGCCCTGTGGCTTATCAGTTGTTAAATGAAAAGTTTACCCTTACTGAAATGCAAAAGGCTTATGAACTTATTATGGGTAAAAAGCTTGATAAACGCAATTTTAGGAAAAAAGCACTTTCAACTGACGGTTTGATTGAACTCGACGAGTATACTAAATCTTCGTCCAAAAGACCTGCAAGATTGTATACGTTCGAAACTATTAAATTGAACTCTAAAAGAGCCCATTTTATTTCTAAGAAAAAGGAGAAAAAATAATGTTAGTTAATATAATTTGGGCAATTCAAATTATTTCTGCCCTTCTATTGATTGTATTTATTCTGCTGCATTCACCTAAAGGCGACGGCATTGCAGGGATTGGCGGAGCATCACACGTTTTTACATCACAAAAAAGCGCTGAAAAAACTTTAAATAAAGTTACAGGTATTCTGGCTGCTGTATTTATTTTATGCACATTCCTTTTAGGTTACGGCATTATTAAATAATTATGAGTGCAGCATTATGAGTGAAGACATATTTTCACGGAACGAACTTTTTTGGGGGAAGGAAAACCAAAATATCCTTTCTGATAAACATGTTGCAATTTTCGGGCTTGGCGGTGTAGGCGGATTTTGTGCCGAGGCTCTTGCAAGGGCGGGCATTGGCGGGCTCACAGTTATTGATTTTGATGAAGTTTCTTTATCAAATATTAACAGGCAGTGTGTGGCTTTTCATTCAACTGTAGGCAAAAGCAAAGCAAAACTTTTTGAAGCAAGATTAAAAGATATTAATCCCAATATTAAACTACATGTTGTTGACGATTTTTATTTGGACAGCTTTGACTTTAACGGAGTTGATTATGTTGCGGATGCTATAGATACAATGCGTTCAAAAATCGAACTTCTGGAAAGCTGCATAAAGGCAGGTATTCCTGTAATAAGCTCTATGGGAGCCGGAAATCGTATTGATCCTTCAAAACTTTATATATGTGATATTTCCGGCATTGAAAATAAAAATGCGCCATTTATTTCAAATATTATTTATCAGCTGAAAAAACGAGGCATAGAAAGAGGCATTACTGTTGTAGCAAGCCGTGAAAAGCCATTTGTTCGGGAAAAATTAAGCTCTACGGAACAAATAGTAACAAAGTCAGGCAAAAACATTGAATTCACGAAAATTACGCCTTCATCAACCCCGTTTGTCGCAAGTTGTGCAGGAATTTTTATGGCTTCTTATATTACACAAAGTTTTTTTAAGGATTACAGATAATGAATATATTGGTAACAGGTGCTTCAAAAGGCATAGGAAATGCAATAGCAAAAGAACTTAAAGAGCTGGGCAATGTATATGTTACGGGAAGAAACGAACAGGCGCTTGCTGCTTGCAATGCTAAAGGATATTGCGTTTGTGATCTTACAAAAGATTTGGATAATCTTGCCGAATTTATTGTTGAAAATAAAATTGATATTCTGATAAATAATGCAGGCGAATATATTTATGGAGCTATTGAAACTTCAAACAAAGAAGAGATTAATGAGATTTTTCAAACAAATCTTATTGCGCCTGTTTATCTTATATCCAGAGCTGTTCCTCATATGAAAAGTAATAGGTGGGGCAGAATTATAAATATTGGTTCGATTTCAGGTGTAATGGGAGAGGCTTATGCAAGTTTATATTCTTCATCCAAAGCCGGACTTATAGGGCTTAGTAAAGCTCTTGCGCTTGAGCTTGCTGAGTATAATATAACAGTGAACACGATTAATCCGGGCTGGGTTGAAACTGAATTAGGTATGAATTCTATAGAGGATAGTGAATTTTCTAAAGATGAGATTATTGAATGTATACCGCAAAAACGTTTTGTCAAACCCGAAGAAGTTGCAAAGCTTTGCAAATACTTGATTTCAGAAGATGCAAAAGGTATTACGGGACAAGCTGTAAATCTTTGTGCAGGATTAAGTGTGGGAATTTAAAATGTGTCATCATATAGTGAATAAAAAGCTTGTTGAATATGTTGAAAGTATGATTATACCTCGTTATGCTGACTTTGATAAGGGGCATAACATAGAGCATGTTAAAACTGTTATAGATGAGAGTTTAAAACTGGCTTCACAATGTAATGAAAAGCTTGAGTATGCCTATGTTATAGCTGCATATCATGATTTGGGATTATGTGAAGGCAGAGAATTGCATCATATAGTGTCCGGTAAGATATTAGAGGCTGATACTCGTCTGTCACAATGGTTTTCGCCTGATGAAATAAAATTAATGAAAGAAGCTGTTGAAGATCACCGTGCATCATCAAAAAATCCTCCGAGAAGTATTTACGGAAATATTGTTGCAGAAGCTGACAGAGATATTGTACCGTTGAAAATTATTAAGCGTACAATTCAGTATTCAATGAAAAATACACCTTCGCCTGACAAAGAATTGCACTGGCGGCATTTAACAGAGCATATGGACGAAAAATATTCAGAAAACGGTTATATGAAACTCTGGTTTGAAAATTCAAAAAATGCACAGCGTTTGAAAGAACTTAGAACAATAATTTCAGACACAAAGCTGCTGCGTGAAATTTTTGAGGATTTATATTCTAAAGAACTATGTTAATGATATCTTGCGCAGTAATTTTTAAACAATCCAATTTGTCGCAGGTTGTTTGTCTGTGCTCCCAAAGACAAGGTTTAACAGGGCATTTGTCATGAGCTTTTACGGCAGTGACAATGTCTGATTGCGGGATTAATTTTTTGTCATCGGTAGGTCCGAAAATCACATATGTTCTTGTTTTCAGTGCTACTGCAACGTGAAGCGGAGCAGAATCTGAACAGATGAATTTTTCAGCTTTACTTATTAATACGGCAAGGTCTTTAAGGCTTTTTGTTTTACCGTAATACCCTTCAAAGTCTTTATGTTTAGTATTATTTAAAATAATGTCTATGCATTCTTTGTCATCAGGACCGCCTACCAGAATAACTTTTTTACCGTTTTCAATCAGCAAATCAATAACTTCAGCCCAGGTTGTTGCGGGAATTGTTTTAATCATTCCTTTTTGAATGCTCATTTTGCTAACGCCCGGATGAATTAAAACCGAATTACTAATTTTTTCCTGCGGTTTGACGTTAATCTCAGGGAGGTACGTTTTGTTTTGTGTAATCGGAGTTACCAAATCATGATACATTGCACAGGCATACTGGTTTTTGTTTAAGGGTACTGCTTTAGTTAATAAAAATTCGCTAAGTTTGCCTGTGTTATATCCGTATCGCTTTTTTATCCCTGTTAGTGTCAAAAGGATACTGATTAATTTATTTCCGCCTGATGATACAACAAGGTCAAAATGCCCTTTGCGTGCAAGATATACAAGTTTTAAAAGCTCTGCATATTTATTTTTTCCTTTTACATCAATCAGAAATAAATCGTCTATTACATCCGTCAAATCTTTAACACTTTTGCTTCTGGGCTCAAGTGCAAGAGTAATTCTGGAATCAGGAAATTCTTTTTTTAGTGATATAAGTGTCGGCAGGAAAAATATTTCATCTCCTATTCCGCCAAAGTTGATTGCTAATATATTCATAAATTGATTATACAATAAAAAAATTTTGTTTGTAGTAATATTGATTTATGGTAAATAAAGTCAAGACGGCTACAGTTATCGGACTGAATGCATATAAAGTTTTTGTAGAAACGGATGTAATAAATTCACTACCGTCTTTTTCTATCGTAGGATTGCCTGATACAGCTATCAACGAAGCACGTGACAGGGTAAGGTCGGCAATAAAAAATTCGGGCTTTACTTTTCCTGCCAAAAAAGTTGTAATTAACCTTGCTCCAGCAGATTTGAAAAAAGAAGGGTCTAATTTTGACTTGCCTATAGCAATAGGTCTTATAACAGAAGAAGGTGTGTTAGAGCCTGAAAAACTTGAAGATTATGCTTTTATCGGAGAGCTTTCTCTTGACGGTTCATTGCGTGGGATAAACGGTGTATTGCCTCTGATATTGGGGCTGAAAGAAGAGGGGATAAAAAATATTTTTGTACCCTATGTAAATGCAAAAGAAGCGGCACTTGCTGGAAATGATGTTAATATCTACGGCGCACAAAATCTTGCGGAAGTTGTAAATCACTTTTCTGATACCCCGGTTAAAACGACTTTTGTTGATATTAATACTTACTTAACTGAGAACTCTAATCAGGAATATTTATATGATTTTAAAGATGTAAAAGGTCAGCAGAAAGCAAAACGTGCGTTAGAAATTGCTGCTGCAGGCGGTCATAATATCTTGATGACGGGCTCTCCGGGGTCGGGTAAAACTCTTATGGCAAAATGTTTTGCATCTATTTTGCCTCCGCTGGAACTTAAGGAAGCTTTGGAGCTTACAAAAATTTACAGTATCTCCGGTTTATTGTCTTGTGAAGAACCTCTTATGACAAAAAGACCGTTCAGGTCAGTTCACCATACTGCATCTACAAACGGAATTATAGGCGGAGGCTCCTCGCCGAAGCCGGGTGAAATTACACTTGCGCACAGAGGTGTATTATTTCTTGATGAAATGGTTGAATTTCCGAGAAGTGTTCTTGAAGTTTTGCGGCAGCCTCTTGAAGATGGTGAAGTTGTTATTTCAAGAACAAAGCATACTGTCAGATATCCTGCAAAGTTTATGCTTCTTGGCGCTATGAACCCTTGCCCGTGCGGATATTTAGGTGATAAAGAAAAACAATGCACTTGTACCGAATATCAGATAAGCCGTTATCAATCAAGACTTTCGGGACCATTGCTTGACAGAATAGATTTGCATGTCGATGTTCCACGTCTTACATCCGAAGAACTTTTAAATACACAGCCGTCAGGTGAAAATTCTAATGATATAAGAAAACGTGTTGTAAGTGCAAGGAAAATACAGGCTGAAAGATATAAAAATGACGGTATTCTGACTAATTCGGAATTAACCTCCAAATTAATCAGAAAATATTGTCAAATTGATAAAGCAAGTGCAGAACTTTTAAAAATAGCTTCAGTTAAATATCAGTTATCAGGAAGACGTTACGATAGAATTCTTAAACTCGCAAGAACAATTGCAGACCTGGAAGGCTCTGAAAATATTCAACAGGCTCATCTTATGCAGGCGCTTCAATACAGAATGAATAACAAAGGTTAATGAGGAAGACACTCCCAGTAGCCTTTAGTTTCATCATCCGGACAAATGTCATTGAATGCATAATAAGCACAACCTATACCGTTTCCTTTTTGATTGGACTTTATTGTGCAAGGCTCTCCGAGCATATCTGCCCAAATCTCGTCTTTCAACTCATCTTCCGTATAAATTTTGCTCATCTTTGAAGGCACTAATGCATCTCTGTTATCAAGATAAAACTTGAAAATATCATGCCCGTATTTGTTCGGTCTTTTTTTAGGACCGTTTATATCTACAACAATATAAATTTTGTAATTTGTAATAGTTGCATTTACGGCAGTACCGTCTTTCATAAGTTTTTCAGGTATAGGATAATCTACACCTCCAGTTTTATAACTTTGTGTACCGTTGTAATTTTGTACTTTATCATATTGAATATCACTAATTACATTGGCATTTTTATAAAATAATTGTTTAAAAGCCGGAATTTGTGTGTAACTGTGAAGTTCGTTATTATAGTTGTTGAACTGGGTGTTTAATCCCTCACCGCTTTCAAGTACAGTAAATTGAACAGCCTGGGAAATAGTTGAATAAGACTTTTTAAACTGGTTCTCAAGCACTTTCTTTTGATAATTTGATATCAACGACGGCATCGTCATCGCCGCAACCACACCAATAATACCGAGAGTAATTAGCACCTCAGCTAATGTAAACCCTTTTAACCCCTTAAGATAATGCAAACCTTGCTCGGGGGGGGGGCAACCCTTAATGCTCTTGACTTAATCATTTTCAGCCTCCTTTTTTTTGCCATCTTTATCGACAAGCATCGGATTTTCTATATCTTTGCCAGAGGCTAAAGCCTCCTTTTCTCTTATTATTATTTACTATCGCAGATGTTTTGTCAAGACTTCTGTATTTAAGTCGTCAAATTAAAGAAACCGGCAACAAGTCCTACAACAGCAGAAACACCTAAGTAAAATAACGGATCTCTTTTTTCGGTAATGCTTGCAACAAATAAACACACAAGCAAAACCATACCGAGAAGGTTTATACTATCTATAAACATATCAACTCCGATAGCAGCAAGAAGTCCGCAACCTGCGGGTTTAAGAGTATAAATTACTGACTGTACATATTTATTATGCTTAAATTGTTCGAGAAGTTTAGAAATTATTATAACTATTATAAATGACGGCAATATTACTGATGTAGTGGCAATTGCAGCTCCTAAAAGCCCTGCTGTTTTAAATCCTGCAAAGGTTGCAACGTTTACACCTACAGGTCCCGGGGTGATTGATGATACTGCAATCATATCTGATAACTGTTTCGTTGTGTACCATTTTTGAACATCAGCTATATGATAGAGAAACGGCAACGTTGCATATCCGCCGCCAAATGAAAATAAGCCTATATGGAAAAATTCTAAAAATAATTTTAAATAAATCATCATTTTTCCTTATCTCCATATTCAATCTTTTTCTGTACCTGAAGCCACAAACCTATGAATATTGCAAGAATAATCAGAGCAGCAGGTGGAGCTTTAAAACATGTTGATAAAATAAATATCAGGAAAAACACCCAGCAGGTAAATTTATCAACAACGCTTTTTCTCCAGAGTTCTTTGACCGCAAGAAACAGAAGCATCAAAACACCAATGCCTACACCCCAAAATATACTTTGAATAAATTTGAAATGTACAATTTCCTCCAATAATTTTGCAACGATTATAATTGATATAAACGGGGGTGTAATCATTCCTAAAATAGCAGCTAAAGCTCCGCCTGTTTTTCTCAATTTATAACCAACAAAGATAGAAAGGTTTGCCGCAATAAGCCCCGGTATACTCTGGCTTAATGCGTAATATTCACATAACTCATCATCATCTATCCACTGTCTTTTTTCAATCAACTCAGACTGCAAAAGAGGCAATATAACATAACCTCCGCCAAGCAGTAAGGTTCCTACTTTGAAAAAAGTTTTGAATATTTGATATAAAGTCTTTTCCATATGATTATTATATAACAAGCATTAAATTTTACAAAAGTCTTGAAAATTATCTAAATATAGTTTATATTTGTATCAGGTCAAGAAAGGAAAGGAGCAATTTATGAGAAGATTTATTGTAAGAGCTGCTTCGTCAGTTGGAGAAATTATGCCAAAGCTCCGTAAATGCACAGGAGTGTCCTAAAAAAATCCTAAAAGCCCCAATGTGACGGGTCAAGCTATCAAGACTACGTGCGTAGCACCGCTTGCGGGGGGGGGGCAACCGTTTAAGCTCCTGTAACAAAGGATTTACCCTTGCTGAAGTTTTAATAACCCTTGGTATTATTGGAGTTATCGCAGCATTGACTATTCCTGCCGTTATTACACATTACAGGAAACAGGAAGTTATTGCACGATTGAAAAAATTTTATTCAACTTTTAATAATGCTTTGCTTGCTTCAATTGCAGAGAATGAGGCTATGGAATATTGGGAGTATCCAGCTCATCAAAACAGCGGTGAGGAGATGGATATATTTGTCAGGAAATATTTGTTCCCTTACTTTAAAGGATTAAAAAATTGCGGTTCAAAAGAGGCTGGTTGTAAAGATATCTCTAAATATCTTTATTCATCACAACCTGTTTATATATTTACTGACGGAAGCTGTTTTTCAATGCTTAAAGGCGGCGGAGATACGGGAAGCGGTTTGATGCATATTCGCTATGATGTGAACTGCGCCGGAAAACCTAATAAAGACAATCATGATATCTTCGGATTTACAATAAGGTTTTCTGCCGGAACAGCATTTATTTTTAAGCCCGGTTCAACATCAAGTTACAATCTTACAGATAGAAATGAACTGCTTAAAAACTGTAAAAACGAGGATGATAATCCTCATTCAGATGCATCTTGCGCTGCTTTAATATATTTTGACGGATGGGAAATATCTAAAGATTATCCATATAAAATTTAGGCTAAAATTTTTAATTTTAGCCTAAATTAAAAAAAAGTTAATTATTTAATGTTGCTTTTAATCTTGCCATTGCTCTTGCAATAGCCGCTTCAGCCCTTTTGGCATCAATCTCGGCTTCAGATTCTGCAAGTCTTGCCTGTGCTCGTTTTAAAGCTTCTTTAGCACGTGTTACATCTATCTCGTCACCGCTTTCTGCCGTAGTTGTAAGAATTAAGGCTTCATCATCTTTAAATTGAAAAACTCCGCCCATTGTAGTGAAGAATTTAATTTCATTTTCTTTAACAGTTTTGGTAACACCTATGTCTAAAGCTGCCATTACAGGAATGTGGTCTTTCAATATACCAATTTCGCCATCAGTGGTTTTTGTATAAATTTCGTCTACATTCTCATCAAAAACAACTCTTTCATGTGTAATTATTTTTAAGTGCATTATTTATCACTCCAATGTTTTAGCTTTTTCAACTGCTTCTTCAATAGTTCCTACCATGTAGAAAGCTTGTTCGGGCAAATCATCGTGTTTGCCTTCAATAATTTCTTTAAAGCCTTTAATTGTATCTTCAAGTTTTACGTATTTACCGGCAATACCGGAGAACTGTTCGGCTACAAAGAACGGTTGAGATAAGAACCTTTGAATTTTTCTTGCTCTGTTAACCGTTTCTTTATCTTCTTCGGATAGTTCATCCATACCGAGGATTGCGATAATATCCTGAAGTTCTTTATATTTTTGAAGTATTTCAAGAACTTTTCTTGTTACATTGTAGTGTTCTTCTCCGATAATATTCGGGTCAAGAACTCTTGAACTTGATTCAAGCGGGTCAACAGCCGGATAAATACCCAGTGATGCAATTTGTCTTGATAATACAGTTGAAGCATCAAGGTGAGAGAATGTTGTAGCCGGAGCAGGGTCAGTCAGGTCGTCTGCTGGAACGTAAATTGCCTGAACCGAGGTGATTGAACCGTCTTTTGTTGATGTAATTCTTTCTTGAAGTTCACCCATTTCATTTGCAAGAGTAGGCTGGTAACCAACCGCAGAAGGCATACGACCTAACAGAGCTGATACTTCCGAACCTGCCTGTGTAAATCTGAAAATATTATCAATGAATAATAATACGTCTTGTTTTGAGTAATCTCTGAAATATTCTGCTGCTGTAAGAGCTGAAAGACCAACTCTCATACGGGCTCCCGGCGGTTCGTTCATTTGACCGTAAATAAGAGCAACTTTATCAAGAACTCCGCTTTCTTTGAATTCATTCCACAAGTCGTTGCCTTCACGAGTTCTTTCTCCAACTCCGCCGAATACTGAAACGCCGTTATGCGCCATTGCGATGTTGTGGATTAATTCCTGAATAAGTACGGTTTTGCCAACACCTGCACCGCCGAACAAACCTATTTTCCCGCCCTTTTGATACGGTTGCAGCAAGTCTATGGCTTTAATACCTGTTTCAAGAATTTCAATATTTGTATTTTGATCAACAAGTTTTGGAGATTCTCTATGGATAGGAAGGTATGTGTCAGTATTTATTTCTCCCATTTCATCCACAGGTTCGCCAACAACGTTCAAAATTCTTCCAAGTACAGGTTTTCCTACAGGAATTTTAATAGGCTCGTTGGTATTAATTACCTTCATGCCTCTTTTTAAACCGTCGGTTGAAGACATTGCAACAGTTCTTACTCTGTTGGATCCCAGCATCTGTTGAACTTCTGCAACTACATAAGAACCGTCTTCTTTATATATATGTAATGCTGTATAAATTTCCGGTAATTCGCCCTGTTGAAACTCAACGTCAATAACAGGACCGATAATTTTAGTTATTAATCCTTCATTTTTAGTTAATGTATTATCCATTTTGCTCTCCTTTAATGACTTAATTATATTACAAGAAAAAAAAATAACAATTAGTCATATAAATTAATAATATTTAAAATAGTTTACATTACACTAGCAAAAAAAATTTTTCTTGTGTATTATATTTTCCATAACTTTTTATGGAAGATATAATGCAGTTACTAATTGAAAAAGAATTAAATTCTAGTGATAAAATATTGAAGCCCGACTTCAATTCTAAAACAGGACGTGAACTTCTGGCTTTTTACCTGCAAACAAAGTTTAAACAAATTTTAGCCTATGATAAGCGCTGTCCCTCTCCGATTTTTAAGGATGTTAACCCCACGTTTATATCAAGATTTACAAAACGTCTGATAAACAATCCTTCCAAGCGTTTGCTTATAGGAATAAGCGGTGAATCGGCATCAGGCAAGTCAACAATATGCCGTGAGATAAAAAATATTATAGAACAACTCGCAATGCCTGTGTCAGTATTGAGTACCGATAATTATTTTAAAGACATTTCTGCCCTGATAAAAAAATATGGAAGTTTTGACAATTTGACCGATAACGGTTATGACATTGATGCCCCCGAAAGTTTTCAGTTGGAATTATTAAAATCGGATTTGGAAGCATTGGCTGAAGGTAATGATATTAAAGCCCCAAGATATGTACCTAACGGTACGGGAGTTTCTATTCCCGCTTCTTTGGAAATTTCGTCAGATAAAATTATTGTTGTAGAAGGCATAGCTACAATGTATAAAGATGTAAAAGATGTTTTTGACGTAAAAATTTATATTGAAACAGATAATAAAATCAGACGTGAAAGATTTATTAAGCGTGCTATGGCGGAACGAAATCAAAATGAAGAAAATGCAATTAAACAATGGGAATATTTATTGCATGCCGGTGAAAAATATGTTATTCCTTGCAGAGAAAATGCAGATTTTGTTCTAAACGGTCATTCCGATTTACAATATTTTGATAAAATTTTAGAATATATACACACTATTACAAATAATTTTCAATAAGTTTTCTTAATACTTTTGACTTTTTTGCCACGTTTTGAAAAATATGATACAATTACAAATAATTATTATTGTGTAATTTTTTGAATTAAATACACTAAATAATTGATACGGTATTTCACATATTTAATTATAATAAAGCAGGATATAAATAAGAAATAGGTGGCAAGTGAGTAAGAATTTTATAGACAGGTTTTATGAAGAAGATACTAAAGACCAGTTCTGGAGCTTAAACAAGAAAATCGGAATTGTTTGCGTAGTACTGTTTTTGTCTATTGTGATGATGAATACAACAGGCTGTACTAAAAATGAAACAGCTGATGATACATCACCTGATAGTATATCAATAGAACAGCCGGGAGCAGTCACAGATGCACCTCAGGATACTGTAAAAGTAGGAAACGACGGGTTAAACGCTGCAATAGCACCGGATGATGTTTCAGTTGTTGCTGATCAGAGTGAAAAAAACAGTCAGAAAATGGTTGCCATGTCTGTTGAAGATATGGGAAGAGCAGATCCGTTTTTGCCTGAAAGCGAAACAGTTGTTGTGAAACCAAAACCGAAGGGTTATGATTTGGTTCCGCCTCCTGAAATTATTACTGTTGACAGTAATGCTGTAGAAGTTATCTCTACAAAAGTTTCAGGAATTATGTATGATAAATTTAATCCGTCTGCAATTTTAAATATATCAGGTTCTGATTACCTGGTTAGAACAGGTGATATAATAAATAATTATAAGATATTGTCAATTGCAAAAGATTATGTAACCGTACAATTAGGAGCTAACGTATATAAAGCAGGCGTAGGTCAATTGTTTACGGGAGAGGGAATTAACTACAATACTATTTCCAATCTTGAACGCAAATTCGGCGGTTCAGCAAAT
>HF991477.1:0-12308 GCA_000433095.1 Clostridium sp. CAG:967 | reverse complement strand
GTTCAGCAAATAAATAAAGTTTAAAGAAATAATTAATAACCAGGAGCTAATATGAAAAATACAATTTCAAAAAAAATTATTGCAAGCGTAATGTTAACAACATTTGTTTTTTCAAATGCATCGTTAGCAGCTTTTGCAATGGAAGATGCCGGTATTATCCAATACGGTGAAACCGCAAAACCTGTAATAAGACAGGAAGTTGCTGAAAATACCTTAAGACTGAAAGGTGATGTTAGTTTTACAGATAAAGATATCCCTATTAGCATAAGCCTTAGAGATTCTGATGTAAAACAAGTTTTAAGAATGTTTGCTGATAAAGCAGGAAAAAACATCATTTTCCACAACTCGGTCAATGGTACGGTAACACTTGATCTGGTTGATGTGCCGTTAAATTCAGCATTCGAAATGATTATGGAAATTAGCGAATTGAACTACGTTTTGGATGGCAATACAATTATTATTGCCAGAGCCGGTACAAGCGACTTTAACTTAGGAAAACAGGAAATGACATCAATTCCTGTAAAATATGTCGGAGCTGCTGCTCTTGCTGATTTCTTAAATAAAAATATTTTTGCTATGAAAAAACCTGGTTTATCTGATACAGACATTATCGTTACTAATCCGGTAACCAATGAATTGCTTGTATTTGGTAATAAAAACGATGTAGAAATTGTAAAAAAAGTTGTTGAAAAATTTGATAAAAAACCTCAAACAACAACATTTAAAGTAAATCATACAACTCCTGCAGAAATGGCTGATATGATTTGTAATATGTTATTGCCTGCTACAGGTGCCGGTGCTTCAGGCGGAGGCGGCGGTGCTTCTTCAGGAAGCGGCTCTTCAAGCTCTTCTGACAGTTCAAGTGACGGCGGTTCTACAGGCGGAGCTGCTCCTGCCGGTGGTGGTGGTGCCGGCGGCGGAGGCGGTGCCGGTGGCGGCGGTGCTTTAGCATTGAACACAGGAACTGTGGCTTGTACTTTAGAAGGTAAAGTTGACGGAACATTAAGCTCATTAGGTTTACAAAACCTTGCAGTTTCATATTACTCAGGGTTGGGAACTATTAACATTGTAGGCGGTTCTGAACATCAGCTTGAAATGATTAAAGACTTTATTACAAAAACTGATAAAAAACAGCCTCAAGCTTACCTTGAAGTGTCAATTGTAGAATTAAATGAAGAAGGCTCTAAAGAATTAACAAACACATGGACTGTTATGAGTAATTCATTCTCAGCTTCATTTGACGGTTCTTCAACTTCAACGGATTCAATGTACCCGATTTTCTTTAAAGGAAACGGCTGGACACTTGTAGATCCGGAATCATTCTCTGACGGTAAGTATGAGGAAGTTGGTAAAGTTGGTAAGTGGAACGGTCCTTTAAATATTATGTATACAATTAACTATCTTGTACAAAATGGTAAAGCAAGAGTTGTAGTTAACCCTCGTATCATAATAACAAACGGTGTTGAATCCAAAATTGAAGTTACACAAGATTATTTGGAAAGTGTAGAAGTAGATTCTTCAACATCTACAGGTGGTACAGTTGTAACCAGAGATTACAACGTTGCTGATGACCAGGGTGTTACAGTTGGTATTACTCCTTTCATCAGTCCTGACGGTTATGTAACATTGAATATTGTACCTGAGTATTCTACTGAAATCGGTGACGTTACAGGTCAAGAATCTATTAACGGACAAATAATAACATATAGAGCTGCTACATTATTAAGTCACAGAAATCTGGACTTGAAAAATGTAAGAATTAAAGATGGAGAAACTCTTGTTATTGCCGGTATGATTCAAGAAAAAGAATCAAAAACAATTAATAAAATCCCTGTACTAGGTGATTTACCATTGGTTGGCGCATTATTTAGAACTACAGTCAGTTCAAAATCTAAGTCCGAAATGGTTATAATGATTACTCCAAAAATCATTACCGATACAGAAGATGCAATTGGAAATACCGACACATTATAGAATAAAATGATAATATAAGATGAATGAACTACTAAACAGGTTAAAAAACAGTGTCAATACACAGATACTGAATAAGGTCGACAGTACACTATTGGAACAATATAAATTTGTTCCAATTAGTGTTAAAGATAATTTTCTGTTCGTGGCAATTAATTCTTCGTCTGATAAAGAAGTAATTAACCTGAAACTGAAAGAATTTTATCCTCAACAAGTTAAGTTTATTCAAGTTCCCGATCAAGATTTATTTGATTTAATAAAAAGCCTTAAAGAGGATATGCAAAAAGAATCCGGCGATGACGGAACATCTAAACAGGTGAAACTTGGTGAACTTTTAGTTCAAAAAGGTTACATAAATGATGTTCAGTTATTGCAGGCTTTAGCAGAGAGCAAACGTCAGAAAATTCCGATTGGTTCTACTTTATTCAAACTCGGATTTATTTCTCTTGACCAGCTGAAAGAAATCCTTCACCTGCAAACAGGTTATGATTTGGTTACTCCGGAACAGCTTGCAGGACAGGAAAAATTCGTTAAAATCCTTCCGGAAGACTTTATTAAAAATAATAAAATCATTCCGATTTCTTCTGATGGAAAAACTTTAATTCTGGGTGTTGTTACCCCTGTTAAACCGGATGTTTTAAAAGAAATCATTTATTTAACCGGACAAAACCCTAAACAGTTATTGATGACTCATTATGAGTTTGAAAACTCATTAAACACTTTCTTCAGTGAACAGAAGAAAGAAACTGAAAGAGTTATCAAAGAGATTGAATCTGAATCTCAAGAGTTTGAGGTTGAGGAATCTCTTGCTGATATGGTTGATAAGCAGTTAAAGGATTCAACCGGTTCAGTTGCAAAGTTCGTTAACCAAATTATTACAAACGCTATTGATAATAAGGTATCAGATATTCACATCGAACCCAGATTGTCAGGCTATATCGTAAGATACAGAAAAGACGGTATGCTGCAAAAAGTTCTTGATATTCCGCCAAAAGTAGAAACATCTGTTATCGCACGTTTTAAAGTTTTGTCAAGAATGAACATTGCAGAACACAGACGTCCTCAAGACGGTACGTTCTCAATTAAATATAAAAACGGTTCTTATGACTTCCGTATTAACACACTTCCAGTTTCAGGCAAAGAAAAGGTCTGTATTCGTGTACTTGCTCCTGCGGTAAGCTTGAATGCCGATGATAAAAATATTAAACTGGTGGGTGGTACGGATGAAGACGTTGCAAAAATTAAGAATATGGTTAGCTGTCCTAACGGTATTATCTTAACATCCGGTCCTACAGGTTCAGGTAAAACAACTACACTTTACTCTGTATTGAAAAGCTTGAACGATGAAGATGTAAATATTACAACAATTGAGGATCCGATAGAAATTAAGCTGGAAGGTATTAACCAATCACAAATTAACGCCAAAGCAGGTATTACATTTGCATCCTGTATGCGTGCGATATTAAGACAAGACCCTGATATCATTCTGGTCGGTGAAATTCGTGACTACGAAACTTTGGAAATTGCGATTTCAGCCGCATTGACAGGTCACCTTGTGTTAAGCACGGTCCACACAAACTCTGCAGCAGCTACTGTTACACGTTTGATTGAAATGGGTGCAAAAGACTATCTGGTATCTTCAACATTGTCAGGTGTAATTGCTCAACGTCTTGTTAGAAGACTTTGCGATGACTGTAAAGAGGAATTCTTTGCAACCCACGATGAAGCAAGACAGATTCTTGCAAACGAAGATGAAATTAAGGAATTTATGAAAAAGCCTATTTATAGAGCTAAAGGCTGCAACAAATGCGATTTCACAGGATATAAAGGCAGACTTGGTGTATATGAAATTATGGCTATTAATAAAGAAATTAAAAAGTTAGTTGCATTAGGTGCCCACGATTTGGAAATTGAGGAAGCAGCTGTTAAAAACGGTATGAAAACACTTCACCAATCATGCTTGAACCATATTCTGAACGGTATGACTACAATTGATGAATTCGTCAGAGTACTCGGTGTGGTTAATGAATAGGAGAAACAATGACAATATATAACTATATAGCACTAAAGAATAATAAAGATATTGTTAAAGGTAAAGTTGATGCATCAGACCTTAGAGAGGCTCGTGAAAGTATCAGAAAATTAGGCTTTATTCCTACAAAGGTTTATGAAGAAAAAGCTAAGGGCGATGATAAAGCTGAAAAGAAGGATGATGTTAAAGCGGGCAAAATTAAGAAATTAGGTCTGCAGGATCGTATGGACTTTACTTCCACACTTCAAATTCTGGCGCAATCAGGTATTCCAATCATTGAATCCTTAATGTTTATTGAAAATGATGCGGCTAAACTTAAAGTCAGGCTTGTAGCAAAAGAGTTAAGGCGTCAGATTATGGCAGGTGCAACGTTTGCGGATACGATTGCAAAATATCCAAATCAATTCGGACAAATTTATATTGGTCTGTGTAAAGCAGGGGAAGATTCCGGTGAATTGGAAAAAACATTACAGCGTTTGTTGGAATTGTTAAGTAAAGAAGCTGCTATCAGAGGTAAAGTTATCGGTACATTAATGTATCCGATGTTCGTTATTGTTTTGGCGGTAATTATCGTACTTGTAATGTTAATGTTCGTATTCCCTGTATTTAAAGAAATGTTCGACGGCATGGGTAAAGAACTCCCCTGGATTACTGCTACATTAATGAGTGCAGGTATATTTTTGAAAACTTACTGGTTCTTTGTTCCGTTAATTCTCGGTTCAATCTTCGGGTTCTGTGCATTCATTATGAACTGGCAGCCAAGTAAAAGAAAAATTGATGAGTGGGTTTTGAAAGTTCCTTTACTTTCAGACTTAATTCAGTATTCAAACTTTGCTAACTTTATTGCGGTTATGCAGGTTGCTTATGATGCGGGTGTTCCGATTATCGAGTGTTTATATCTTGCTAACATGACTTTAACCAATTATACATTGAAGGTTAAAATTGAAACTGCTACATTGAAAGTTCAACAAGGTCAGCACCTCTCTATTGCACTTCGTTCAACACGTGTAATGCCTAAAATGATTTTGTTTATGATAGCAACAGGTGAACAATCAGGTCGTTTGGGTGATATGCTTCTGCAAGCCACATCATTCATTGATAAAAAACTTGATGCAATTATTGATACAATGACAAAAATGATTGAACCGATAATGTTGATTGTAATCGGTAGTATCGTATTAACATTGGCGTTGGCATTGTACTTACCGTTATTCAACTCATACATGTCAGATTAATGGTAGCAAATATGAAGAAAACTTATGTTATAACAGGCTCAACATCAGGAATTGGAAATGCTTTAGTAAAAGAATTCTGTAAAAATAATACTGTTTTTGCAGGGTATCGTAATGAAAAGTATGTTGAAGAGTTAGAAAAGCTTGGTGCAATACCGTTTTATATTGATATGGAGAAAAAAGATTCTATATCAAAAGCAGCAGCATATATAAAATCACAAACTGATAAAATTGATACAATTATAAATGTTGCAGGATGTGTTGTTGCCGGTGCTGTGGAAAAACTTGATGTTAACGAAATCAGAAAACAGTTTGAAATAAATACTTTTTCACATCTGGATTTAACACAGCAGCTGTTGCCTCTGCTTAATAACGGTAAGGTTATAAATATAAGCTCTATGGCAAGTTTCGGGGTGTTTCCATTTGTAGCTCCTTACTGTGCATCAAAAAGAGCTTTAGATATTTTGTTCAATTCTCTTGCAGTTGAATCTGGTGTTAAAGTGGTTTCCGTTAAGCCCGGAGTAATTGCTACACCTTTATGGGGCAAATCAATTGAACTTAATAAAAATTCAATTAAAAACTGTGAAAAGTATGATAAAGAAATGCGTTATATGGTTGCAAATGCACAAAAGAATGAAAAGAACGGGCTTGACGTACATAAAGTAACTGATTTAATAGTAAAAATTGATAGTATGCAGAACCCTAAAGCATCGTATATTGTAGGCAATGATGCTGTATTTGCACAATTTATATCCAAACTTCCGCAAGATTGGATTAATAAATTAGTAAAATGCGGGATTAAAGCTAAGGTTTCTTGCGTAAAATGATTTCATAGTTAAGAACTTCGGCTATTTCAGCCAGTTCTGATACTCTCAGCCTGTTGTGTTTCATTTTGTTATACAGGTTACGTATGCTGTCTTCTTTGCCAAACAGCTCGTTAACAGCATATTTTAAAAGTGTCATATTAAGCCCCTCAAGGTTTGCAAGGAACTTTAGCTGTGAGCAAATGTTTTTTGTTTCGAGTTTAAATTCTTTTGCCATATTAAAAATTATAACATATTTGACATGATATTTCAATATATAATGAAATAATTCATCATATAATGAATTAATTATTTAATCTGACAAATGCTATCATCCACGAGGTTACTTGTAAAAATCTTTATATTTGTGCTAATATAGCCATAAATTATTACTTGAGAGGTAAAATATGAAAATAGCTTTGTTAAATCACGGATGTGCAAAAAACCTGGTAGACAGTGAGTTGATGCTGGGACTGCTTGCACAAAAAGGACATGAAGTTACTCTGGATGAAAATGATGCTGAAATTGTAGTAATTAATACCTGTTCTTTTATTCATGATGCGGAAAAAGAATCTGTTCAAGCTATTTTGCAAATGGTTCAAGACGGCAAAAAAGTTATTGTAACAGGGTGCCTTCCTCAAAAGTATAAAGGTGAACTTAAAAAAGCTATTCCGGAAATTTCAGGAATGATAGGAACTTCAGATATAAAAGAAATTGTTGATGTTGTTGATAAAGTGGCTCACGACCAAAAATATATTTCCAAAGTATCTGAAAAGCCTGAATATATTTATCCTGAAAATATCGAAAGACAACAGATTACTGTTGGGGCAAGCTCATATATAAAAATTGCCGACGGATGTAATTATCATTGCGGATATTGTATTATTCCGCAGCTTCGTGGTGAATATCATTCCAGAACCATTGAAAATATTGTTGAAGAAGCAAAAGCTCTTGTTCAAAAAGGTGTAACCGAAATAGTGCTTATTGCCCAAGACACAACAAGTTATGGTTTGGATTTGTACGGAAAACAGGCACTGCCGCAGCTTTTAAAGGAATTAAACAAAATTGAAGGTCTTGGATGGATTAGAATAATGTATGCGTATCCTTCACAAATGAGTGAAGAATTAATGGATGCTATTGCAAATCTTGATAAGGTTGTAAAATATATAGATCTGCCATTGCAGCATTATAATGTGGATATTCTTAAAGCTATGCGCAGACCGGCTTTTGATTATGATGAATTGATTAAAAAGATCAGAAACAAAATACCTGATGTAGCAATAAGAACTGCATTTATTGTCGGATATCCCGGCGAAACTGATGAGCAGTTTAATGAGCTTTATGAATTTGTAAAGCGTGCAAAATTCGATAAAATGGGCGTTTTTGAATATTCAAGAGAAAAAAATACCGCTTCATATTCCATGCTTGAGCAGGTTCCGGCAAAAATCAAAAAACAAAGACATAAAAAACTTATGTCATTACAACAAAAAATCTCAAGAGAAATAAACGAAAAATATGTAGGTGAAACAATACCTTGTATTGTAGAAGGTTATACCGATGACGGAATTGTTTTAATGCGATCTCAACATGATGCACCTGAAATTGACGGTATGGTATATGCTACAACAGATAAAGCTGTTGTTCCCGGGGATATTGAAAACGTACTGATTGAACGTGCTGACGAATACGATTTATATGGGAGTTTAAATTAACCCGTGTTATGATATAATAATTTTAAAATTTTTAGGAATAGTAATGGAATTTATAGAAAACAGAGAAGTTGAAAAAGAACAGTTGAAGGCTATTTGCAGGGATATGATTAAGTATTCTCCTTCAAAGATTTGCGGCATGCTTGGAAACGCAATTATTGTACCGGTTTATACAAGCCTGTTATCGCCTGAGCAATATGGTTTATATTCTCTTTCAATTGCGCTTCTGTCTTTCTTATGTATTATTTTTTCCGACTGGATCGGACTTTCAGGTCTGAGATTTTTTAAACAACACCAGATGACACAGGACATGCCTAAATACTTAACTACACTTGTTACAATGCTTGTAACAAATATTTTTCTAATGTTTCTTGTGGCATTTATTTTTCGTGAAAATTTTTATGACTTTTTTAAAATTCCTGCAAAATACTTTTTAGCTATTTTGCTTCTAATAATTCCTGTTGCCGTAAGAGCACTTTTATTCCAGCTTTTAAGGGCACAGTTGAAATCAATGTCGTTTACGCTGTCTACAATAATAAATCAGTTTTTGACAATACTTTTATCAATATTCTTTGTAAAATTCTTCCATTTAGGAGCTCTTGCATTGCTTCTTGGGATGGGAATTTCGATATCATTAATTGATTTACTGTTAATTTACCAGAGTAATATTTTATCGTGGTTTAAACTTCAAAAGATAGAGTGGCATTCGGTATTGCCTATTATAAAATACGGTATTCCTATAGCTGCAACGTCTTTAAGTGCCTGGATTATTAACCAGAGTAATAAATTTATTATGAACAGTATCCACGGTTTTTCGGAAGTGGGTATTGTCGGTGTGGCATACGGGTTAACCCTGCCGCTTTTAATGACTATATTTTCAATAATAACAGTAGCTGCAATTCCTCGTATTATCAATATGTACGAAGAAAGAATAGATGTAAGACCTTTAATTTCAAGATTTGTGGGGTATTTTATTCTTGTAGCGCTGCCTGTAATAACTGTTATATCAATGTATTCGGTTGACTATGTTCAGATGCTTTCTTCTAACGAAAAATTTCTGACAGCTTTCAAGTTAATTCCGTATTTTGCATTCGGAACTTTCTTTATGGCATTAACTGATTACACTACATTACAGTATCATTTGGCAAACAAAACTTATATTGAATTTATAATTAAGTTAACATCCGGAATTGTGGGTGTAATTCTGAATATCTTACTAATTCCTAAATACGGTTTGGTAGGTGTCGGTATTGCAACATTAAGTGCTAACTTCTTGTACTTTTTGCTTAGTGTAATTATAGTTTTACCGGGCTTAAGACTAATTTCTCCAAATCTTACAATTTTGAGAATGCTTATTTCATATATTCCTTTCGCAGCTTTATATGTAGTATTTAACAAGTATGTAAGCATGCCTGCTTTATTTGAAATGATTGCATTAATGATTATATTTTATATATGCTACTGGGGCTTGAGCCGTACAATATTGAAGCGCCCCGAATAGTTGACAAACAAAGACTTTACATTTGTTAATAAAATAGCAACAAAAATTTATCATCTACATTATATGTTTATGAATTAGTGTCTTTAAGCAAATTTATTAAAAAAAATTAATAAAAAATAGAAAATTCACTACTCTCTTGGTAAAATTTGCATGCTGGACAAATAAATAAAAAAAATAATTCACTTAATAAATTAGGGAAAAATTGAAAGGAAGTAAAACATGATTCAGATAAAAGCCGGTAAACGAAAAGTCGTAGCTTCGTTATTGACCTTTTGTTTCTTCTTGCAGCAATCTTTCTGTTTGCAGGTATTAGCAACCAATATATCTGGTGTTAACGGAAACAATGGTGTTTTTGATATTACACCTACTGCTAAAAACCCCGCCGGTGATATAGGTTTCAGAAAATATCAGAACTTTGAACTTAGCGAAGGTGATATTGCTAATTTGATATTTCATTTACAAGGTCAGGATTTATCCAAATTCGTTAACCTTGTCGACAATACCATTAATATCCAAGGTATTGTAAATGCAGTAAATAAAAATGGTGATTTTACAAACGGTCATGCAGTATTTATTTCGCCAAACGGCATGATTGTCGGTGCAAGCGGCGTATTAAACGTTGGCTCATTATCTGTTTTAACTCCCGATCAGGATTCCTACGATAAGTATAAAAGCGATTTAAGCCGCCCTTCATTAATTGCTGATTATGAATCAAGACTGGGGCAAGGAAACGGAACTGTTCAAATTGACGGTAAAGTTTTAGCAAGAGATCTTGTAGATATTAAAGCTGCAGACGTAAATATTTCCCAAAATGCTGCTGTTATGGCAGGTGTAAAAGATGCTACAAAACTTATTTCAAAAGCTCAGGCTGAAGCATTGTTTAACCAGTTAGTAAAAGCTGATAATACAGTAAGCGGAAATTCTTTTGCAAATGATAGCGGAACTATAAAAATCACGTCTTACGGTACTAACGGTGGTGTGAATGTTGCAGGCACAATGAAAAATTTTGGTGCAGGTAACACTGAAATTACAAATTCAGGTTCTAAAGGTATTTCTGTTTCAGGAAGTATTTCTAACGGAAACGGAAGCACAACTTTGACAAACTCAAACGGAGCAATAAATATTTCAGGCACTGTTTCTAATAACAATGGAACCATGTCATTGTTGAATACAGGTTCAGGTATTAAAATTGCATCAACAGGTAATGTTTCAAATAACGGAACTTTATTAGTGTCAAATGAAGGTGCTGATGGTATTCAAATTGACGGCAATGTTTCTAACAAAAACGGAAATGCTTCAATCACTAACCGTGCAGGTGAACTGTTAGTAAACGGAACTGTTTCAAACAACGGTCCCAAATTAACAATTACGAACACCGGTTCAGGTTTAACAATTTCTTCAACAGGAAATATTGAAAATATTGGTGAACTTGCAATGTCAAACAGCGGAGCTGACGGTTTGGTAATTGCAGGTGCTGTAAATAATCAAGGCACATCAAATATTACTAATACAGGTAGTGGTGAACTGCTTGTATCAGGCTCTTATACTAATAAAGGCAACTCTGTATTTACAAACGAAGGTTCAAAAGGGTTAACAATTAACGGTGTTGTTGGTAACAACGGAAAATTATTGTTTGACAACTCTGCTGATGCTTTAACAGTAAACGGAACAATTACCAACATTGGAGAATTAACTCTTGATAACAGCGGTTCAAACGGACTTCTTGTTAACGGAACAATTACAAATTCTTCTGCTGATGCAACTTTGACTAATACAGGCTCTAAAGGTATTATTATTGCTGATACTGCAAAAGTTACAAATAAAGATAATGCAGTAAACTTAAATAATACAGGAAAAGGCGGCATTCTTGTTAAAGGTTCTGTTAAAGGCAACGGTATCAACATAGATAACACAAATTCTAACGTTGTTATCGGACATACTTCTGGTAAAGATTTTTTAACTTCAACATCTGATGTTAATATTAATATCAAAGACGGAAGCTTATTAAATTCAGGTACAAAGGCTAATTTGATTAAAGCTGATAATAACTTAAACATAGAAGTTCAAAACGGAACAATCGGACTTGGTGTCGGAAACTGTGAAGACGGTGTTTGCACTGGTGTTGATCCTAATTCAAGAGATTTTACAAAATCTGTTAACGTAAATGTTGCGGGTAAAATTAACGCACAAACAAAAGACACTAAAAATACTAATGATAATTTATTAATAAATATGGCAAGCCGTGGTTCAGACATGAATATTGACAAAATTCACGCTGACGGCAGAGTAATACTTCTTGCGGATTATGATGAAAACGATAAATCAGGCTCATTACTTAATGCCGCATCAGATTCTTCTATAGCAAATGTTGAAGGAACTTCAATTTCATTGATAGCAAGTGATAATATCGGTACTGCCGATAAAAAATTAACCTTCAATCAAACTGATGCAAATGGCGGAATGGATCTGTTAGCAATTAATGATATAAATATTAAAGGTTTAGATGATAAATATACGCAAACTAATATTTGTACAATGATTTCCAGAGAAGGCAATATTGATGCAGAATTCTCAGGTAATACAAACATTAGGGAAATTACGGCTGCTAATGATATCAAATTAGTTACACGTGGCGCTGAGTTAAATATTGAAAACTTAGGAAAAGTTCCTTACACACCTGAAGATTATTTCGGACCAAATGAAAATATTGCTCCTAAAAAAGTTGATCTAACAGCTTTAGACATCAATAAAGGTACAAGAAAAGATCCGTTACTTGCTGATTCAGTTGTTAAAGTTACTAACGGAAGAGTTCAAGACGGCGGAAAAATTAATGTAGTCGCTGATAACGTATATATTGACGGTGAATATACATCACAAGGTAAAGATGGTTTCTTTACAAAACCTGATGACAGTACAAATCCTATTGAAGGTGAAGATGTTGAAATCACAAAAAGACCGGTAAAACCTGAAGATGTAACAGCTATCGGTAGAGACGAAGACGAAAGAAATTATTACGAACCTACAGACACAGATACTGATACCGATACAGACACAGACACT
>HF991476.1 GCA_000433095.1 Clostridium sp. CAG:967 | reverse complement strand
TATTAAAACCTCAGCAAGTGTAAATCCTGGAGCTTTTAGGATGCCCCCCCCCCAACGTGACTAAACTTTTTCATATTTTTGCTCCTTTCTTTTTTAATTTTGATTATAACATAATTTATTATACTATTGCAATTTTCAAACAATTTTCTGATTTATTACCGAAAAGTTCATAAGCATCTAAAATATTAGCCAGAGAATATTTGTGAGTAATTAAAAAATCAGTATTAATCTTTTTCTCTGATATTAATTTTACTAGTTTTTGGCAATTAACAGCATCCACACCGCCGGTTTTGAAAATCAAATTCTTTCCGTACATTTCAGGAAGCGGCAGAGTTTGATTTTCTTCATACATTGCAACAAGAGCAACAACAGCATTTGCTCTTGCAATTTTCCAGGCAATCTGGAAAGTATCTTTTCCGCCTGCAGCCTCAATAACACAATCCGCACCACGTCCTTCGGTTAAATCTTTAACAGCCTTTTGAACATCGTTTTTTTCAGGATTTATTACAAAATCTGCAAGATTATGTTTTTTTGCAAGCTCTAATCTTGTTTCATCAACATCAACAGCAATAACCTTTGATGCACCCAAAAGTTTTGCACTCATCATAGAACATAATCCTACCGGTCCTGCCCCGATTACTGCAACAGTATCGCCTTGCTTAATTTCACAAAGCTCTGCACCCCAATAACCGCTTGATAAAATATCGCCGACAAACAGTGCATTCTCGTAAGAAACATTATCAGGAAGCTTTGTCAATCCTGTATCCGCAAAAGGCACTCTGACATATTCAGCCTGACACCCGTCAATTGTACATCCGATTTCCCAGCCTCCGTATTGACAGTTATTAATATATCCTCTTTTGCAGAACCAACATTCGCCGCAAAAAGTTTCACAGTTGGCACAAACCCTGTCGCCTGCTTTCAAATTTTTTATACCGCTTCCCACACTGACAACTTCCCCGACAAATTCATGCCCTAAAATTGTTTCAGGAACAGCTTTGGGAACAAAACCGCCTATAATATGCAAATCACTGGTACAAATTGATGACATTACAACTTTTACAATTGCATCTCTTTTGTCTTTTATCTTAGGCAATTCTCTTTGTTCAACAGATGCAGTACCGTCTTTATGCCATACACAAGCTTTCATAAAATCTGTCATATTAACCTCCAAGCCGAGTATAACATATAATTATAAAATAAAAAAAGCTCCAAAAAGGAGCTTTTTTTAATCTGCATTGTTCAATGTTACCATGTTTATTATCAAACCTAAGAACGAGAGAACAACGGACCCCAAAAACGCTGCCAAAAAACCGTCCACATAGAAACCCGGAGCAATATAACCCGCAAGCAAAAACAGCAATGCGTTGATTACAAGCCCCAAAATTCCAAGTGTTAATATGTTAATCGGCAAAGTGATAAGAATCAGCAAAGGTCTTATAAAGATATTTATAAGAGCCATGATTACGGTAACCAGCATAGCACTCTGGAAATTGTCAACTTCAATTCCGGGCACTAACCAGGCTACAAATATTATTGCGATTGCAAATAATATCCATCTTAATAGTAAAATCATAACATATTCCTTTCTACATTATCAGTTTAAATTTTTGCCGATTTTTTTTCATTACTCGAAAAGCTAATAAACAACTTGATAATATTAGACTTTAAGTATATAATTATGCACGTAAACAATAGAGAGGGTTTTATGAAACAAAATATTTTAATCGCACTTGGAGTAATCCTGCTTGCATCAATGTGGATTCAATTTGCTCACCAGAACACTAACGACAGGTATGCAGTTATTACAGGAAGTAATATGATGACCATATTACTTGATAAAAAAACAGGCGTAACATGGAGAAACTGTATCTGCAACGAAAAAACAAATATTCCGGGCTGCTGGGAAAGAATGAATACTATTAATCCGGAAAAATACAGCAAACCGTTAGGAGAAGTTTCTATTAATAAAAAAATTCAAGCAGATATTAAAAGACAAGAAAAATTACAAAAAAAGATGAACGAAAACAAACAAAACCAGCCTGAACAAGGTCAATCAGAACCTGTTAGAATAGGGAATTAAAAAAAGAGGCTTATCAAAGCCTCTTTTTTTATCCCATTTTATTGTTTATCCAAAACTTTAATTATGTGCCAGCCGAACTGTGTATAAACAGGTTCTGAAATTTCTCCCACAGGTGTTGCAAAAGCAGCTTTTTCAAATTCTCTCACCATTTGTCCACGCCCGAAATATCCCAGATCACCGCCGTTTTTAGCGGAAGGACAAATTGAGTACGTTCTTGCATAATATTCAAAGTCTGCCCCGTCATCAAGAGCTTTTTTAATTTGAATTGCCTCTGCAGAAGTTTTAACCAGAATATGTTCTGCACGTACTTTCTCAAAATCCTGCGCAAAACACATCCCTGTAAGCATCATTAACATCACAAATAATTTTAAAACGTTTTTCATCATAATAATAATCCTATATAAAAGTATCGTAATTTTCTATTGTCCTGTAAGCTTAATTTGATTTCGTCCGCATTCCTTTGCCTTATAAAGCGCCTTGTCTGCTAAATCAAACATATCCCAAAGGTTTTCAATATCATTGTTAGAAGAAATTCCGCCGCTGATTGTAACTTTCAAATCCTGACCTTTGTATCTGAAACGATTTTCTTCAACAGCTTTGCGAAGTCTTTCCAGAGGTATGAATGCATTTTCTAAAGGTGTTTCCGTTAATAAAATAACAAATTCTTCACCGCCGTATCTGAAAATTAAATCAGTCTGACGGAAATTTTGAACCAGCAAATAAGCAAGCTCTTTTAATACATAATCACCGCAAGAATGACCGTATGTGTCATTAAAAGATTTAAACAAATCAATATCTATTACAGCAAGACTTAATTCCGATTTATAGCGCTTTGCACGATTAAACTCTCTATCAAAAGTCATTTCAAAATGTCTTCTGTTATAAAGATTTGTCAAACCGTCTGTAATAGACAACTGCCTTGTTTGAGTGTACATAAAATTAATCTTTTTAATAACATCATTTTTGTTGTCATCAGGTATATCAAAACTTTCAATGATATTAGTAATATTTTGCTGAATTTCATCCAAAATATCTGAGGGTATATCAAATTCATTATTTTTTATATTTATATCTTCCATAACCGATTTATATCATATCAAAAATATTGTTTGCAATCCATTTTTTTGCTAAAATTAATATATTAATTATGAAATTATCTGCTGAACAAATGCTCAATAAGTATTCAAGAAGCACTTCTCATCCCGCTGAAGTGAGAAGACTTGCAATGATGGTTTTCGACGAAGCAAGCGAAAAAGTTCATGAAATGTCCAACAAAGACAGAAAATATCTTGAAGCCGCAGCATTACTGCATGATATCGGATATTACATTGATTCAAAAGGTCATAACAAACACAGCATGCGTATGGTAATCGAATACGGGCTTGAGGGTTTTAATGAACATGATGCAAAAATTATCGGATGCATTTGCAGATATCACAGAGGCGGACTGCCTGATAAAGAAGAACACGAATTTTATAATACATTAGATAAAAAAGACAGAAAAACAGTTAAGAGGCTTGCAGGAATTCTAAAAATTTGCGACGGGTTGGACAGAGGTCATTTAAATCTGGTTAAGATAATAAAAATTAATTATGATGAAGAAAATAATATTGTTGAATTTCTTCTTACCCCGAACACCCCGGAATTCCGCCCCGATATTTCATCCGCAATAAGAAAACGTGATCTTTTTGAAATTGGTTTTAAGTGCCAGAGCATTATTAAATTCTGCGAATAACATATTGTAAAGTTTTTGTTACATTCAACTTAATTTTGTAACATTTCTTCATGAAAAATACTTTATATATGTAAGGGAAAAATATAAAGGGAAAAATGTCATGAGTTTCGATGTAAACGTTTTGAGTGCAAAACCTGTTATCAAAGCAGCGGCATCTATGCAAAATGACGGCGGTGCAGGTAACTTAGGTTACATGGCTCAGGGGGAAAAAGAAGAAAAAAAAGAAAAAAAATATCTTGAAGAAAGCATTTTTATGAAAAAAGATGAAAATGATATTTTCAGATTTGACAAAGAACCAGAATTACCGGATGAACCATTTTCAATAGCTAAGTTCATTGCAGAGATAATTTACAATATCAAAAATTTATTCATCAAAAAATAATATTATTATATCTCTTTTGCAATATTATAGAGAATTTTAAGATTTTTATCGCTTATGAATTTTATTAATTCGCCTAATCGGTTTTCAATCTCTTCTCTTGATAAGTCTTCATCAAACGCAAATAATTCAGAATAGTTAATGTTTAAAGCTTTCACCAATTTTTCAATTAAATCGCATGACGGAAAACTTTTAGCATTCTCCAGTAACGATATATAACGAAAGTCAACGCCCACAAGCTCAGCCAGCTGCTCTTGTGTCAACTTTCTTGATTTTCTTATATCACGTAAATTTTTTGCAAACTTTTCTTTAAACATTTATCTTCTCTTATTCAAGTGTATAGATTAATTTAAAAAAAATTACTAACCAAATTAATGAATTATATTGACATATTTCTAATTAATATATAGAATTTCATATTATAATCTAGAATACATATTCTGTTTTTCAACATGGAGATTAGTAAATATGTCTAAAATAAGTGTAATAGTCCCCGTTTATAATACACGAAAATTCTTAAAAAAATGCTTGGACAGCATAATTAATCAAACATTTAAAGATATTGAGATAATTTGTATAAATGACGGTTCAACTGATAAAAGTTTATCTGTATTAAACGAATATGCACTCAAAGATAATCGTATCAAGATAATAAATCAACAGCATGCCGGCGTTTCTTGCGCAAGGAACGAAGGATTGAAAATTGCCGCAGGTGAATATATAAGCTTTGTTGATTCGGATGACTGGATTGACTTGGATTTTCTTGAAAAACTGTACAATGCTGCTAAAAAGTATGATGCAGATATAGCTGCGGCAGGAATAAAACGTGTCAGAAGCTGCAAATGGAAATATCATCTGAAAATCAAAAGTCAGGAATATACTGAAAACACGGACAGAGCATTTGTGCTCTGTGATGTACCCGAAAAATGCTATCCTGTTAACAAAATTTACAGATTTTCCCAACTAAAAAAATATGCTATTAACTTTGAGCCTAATGTATATTTTGAAGACAGATTTTTTACGGCACAGGTACTTGTATACCTTAAAAGTCTTGTTGTAGTGCCCGATACATATTACAACTACTGGACAAACCCCAATTCCATAGTAAAAACCAAATCACCTGAGAAAATTCAAGATTCTATTTATACCAAAAATAAAACCATGAATTTTCTGAAAAAACATAATGTAAATCTAGACCATTACCATATAAAATTGAAAAAATTCAAAATTCTGGGTTTAACCGTATTAAAAAAGAAAATCTATAAAAATAAAGTGCAATATATTCTTTTTAATCATATAAAATTTGAATTGCAAGAATAGTTTTTTATTAGTATTTATGATATCATTTCTATATGGAAAAGAAAATTAAAATCGGATTAATCGGGCTTGGCACTGTAGGCTCGGGAGTATTCAAGACTTTAAAGTCTTTTGACAATGTAGAAATTACAAAAATTGCAGTGCGTAATATTAACAAAAAACGGAACATCGAAGGTCTGGACAACTCTATCATTACCGGCGATGCTTATGAAGTTGTAAACGACCCGGATATAGACATCGTTGCAGAACTTGTTGGAGGTATTGAACCTGCTTTTGACTTAATTACAACTGCCATTAAAAACGGCAAGCATATTGTAACCGCCAATAAGGAACTTCTTGCTAAAAAAGGAGAAGAATTATTCAATATTGCAGAAGAAAATAACAAAGTTGTTTTATACGAAGCTGCAATCGCAGGCGGTATTCCAATAATCATGCCTGTTAAAACAATTCTTGCAGGAAACAAAATTAACCATATTGAAGCAATTGTTAACGGTACAACAAACTACATTTTAACTAAAATGGATGTACAAGGAGCTTCATACGCAGACGTTTTAAAAGAAGCTCAGGAATTGGGATACGCAGAAGCTGATCCTACAGGCGATGTTGAAGGTTTTGATGCAGCATACAAAATTGCAACTCTTGCATCAATTACTTTCCAAAAACGTATTAAAATCGAAAACGTTTACAGAGAGGGAATTACAAAAATTCGTGCAGAAGATATGGAAGCTGCAAATGACCTGGGATATAAAATTAAGCTTATAGCATCAGCACACATGGATGCAGACGGAAATGCCGATGTAAGGGTTCATCCTATGCTTGTTTCAAAAAAATCCACACTTGCACACATAGATTATGTAACAAATGCCGTATCACTAAGCGGACATCCGGTAGGAAGCATAACCCTTTCAGGTCCCGGTGCAGGAGAATTTCCTACAGCAAGCTCTGTTGTAGGGGACATTCTTGCAATAGCAGCAGAAATCGGAAAATCCGAATATATTCTTCCAATGATGAGATGCAAACATAACTCTACAGCTCACATGGTTGATATTTCAGATACTACAAACAAATATTATTTATCAATTACTGCAAAAAACAATAAGGGCGTAATCGGAAAAATCGGTACAATTTGTGCAGACAATGACATAAGTCTTGCAAGTATTGTTCAGCGCTGTGTATCTGATGACAATACAGCAAACATAACCGTAATAACCGAACTTGTCAAAGAAAAAAATATGCAGCATGCAATAAAATTAATTGAACAGGACGGAAACAAAGTCAACAGCCTAATCAGAGTTCAGGTATAATAAGAAAGCTAAGGTGAAATATGTATTATCAAGGACTAATTAACACATTCAGAGAGTATTTGCCGGTATCCGAAAAAACTCCGGTTATAACTTTAAACGAAGGAAACACACCTTTAATTAAGGCAGAAAATCTTGCTAAAAAAATCGGAATTGATGCTGAAATTTATTTGAAATTTGAAGGCTGCAACCCAACAGGAAGCTTTAAAGACCGTGGTATGACTATGGCTGTTTCAAAAGCTAAAGAAGAAGGAGCCGATGCTATTATCTGTGCATCTACAGGAAACACTTCTGCTTCTGCCGCTGCATACGGAGCAAAAGCAGGAATGAAAACATTTGTCCTTATACCTGACGGATACATTGCGCTTGGAAAACTTTCGCAAGCTATGATGTATGGAGCTCAAATTATTGCTATTCAGGGAAACTTTGATGAAGCTCTTGAAATGGTTAGAAAAATTTCCGATAACTATCCGATTACATTAGTTAACTCTGTTAACCCATATAGGATTGAAGGTCAAAAAACAGGTGCATTTGAAATTTGTAATGCGCTTGGACAAGCTCCCGATTACCATTTTATTCCTGTAGGTAACGCAGGTAATATTACCGCTTACTGGAAAGGATACACTGAATGGTTCAAAGCAGGCAAAATCCCAGCTTTACCTAAAATGATGGGCTTTGAAGCAGAAGGTGCTGCTGCAATCGTTAAGGGCGAAAGAATTCTAAAACCGGAAACTCTTGCTACAGCAATCCGTATCGGAAACCCTGCAAGCTGGAAACAGGCAGAAGCAGCACGTGACGAAAGCAACGGTATGATTAACTTTGTAACTGATGAAGAAATCGTAAAAGCTTACAAACTTATCGCATCATGCGAAGGTGTTCTTGCAGAACCTGCAAGTGCGGCATCTGTTGCAGGCTTGATTAAGGTAAAAGACAAAGTTAAGTCAGGTTCAAAAATAGTTTGTATATTAACAGGAAACGGCTTAAAGGATCCTGACAACGCAATTAAATATTCTAATTCGGATGTTAAAAAGACATCGGCAGATATGACAGAAATTTTAAGAGCTATGGGAGCGTAGCCGCTCCACCCGCCACTTGAAGATTATGGAGCATAGTCGCTCCCCGACACCGGAAGTTTTATTTACCTGTTAAATCTTCTGTTATAATACCGCCTGAACCTCTGTCAATTTGGCGTTTTATCGGTTTGTCATTAATATCAAACCAGGTTTTTACAGCTCCCCGCTGTTCTGTTTTTTCAATACGTTCTTCATTTATATCATATTTTATTACTGTCTTAACATCACCGGGTATTACGTTTGTGGTTTCAGAACTCTTTTTGCCGTTGTCATGATATGTATAATTTTTTTCATATTTTTTGGCAAGGTTGTTATTTTCATCATACAAATTGTTATACTCATAAAACATTTTACCGGAATTGTCATATTGGTGCCCTATTTCAAGATTTCTGCTTCTCACATAATCACAAATCATAACACCCCCGCTGTTATACCCACGCATTATAACCGTTCCGTCAGGGCTCACTTCGTATACGGAATGACCTAATTCCTCTTTTTTTTCAAAAACCTTTGTTCCGTCAGGTTTTACATAAGTCGGAATTAAAGTATTGCTTTTGTTATTTTTATCTTTATCTAACGGGTTTACAAAAAAATTCATAATTAATTTATCGGTATATTTTCTATTATCCTTTAATATTATCATACATTTAGACTAAATTATGATATAATTCAATTATGAAGAAACTGCTTTTATTAAGTTTGATATTTCCCTGCATTGCCGTATCTGCAAGTGAAATTACGGAAGATTACCTTGATATTGCAACTAATTACTGCATTTACGGAAAGTATTCCGATGCAAGCGTTTATCTTGACAGAATTTTGCAGCTTGAACCAAACAATGCGGATGTAAAAGATTTAAAAAATACAATCTCAAGAGTTACCAGCAGCAGCACAAAATCTTACCTTTCAGCTACAGACAAAAATATACAACAGGCAATGTTATATAAAAAACAGGGGAATATTCAAAAAGAAATTTCAACGCTTTCAGCCAGCAGCGAAAGTTTCTGGTCCTGTTACTTTCTGGCTGAATATTACAGAAAAAATAATGACTTAAAAAATGCAATGACATACTACCAAAAAGCAGCATCTTTAAAACCGAATTACTCGCAAACTTATCTTGGTATTGCACAGGTACAGGCTGCAAACAAGGATTATGCAGGAGCAATTCAAACATTAAATAAGTACCAAACTTATAATAAAGAATCTGATTTAGCTTATGCTTTGAAAGCCGAAGCAAATTTAAACATGAATAACATCAGCGAGGCTGAAACCAACATTAAAAAAGCACTTGAAATAGAAGAAAATATTACATATCTGCTTTTGGAAGCCAAAATTCTATACCATAAAGGTTCTTATAATGATGCGAGAGACAAATTTAACCTTCTTTCAAGAAATGTACAGACATCAGAAGTATACAAATATCTGGGTTTATGCGATTATGCATTGAACAATTACGCAAGCGCTTTATTGAACCTTGATAAAGCAATCATCCTGTCTGATGACGACAAAACATTAAATTCAACATACAATGAAATAAAAACCAAGTTGGATAATCAATGAAAAAAAGATATAAAAAACACGTAACAAAAAAGGAAACAACAATGACAAGGATTAAGAACTGGTCAGTATCAATTTTACTTGCAGGAGCAATGTTATGGGGGCTTCAATGCTACAGTGCATCCAGCCTTAAATTTGCCCAGGTAAGCGATGTACATTTTTATACCGGTGAAAATAATACAACCTTCAAGATGATAGCAGAATCCCCGAAACTTTTGGACGATGCAATAGACCAGATAAATTCAACACCTAACGTTTCTTTTGTAATGTTTACCGGCGACCAGATTGACAAGTCATTTGAAAAAGAATTAAGCGCATTTCTGCCGCACACAACCAAGCTTAATGCGCCATGGTATTTTGCATTCGGCAACCATGACACCTGCATAGGAGGATATTTAACCCCCGCTTTATATATGCAGCTTGTGAACGAGTACAATAAAAATTATAAATTCGAAAAATCTTACTATTCTTTTGTTCCGCAAAAAGGTTACAAAGCAATCGTTTTGGATACAATTATCCGTGACAGGCTGACTTCAAACGGCAGGCTGGGTGAACAACAATTGGCATGGCTTGATAACGAACTTTCAAATTCAAAAAAAGATACTGTTCTGATATTTATGCATGTTCCTGTTATAGAACCTTATAACAGCCCTAATCACAGGCTGCTTGATGCTGACAAAATGGAAGAAATACTTAATAAGTATAAAAACCCGATTGCAGTGTTTCAAGGACATTACCACGGTGCAAAAATCACACAGCGGGGAAATATCCTATTCGTAAGCTGTCCTGCACTGGTGTCATACCCTAATGCTTTCAGAATGATTACAGTAACAAATTACAGAACAAAAGTAGTATTTGATATTCAAAATAAAGAGACAAGGCTTAAAGATATCCAAAAACTTGCTAAGCTTCTTGTTTTCGGTTCAACAATATATACAGGTGAAGAAAAAGACCAAAACGGCACATTTGTAATTAAAAAATGAGGATAGATAAATGTTTAAAGTGAAATTCAGAGGTGTTAGAGGAAGTTATCCTATTGCAGATAAAGATTTTTTACAATACGGAGGCAATACTTCCTGTGTAGAAGTTAATGTTAACGGACATCTCATAATTCTGGATGCGGGAACAGGCTTAATAAATCTTGGCAACGAACTTATGCAAAATTACATTGCATCAGGGTTAACACCGCAGGAAAGAACTCCTGTTAATGCCACTGTTTTAATTTCACATATACATCAGGATCATATTCAGGGATTTACTTTTTTCAGACCGCTGCATATTCCGTCATCAAATATCAATGTTTTCGGTAACGTTAATTACAACGAAACTTTATCCGATGAACTTGCAAATCTTTTGTTCGGAAAATCTTTTCCGCTTGATTTGGGCGACATTGCAGGGAATTTAAATATAAGAGATTTAAACGAAACAGAAGGAATTGTACTTCGTCATGGAGAACCCCCTATTATAAAAAGAATTGAAAATGATGATGAAAAACCTGAAAATGATGATGTATTAATTACATGCTACCGTTCTTATGCTCACCCGCAGGAAGGTGTTTATGTATACAAAATATCTTATAAAGATAAAGTCATGGTATACGCAACAGACAAAGAAAGCTATCTTGGCGGGGATAAGAAACTTGCAAAATTTGCCAGAGGATGCAATTTGTTAATCCATGATTCACAATACACAACAGAAGATTATTTAAATTCGTTTGTGCCAAAACAGGGTTACGGTCACTCCACATTTGATATGGCAATAGAATGCAAAAATCAGGTAGGAGCAGAAAAGCTTGTATTCTTCCACCTTGATCCAGAGTACAACGATGAAAAATTGAATATAATTAAAGAACATTACAAAGATTTAGGCGACAGCGCAATTCTGGCTTACGAAGGGCTGGAAATTGATTTAATGTAATTTTTGATTAAATAATTAATAAATGAAAAAAGCGTTTTTAATATCATTAATATTTTTCAGTTTAATAACATCAGGTTACAGGAAGCCTGAAGTATACACTATTGATGCGACTAAAAACGCTTATATTCATAATAATTTAGGGCTCCGGTATATGAATGAAAAATGCTACTATGCCGCAATTCAGGAATTTAAAATAGCAATTAGCTTAAATCCTAATACGCAGGCAACAGCATCATATTACAACAATATCGGAGATGCTTATATGAAAATAGGTTATCCTGATTGGGCACGTGATCCGTACGAACAGGCTGTAAAACAATTCAGTCTGAATTTCCAATATTATCAAGACCTTGCAAAATGTTATAAAGCACTGGGACTTGTTCCTGCAAAGATTAAAGAATACAGCAATGAAGCAAATCCATTGAACAAAGTTATGCTTGGACTTTTGTATATTGAAAACGGCGATTTGTGTCGTGGAATAATTATTCTTGATGAATTTACAATGTCAGAGCCCGACCTTTTAATTACACGTGGAATTAAACCATATATTAAACAAGTCGTTAAGCAAATAAATCAGCAATAATTAAAATCGTATCGGATAATCATCAGGAATTTTCCACCCGTTGCACTCAATTAACAAAGTACAGAGCGCAGAATGCCCTGATGAAGATTTGCATTGCGACAACACCGTATTCCTGTCAGAATTACACGAAACATTCCAATGCGCAGCCCACGGTTTAACGTCAACAACTCCTTTCGTTCTATCCATATACAAAACAAAATAATCTTTACCGCTTATATATTTGTTATTTTTATTGGGCTTCAAAATAATTCCTATTTGAAATTCCTTATCCAGACCTGCACCGTTAACTTTAATAATCTCACCGGTTTTCATTTGAAAACCGCTTGAATATCCGCCGTTTAGCAAGAATGAAGACGAGCCGTCTGAAGTGTATATCGTATAATATTTCAAATTTGCTTCACTTATAAACTTGCTTCCGGGTAAATAAGGCATAAAGAATGTTTTTATAACCTGCGGAGAAGAAACTGCCTCCCAATTTTGGGGTTCTGCATAATCTTTTTCAGCCAGTTTTAAAGCACTGTTTAGTACTGAATCTATGCGTTTTAATCTTGTTTCAACGACTGATTTATTATGACCGGAAATCAAAGCCGGCATAGTCATAGCTGCAACAACACCGATAATACCAAGAGTAATTAATACTTCCGCCAGGGTAAAACCCTTACTACAGGAGCTTAAACGGTTGCCCCCCCCCCAACGTGACTTAATCTTTTCATAAATTGCTCCTTTCTTATTCCAACTATATTATAACATTTTTATTTATATTTTTCAACAAGTGAAATCTCGTCACATCTTGATATTTGCGGATTTTCAAGTTTTTGTTTTAAGATTTCATCAAAAATTTCCTGATATTTTGGTGACGGTTTTATACCTGCTTTTTGCAAATCTTCACCTGTTACAGAGATTTTTACGTTTCTAAGATTATCAAGATATCTGCGGGCAGAAGCTTCGTCTTTTAAAATTGCATATAAAAGAACTGTTTCTATACGTACATTTTCAAATGCCTTATAAATCTCAAAATCATTTCTTAAAACTTTTTGCGGAATATCATCAAGAATTTTCTTCTCAATCTTTGTCAAAGGCAGACGTGACAAATCCTTGATAACGCCTGCATAAACAAGCCATACATACTCAGGATTGTAATCATTAACCAGTTTTTCTATATTAACGTCCGTAAATTTAACATCATTTTCGGTTACAAGTTTATAAATATTTTCGTTAATAAATTTTTCGAATGCGAGATTTGAATTAAGGCTAAATGTTTCGATAAGCTCTTTTTTTACACGCTTATAACTCATATCATAATTTATATCGGATAAATATTCTTCCTGCAATCTGCGTGTGTGCTCTTCGAGTTCAAAGCCGAAACGCACGGAAAATTTCAAAGCCCTTATTATTCTTGTGGGATCGTCAATAAAACTTTCATCGTGCAAAACACGCAGTTTTTTATTTTTCAAATCCTCTAATCCGCCCGTATAATCAACAATTTCGCCTGTAGATACGGATTTTGCAAGCGCATTAACAGTAAAATCACGGCGTAAGACATCCTCTTTCAAAGAACAACCTATTTTTTCAACAACAGGAAGATGACCTTTATGCGGATAGCTTTCTGAACGAGTTGAGGCAAAATCAACCTCACGCCCGTCAACCTTAACCCTTACAGTGCCGAATTCGGGATTTTCCTGAATTACATCTCCAAAACCCCTGCAATATTCAATTGCATTACCTGCATAAGTTATATCAACATCAAAAGATTTTATCCCCAGAAGTTCATCACGCACAACACCGCCGATGTAAAACAATTTGTTAGAAGTATCCTTTATATTGATGATGTTCATAACAGCCATTTTAGCGTAAAATGGTAAAAAATGGAATAGGAGTAATCACATGCTACAGGAAGCCTCACGTGCTATAAATTCAGCGTTCAATAACAGTTTTATAAAAAAATTAAGCCAGTATCTTCACGACTGCGTTCGTGAGGAAGTTAAAAGTTCGACTTTCAGAAACCTTAAAGGCGACAAAGATAACAAATGGATTTTTCTTAAAGGCGAAGAACAGCTGTTTTCTACAGGCGCAGAATATATTCCTCTTGACGGAAGCGATCCGAAACTTACCGAATTAATGATACAAAGCGACCTCGGGCAAAAAGATAAATACCTTATTTACGGTTATCTGTTTCTGGTAGGTAAAAGCTCCAAAACAAAAAAACAAAATGAATTTTTAACACCGCTTTTATATCTTCCCTGTAAGCTTGAACGAAACGGAGTAAACATAAATTGTTTTCCGTTAGATGAAGTTCTATCGCTGAATACAGGTGCGCTTGCAGCTTTGATGCGCAAAAACGATGATGAAGATGAAGTAGATTTACTTCTTGAAGGAATTTTGGATGTTGTTCCAGACTTACCGATTACGCAGGAAAAATTGGACATATTCCTTACAACATTAAAATCTCTGGTTCCTGAAATCGAAATAGCAAGCAGTATTGATGATTACAAAGAAGATGATAATATTTCCAAGTCAAAAGATTTCTACAAAGAAAAAATTGACGGAGAAAATCTTGATGAATTAATAGAGGAAGAAGAAGCAGAACAGGAAAAACAAAAAGTAAAGCTTGAAAAAGTTGCAGTAACTTATCAAAGTGCAATTATCCTGACCAAACGCCCGTCCGTAACGGCAGGTGTTCTTCATGAATTAACCCAAATTGCTGAAAAACCATCAGGTGTTTACAGAGAAACCGCATTGAGCATAATAAATGAAGAATATGCACAAAGCAAAGAAAAATCAGTTCCGCTGAAAGATATGAATAAAGTTACGGACTTCTACCCCATAACCCCTCTATCTCTAAGCGACAGCCAATTACAGGTCGTAAAAAATATTGATAACAGCAAATTCGTTGCAGTGCAAGGACCTCCAGGAACAGGCAAGTCACAGACTATCGTTAACCTTGTGGCTCACCTTGTCGCAAACGGGAAAACAGTGCTTGTTGCCTCAAGAATGGATAAAGCCGTTGACGTTGTCGCAGAACGTTTGAATGATTTAGGCGCAAGCCACATGGCACTTCGTGCAGGACGTTTAAATTATCAGCGGCAATTAAGCGAAGAATTAAATAATCTGCTTTCCCAAAACAGCGAACTGGACGAAGATGTTGAAGATATTCTTCTTGTTGATACGAAAGACATGAAAGACCACCTTGACATGCTTAAAAATATGGAAAACAAGTCTGAAACCATTATTAAGCTTGAAAAAGAATGGCACGATAAACTTCTTGAAGTTAAAGAACAGGAAAAACTTTTAGGAAACAGAGAATTTATCAAAGCAAGCCTCAAAAAAGGCGAAATTGATATAGTTGCGGGAATAATAAAAATTCTTGAAAGCAACATGGAAAAAGCAGGTTTTATTTCAAAAATTGCAAACTTTACAAGTTTAGGGCAGCTAAAAAAAATCCTTAATTTGAAAGAGTTTGACGTAACTTTTGAAAATCTTGGTAAACTTAAGCAGGAACTCGAATTTGCCAACATGGAATGGACACTGAGAAAAATTGAAGCCGATATTCAAAAAACAGGCAATCTCCATATGCTTTCAGAACAAATCCGCACTATGAAACGCAAACAAAAAACTCTTGCGACAAATATTCTGAAAAACAAACGCCGTGAAGCATTAAAAGGACTTCTGCGTGATGAAAATAAACGCAGAAGATTAAAAGTCCACAGCAAATCACTTGTTACAAACAGAAAACGTCTTCAAAACAACATTCTTGAAGAAGAAGACTTCAAACCCCTATTGGAAGCCTTTCCATGCTGGTGCGTAACAACTTATGCAGTATCAGACTCGCTTCCTCTAAAACCCGGCTTGTTTGACGTTGCGATTATCGACGAAGCCTCTCAATGCGATATCGCAAGCTGTTTCCCGATACTTTTCAGAGCGAAAAAAGCAGTTATTGTCGGTGATGACAAACAGCTGCCCCACCTGTCATTTTTGGAAAAAGCTAAAGAACAATCATTCTTAAGCCAATACGGAATTCCCGACAAATACCAGCTTATGTGGCGTTTCAGAACAAATTCAATGTTCGACCTCGCTGATTACTATTCAATGAATTCCGTCATGCTTGACGAACATTTCAGAAGCTTACCGCCAATTATCAATTTCTCAAATCACGAATTTTACAATGACAGAATTAGAGTTATGAGAAAAGATAAAAATGAGGATAAGGTTCTTGAACTTGTAGAGGTTCTTGACGGCAAAGTCGACTTTGATGCAACAAGAAACCTTCCTGAAATCGAGGCAGTTGTTAAAAGATTACACGAAATAATAATCGAAGACGAAAGACAAAACCCTGATAATCCTGTTTCTGTGGGTATAATCTCGCCTTTCAGAGCACAGGTGGAACAGCTTAAAGTTTCTGTTTCAAAAGTTCTTTCAGATTACATGATTAAAAAACACCAGATTGAAATCGGTACAGCTCATACGTTTCAGGGTGATGAACGTGATATTATGCTGATTTCATGGGCATTTGCAGATAACAGCTTTATGCAAAGTTTAACATTCCTGCAAAAACCAAATCTGTTTAACGTTGCAATTACACGTGGCAGAAACAAAGTTATCAATTTCATTTCACGCAACCCGAGAGAACTTCCTGACGGACATTTCAGAAATTACGTTTCTTATATGCAGGAATACCAGAACCGCAAACAGGCAATGTTATCGGGCGACATTGATGAAAATATCTACAAAAACCCGCTTGAACGTGAAGTCGCAGAAAAAATCCGTGAACTTGATCATAAAGTTGTTGCAGGTGCGGAAATTGCGGGCTTAAGCGCAGATTTGCTTGTTGATGACAGATTTGTAGTTGAAATCGACGGCGTTGAAGACAAGAATGCCGATAGAATTTCTAACATGAAGAAACAATCTATCATTGAACGTTCGGGATATAAGGTTAAGCGCATAACTTTCCGTGAATGGCAGTATTCACACAAAGCCTGTCTTGACAGAGTTCTGATAGAAGATTAAAAAAGTAGTTACCACGGGTAATCGTCCGTCATCTGCCAGTTATCAATCATTATTAATCTTGCAGAACATGTAGCTGCATCATAATTGTTGCTTTTACTGCATCTTTGCTTTATAAATTCTTCAGAACTGCTATATTGTCCGGGCATTACACCACGTTCTGTATGCGTGAATACAAAAAAATCTTTTCCATATATATTAGGTTTTTGCGGTCCGTTTATATCAACATAGATAGCACCTGACATCGATACAAAAGTTCCGTCGCTCAAGTAAAAACTAATTCTGTTATCAGATGCGTTATCAACAACTCCAACGCTGTTTTTTCTGTCACCCTTCATTGTCTTCCAAGGAAATTCTTCTGCGTAACCACACTCTTTATAAGATGTACATACGCTTGCTCCGTTTAAATAAGGTTTCCAGTATTTATTAAAAAAGTTCGTTGCCCCTATGTCATCTTTCTTTTCCCAATAAATATAATCACTGTTCTCACTTTCAGACAGTTTGTAAGCCTGATTTAATACTGTATAAACCTTTTTTAAACGATTTATGGTCACACTTTTTTGGTGATTAGCTATTAAAACGGGCATAGTCATAGCTGCAACAACACCGATAATACCAAGAGTAATTAATACTTCCGCCAGGGTAAAACCCTTACTACAGGAGCTTAAACGGTTGCCCCCCCCCCAACGTGACTTAATCTTTTCATAAAATGCTCCTTTCTTTTTTTTAACATGATTATTATAACATATTGTATATATTTTTCAAAACAAAAAGTTCCTTATTTACCACGGGTAATCATCTTTAATTTCCCAGCCATCATAATAAATTAATGCTCCGCAATTCATTCTTTTATTCTTCGCTATACTTTTATTACAAGCATAGATAGAATTATTTTTTATTGCATCTCTTGAGCCTTCACCACCCCAATTAAAAAATGTTAACTTATTACGTGAGCGATAAAAATTCAAAACAAAATCTTTGCGAGAATAATCCCTCCGATTGTCACTCATACCCGCAATTAAACCATTTGATGAAACAATTATTCTTAAAGAGCTGATTGTTATAGGATCACAAGCATCAGGATTGGTACATCCGTCCAAAACAAACATAAATGTTGTTCCGTTTTTTATACGAATTACAACATATTGCCCATAAGAAGTTTCTTCAATAATATTCATATAGGGAGTAACATAACTATGTACCATACGTTTACAATTTTCCAGAGAATTATTATCTCCCCAATCCCATTCTGTAGGATCACCATGCACCTGACTTGCTTGTAACAATGCGTTTGACAATACTGAATAAGAATGTTTTAGTTTGTTAACAACCACTTTTTTCTGCCAACCGGCTATTAAACCCGGAATTGTCAAAGCTGCAATAATACCTATTATACCAAGCGTAATCAAAACTTCTGCAAGGGTAAAAGCAAATCTCTTCATATAAACTCCATTACAATTGTGATGTTTTATATCACTATTATAACAGATTTTTAACTTTTTACAACACTTGAAAAATCCTTGACAGGAGCTTAAACGGCTGCCCCCCCCCCGAAATTAATAAATCTTTTCATAAACGCTCCTTTCATTTTTCAACATGACTATTATAACATATTTATTTATATTTTTCAAAACAAAAAAGCCCCTTAAATAAGGAGCTTTTTATATAGAATTATAAATATTATACTTTCTTGATTACTACAGAAGCGTTTTGTCCGCCAAATCCAAATGAATTTGAAAGTGCAACATTAATTTCAGCTTTTCTTGCTTTGTGAGGAACGTAATCAAGGTTACCGACTTTTTCATCCTGATTATCAAGGTTAATTGTCGGAGGAACAATACCTTCATTAATAGCTTTAACACAGGCAATACATTCAACAGCACCTGTAGCGCCAAGTAAGTGACCATGCATTGATTTAGTTGAGCTTACCAGAAGATTTTTATTTTCATCTTTGCTTCCAAACAAACCTTCGATAGCTTTAGATTCTGCAATATCACCTAAACCTGTGCTTGTTCCGTGTGCATTAATATATTGTACATCTTCAGGTTTTAATCCTGCATCTTCAAGAGCAAATTTCATAGCATGAGTTGCACCTTTGCCTTCAGGACAAGGCGCTACAACATCATATGCATCGCCTGTTTGACCGTAGCCAACTACTTCTGCATAAATTTTTGCGCCACGTTTTTTAGCGTGTTCGTATTCTTCAAGAATTAAAACACCTGCACCTTCAGACATTACAAAACCATCTCTGTCAATATCCCAAGGACGAGATGCTTTTTGAGGTTCATCATTGCGTTTAGATAAAGTTCTTGCACTTGAGAAAGCGCCGATACCAACATCACAAATTGTAGCTTCGCATCCGCCTGCAACCATAATATCAGCATCACCATACTGGATTGAACGATAAGCATCGCCGATAGAGTGAGTACCTGTTGCGCAAGCTGAAACAACAACTTTATTTATACCTTTAAAACCGTATTTCATTGAAATACGACCTGATGCCATGTTTACAATCATCATAGGAATTGTAAACGGTGAACATTTGTTAGGTCCCTTTTCAAGTATACGAATATGATTTTCCTCAAAAGTACGGAAACCGCCTGCCGCAGAACTTACCACAACACCGATTTTATAAGGATCTACATCATTAACTTCTTCCAATTTTGCATCTTTAATAGCTTCATCTGCTGCTATCATTGCAAATTGCATAAATCTGTCCATTTTTTTAGCTTCTTTAGGATCTAAATATTCATCAGGATTAAAATTTTTGACTTCCCCTGAAATCTTAACAACGTGTTTGCTCACGTCAATAAGTTCTGAAGTACTAATCCCGCTTTTTCCTTCAACAAGACTATTCCAAAATTTGTCAGTACCAATACCAAATGGTGTTACGGCTCCAAGTCCTGTGATAACTACTCTTCTTTTTGCTGTCATCTCTTTACCTTTTTATACTATCTTTGAATAAATATACGAGGGGAAAATCAATATTCAATTTTCACCCTCGCAAATTTTATAAATTCTCACAGAAGATTAATTTAATACTTCCAACCATACAAGGTCAGATTAGAAAGAATTATTATTTGTGAGAGTCGATATAATTAACTGCATCTTGAACAGTTAAGATTTTTTCAGCTTCTTCGTCAGGGATTTCGCAGCCGAATTCTTCTTCGAAAGCCATAACTAATTCTACTGTATCCAATGAATCAGCACCTAAGTCTGCTGTAAAGCTAGCTTCAGGAGTAACTAATGCTTCATCAACGCTTAATTGGTCTACTACTACTTTTTTTACTTTTTCTAATGTACTCATTTCATTTTCCTCATATTTATATATTACTACACTATGTGTCTTTATTATTATACTTAGTCCAAGATTTTTTTGCAAGAAATTTACAAATCCATGAACATTTTGTTAATAATCTTTACTTTTTTATTATATAATCAGACCGCCGTCTACTTCGAGCACCTGACCTGTTATATAATCAGAATCAGCAGCTAAGAATTTAACTGCTTTTGCGATATCTTCCGGCTCGCCAAGACGTTTCAACGGAATAAAGTCTGTGAATTTAGATGTATCTAAATCTTTTGTCATATCTGTGTTGATAAATCCGGGAGCAATAGCATTTACTCTTATTCCTCTTGAACCCAATTCTTTTGCAAGAGTTTTAGTTAAACCGATTAAGCCTGCTTTTGCAGCTGAATAATTTGCCTGACCTGCGTTTCCGGAAACACCTACAACGCTTGACATATTGATAATAGCTCCTGAACGCTGCTTCATCATTACTTTTACTACAGGCTGAGAAACATAAAATGCGCTTGAAAGGTTTGTATTAATAACCGCATCCCAGTTTTCCGCACTCATTCTCATGAACAAGCCGTCTCTTGTAATACCTGCATTGTTTACAAGAACATCTATTCTGCCGAATTTTTCAAGAACAGCTTCAACACCTTTTGCGGCATCTTCCTGCTTTGATACATCAAATTTAAATGCTGCGGCATCAACGCCTAAAGCTTTAATTTCTTCAACTGTTTTATTAGCTGCTTCTTCATTACCTGCAAAATTTACCGCAATATCATAACCTGCTTTTGCAAGTTCAAGTGCACATGATTTACCGATACCTCTGGAAGCGCCTGTTACCAATGCAACTTTTCTTTCAGTCATTAATTTTCTCCTTACAATTGTCAGGTTAATCCCAACCTGCATCTCTTCTTTATAAAATATTATCCCTATAACTGTGATTATAGCATAAAGATAACCGTAATCACAGTTTATGACTTTTTATTACATACTTTGTAACATTAAAATTCGATATCGTCGGAATATTTCTTATAATTTAATTTATTGTTCACGAAAATGGACTTTAAACAGCCGAAATAACCATCATTAGGCGCCAATTCTTTGTCTAGCACTATTATTTGATGCACATCAGCTCCATACTGATTAGGACCTTTAAATTCTCCGTTTACATCAATAATAACTGTCGCACATCTGGTTTCAGTAACAGTATAAGTTTCACCGGTATAAAAACCGTTTTCATCTTTTTTGTTTACTGTGTATGTATACGGCATGCAATTATCTCTTATATTACGTAAATAGATAGAACTGCCGTCAACATTATTAATTCTCGGGAAACCAAAATTTTCTAAAGATATTCCTCCTGTACCGTTATTCAAAGGAGTTGCAGTCTTAACCTTATATTCGCTCCCGCAGCCTTGATTTTTTGTTGCACAAACCTGTGAACCATTATAAAATTCTGCTATATTTTTTGCAATTTGGGCGGCACTTTCTCCGGTAGCAAATATGTCAGCATAATTAGTACATTCATTTTCAGCTTCCATTCTTTTAATTACATTTAAAAAATTTGTATAACTTTTCTTTGCCTGACTAATTAATACCATGTCTTTGAAGTGTTGAACTAATGAAGGCATTGTAAGAGCTGAAACTACTCCGATTACTCCAAGTGTGACAAGAACCTCTGCTAATGTAAATGCTTTTTTGCCCATAATATTCCTCTTTCACTCGTAAAACAATTAATTTTATGCAATTTATAATTATAATACGCATGATTTTAGACCATTTTCATTCGTTTGTCAATATGTTTTAAACAAAAATAGAGTATTATCCTATTAGTATAGGAGATTAGACATGGACTCATGCAGAAAAATGCTCGGCAAAAGGATTAAAGAGCTGAGAAAAAGCAAAAATCTAACACAGGAAAAACTTTCCGAATTAGTTGGATTTGAGCCAAACCATATTACCAAAATTGAAGCCGGTAAACATTTTCCACAGCCGGAAAAACTTGAAATATTGGCAAAAATATTTGATGTTCAAGTCAAAGATTTGTTCGACTATGAACATAAAATCTCAAAACAAACACTGAAACAAAAAATTATCGAATGGCTTGATGATGCACAGTCTGCAGAGATAGAATATGTTTACAAAATGATAAACAGTTTAAAGGAATTAAAAAGAGAAATACGGCGGGGTTAACCCGCCGTAAACCTTTTATACTAATGACATTTCTTCTTTTAAAGAAGTAATTGTTGCATCCAATGATGCTTTATCAAATATATTAAAGACTTTAGCTTCAGGAGCTATTTTTTTGTTTAATCCCGCAAGAACTTTTCCGGGTCCGATTTCTATAAAGATTTCAACACCGTCTGCTGCCATTTGCTGAACTGTTTGTGTCCAATGCACTGATGAATATATTTGTTTTGGCATTTTTGTTTTGAAATCACTGCTATCTGTTGTTGCACAAGCATCAACATTTGTGATTACAGGAACTTGTGCATTATGCAGTTCCAATTCGGAAACAAAACTTTCAAATTCATGACCTGCATTTTCCATAAATTTTGAATGGAATGCACCTGATACAGGAAGAGGTACAACACGTCTTGCGCCTTTAGCCAGAAGAAGTTCTCCTGCTTTTGCCACAGCAGCTTCATCACCTGTGATTACAACCTGAGCGGGTGAATTATAATTAGCAACATCTACGTATCCGACTTGTGATGCTTCTTGCAGACTTTCTTTTAACGCTTCTTCTGATGCATTCAAAACAGCTGACATAGCACCACCATTTTTTTGCCCTGCCGAACAGTCTTTTTCAGACTTATTCTTCCCGCATGAAGCCTCACCCATCAAATCAGCTCTTTTTTGAATAGCTCTTAAAGTTGTTTCTAAATTCATTACTCCTGCACAATACATTGCACAGTATTCACCGAGTGAGTGCCCCGCAACATAGTCAGGTTTGATATCAAGCTGTGACTTTAGGGTTTCCAAAGCCGCAATTGACATTGTAACAATTGAAGGTTGAGTATTAACTGTTTGTTTTAAAGCATCTTCAGGTCCTTCAAAACATAAAGTTGTTATACTTTTTTCCAAAACTCTGTCTGCAGTATCAAAAACGGATTTTGCGCTTTCAAAACTGTCATATAAATCTTTTCCCATGCCAACACTTTGAGAACCTTGTCCCGGAAAAAGAAACGCAATTTTCTTTGTCATAATATACTCCTTATAAAAATCTTATTTAACTGCTTTATTTTCTTTTACAAAAATATCGCCGTTTAACAACCCTATTTTTTCTTTGCAAAACTCACAGTCCACTTTCATAGGCTTGCAAGAACGTAAAGTTTCAGGATGAGCTTTTTTCAACCTGGCAATCAAAGCAGGGTTGCCAAAGTCAACATTTTGAACAAACCCTGTTAGTTTATTAAATCCTGCATTTGGTAAAATTTTCATTAACAAATACCTTCACGAAGTCTTACAATAGCGCCGCCCCATGTCATACCTGCGCCAAATCCGCAAAGTACTGCTGTAGAACCGAGTTTTACATTACCTTTTTCAACACTTTCAGCTAAAGCAATAGGAATTGATGCAGCTGAGGTATTTCCGTAGTATTTAATATTTGTTACTACTTTATCATCAGAATATCCCAAACGTTCTTGAACAGCCTGAATAATTCTGATATTTGCCTGGTGGGGAATTAAATAATCAATATCTTCTGCTTTCAAGCCTGCATTTGAGATTAGTTCTTCAACATAATGAGGCAGAATTTTAGCAACAAAAGTGTAAACACCTCTGCCGTTCATTCTGATACCTTTAGGTTTTTCTTCATATTGTTCTACAAGCGGGCAGTTTTTTCCGTCGAATGAAAGTTCGATTAAATTACCGTAATTACCGTCTGCTTTAATATCAATTGCAATAACATCATCAATACCATCTTGTGACTGAGTAACAACCATTGCACCTGCACCGTCGCCGAAAAGAATTGAAGTACCTCTGTCTGCCCAGTCAACAAGTCTTGAGTTGTTGTCAGTTGCAACTATTAAAATATTTTTATACATTCCTGAAGAAATATAAGCTTTTGCAATACTTAATCCGTAGATTAAACCTGAACATGCTGCTGTAATATCAAAAGCAGGAATTTGTTCTTTAATACCCAATCTTTGATGAATATGGCATGCAATTGCAGGATATAAATCAGGCGGAGCTGATGATGCAGCAATTATAAGTTCAATATCATCAGGCTGCATTTTAGCTCTTTCCAAAGCTTTTTGAGCAGCTTCAAAACCTAAATCAATCGCATTTTGTTCACCTGAAACTACACGTCTTTCTTTAATACCTGTACGTGAATAAATCCACTCGTCTGATGTTTCGTATAATTTAGTTAAATCATCATTTGTTATTACAGTTTCCGGTAAACTATATCCTACTCCGGCAATTCTTAACGGGATTAATTTATCTGTCATGTATTTTTATTCCTCATAAAATTTAGCTATTTTTTCGTTAACGCCTGTTTCTACGGCAAATTTAGCAACTCTTACAGCATTTTTAATTGCGTAAGCTTTACTTCTGCCGTGAGAAATAACGGTTATACCTTTTACGCCTAAAAGCAATGCACCGCCGAACTCTTCATAGTTAATTTTTGAATAAATTCTGCTCATAAAAGGTTTAGCAAGCAGACCGATAATTTTACCGGTTAAATCTGCTTTGAATTCTTGTTTTAACATTCTGAATAACATTTGAGATGTGCCTTCGGTTACTTTTAATGCAACGTTGCCGACAAAGCCGTCGCATACAACAACATCACAAACGCTTAAGAAAATTTCTTTACCTTCGATATTTCCTACGAAGTTCAATTTTTCCTGTTGTTCTTCCAACAGTTTATAAGTTGCTTGAGCAAGTTCGTTGCCTTTACCTGCTTCTTCACCGATATTCAAAACACCTACACGTGGGTGTTCAATACCCAAAACATTTTTAGAGAAAGTTGTACCCATTACTGCGAACTGATATAACATTTCAGGAGTACAGTTACTGTTGGCACCTGCATCAATAACAACAATCGGCTGTTTAATAGTAGGAAGAGTTACAGCAATTGCAGGTCTGTCAATTCCGGGAATTCTGCCAAGACCGAATAAACTTGATGCCATAGCAGCACCTGTTGAACCCGCTGCCACAACAGCATCAGAGCTTCCTTGAGCAACAGCATCAACCGCTAAAACAATAGATGACTTTTTCTTTTTACGTATAGCCTGCCCCGGCGCTTCACCCATTTCAATAATTTCATTGGCATGTGTGATTTTTATATCCAGTTTGGAAAGGTCAATTTTAATGCGAGAAAGGTGTTTTCCGCCCTTACCGCAATCAGAATAAAAACCTTCTTGACCGATTTTGTCAAGTTCTTGTTCAATTCGGTCTTGTTTACCGACCAATTCAATTGCTACGCCGTATTCTTGAGCTGCCCATACAGCACCTGCCACGATTTCGTGCGGAGCGTGATCACCACCCATTGCATCAATTGCTATTCTTGTCATCTTTCCCTCTCAAAGTCTTATAAGTTTAACGGTTTAAATAAGTTGAATGGCTGAAAGGTAATCAACCATTCAACTTTTTTAACTATTTTTCTTCTGTTTCGGAAGTTTCTTCAGCAGGAGCTTCTTCTTTAGTTTCTTCAACAACTTCTTCTGCTTTAACTTCTTCTACTTTTGTTTCTTCAGCTTTCTTTTCAGCCTTTTTAGTTGATTTTTTAGCAGGTTTCTTTTCTTCAACCGCTGTTTCTTCAACTCTATCTTTTAAGCTTACCGGTTTACCTTTGTAAGTGCCGCAAGCTGTACATACTGTGTGAGTTAATACTGTTTCACCGCAGTTAGGGCATTTGGTAGTTTCCGGTTTAGTTGCCTTCCAGTTGCTTCTTCTGTGTCCTTGTGCGGAATGTCCTGTTCTTTTCTTAGGTACTGCCATTTTTCTTTTTCCTTTTTTATTTTTTACTACTACTTATATTTCTAGTTATCGTTATCGATTTTGATGTTTTTAAAGACATCTAATCTCGGATCGGATAAATCTTCTTCTTTCAGAAATTTATCCCCATTACAATTTATACCACAAACTTTCTTATTTGGTAAATTTAATATTACAGATTGATACAATAAGTCATAAATATCAATCTCATCAGCGCCTTCAAGATCGGTTACGAACTGTCCTTCTTTCAATTCCAGTTCTTGTCCGTAATCCTCTAACAGTGCGTTTTTTGCAAACATTTCATCAATATCGAAGTCCAATTCATATTCAAATTCTTTCAAACACAAATCACATTCAAGCTTTAATACACCTTTAATATTTCCTGATATTTCAATGAACTCTCCGAGCGATTTTATTTCCAAATCAGACTTAATCGGAGTAACGCAATCCAGCTCTTTTATTTTTTCATCAAAATGGAATTCAAGAGTTTTAGAAGGGGTATTTTCAAGTTCTTCAACAGAAATTATGTGTTCCATATTTTATCAGCCTACGTATTGTTCTTCCTGTATTGCCAGAGCTGCAACCTGATTTGAGATAAAGCAGACTTTTTTCAAAGGTCCCAAAGTTTCTTTTTCAATCAATACTGCTGCTGCGCTTTTGATTGACTGTTGTAATTCTGCATAAAGTTCTTCCGCATTTTCAACATAAAGTACCAGCGGAGCTGTAGAACCTTTTAGAAAAACTAAAACAGAAGTTCTTTTTTTAATGTTTTGCGGATTAAATTGTTGTGCCATTTTGCACTCCTTTTTTTACGTAACATCAGTATATCAGATTATAAAATAAAAACAGTCAACTTGTCAATTTCAAAAAAATTATATAAAAAGACAGGATTATTCATCCTGTCTTTTTAAAATATTAAAAAATATTTACTTATTTAGCTACAGCTACTTTCATTGTGTTAGCAATAATTTCATTTAAGCTGTCAGCTTTCAATGAAGCACCGCCGATTAAAGCTCCGTCTATGTCAGATTTTGACATTTGTTCTTCAATTGTTGAAGGTTTAACGGAACCGCCGTAAAGAATTCTGATTGCATCAGCAGCTTCAGCGCCTGCAACTTCTTTAACAACTCCTCTAATCATAGCGATTACTCTATTTGCTTCATCAGAATCACAAGTTTTACCTGTTCCGATAGCCCAGATAGGTTCGTAAGCAATTACTGATTTAGCAACATCTTCTTTTGAAATTCCTTCCAAAGCAGCTTTAATTTGACCTGCAATCCAGCTGTCAGTAACACCTGCTTCTCTTTGTTCAAGAGTTTCACCGCAGCAGATGATAGGAATTAGTCCGCCGGCTAAAATTGCTTTAGCTTTTTTGTTAATCATTTCATCAGTTTCGCCGAAGTATTGTCTTCTTTCAGAGTGACCGATGATTACATAATCACATCCTGCATCAGCTAACATTTCAACAGAAATCTCGCCTGTATAAGCACCTGATTTTTCCCAGTGGCAGTTTTGCCCTGCAATAGCAATTTTTTTACCGCCGCAGCCGCAGTCGCATTTTACAGATTCAACAGCTGCAATTGATGTGAATACGGGTGCAATTACGATTGTAGGTAATTCTTGTGCAGTATAATCTTTTACAAAATTTTTAACACCTTCAAAAACTTCTTTAGCTTCTGATTGAAGTAAGTTCATTTTCCAGTTTCCTGCAATAATAGGTTTTCTTGACATAATTCTCTCCTTTTTAAAGTACGTTTACATAAATATTATAGGGTGAAAATATTTTATTGCAATCGCACCATACAACAAAAAAAGGGCATAAACCCTTTTTTTAATTTATCACCTGACACAGCGGACATTGTTCCCATTGGACTTAGCGTTCCTGTTACGGTTGCCATTGTTGAAATTCTGGTTCCAACCCAACTCTGCGGAAGCCTGAGAGGCAGACCAATAGTTGCCTGACGTGGAACAGCGGATTAACAATCATTTATCCCGAATCTTTCAAAACAAATGACTTCTGCATAACTGCAAAACTTTGGTTGAAGCATTTTAACAACCACCGCTGACGAGATAAATTTGAGCACACCCTGTTACACCTTGGCATAAGCAGGCTCCGGCTCAATTTCAAAGGATGATTTCAACCACCCTTGAGCTTGTTTGGCAATCGAGTATGTTTTTTCGATTAAAGCACAATACCTTGCCTGCGGAATTATTTTCAAATCAAAAGAAATCCGCAAAAACAAATCCAAAAATTGAACTTGATTTATAATTTCACAAATAAAATCTTTTTTATCTTTGGTGCTGTTTGCTTTATATATCAAAACAAGTAATTCTATTACATGATTTTGAATTTTTTCACCCAATGAAAATTTAAAATCTCTCGGAAAATCTTTTGTCGTGTTCATCAATTCCACAAGCAAGTCATATGCTGTTTTATAAATAGGCAGATGCTGGTATTGTGCCATATTATTCTCCTATAATCCTTTATTTGTAAAGTTTCATGTAGTATTTATTACCCAAAACTTGCATTGTATAAGGTTTTATGGTATAATAAATGTTGTAAATGATTGATATTAGTTAATTTAAGGAGGGTTTTTACTGCGCAGAAATATTTGCGTTAAATAACTAAATAATTGAATAACTTATCTCCTGACACAGCGGACATTGGCCCCAGTGGACTTAGCGAGCCTGAAACGGGCGCCATTGGCGAAATTCTGGAGCCAACCCAACTCTGCGGAAGCCTGAGAGGCAGACCAATAGTAGCCTGACGTAATTCCTAAAAGATTAGCGTTATAATACATAGCTAAAAGTTCGTCACGGTTAGGAAGTGTATATTCTTTATTTTGGTTTGTACAACTTGCGCCTGCATTGTCAAAGTTTGCAGATGCTGCATTCTGTTTATGTACATCCGGAGCTACAGCAATAGTGCGAACATCCGGATATAAAATTGTTACAAAACCTATATCCTTCCCTACTTCATTAGGCTGACCCAGACCGTTCATATCATATATAGCATTTACGCATACTCTGTCCTGACCCCAGTGATTTGCATCTTTATTGTCACTTAAGCACGAAGGATTATAGAATAAGTTCACAGAATAACCGTTGGACATTACGAAACCGTAACTTGTTGAGGCAGGATCAGTTGCAAGTCCGTTTGACATGCCTGGTGCAAGGTCATTTATTGTGGTTGGCATTGTCATTTTCTTTTCGGCAAGTGACACCATTTTATTGGGCTCGGTTTCGATACCGCAATCTCGTAAATTAGAGTTTGAACAGGTTTTAACTATCTGAAGCTGTTTTTTCAAATAGTTTTCAACGAAGTCACCTGCATTTTCTGCATATCTTATGTCACCCTGTATTGTAATTAATCGCACGGCTTCACCAATAGTTGCTAAAGCCTTTTTACGGGCTGCTGCGTATTCCTTATCCCTTGTTTCATTGATTACGGTAGGTAACGTCATGGCGGCTACTACACCGATAATACCAATGGTGATTAATACTTCCGCCAAGGTAAAACCTTTTTTACGTTCAAAATTTTTCTCTTTCATAAATTACCCTTTTCCTTTTTAATACATTAGCCATGTGGTTAAATTATACTACTTATTAGATAATATTGTCAAGTGAATATTATCTAATAGCTCATTAAGTTTTATGACCGTATTAAGGATAATAATTACTCAGGTGAAATATGTATCAAATTAAAAAACTCTTAGGAGCAAAAATTAAATTACTTCGCAACGAAAAAGGTATCACCCAAGAGTATTTTGCAGAACGAATAGGCATTAGCCCCAGAAGTGTAAGTTTTATTGAAAACGGTAAAAATTATCCAACCCCCGAAACACTTGATGCTATTTGTGAGGTGCTTGAAATTGAACCTTATAAATTATTTTTGTTCCCAATTGAAAAAACTACTGTAGAAATTAAAAATATCTTAATTAACAAAATTAATGAAGATGATGATTTTGCATTGTTTTTATATGACTGTGCAAAGCAACTGTTAACTTAGTAAAATCTTCATCGCAATTCACAAATAAGTTTATGCATTGAAGACAGATTTCTTTTCTTAACTTATAGCCGTTTGTGTTTCTCAGCATCCCCAGATAACTGTTTATTGTAGAAGTGAAACTTTCAAGTTCATCCTCATAAAACCATTGTTCATTTAACTTTTGTTCTCTTACCAACTTGAAAATTCTTTTAATTGTTTTTTGTCTTAAATTTATTCTGTATGGTTTTACAACAAATCCTACAAAATCTATGCCTTTATCAACTTTATTTATTAACTTTTTATGCTGATGAAGCTCCAGATTAAGCCTTTCTTTTAAAAATCCGGTTAATTCTTTATGAATTTCATTCAAATATTGAGGGCTTTTATGCATAATCACAAAATCATCAACATACCTGCAGTAGTATTTACATTTTAAATGATGTTTGACATATTGATCAAGAACATTCAAATAAACATTGCTGAAAAACTGGCTTGTAAGATTACCTATCGGCAAACCTTTGTCTGAGGGCGTGTACCAGAGACTTTTATATTTTGGGAGATAGCGGAACTTATAAGTCGGGGATTTTATGCAGACATCGGTTTTAGGGTTATGAAAAATTACTTGCTTTATAAGTTTAAGCACCCATTCTTCATTCACAAACTTTTGGATTTCATCATATAAAATATTTTTATCAATGCTTACAAAGAAATTTTTTAAATCAGCTTTTAAAAAGTAAGCGGTCTCCGTATAATTATTTGTTACCGATGCAGCCTGACTTCTTACGGATTTAACGGCATTTGTGGTTCCTCTGTCCGGAATACAGCTGTAAGTGTCTTTAATAAACCTTTTATAAAACCTGTCTTTTATCTCGTTATAAATCAGGTGATGAACAATTCTGTCCCTGAAATCTGCTGCCCAGACCTCTCTGGGTTTGGGATAAAGCACAATAAAACATATACTCTGCCCTATTTTATATTCACCGCTTGCCAAATCTTCGTATAATTTCAAAAGATTTTGTTCAAGATTATACTCAAACATCAATGCGTTAATAGTGTTTCTCTTATGCTTCCTGCAATCGATATAAGCCTGAAAAACCTTTTCAAATGTTAATCCCATAATATGCTATTATAGAAATCCTAAAAATTATTATGCAATTAGACGAAAAGCTATTTTCATGATAAATTAAAAACTATGTTCACAGGGATTGTAGAAGAAATAGGATTAATAAAAAGTTTTGACGGAACTAAGCTTGTTGTCGAATGCTCCAAAGTTTTGAAAAATACTCTGACAGGCGACAGTATTGCAATTGACGGATGCTGTCAGACCGTTGTTTCAATGACTTCTAACACTTTTACCGCAAACGTGAGTTCAGAAACCTTAAAAATTACCAAAGGTTTTAAATCAGGCGAAAAAGTAAACCTCGAACGGGCACTTACACCTCAAACCAGAATGGGCGGACATATTGTTCAGGGACACGTTGACAGCATCGGCAAATATCTTGGGAACATGGAATTTGAAGTTAAAGACAGCAGATATATTGTTTATAAGGGCTCTATTACCGTTAACGGGGTTAGTCTGACTGTTTCAAAGCTTGACGGGAATGTATTCGGCGTTGCAGTAATACCTCATACACTTGAAAATACCAACCTCAAAAATTTACGCTTCGGTGACAGTGTTAATATAGAAACAGATATTTTGGGAAGGTATGTTGAAAAATTTTTATCAACGCAGAATAATAATATTACAGAAGACTTTTTGAAAGAGAATGGATTTATATAATGGATAATTTTAAATTTGATAAAATCGAAGATGCTTTAGAAGACTTTAAAAACGGTAAAATGATTATCGTTGCCGATGATGAGGACAGGGAAAATGAAGGAGACCTGATCTGTTCAGGTCAAATGGTTACACCCGAAATCATAAAATTTATGGCAGAAAAAGCAAAAGGTTTAATCTGCCTTGCTGTTTCATCAGAAATTGCAGAGAAAATGGAACTTCCGCAAATGGTTGAACAAAACACCGAGAGTATGAAAACAGCTTTTACCGTTAGTATTGATGCTGCCGAAAAATACGGTGTTACAACAGGAATTTCTGCATTCGACAGGGCAAAAACAATAGAAGTTTGCCTTGCTCCTGATGCACAGCCGTCAGATTTACGCCGTCCGGGACACCTTTTCCCCTGCGTTGCAAGAAAAGGCGGTGTTTTAACAAGAACCGGACATACAGAAGCTGTTGTTGATTTAGCAAGACTTTGCGGGCATATTCCTGCTGGTCCCATGTGCGAAATTATGGGCAAAGACGGTCATATGGCAAAACGTGACGAACTTTATGAATTTGCTAAAGAACATGGAATTAAATTTATCTCTGTTGCGGAATTAATTGCCTACCGTCTAAAATCAGAAAAAATTGTAACCCGTGAAGCCGAAGCACATTTACCGACACAATTCGGTGAATTTGAAATATACGGTTACGTTAACAAGATAACAAATCAGGAAGGTGTTGCACTTGTTAAAGATGACGGCTCTGACAGAATTCCTTTAATTCGTGTACACAGCGAATGCATGACAGGAGATATTTTCGGAAGCCTGAAATGCGACTGCAATTATCAGCTTCACACTGCAATGCAGATGATTAACGAATACGGAAAAGGCGCCGTTATTTATATGAAAGGTCATGAAGGCAGAGGTATAGGTATTGTTAACAAAATAAAAGCTTACCATTTGCAGGAAATAGGTCAGGATACAGTCGAAGCCAATTTATCACTGGGTTTTAAAGCTGATTTGCGTGATTATGGTATGGGAGCTCAAATTATTCTTGATTTAGGCTTCAATAACTTTAACCTGATTACAAACAACCCTAAAAAAATCATCGGTTTGAATGGTTACGGTCTGACTGTACATGATATAGTAAAAATAGAGCCGCAAATTAATTCATATAACAAAAGATATATGGAAACCAAAAAGGAAAAAATGCATCATATGATATGATGCCCTTTAAATTAATTTTAACAAGGAATTAAGATTATGACCGAAAATAACTTTGAAGCCAGATTGCTTACACCTGACGATTACAAAGGGTTTGCAACAGTATACAACGATTTTAGAAACAGGGCTGTTGAAGAATACAAATTTGAACTTGAACCATTAGGATTTGATGATTTTGTAGATTCAGTAGACAAAAAACTTATTGACTGTCTGGTATTATATGAAAACACAATTCCTGTTGCGTTTCTTGTTTATACAACAGCAATATCCGAGGCTGTTGAATTAAATATTATACACTCTTTTAAAATGGAAAATATTGCAGAGAGAAGTGTATATTTAATTAAAAAATTCTTGGAATTAACAAAAGCAGAAAGAACAGAAAAAATTGTGTGCTACCCGATGCTAGGTTCTCAGAAAAATATTATCGGGGAAATCGCACGTTTCGGTTTTAAGTTTGTAGGAATTGCGGTTTTAAGGTTTATGATGGCAGGTACAAATTCAAGAGAAATATTGAAAATGTCCGAACTGTCACCCCTTGATGATGATTACAAACTCGTAAGCTGGAGTGATGTTTATTTTAAAAATGCAATAGAAGTTGTTCACGAAGGTTTTGAAGACAGCGCAGATGCCCTCTTTGATCCCAGATTTAAAACAGAAGACGGTACGTATGATATAATTACCAAAATCGTAAAAAATCTTTATGCGGAATTCCTTCCCGAGGCAACTACAGTGCTTATTTATAAAGGAAATCCCGTAGGTTTTTGTTTCATGAATTTAACGGGCGGCAGAATTGCAAATATTCCGATTGTTTCTATTAAAAAAGAACATCAGGGAAAAGGTCTTTCAAAACACATGCTGAAAAAGTCAGTTGAAAAGCTTATTGAATGGGCTGAAACAGGAGAAAAACCTATTACGGAAGTTAACACTACAACAGAAACCAATAACTTCCAGGCATTAAAAATGTACAGGCATTTAGGATTTAAAGAAGATTACAACTATCCTCAATCATATTTGCCTATTAAAAAGTAAAAAATAACCCTTGTGAGTTACAAGGGTTATTTCAATTTATTAGAAAAACTTTACAGGTCTAATCGTTTTAATCTGACAAT
>HF991475.1:13352-71434 GCA_000433095.1 Clostridium sp. CAG:967 | reverse complement strand
CTGAACCGAGTTTTTGCTCAATTCTTAAAAGCTGGTTATATTTAGCAATTCTGTCAGTGCGAGATGCCGAACCTGTCTTGATTTGCCCGCTGTTAACAGCTACTGCAAGGTCTGCAATAAATGTGTCTTCGGTTTCTCCTGAACGGTGTGAAATTATTGTTGTATAACCCGCAGCATGTGCCATTGAAATAGCATCTAAAGTTTCAGATAATGTTCCGATTTGGTTAACTTTAATCAAAATGGAGTTTGCAACATGGCGTTTGATGCCGTCAGCAAGTCTTCTTGTATTAGTTACAAATAAGTCATCTCCTACAAGCTGGCATCTGCATCCTATACGTTCGGTAAGCATTTCCCAGCCTTCCCAATCCTGTTCTGCCATGCCGTCTTCAATTGAAATAATAGGATATTTTTTAACCCATTCATCCAAGAAATCTGTCATTTCTTTGTTATCAAAAGATTTACCTTCGCCTTTAAGATTGTATCTGCCGTTATCGTAGAATTCCGATGATGCAACGTCAAGACAAATCTTAATCTGGTCAGTGTTATACCCTGCTTTATCAATTGCTTCAAGAATTACTTCAATACCTTCGGCATTAGAGCCCAGATTAGGCGCAAATCCGCCTTCATCTCCAACAGAAGTAGCCATTCCTTTATTTTTCAAAACATTTTTCAGTGTATGGAATACTTCTGAACCCATTTGTAAAGCGTGGTGGAAACTTTCTGCTCCGACAGGCGCAATCATAAATTCCTGAAAATCAATATTATTATCGGCATGTGCTCCGCCATTAATAATATTCATCATAGGAACAGGAAGTGTAAGAGCATTTATTCCGCCTAAATATCTGTATAAAGCCATTCCGTAAGCCATAGATGCAGCTTTTGCAACAGCAAGTGAAACGCCTAAAATAGCATTAGCACCAAGTTTTGATTTGTTTTCGGTTCCGTCCATATCAATCATAAAAGTATCAATTTCTTTTTGGTGTGATGCTTTTTCACCGATAAGTTCGGGAGCTATTATGTTGTTAATATTATCAACAGCTTTTTGAACACTTTTTCCCATATATTTGGATTTGTCGCCGTCACGAAGTTCAAGAGCTTCAAAAATACCGGTAGATGCTCCTGAAGGAACTGCTGCACGACCGATTACACCGTTTGTAAGTTTTACATCGACTTCAACAGTCGGATTGCCACGAGAATCTAATATCTGGCGGGCATAAACATCTTCAATAAATGTTGACATAATATTTCTCCTTATTTTAAAAGACCAATTGATATTTAGGATTTTTACACAGAAATAAAACACTTGCAAGTAATATTGTAGGGTAATATTTTAAACGTGTTTATAAGCTTGTTTCATTATTTTTCTTATACGTGAGAAATATCCGATTGCAACAACTAAAGATGCAGTTACCCATGCAATGGGACCTGCATAAAATATTCCGAAATAACTGTATTTGACGGCAAGATAAACAGCTGCGTATGAACGTACAAGAAGTTCCGCTGTTGATGCTGAAAGCGGTATGAGAGTTTGACCCATACCCTGAAGTGCATTTCTGAAAATAAATATTTGTCCCAAAAAGAAATAGAACATTGTACTTATTAAAAGATAACTTCTGGCAATCTTAATTATTTCTTCATTAGCATCGCCTATGAATATTCTGACAATATCGCTTCCCCACATGTGCATTATGAATGCCATAAACAAACTTAAACCGATATTAATTAAAGATGTTTTTGAAACGCCTGCTCTAATTCTTGAAAACTTTTTAGCACCGTAATTTTGTGCAACGTAAGCAGCAAGAGCAATTCCGAATGAAATCATAGGTAAAGTAGCAATTTGTTCTATTCTTAATGCTGCTGTAAATGCTGCTATGACATTAGGTCCGAACGTGTTGCATACGCTTTGGATAATAAGAACTCCTAAGCCAAGAATAGAAAATTGTATTCCCATTGGAATTCCGACTTTTAAATGCTCAACGGCAAAATCAATGTCTTGTTTTCTTTCTTCTTTTTTGAAAATCCAATCTTTCTTTTTCAAATGCAGAACGGGAAATTTCTTTTTTACATACCAAACACACATTACTGCTGATACAGCCTGTGAAAGTACTACTGCTATTGCAGAGCCCGGAACACCCATATGGAATTTAATTATAAATAATAGTGCAAGAAATATATTTAAAATTGATGCAAATATGAGAAAGTACAGAGGTGTTTTACTGTCCCCCAAAGCCCTGATTATACTTGCAAGAAGGTTATAATAACAGCATACAATTAATCCCGCATTAACAATTGCCATATACCAGTATGCATTATGAAAAATTTCAGAAGGTACGTTCATCCATAATAATAAAGGCTTCATTAATACAGCTGCAATTATAGTAAATAAAAGCGTAAAAATTGTTCCCAATAATATTGAAACAACGACAGAACGTCTTATTCCCTCAAAATCTTTAGCTCCGAATTTTTGTCCTGTTACCACAGCAAAACCGTTGGTAAGACCTACAACTACAAACATTACCAGAAAGAATAAAGGAGAAACGGCACCCACAGCCGCTAAAGCTTCAACTCCCAGAGTTCTTCCGACAATTACAATATCTGCAATATTATATAACTGTTGGAATATATTTCCTATTAACAAAGGAACTGAGAAAAGTAATATATGTTTTAAGGGGCTTCCCTTTGTCATATCTGTAATCATTGAATTTTGCCTTTTATGAATTTGTTTATAATCATATTATAAACTAAACAAGAATTAAGTCAGTCAATATTGTAATAGCCGTGTGAATATGTTATAATATGAATGGTCAAGAATATTGAAAGGAGTAAAGGATTATGAAAAAAATCAGTAACGTTGGGGGGGGGGCAGCCGTTTAAGCTCCTGTTCAAAGGGTTTCACCTTAGCGGAAGTGTTAGTCACACTCGGTATTATCGGTGTTATTTCTGCAATGACAGTTCCGTCTTTGATGCAGAATAATGCTGAAAAACAATATGCAGCAAGACTTAAAAAGTTTTACAGCCTCATGAACCAGGCTATCGCAGAGGCACGACTTGAAAAAGGCGATATAAATTATTGGGGGCTTACAAGTGCAGGTACTGCAGCAGATGATGAATTATCCGAAGAAGAAATAGCAGCAGGAAAACTGTCTGTTGATATGTTCTGGGATATTATGTCTAAATATCTTAAAATGACAAGCCGCTGCAGGTCTGACGAAGAATGTAATGAATATCCTAGAGCATCACTTGACGGAACTTCATTTGGAAATTTCAGACAAACGGTTATCTTAGCTGATGGTACAAATATTGTAGGCACAACCATAATCAATCCGAGATGCAACGTCACTTGGGGAACAACGAATATGCTTGAAAATTTATGCGGTGAAATTTTTGTAGACGTAAACGGTAAAAATCCTCCAAATAAAACAGGTGTAGACGTTTTTATCTTTTACTACGGTAATGAAGGAGTAATACCTGCAGGCACTTATAATGATACCCGATTTACTTTTGGGGATTACTGTAATACTTCAAAATCACACAGGCTTAACGGATACGGCTGTGCAGCCTGGGTTTTGGAAAAAGAAAACTTGGATTATTTATATTGCAATGACTTGTCCTGGACAGGAAAAACTAAATGTAAATAAAAAAATACTTGAAATTTATTTATGTTCATGAGATTATTGAACTCGACGGCAAACTTATTTGTTGAGGAAAATAAATAGGAAAATATGCCAAGGTAGCTCAGTTGGTGAGAGCGCACGGCTCATACCCGTGAGGTCGAGAGTTCGAATCTCTCCCTTGGTAAATAAAAAGAGGATAGGATTTATTCCTAATCCTCTTTTTATTATGTCAATGTGTATTGATGAGAACTCAAATTGAGTGTAATTTAATGTTCAGATTGATTTGTACGGTTCCGCAAAAGCCATCGCATTCTCTAAATTTTTTTGCAATTTCATTTACAATATCATCAAATACGCATTTGCCTGTTTCTTGGCATTTATAACAGCCGATACAGCCACTTATATCTTTTTGCCCAACTTGAATAATCTCTGTTTCAATATTTTCTTCGTTCAAAATTTTACAAATTTCAATCAATGCTCTGTTTATACAGCCTTTTGCGTGAGGGCTTCCATTTATCAATAGAACTTTTGACATATATTTAATCTCCTTTTATTTATCTTCTCACATTAATTCAGATAACAGTACACCGCCTGCTGAAACATTATCGGCAGAGTTTTCTTTAATAAAGACGATGATTTGATTTTCAGGAACTGATGTCAGTTCTGATACTAACTTTGTAACCTTTTTAGTTATTTCAATTTTCTTTTCTTTTGTTTGTTCCAATAATTCTAATGTTACAACAGGCATTTTTTGATCCTTTCCGTTATTAATAATTTAGTATTCATATCTTTTTGCTAAAACCATTTTGACAACTTCAGGTTTTCTGTTGTCATAGGCGTTACCATCGGGTCTGTCCAAAGTTTTGATTTTATCCATTTCATCTTGTGTCAGTTCAAAATCAAAAATGCTGATATTTTCTAACATTCTTTCACTTTTTGTTGTTCTTGTAAGAGTAACGATATTTCTTTGAACAAGCCAGCGCAGAACAACTTGACCAACTGTTTTATTGTGGTTTTTTGCAATTTCTACCAATACCGGATTTGTAAATATTGTGTTATCACCTTGAGAGAACGGAGAATGTGCTTCATGGATAATATTGTTTTCTTTTTCAAATTCAAAAGTGTCGATATGCTGAAAATACGGATTTGTTCTAACCTGATTAATTACAGGCTTTATATCAACATGGTATAAAAAGTCGCAAAGTCTGTCTGCATACATATTAGATACACCGATTGCTCTGATTTTACCTTGTCTGTATGCTTCTTCCATTGCCCTCCATTGACCGTAAATATCTCCCATCGGTTCATGGATTAAGTACAAATCAAGATAATCTACCCCTAACCTTTTTAAAGATTCGTCTATAGCTTTCTTTGCCATATCATAGCCTTGATCTTGAACCCATAATTTTGATGTTATAAATAAATCTTCACGTCTTTTACCGCAATTTTTAATAGCACGACCAACAGCAGGCTCGTTCATATAAATTGCAGCTGTATCAATATGGTTATATCCTGTTTCAATGGCATTTATAACACAGCGTTCACATTCTTTATCATCAGTGATTGTGTAAACTCCGTACCCTAAAATTGGAATTTCCACTCCGTTGTTTAATTTTAACTGTTGCATATTAATCTCCTTTTGTTTATATTGTAACTATGGTTGCTTATTTCTTGTATTAGAATTATTTATGATTGTTAATAAAGATTCAACGGGCAATATTTTATAAATAGTTACATAATACACTTATAAGAAAAAATAGTTACATAAAGGAGTTAGGAATGATTTTGAATGGTTCGGAAGATTTAAGAGTAAAAAAAACAATCACTGCAATACATAAAGCATTTATAGAATTAATTGAAAAAAAAGAATATACAAAAATTACAGTAAAAGAACTCTGTGAAAAAGCATTAATTAATAAAAAGACTTTTTATTCTTACTATTTATGTTTAGACGAACTTTTAAAAGAAATGCAGGAAATTTTGCTAAATGAATTTTTAGAAAAAATAAACAATTACAAACTTCCTGATGATTTGGCTAAAGTAAACAAGGAATTCTTTTTATATTCAATATCAAAAGGAAAAGTATATGAACGTATTATGTGTTGCGAGTCATATTCTTTTCTCGGGAAACAAATTTCACAAAAATTTGTTACTTTTGCTTGGAAAAGTTTTTCTGATAATTGTTCTTTAGATAAGTATAGACAAAATATTCTATATTGTTTTTTGCAACATACAGGACTTGAATTATACAGACAATGGGTTTATGACAAAAAGCAAATCCCAGTTGAAGAGATTATAGATATGTCAGGTGGACTTTTATGTAATGGAATTAACGGTTTCTTATCCGTACCGGATAACTTAACACATAAGTCATATCAAATTTGAGAAAAACTTGAGTTTCAACTTGCCGAAAAAAATCAAATCATCTGTAACACGAAATCACACCATGTGTTCTTTTTTTATTATTGATTTATAAAAATCTAACAAATATACCCATATCCTTTCAGACAGGCATTTTTGGGGACTTGCGGAAGGTATTTAAATTTGTCATAGTGGTAATGTTTAACAAGGTTTTATAGGAATAGTTTATGACAAATTTTCAAGATGCATCACAAATAAGTATTGAAGTTAAAATTCGTCAGGTTATGGATTTTATGAGAAAACATATCCAAAGGGTTGGTACTGAACAAGCAATAAAAGATTTTCAGTACGGGCTAAATATTTTGAATATGAAAAGAAAAAATTCATCAATCGAAGAATTTCATCAGCTTAAAGAAGACGGGGATTTCGGTAATAAAACATACAGCTGTATAGCAAATTTATGTAAGTATTTTTCGCCGAGAATTATTTGTAGAAATATTAAAAAAGCTGCAATTACAAACGCAATTTTTAATACCAAAAATAACAAACGTATTGATACAGAAAATAAATTAGAACAGATTAATCGTGATATGCAAATAGAAGGGGTAGTGTAATGACAACATTAAAAGGCAGAATAAGCAATGAAATATATATATGGCGTTCATCGGATAATGCGTGTCCAAAATGCCAATCCTTAGACGGTAAAGAGTATGAGAATATTGATGATATTCCTGACAGACCCCACCCCAATTGCAAGTGTTATATAGATACAGTAATAGATGATGAATGCGGATGTCATGAACAAATAGATAATATTATAGACGATGTTGAAGAAATGGAAGGAGATATACTTTCAGGTTTGGATGAAATGGAGGCGGCAAAGATAGAGGTTGAGTCAATATTTATAGAATATTATTCTTTAAAAGAAGAACTTGCATTTATGAAGGAAGAACTCGAGGCCTGCGGACCGAATTGTAAAGCTGTTGAAGCTACTAAGAAAACAAGAGATTTTAGTAAAATTGAAAGTTTTTTAGACAGCACAATGTATTTTATTGTAAAACATATAGATTCAGGCAGAACTGCTTATGAATTATTTCGTGAAAATAAACGATTGATGATTGATAACAGAGATGGTTCAAGGGACAAATATTATCATGCTAAATCGAATTGTGAAGCTGCAGAACTGGGGTTCTGGCAGGGCTGGTGGTCACTTCAATTTAGTATACTTAAAGAAGTAATGGATTTTGTAAAAAAAGTTGGTTTTCAAAAGGAAGATGCTATGGTAATATTCAAAGATTGTCTTGAAGATATAAATGCTGATATTTACGGAATAGAGCAAGCAAAAAAACACGGTTCTTGTTCTGAAAAAGTAAAAAATGCCCCTGATCTTTTATTTTAAAAATATAGCCTTTCAGGTATTGTATAAAATTATAATGTTTGTTATAATCTGAATATGGATTTTAAGAATATTTCCGATTTATTTGTAAAATATTTTTATGCAATTATGGATATAGTTATTTTTTTCAGTAAAATAGTAGTTTCAGTATTTATTAATTATTTCTTTTTCAAAGTTTTGAAAGTTTTATTTGAATACCTTACGTTCCATTTCGGTATAGTGGTATTTGTAATATTTTTTTCTCTGCTTGCGTTATGCGTATATATTAATTGGGCAATTTGGACAAAAGGAGCCGCAAAAAAAATACTTATGATAACGGTTAGTATTTTTATATTTCTTTGCTTTGCTTTTATTATAGCCAGCTATTTTGATCCGTCCGACTACTGTATTGAAGACGGTGATTGTAATGAAGGATATATATATGAAGGCAGGGCAATTGACAGGCAGTATTGTATGGAGCTTAACGGCAAATGGCATACAGAAGCAAAGGTGAATTATTGCAAATTATACAGATAAAAGAAGTGTTGATATTGATATTTATTTCATTGTTGAAGTGTGTATATGCTTTTACGTGTATATGCATAACTCTTTTTTTAGGTTACATTAGTTTTCTTTTGATGATAATTTCGTTTAAAGATTTTCCTTTCCAAACTGTGGTATTTATATTACTTGCTATTTTTATTTACATACTTACATGGTCACTGTTGTTTATAAAAATCAAATTTTACAATAAGCTTTTAGTTTTTGTTTTTATTTTAATTTTTATAAAATTTTTGTTCGTCATTCCTGCAGCTGAATACGCTGTTGATACAGATACTTGTATAGATACAGGTATCTGTAAAGAAGGCATACAAACTAAGATTGACGGAAAATTAACTGAAATTAATAAATATGATTGTTTAAAACATAACAAAGAGTGGTATGAAATTATAAATTCTTGTAATGTACGGTAATTGTCTTAATATTTGATTGTTTGGCTAAAATTTTTATGTTAATATACTTATGTAACGATTTCCAAAAGAAACTAATGGAGGTTTAATGGAAGTAAAAGACTTGCCTAAATGCCCTGTTGAGGTTACTCTGGGTCTTATCGGGGAAAAATGGAAAGTTCTTATTATAAGGGATTTACTTAATGGTACTAAGCGTTTTGGTGAACTGAAAAAATCCTGCAGCGGGATTTCACAAAAGGTTCTTACTCATAATTTGCGCATTATGGAAGATGACGGACTTGTTCAAAGAAAGGTCTATGCTCAAATTCCGCCAAAAGTAGAATATACCCTTACCGATGTGGGCTATAGCCTGGCAGGTGTTCTTAATTCTATGGCAAGCTGGGGGACTGATTATAAGACCTTCTTGGAGCTTTTGGAAAAAAGGCGTTAATTTCTTAATAATTACCCCTATCGGGTAATTTAAAGTGTGGTGCTAAATTATATATAATACTTTACATAATATGACAAGAAGCATTTTATTTTGTATTATATTTGTAGGAGAAAATCAATGAAATTATTAACAGCTATTCAGGAAGCATTTCCGGATAAATCTCAAAAAATTACTCTCGAAAACTCACATTTAAAACTTTTGTATTCTAATCTCACTCCTGAAACAAGGGAAGAAGTTGTCTACCGCAAAAACGGGAAATCTGTTGATAAAATTATTGAGTTTGATATTTCTACGGGGTCAAAAATTAAAACAACTCATTATGACTATTTTAATGACAAGAAAATAAGATCTGTTGATGAATTTGACCGTAAAACAGGTTTCAAATTACGCACAATTAATTATGTTCTATATAAATCAGTGGATGAGTTTGATCCTAATACAGGTAAAAAAATCAGAACAACAAATTATAATTTAAAGGATGAAACAAAAATATCCTCTGTTCAGGAATACGATTTGGAAACAGGTAAAATTGTTATGATTTCTATCTATAAAAGAGATGGAAGAACAGTAAGCATTATCAAGAAAATTAATCCGGAAACAGGAAAGGTTACAAGCTGGGTAAATAACAAAATTACCGAATACCAGCCTGTTGAACCTGCTAAATTTTCTAAATCTTCCTATCAGGATTTCAAAGCTGTTGATGGAGAAGAAAAGGAAAATATTGCAAGATTGATTGATAACTTGTACAGAAACAATTTAAAGTTTGAGCATATTTAGTTTATTAAGAGGCAAAAATGGTTTATATTGAAAAAAAAACTTTAAACAACGGTTTAGAAATTCCTGTTGTTGGTTTGGGGGTTTATAACAGCGGTTCTGAAACAACAGATGCGGTAAGAACTGCGATTGAAGTTGGCTACAGACATATTGACACGGCTTCGTTTTACGGAAATGAAGTTGATGTTGCAAGGGGAATAAAACAAAGCGGTTTAGACAGAAAAGATATTTTCATTACTACAAAGCTTTGGAATGACGATATGAGAGCTCATATGCAGTGTGAAAGTATTGAGAAAAGTCTTGAACATTTAAAAACAGATTATATAGATTTATACTTAATCCATTGGCCTGTAAAAGATGTTTTTGTTGAGTCATGGAAAATAATGGAAGAATACTATAAAAAAGGAGTATTCAAAGCCATAGGCGTAAGCAATTTTCACACACAGCACATGGAAGAGCTTTTGAAATCAGCAGAGATTATTCCTGCCGTAAACCAGTTGGAAGTTCATCCTTATCTGACTCAAGAGCCTCTTGTAAAATATTGTGAGGATAAAGGTATTGCTGTTGAATGCTGGAGCCCTGTTGCACGAGGAAAGATATTCACAGATAATGTTTTAGCAGAAATTGCAAAGAAATATAATAAAACTGTTTCTCAAATAGTTTTGAGATGGGAAATCCAGCGTGGATTGATAGTTATCCCGAAATCGGTTCACAAAGAAAGGATTATTGAAAACGCCGGAATATTTGATTTCACACTGTCTGATGAAGATATGCATGCAATATTTGCCCTGAACAGAGATGAGAGGGTTAATGAGGCTTCAAATCCCGACAATTTTACATTTTAAAAAATAAAAATATGGAGTATGAAAAATGAATATAAAAGAAATTGAAAATTTAAAACTTAACGGCATAGATGCGGAAGGCATCGAAAAAGAGTATTCTCTTGCTGATTTTAAAGGTAAAAAATTTGTCTTATATTTTTATCCTAAAGATAATACATCAGGCTGTACTCAGGAAGCTTGCGATTTTAGAGATAATATGAACAGAATAACATCAAAGGCTGATTTAATCGGTATAAGTCCTGACAGCATAAAAAGCCATAAGAAATTTCAGGAAAACCATGGATTAAACTTCATACTTCTTTCAGATTCCGAACATAAACTTGCAGAGTTTTTCGGTGCCTGGGGCGAAAAAAGCATGTACGGAAAGAAATACATGGGCATAATCCGTTCAACATTCATAATTGATGAAACAGGAGAGGTTGTAAAATCCTGGTCAAAAGTTAAAGTAAAAGGACATGTAGATGAAGTTTTAAAAGAACTTTAGACTTCAACTTCTATTTCATCAGTTTCATTTTCGTCTAAAACTTCTTTAACAAATCTTTCAGGATCGTCAATGATGTACTGCAATTCTTCGGGTGCCTGAATATATCCGTAGTCAAACCTTTCGGAGTTTGAGTTGAAAGATACGCTGCCGTAATTTAGTAATCTGCCGAGAGAGCTCTGGCTGACTTCAAGAATATTAAGCTTTGAAAGCGGAATATCAATTTCTTCCGGATTAAGTACGCCTAATTTAATATGTACATACCTTGTTGTAATGATTATTTTATCTGACGAGTATCTTAAAATAGGATAAATAATAGGAGCTAATAAGCCTAAAACAACAATCCAGCTTAATAAGCTGTGCGTATTAAGGAATATATTCCAAAAATATGAAAAGAAAATCGGTGTGAAAAATGCTGACCAAAAAAGTGACATCCAGTGTTTTTTAACATCAAAAAGAACGAGTTCTTCACCGTTGTCATGCGGAATATCAATATTTTTTACATTTTCTTCTTCCTCTTTTTTTATCTCGTTTTCACGATTTATCTTAGTGATAATTTCTTGATTATCAGGTTCTTCCCGTAAATCAGCTCCGCAGTATCTGCAAAAATTATCATAATCTTTAATTGTTTTACCGCAATTTGGACAGTACATATTCAACTCCTCAATTTTGATTTTAACATACGGTTTGACAATAGTCAATTGAAGTTATAGACTTATAAAAGCCGGGAGGGTAATTATGGAAAATATTAATAAACAAGAACTTTTAAGACTTTATAATTTAGATTTAGATGAATTGCTTTCTATTTCATCCAAATATCTTACAGATAATATAGAATTCTGTTCTCTGATAAATGCACGTAACGGCAAATGTTCACAGAACTGCAAATACTGTGCGCAGAGTTCTCATTACTGTACAAATATTGAATCCTATCCTCTTGTTGAGATTGATGAGGTCAGAAAAACCGCACTTGAAGCAAAATCTCATAAAGCATCACGTTTTGCTATAGTAACTTCAGGTAAAACTCCAGATGAGAGTGATTTTGACAAGATGCTTGATATGATTAAAGAAATCAATAAAATTAACGGACTGAAAAGTTGTGCATCAATTGGAATTTTGAATGAAGAGCAAGCAAAAAGACTTGCTGAAAGCGGTTTAAGACGTTTTCATCATAACATTAACACTTCAAAATCATATTATCCGGAAGTATGTACAACACACAGTTGGGATGACAGGCTCAATACCTGCAAACTTGTGAAAAAATACGGTATGGAGTTATGCTGCGGTGTAATTTTAGGTATGGGTGAAAGTATTGAGCAGCGTGTTGAAATGGCTCTTGAACTTGCCGAAATTCAGCCTGATTCAATCCCTATAAATATTTTGATGCCAATTCCCGAAACTCCTTTTGAAAACTATCTGGATAAAATTGATGAAGAAAATGTTTTAAGAACTCTTGCGATATTTAAAATTGCAAACCCTAAATCAGTTCTGCGCTTTTGCGGCGGAAGAATGCGTTTAAGCGAAGAAAATCAGGAAAAAGCTTTAAAAACTTGTGTAGAAGGAATTTTGATAGGGAATTATCTTACAACGGTAGGCAAAGAACCTCAGGAAGATATAAAAACTGCCGAAAAATTACACAAAAATATATTAGTTTAATATTTTGCAATAATTATTAAAGATTTAATGCCTTTATTCCGATAATAATTCGGTGATATAGGTAGAACTTATGACTGAAAAAATAAACGGCGTAACTCCGCAAGATACTATTAAGATTAAATTACCGCAAATAAATTTTGAACCTCCGAAGTTTGAAAGCTTATTTATGTTTAATAAACCTCTGATTGATGAGCCCCCGAAACCTACTAAGGCTCAAGAACTTCACGAGAAATGGACAAAGGTTCCAAAACAAAGCGGACTTTCACAAGAATTTTTTGACGAAATAGAGGCAATGTCTAAACGTCTGAAATGCGATGCTGAAGATTTGGCAGCTTTAATGTTTGGCGAGTCCCAGTTTAAACCAAACCTTGTATCCGCAGACGGAAAATACAAAGGCTTAATTCAAATGACAAACGCATCATTGAGTAACTCTATAAAATATTCTATTAAAAAATACGGAGAAAAATCTCCTGTTGACAAGAATATGACAATGGAAAAATATTTGAAACTTCCCCGGGAAAAACAACTTATTTATGCAGAAGCTTATCTTGATATGTTAAAAGATACAAGCGGACTAAAAGGTAAAAAGATTGACGGCGGTCAGCTTTGGGCAATGATTAAATCCCCGAAAAATGTCAATAACAAAAAATTCAGGGATAAGCTGACACACACACTGGACTCACTAAAAAGAGTTCCGCTTAAATACGAAACTCCTTTTAGTTTAAAATACAAATAAAAATTTAAACTACTTTATAAATTAAATAATAAATAGCAGATGATAAAATCATACATGCAGGAATTGTTACAACCCATGCCACAACGATGTTTCCAACAACTCTCCATTTAACGGCATGAGCATGGAATGTTGAACCTACGCCCATAATTGCTGTTGAAATTACGTGAGTTGTGCTGAGAGGAATACCGAAATGTGATGCAAGAAGAATTAAACCTGCTGCCGAAGTTTCGGCTGCAAACCCGTGAATAGGTTTTAGCTTAATGATTTTGTGCCCCATTGTTTTGATAATTTTCCAGCCGCCGTTCATGGTACCTGCCGCCATTGTCAAGGCGCAGATAATGATTACATATACAGGAATTTCAAACTCGCCTGTCGGACTTTTATGAAGAACTCCGCCTGCAAGCAGCGCAAGTGTGATTATACCCATAGTTTTTTGCGCATCGTTGGAACCGTGGCTTAATGCCATTAAACCTGATGAAACAAGCTGTAATTTTCTAAACTGTTTGTTTACAGTCTGCGGATTTTCTCTGAGAATAATAATAACCCACGCAATTAAAAGCATAAGGGTAAATCCGACACAAAAGCCCAGAACAGGCGATGTAAACATTGGAATAATAACTTTATCCAAAAGAGTTGTTACATGAACCGCATCAACGCCGGCTTTAACAATCGTAGCTCCCAGCAGACCTCCTATCAGTGCATGCGACGAGCTTGACGGAAGCCCCAGCCACCACGTGAACAAGTTCCAGATAACGGCAGCAAGTAATGCACAGAAGATTACCGTCAACGTAATCATCTCGGAATTAACAATTCCCGAACCGATTGTTTTGGCAACGTGTGTTCCTGTTAAAGCTCCGACAAATTCAAGACTTGCGCCGAATAAAACTGCCTGTTTTGGTGAAAGAACTTTCGTTGAAACTACTGTTGCAATTGCATTTGCGCAATCATGAAATCCGTTTATGAATTCAAATGCAAGTGCAACTATAATAACAGCTATTAATAATAATATTGTGATTGTCATAAATCTTTTCCTATTTATTATCCTGTGGCGGTGAGCGGCTACGCTCCTAATTCTTTAGTGTTGCTCTTTAATATTTGTTGAACTACCTGTAGCGGGTGGAGCGGCTACGCTCCTAGTTCTTTAGTGTTGCTTTTTAATATTTGTTGAACCACCTGTGGCGGGTGGAGCGGCTACGCTCCTTTTAAGACTACACTCAAAATCGTATCTGATACGTTGAAGCAGGCATCAAGAGCATTTTCAATCTCTTTATACATATCTCTCAATTTGATTACATCAAGCGTATCAAACTTACCTGAAAACAATTCACTCATAGCTTTTAAGTGAATTTCGTCGCCGTGAGTTTCCAACTCTTTCATCGCAATATTTGATTTTGTAATATCATCTACATCACTTACTTTTTTAAACTTTTTGATTATATCGCCAAGCTGTTCTGTAGCACTAACTAAAGTTAAAGCTTGTTCTTTCATTTCTTCGGTGTATTCGGTTAAATGATACACTTCCAAATTTAAACAAGCTTTTACTATTTTTTTATTGATTTTATTTAATTGTACTGCAATATATTGAATGTCTTCCCTTTCAATAGGTGTTATAAAACTTTTGTTCAGTTGCTTTAAAACCAGCTTATACGAAAGTTTCCCTTTTTTCCTGTACTTCAAAGCTGTTTCTTTTTTTTCTTCGGTTAACTTGGTTTCCAGAACTTCATTATAGAGTTTTGCAGATAACTTGCAAATTTCTGCACTGTCCTGAAATAACGTAAAAAACATCTTATCTTCAGGAGGCATAATATAAGACATCAGGTTAAATTTTGGCATGTTGTTCTCCTTTTTTCCACACACGCCAAGCATACTTAAAAAACGTATTTTTTAAAAGTATAAATTTACAATTTGTAATTAATTATTTTTCAATTTGCATTTTCTTATACATTTAGGGCAGTTTTCAGGCTCTGCATGAATAAGTATTGTGCAGGAACCCAGTTTATTTTGTATTAATTCTTCAATTTCATCGCAGATATTGTGACATTTTTCGATAGTCATGTCTTTTGGAAAAAGCAGAGTAATTTCAATATCTTTGTTTGGTCCGACACGTCTGCCTTTTACGCTGCTGAAACCCAAACAGCTTTTGTAATTGTTTATGATTTCTTCAATCTCATTCAAATCCTTTGCTGGCAAGGACCCGTCAAGAAGGTTATATAATGTTTCTTTGGAAATTGAAAACCCTGCTTTAAGAATAAATAAAGCTACAAGGATTGCGATAACAGGATCAAGTATATGAATTCCAGTAATTTTAATTAGCACTAATCCCGCCATTACACCGAGCGATGAGTAAACATCGGTTCTTAAATGTTCGCCGTCTGCAAAAAGAGAAATTGAATTTGACTTTTTTGCAACATAAAAAAGATAAGAGCTTACTAAAATATTTGCAACAACTGCAAAAAGCATTACTCCTATGCCCAGAGTTGTGTCAATTTCAAAACTGTTTATAAAAAATAATTTTTTAATTGCTTCATAAATAATATAAAACGCAGCCGCAATTATTAATCCGCCCTCGATAAATCCGGACATATCCTCATATTTTCCATGACCGAACGGGTGTTCCGCATCCGCAGGTTCTGATGAACGCATTACAGCAAAAAATGTAAGAATTGAAGCAAGAAAATCACTGAAAGAATGAATTGCTTCGGATATAATACTGATGCTGCCTGAAATTACACCGGCAATAAATTTTAAAATTATAATCAGCGCATTTGATGTGATAGATAATCCTGCTGCTAATTTTTTTTCGGTATTAATATCCATTTATTTCCTTTTTAACGATTTTAAAACTTCTTTTGTATTTTTATCTACTCTCAAAGACTCGCAAATCTTTTGAATACCCTTGTTAAAGGTCCATTTATCGAGTTTGGATTTTTTCAAATACTTAAAAGTTTTCTCGGGCTGTTTTACATAACAAATAGAAAGAGCCCATGCAGCACCCATTCTTGCATAATATCCTTCGTGGGAAAAATTGTCAAGAATTTGAAAAACCTTATCAATATAGTTGTCATCCGTAAAATATCCCAAAATCATGACGAGCCCGAATCGTTTATCGTATTCTTTTTCAGAGTTCAAATATTTTTGGATAAACTCCCATACAAGTTCTTTGTTTTTGTTGGTGAATTTGAGTCCTCCGCAAAAAATATCACAAACAGCCCAGTTGTTGATTTTCGGAATAAAATTTTCAACATGTTCAAGAATTTTTTCGGGTTTATCTTTAATCAGCCCTATAATCATACCTTGAACCATAACTTCTTCCATATATTCTGTGTTAGAGCAGGCAAGATAATCAGTTCCTGTTTCTGCGTATATTTCTTTTGCAATTTTGCGAAGAGCAGGAATTCTTACACCGAGAACATTGTCGATATTAGGAATTAGAGATTCTGAGAATTTTTTATAATCTTTTTCAGCTTCATTAAGAATTTTGGTTTTTATATCCATAAAAGGATTTTATCATAAAATGCTTTATGTATATAGTTTAATGTTTTCTTATTCAACGAATTCCCAATGAAATCCATAAGCGCTTTCTTTTTTCTTGTTGCAAACTTCTTTAATTCTATTATAAGCATCGTGGCTGTATGAAATGCCTTTTTGTATAAGCATAATTTTCTATATAGTATACATTTAACATTTATAGTAACACATTTAGTATTTATATTTATACGTTTTACGTATGTTTGCTACGCTAAACAGAGTGGTTATTGAAAAAAAATAACATATCATGTTTAATATGGATGGAAATGATATAAAAAAGATTTTTGGCTCTTCTCTTCAAGAAATAAGAAAAACCAATGATATAACTCAAGAAAAATTGGCTGAGCTTATTGGAAAAGATAAGAATACAATCAACCGCATAGAAACCGGTATTAATTTTGTTACTAGCGATACATATGCTGATTTGTGTAATGTGTTAAATATCCACCCGAGTATTCTAATGACACAAAGACCTGAATTTCTATTAAGGGAACATATAAATTACAGAAATCAAATTAACCAGTTATTAAAAACTTTTCCCACTGAGAAATTAAGAGATGCGTATAATATCCTCTGTGCCATGAATAAATAGTTTTACATATTGTCCTCCTTTAAAATATTTTTCGTTTACGAAACTTATAATTAAATCGTATCAGCGATGATAAAAATATGCAACAAGAAAATGAAAAACTTTTACAATTATCGCTAAAATTAGGTGAAATCTTAAAAGAACTACGCAAAAACAGATCAGAGTTAACTCTTGAAAAACTAGCTTATGAGTATGATATTCCTAAAGGTACATTAAGTAAAATAGAAAGAGGCAAGCAAAAATGCCAGTTCGTAAATCTCTGGAAGATTTCAGAAGCTATTGGCATAAAATGTTCTGATGTTGTTAAAATGTTAGAAGAAAAATTGGGTGAAGATTTTACGTTAATTGATGAGTAGCTAAATTTTAATGGTGCCCATTAAGCATAGAAATATCATGTAATTATGTCAAGTTTTGAAGATTATTTTTATAAAACTAAACAGGTAAGAAAGTATAGATTAGAAAGAGGCTATACTCAGGAAAAGCTCTCTGAAATATTATCTAAAAATTTAAAATACATTGGGCATATTGAACGTTGCGAGCGAAAAATCAGTAATACAATGCTAATTAAACTTTTAGAGATTTTAAAAGTTCAACCGGTTGAATTTTACTCTTTTAATGAACAGTATAAGTGGAGTTAAATTATTATATTTTAACTATAAATTTAAACATATGGCTAAATCTGATTTAAAAAAGCTTGGTAAAAATATTAAATTCTTGCGAAAATCTAAAGGTTTGTCGCAGGAAAAATTAGCTGAAATGATAAACAGAAGCCGTAATTATGTTGGTATGATTGAACGTGCAGAAGTAAATACACCTGTTGATACTCTGTTTGATATTGCCAAAGCCTTAAATTTTGATATCAAAGAACTGTTTGCTTGAAAATGCTTAAAATAAAATTTGTCATGTTAGGACATGTATGTCCTATATGGTTAATAATATCAATTATTATAAATAAATGCAATATACTAATGAAAAAATTCAACATTTGAACAAGGCTTTATCAGTGAATAAATTTGGTGAAAGCTACGGAATTGAGAAAAATAATATTCTTCGTATAGAAAAAGCTCAAGGGTATTGCAAGTTAATAACAATATGGCAAGTAGCAAATGCTTTCGGATTGAAATTTTCAGAATTTATTAAATATGTAGAAGAAAAGTTGGGTGACGATTTTACGTTAATTGATGAGTAACTGCATTACGCCTTTTTCAAAAGCACAACTGCGTGCGCTTCGATTGCAAGTTCCTGCCCCACAGCATCCATTTTTTCGTTGGTTTTTGCTTTTATGGAAATTTGGTCTAAATTTATTTCCAGAATTTTTGCAAGTGCATCACGCATTTTGGGAATGTAAGGCATCATTTTTGGCCGCTGGGCAATAATATTGCTGTCAATATTCTGGATTTCATAGTTTTTTTCTTTAATCAATTCGTAAACTTTTTTCAATAGAACAGTACTGTCTGCATCTTTGTAAAAAGGATCGGTATCAGGAAAAAGCGTTCCGATATCGGCAAGTGCAAGGGCTCCAAGCATCCCGTCAATTATTGCATGAACCAGAACATCCGCATCAGAATGTCCCAGCAGTCCTTTTTCGTGAGTGATTTTTACACCGCCTATTATCAAATCTCTGCCCTGCGTAAGCTTGTGAATATCGTAACCTAAACCTATTCTGTACATCTTAAACCCTCTATTTATTACCTGATTATATTATCTCACAAAAGTAGTGTTTATAAATGATGTTAAACATTTAAAATTATGGTAATTTTTACCTGAAAGGAGTTTAGTATGTTATTTGTAAAAGCTCTTGAGTTTATTTACGGGAATATCCTGTTAAATATTTTAATTCTGATAGGATTTATATGGTTTTGCATCTGGGCATATAAAAAATCCGTAAAATCAAGAAAATATTATAGATGCCCTCAATGCGGAGAGTCTTTCCGTTCGGAACACATGGACTCAAAATGCTGTAAGGTTTGCGGGGCGCAGCTGGATGAAACAGAAGAAAAAGATGTTAACGACAAAGCAGTATAGGAGAAAAATATGATTAATCGTGAGGATTTATTATCAGGAACACGTCCTGAGGTTGGAAGCCGTATACTTGTAACGGAAAAAGAAAGTTTTCAAGGTTACGAAGTTATGGACTATAAAGGTATGGTATGGGGAATTTCCATGCGTTCAAAAGACGTAGTTCAGGATATGTTTATGGGATTTAAGCAGTTTGTTGGCGGTGAATTGTCTTCTTATACGGAGCTTTCGGACGAATCAAGACAGAAAGCATTGGACAGATTGCTGACTTCTGCAAGAAGAATTGGGGCTAACGCAGTTATAAATTTCAGATTTGAAATCTCATCTTCACCTTATGCAGGCAATGCGGAAGTTGTTGCATACGGCAATGCAGTTGTTATAAGACCTATTAAAAATTATGTTCCAACAGGCGGTCTAGGAAATATCTTAGCCGAATTTGTCGATGCATATATGGAAAGCAAAGGATGCAGCTGCAATGAAAAAAAGCCTGAAATCCCCGCAGAAGTTTCAGCTAAGGGGAAATTAATCGAAAATGCAGGGTATAAATTTGCCGTATGTCCTAACTGTTCGACAAAATACAAGCTTGATACTGATGAAAACGGAAAAGCTAAAATTACAGGACTTACAGATGTTGATGACATTGAACCGGGAACTCAAATTTACTGCCTGAAATGCGGTAAGAAATTCACACTTCCCGAATCTTAATTGAAATAAAAAAGCTTCCCGATCAAGGAAGCTTTTTTTTTATTTTGTTTCTATAAACTTCTCAACAGCTTTTACAAACCCGTCGTTTTCCACTGTATCAGTTATATAGTTTGCATAAGCTTTTAATTCATCTGTGGCATTGCCCATTGCAACCGCAACTCCGCCTGCTTTTAAAAGTTCAATGTCATTATTCTGGTCGCCGATTGTCAGGATTTCTTCTTTTTTTAATCCCCAATGTTTAGCCAGAAATTCAACTCCTAAAGATTTTTTTGCATCGGAGCTGCCGATTTCGCAAAAATAAGGAGTTGATTTTACTATATAAAGTTCGGGAAATGCTTTTTGCAGCTCGTCAACCCAGCCTGTAACCCTATCCGCATCGTTGTAATCTATTGCAAGAATTTTGTTAACATTTTCTATATTCAAAGTCTCAAACGGGCAGACTGTGTATGATACAAATTTTCCGTCAGTATATTTTTTTACAAAATCATTGTCCTTTTCAACATAAAGTTTATCGTCAATGTAGAGGTTTATGTGAACATTGTTATCTTTTGCCCATTTTATAATTTTTTTTGCTGTTTCGGAATCCAAATTTTTTTGATAAAGAGTGGTACCGCTGCTGTCTTTGATTAAACCGCCCTGATATGAAACAACAGGGGTTGTAAGCCCGAGTTCCTTTACTATATGTGTTGTGGCGCAATGCATTCTTCCTGTTACAAGAACCACTTTAACCCCGCTTGCACAAAGTTTTTTGATGCAGTTTTTCACGTTATCTGAAAATCCCGTATCCCATTTAACTATTGTTCCGTCAATATCTGTTGCAACCATTTTTATTTGTGTCATTATTTAACCCTTTTCATATCTGCTCGCATAATACCGCAAATTGTTTTTGCATCACTAATTTCACCGTTCTCAATCATTTCCAAAACATCTTCATATTTGTATTCAAAAGCCTGAATAATTTCGCCCTCATCAGGGTGGCATTGGGTGAATTCAAGGTCTTGAGCAAGATATAGGTATAATTTTTCATCGGAAAATCCCGGTGACGTGTTGATATAACCCAAATCTGTCCATTTATTTGCGCAGTATCCTGTTTCTTCTTCAAGTTCTCTTTTTGCGGCTTCAAAAGGGTCTTCGCCTTTTTCGAGTTTCCCTGCGGGAAGTTCGAGAACAGTTTTAGCGATAGGATACCTGTATTGTTTAACAAGCAGAATAGTATTTTCATCCCTGAACGCAACAATAACTACGCCGCCAGAGTGCCTTACGACTTCCCTGAATGACTTGTGTCCGTCAGCAAGTTCAACATTATCCCTATAAACTTTGACAATTTTCCCGTCATAAACCATTTGGGAATTTAACGTTTTTTCTGTGAATTCCATATTTAAATATTAACATAAAAAACGGTATGGTCTAATTCTTAACATTATTGAATTTTAATAATATTTCTTGTATAATTCTCTCAGGGAAGCGCCCATACCTCCAAAGCGCACACGAACTATAAGCGACATAGGGCGAGAGAGGAGGTAATAATGTAATTAGAGTTAATTAAAAAAGCTCTAGTATGGCTAGAGCTTTTTATAAAATTGATACTGATTTTATTATAGGTGCGACAGCGGGTTAAGTTTTAACGGAACTTAATCCGCTTCCCTATATTTATATTATAACATATTTTTTTAGGATTTCAACTCTTGCGGTTATAAAGCCCTTATAATTGATTTTATATTGATATCGGTAACTTTCAATAGTGCAACGGTTTTTGCTGTTTCATCAAGGTTGCCCAGCGATTTTAGAACTTCTGCCGTTTTCAGGATTACTGTCTGATTGTTGGATTTTAATAGTTCTCGTATTGCGATTAAATCAGTTGCAAAATCAAGTGCTGTGTACACAAACGGACTGTTTTCGTTCAATTCTTCATTAATATGTGTTTCAAGTTCTTTCCGGTTAACGTTTTTCAATAACTTTTTGATATCCTGAATTTCGTTTTTAGTGTCTTTGTCAACGTCAAAAAGGTACTCATCGTTTTCAGTCAGAGTATCGAATTTTTCTTTGGCATTTAACAAAACAATTGCAGCTTTGCTGTCATCGTGGTTATTGATTAGTTTTTCCAGCACTTCAAACAGCTCAAAATCAAATACTAATGACAAATCAAGGATTTCACCAAGTCCGTTGATAATGTAATTTAATGTAAGCAAACCGTCTTCGTAGTTGTTTTCCAACAGTTCGAACAGGTTTTCAAGATATGGTATTTCTCCTGCTATGTTTTCTGCCATTGCGGAAGTTTTCATTGTTTCAATAATTGAGGGCAATGCATCTTTGCTGCCGTAAGCTACAAGAAACTTTACCGCAGACAATTTTTCAAAATCATCACCGTTATTAAGCCCTGTTATTGCTACATTGTATGATTCTTTGTCATTCATCACTGCAAGAGTTGAGGCACAATTTGCAGTCAAATAATCACTTTCAGAGTGGCTGTTTGTTCTCAAAGCATCAAGAGCAAGCGGGTCCTGAACGTATGCAAAATATCTTGCCGCATAAGTTTTTTCTTCAACAGTGCCGCTTTCAAGTTTATTAAGCATCTCATCGGTCAAATCTTCGTCAGCATATTTAACCAGTGAAGTTACAATTACATCTTCATAAGACGGTGAATAATATTTTAGAAATTCTAAAAGGTTTTTATAATTGTTTTCATTTATAACTTTTTCTAATCTTTCGGCAACATTTTGTTTTACATAATCAAAAAGGTAACCGTCGTTTTCAACAAGTTCCTTAAAAAGTTCTATATCGCAATTATTGACTAATTCACCGGCTGCGGTTTCATAGTCATTTTTATTTTTGCCCGTAAGTTTTTTTAATTTTTCTGACATAGCAATAGTTTTCCGCCGTAATATTTTAAGCCGACATTAAAGAGGGCGAAAAAATTAATCCAGATAGAAGACAGTAATAACCTTATGACCTTCTTCAGCATATTGAACGGCATTATGTAATGTTTTACTTGTATGAGATAAGAAACAGATTAGCTGGTTGCAATCATCAATAATTTCTCTGTTACAAACACGTGAAGCATCAGCGAGTGTCATCATAGCTCTGTCAGGATGTTCAACAATATTAGGAACTCCGATAAGCTGGTTTTGAACGTCACTCGGCTGCTGACCGATTGTTTGCGGCAAAATAACCTTCAATTTATCGGGATTAGCTTTCATTGCACCTCTTATAGCAGCAGCGTTGGTTCCTGAAGAACCTCCTGATGTAATAATGGTGTTTCCCTGCATAACAAGTGCCGTAGTTAAAGTTTCAATCATTTGTTGATGTGTTATTGGAAGGTTACGGCTTCCTATAATTGCAATTCTTTTTGCGGATTGTTGAATAGTTGCTAATTCCATAGCCAGCTCATCAACTGTACTTGGTGAATCTGACGACACAGTGTCCATATCATCAATAGGCACTACTATTGAACTTTGTTTTTCTTTTGCATCATCTTCAGAACTCATCACTATATTTGTCATATCAGTTTCCACCATTTTTCCTACTTTCTAATTGCAATCTGTACATTTTTAGTTTATGCTGATTATATCACAAAAAATTGATTTTGGGAATAGGGGATATGGAAAATATACTGGATAATCTTAACAATGAACAGAGAGAAGCAGTGCAAACCGTTGAAGGACCGTTACTTGTTCTTGCGGGTGCAGGCAGCGGAAAAACTAAATTACTTACCTCAAGAATTGCTTATTTAATTAAAGAAAAATGTGTAAGACCGAGAAATATTTTAGCTGTAACATTTACCAACAAAGCTGCAAAAGAGATGAAAGAACGTCTTGGAAATATATTGGGCGAAGATGTTGTTAAATATATGTGGGTTGGAACTTTTCACGGTATATGCGGTAGAATTTTGCGTGAAAACATAGAAAATTACAGCTTCCAATCAGGCAAAAAACTGGATAAAAATTTCACTATTTATGATGAAACCGACTCTGTTGCAGTGATTAAGCAGGCTATTAAGAAATTAAACCTTGATGATAAAGTTTACCAGCCTAAACTTGTAAAATCAATTATTTCCAATGCGAAAAACAAAATGCAGGATGCATACACTTATGCAACTTTTGCAAGAGATTTTAAATCACAAAAGGTTGCTTCTATCTATGAAGAATACGAAAATTCTTTGAACAACAATAATGCAATTGATTTTGACGATATGCTTATGCTTACCGTAAAACTTTTGGAGCAGTGTAAAGAAGTCAGACAGCTTTATTACGATAGATTTCAGCACATTCTTGTTGACGAGTTCCAAGACACCAACATGGCTCAATACAAACTTATTAATATGCTTTACACAAACCTCGAAGCAGATATCCCTGATGAACGTTCACTATGCGTTGTAGGCGATGTCGATCAGTCGATATACAGCTGGCGTGGGGCGGATTATACGATAATCCTCAACTTTCAGCAGGATTTCAAAAAAACTAAATTAATCAAACTTGAGCAGAATTACCGTTCAACAGCTAATATCTTGAATGTTGCAAACGCAATTATTGAGAACAACACTGAGCGTGTTGATAAAGTTTTGTATTCACAAAAAGGCGACGGCGAGCTGATAGATTACTTTGAAGCTCAGGATGAAGCCGACGAGGCAAACTTTATTGCAAGTAGAATTAAACAGGACAGCGGCGGGGATTACAATCGCTATGCTATCCTTTACCGTACAAATTCACAATCCCGTGCACTTGAAGAAGCCTGCATGGCAGCGGGAATTCCGTATAAAATCTACGGCGGTTTAAAATTCTATGACCGTAAAGAAATTAAAGATATAATTGCATATTTGAGATTAATCTATAACACTGACGACTCTCAAAGTTTCCGCAGAATTGTGAATGTTCCGAAACGTTCAATCGGCGACACAACAATCAAAAACCTTGCTGATTTTGCAGATAAGGAAGATATAAGCCTTTTTGCTGCATGTCAGAGAATAGAAGAAGCTATTGAAATTCCGCCGAGAACCCGTTCTAAGCTGAAAGATTTTTCACAGCTTATCCTGAAATTTAAAGATGCCGTAAGCTCATATTCTTTGCAGGAATTTGTAACTCTTGTGATAGAAAAAACAGGCTATCTTGCAGAACTACAATCCCAAAACACACCGGAAAGCGAAGCGGATATTGAAAACTTGCAGGAATTGGTAAACGTTGCGGGTGAATTCGTTCCCGAAGAACAGGACAATGTTCTTGGTGAATTCTTGCAGCAGGTGGCTTTAGTGTCAGATACCGATGCTGTTGAAAATATTACGAATAACGTAACCCTTATGACACTTCACTCTGCAAAAGGTTTGGAATTTCCTATAGTATTCCTTGCAGGGTGTGACGAAGGTGTTTTCCCGCATCAGAGAACGTTTAATAACGCATCAGAAATGGAAGAAGAACGACGTCTTATGTATGTAGGAGTAACACGTGCGGAGGAAAAATTATACCTGACTTCTGCAAAACGCCGTCAAATGTGGGGTGAATACAAGTACTACAACCCTTCAAGATTTATTGATGAAATTCCACGCCAACTGCTGAATTCAACAGCGTTTGAAGGCTCAACAAGCGGCTCATCAACGTTCCAAAATGCCGTATCAAAAGCTCGTACCGGAAAATCGGATTACTCATACTCTGCTGCCCAGGCTGACAGCAACGGCTACATAAGACCGTCTTCAGGTTTCGGCAAAGGGTTTGTGGCGCCGACAAAAGGGCTGGCAACAGGAAAACCAATGCAGCCGCAGCGAACTCCTTCACGCACAATTCTTGTTAAATCTAAAGTAAACAAAGAACGTGATGAAGAAAAGGTTAAAGAGTTCTTTAAGGACAATGCTATAAAACGCATGCTTGAAGAAAAGCGTCAAAAAGAACGTGCAATGCAGGAAGCAGAAGCCGAACGCCAAAAGAAAATGGAAACAACAACTCCGATAGAATACGTTTTTAATGAGGGAGAAAGAGTATTCCATGACAAATTAGGTATCGGTCATATCAAAGAAGTAACGCAAATTGGCGAAAGCATGATGTACACAATCGACTTTGGCAAACAAGGCATAAAAGCAATGGATGCAGCCTACGCTAAACTGAAAAAGTTTTAAACTTTTTTAGCCTACCGTAAAATTATATACATTATTGCTGAACCTATTGATAATGTATTCATAAGGATATTTGAAAACATTTGATTTGAAGGATCATGTAAATCAACAAGTACACTTAATTCTTCCGCATCAATATTTTCAGGAAATTTTGGGAAAGTCAATCTTCTTATGCATTTATCAACATCATTTTCTTTTATAGTGAATCCGTTATAATCGTAGAGTTCATATGACTTAATTTTACCGTCTTTTTTTATATGAAAATGTATTCTTGAAGTCCTTATGTTTTGTGCTCCATATTTCGGCATATTCCCGATTGTGTAAGAGGTTACTGTTTTTGCATATTTTGCATAATATTGGCGCAAATATTTGTTAAGGTTATATAGTTCTACATAAAAAATAAATTTTTCTGTAGGAGAAGCATCATATGGTTGATAAGAGTTATATTTTATTGCAGCGATTGTATCATTATCAATTTGTAATGAATTTGATGACTGTATTAAGGTAACATCTTCAATAGTACCGTTTTTATTCATCAAGATAATACATTTTATTGGCTGGAGCGAGAAAGAATTAATTAATGGAATTGAATTAACAATTTCAGGAGCCATTTTTTTGTTGAAATAATTATAAACGTTTGTGTAAGAATTATTATTTATAAGGTATACAGTAAATGTTTCACCTTTTAGCTGTTCCGGGTATTGAGTAATTTTTACTTTTTTTAATTCTGATAAAATTTGAGGTGAATTAATCAGATTATAATTGTTATCATATATTTTTACATCTTTAATATGCCCGTTTTTATACAATTCAATTTCAATCATATTGTTTATGTACAAACCTATTTGCTGTTTAACCTCTTCTAAAACCAGTTTTGTATATTTTTCATGTTCTTTTGCAGTTTCTTTTGATGTTGGGTTTATTCTTAAGATATGACGATAATTTCCGTTTTTAAGTAATTCTGAAGGCGGCATATCAAATGTTTGTGCAAGAAAGTAGTTACATAATTTGTCATCATAATTTTTGTCGCCGGAAGATTCAATTAATCTTATACCTGTGACTTTTCCAATACTTGAAATATTTAATTCCAGTACTACATAATTTAAATCAATATAATTTTCTTGCGGTATAGAAGATTTATTTTTTTGTATATGGGATTGGATTTTGCTAAAATAGTTGTTATCTGCTGGAGTTGAATAGTTTTTACTTACAATTTCTGTTTTAAGTTTACCGTTTTGAACGTTAAATATAGCAATATAGTTAAATGAAGAAATGTTAGAGTTTATTGGACATTCTTCAAGATTATTCAGAGTATTATCAATAAGTTCTGCAAGTTCTCTGTTATTATAATTTATTATTTTATGTTTATTTAAAGTAATATTGGGTTTTATATTAAAATATACTTCTACTTTTCCTGATAAAGTCGGATTATTTTGCAGATTTTTATTTATGCTTTGTTGAATTTTTCTATCCATTTTATATTTTTCATTAATATAAGTATCTGCATTTGCAGAAGCACAAAAAGCTAATAACAAACACAAAATAATAAAAATCTTTTTCATAATAACATTCTTAACTCCATAATAAAGACAAAATAATATTAGTATTTATGTTTATATTTGTCAAGAAAAAGGAAGTATTATTATTTTAATTTTTCCTAATTTACTTCATCTAAACTGAAAAAGTTTTGATAATATCAAGGATTTGTTTTTGTTTAGCTGGAGGCAATTTTGCAGAAATACTTACTATTTGTTCAAGATAAGAACTGCCTTTTTGTGTCGGAAAATTAAAAAATTCGGCTTCGTCTATTTTTAATACTTTGCTAAGTTTTACAAGAGTGGGGTATTCAATAAAAGACTTACCGGTTTCCCATTCACTTACTGTTTTTGTCGCAACATCAGCAAGTTCACCTAATTTTTCTTGACTAAGACCATGTAATTGTCGATAATACTTTATTCTTTTACCAAAATTTTTAAGAAAATCCGTCATTTAACTAAAATAAACGATTTCTCAATTTGTATCTATAACAATAGTAGTTATTATAATATAACCTTTGTAGTTATAAAATAAGTATAATTACACTCATAAAAAAGTATAATTTTTTAAGCTTTAGAATATTACTTTTATGCTTGAAACATTTGGGATTAAGGATGATTTTTTTGTCTGAAAAAAGGGTGATATTTTGACTATATAATTTCCAGAAATTTCGCATTTGCAACTGCTTGTGTAATATTTTTTGCACCCAGTTTATAGCATATTGACAGGTTTATGTATCGTGCATGATAGATGCCTGTTAATGACATGTTTTGAATTATATCTTTTGCGCTTAGTCCTTGTGAAGCTAGCTTTAAATAATGAATTTCTTCTTGATTTAATGTTTCTTCAAAAGTTGGTTTGCTGTTTATAGGCAAACTACAAAATCTCTTATAAAATTTACACTTTACATCATCAGGTGAAAGAATATTTAATTCTATTGCTTTTGAAATCAAGTCTTTTCGGTTATCAACCTTGAATTTTGCGTATAAAACTCTTGTTCTTGTTTTGATTGTATTATATTTCACGCCAAGTTTTCGGGCTGCTTGTTTTAAAGTAATACCTGATGCCAAGAGTTTTAAAAGGATAGATTGAGATATAATAATATTTTTCATTTTGTTTGCATAATAACATGAAAATCTTTGTTATAACTATATTATAGCATTATTTTTCTTTATGTCTATTTATCCATAGTAGACAAATAGACATTATTTCATAATAAATTTATGAAAGTAAGAGTTCGCCTAAAAAATAAAATTTTAAAAAATTTAGGTATTAAAATTAAAGAATTAAGAAATAACAAGGGGTTAACTCAAGAAGAATTAGCTGTTAAAGCTAATATTGATACTTCTTATATTGGTGGAATAGAAATCGGACGACGTAGTCCATCAATTTATTGTCTTTATAATATTGCAACTGCATTAAATGTATCATTAAGTGATATATTTAATTTTGAGATTTAATCATATAATATAATTCATAAGTTCAAAATATTAATACCAATATATGGTATGCATAACCCGGGTGGAGGGTGAAGCGGCTACGCTTCATTTAAACTTCCGCATCATCTTCATTGCTTTGTTAATAGCGTGTTTTCCCATTTTGCCGCCTAAGGCATTCGGGTTTGGCATTCCGCCCATTTTTCCGAACATGTTTTTCATGTCTGACATGCCTTTCATCATTACACGCATTTGTTCAAACTGTTTGATAAAAGTATTTATTTCTGCAAGATCCATGCCGCAGCCTTTTGCTATTCTTTTTTTACGGCTTGTGTTCATTAAATCAGGGTTTGAACGCTCTTGAGGGGTCATGCTGGAGATAAATACTTCCATACGTTTAAACTGTTTTTCACCTTCATGAGAAATTTTATCCCTGTCATCCTTGCCTATGTTTAACCCGGGAAGCATTCCCAAAAGGTTGCCCATCGAACCGAATGCCTGCATTTGTTTTTGCATTTTCATAAAATCATCGTAAGAAAAATTGTTCTTACTCATTTTTTCTTCAAACTCAAGAGCCTGTTTCTCGTCAAAAACTTCCTGCGCACGTTCAACCAGTGAAACAATGTCACCCATGCCTAAAATACGGGTTGCCATACGTTCCGGGTAAAAATCTTCAAGTGCATTTAATTTTTCGCCCGTACCTGTCAACTTGATAGGTCTTCCTGTGCAGTAAGAAACGCTTAATGCTGAACCGCCTCTGCTGTCACCGTCAAGTTTTGTGAGAACCAGACCTGTTAAGCCAAGCTGGGCATCGAAGTTTTCTGCAACATTTACAGCTTCCTGACCTGTCATGGCATCGATTACAAGAAGTTTTTCGGTTGGATGAAAAATTCTGTCGATTAACAAAAGCTCCGCCATCATGTCAGTATCAATCTGCAATCTTCCTGCTGTGTCTAAAATCAGCGTATTAAATCCGTTTTGCCCCGCATAATCAATTGCACTGCGTACGATTTGCTGAACATCTTTGCTGTCGGGAATTGTAAATACTTCCGTTTCAATTTCTTTTCCCAATGTTTGTAATTGTGAGATTGCGGCGGGTCTGTATACATCGCATGCTACCAAAAGCGGTTTTCTGCCTTCTTTTTTAAGTTTGACGGCAAGTTTAGCTGAAGATGTTGTTTTACCCGAACCTTGAAGTCCCAGCATCATTATCATGTTGGGATTTCCTGAAAAATCAAGCGGATTTTGTTCCTTACCCAGAAGATTAACAAGCTCGTCATGAACAATTTTAACAAGCTGCTGGGAAGGGTCAACTCCTTCAAGTACTTTTTCACCCTCTGCTTTATCTTTAATTGAGGATATAAAAGCTTTAACAACACGCAAATTTACATCGGCTTCCAAAAGAGCACGGCGAATTTCCCGTAAAGCTTCCTGCATATTGTCTTGAGTAAGCTCTTTACTGCGTGTTTTGCTGATTATACTCTGTAATTTATCACTAAGACTGTCAAACATAATCTTATTATATCACAAATTAATCTTCTATATTGTCAGGGTTAATATTAGTCTTCTGTTTATCTTTATTTTTGTCTTTGTAATGTTCGTAAGCTAACAATGCAGGCACTGACACAGGGAATGTCAAAATTGTTACAATACCTGCAAGACCTTTTTTCCAACCGGGTTTGTGTTCGTTTGGATTTTCGGGAGCATTCAAGTCAGGACCATAATCTTCCCCAACACCAAAATGTATATTTTGACGATTAACATGGTTTGTTTGACATAAGTTTTGATTTCTTCTTGCTGTAATTGGTGTTATTGCTTGTAGATGCATATATTTTCCTTACTTCTTTTCCTGTTGGATATTATAAGTTGAAAAAAATTTGTTTATGCTAGTTTAGTTTTTCAATATTTACATTATTTAACAAAAGGTTTTCACAATAAAAAACATCATACATTTTTACGATTTCATTTAAGATTTCGTTTGCTAATATATAACCATACTCCTTAGAGAACTAAGATACACATATCCCTAATCAACAGCTATGCACTCAATGTACATAGCTTTTTTTTGCAGCAAAGCTGCTTTTCCTGTGGATAAGTTTTTTAGAGTTTTTTCCAATTCACGAGCCTGTTTTTTTGCGGCTTTTTTTATTTATTTGTATTAAAATTATTCTTATAGGAGAAAATATGAGAGAAGAATTATTATCTATTATAGAGAAGAACAGCCGAATTGATTTGAAAGAGCTTGCTGTTATGCTCGGCAGAGAAGAAATTGATGTTGCAAATGAAATTTGTATGCTTGAGAAAGAAGGTATTATAGGCGGTTATCATACACTTATCAACTGGGAAAAAACTGATATTGATAAGGTTACCGCATTGATAGAAGTCAAGGTAACTCCCCAAAGAGGACAGGGGTTTGACAGAATAGCCGAACGCATTTACAATTATCCAGAAGTTAAATCGGTATACCTTATTTCAGGCGGCTATGATTTACTTGTTACCATAGAAGAAAAATCTTTAAAAGAAATCTCAAATTTTGTTTCAGATAAATTATCAACTCTGGATAGAGTATTGAGTACGGCAACACATTTTGTCCTGAAAAAATATAAAGATCACGGAACAGTTTTGAATAAAGCAATCGATGAAGAAGAAAGGGAAATTATTACACCATGAAATATTCTCTTTCCAAAACTGTTGAAAGTATAGAACCTTCAGGTATAAGAAAATTCTTTGATATTGTAAGTGAAATGAAAGATGCAATATCGTTAGGTGTTGGAGAACCTGATTTTGAAACTCCATGGCATATCAGGGACGAGGGAATTTATGCTCTTGAAAAAGGTAAAACTTTTTACACTTCAAATGCAGGTTTAAAAGAGCTTAGATGTGAGATTAACAATTACTTAAACAGAACTCAAAACCTGACATATAATCCGATGCAAGAAATTCTGGTAACCGTTGGCGGGTCAGAAGCAATTGACATCGGTCTTCGTGCAATGATAAACCCTGGAGATGAAGTTATAATTCCTCAGCCGTCGTATGTTTCTTATGTTCCATGTGCAGTTCTTGCAGGGGCAAAACCCGTAATCATAGATTTGAAAGCCGAAAACAATTTTCGATTGACACCTCAAGAACTTCAAAACGCAATCACTGATAAAACAAAAGTTTTAATCCTGCCTTATCCAAACAATCCGACAGGTGCCATAATGGAAAAAGAAGATTTGGAAGCAATAGCCAAAATATTACGGGAAAAAGAAATTTTTGTAATGTCAGATGAAATATACAGCGAGCTGACTTATAAAGGAAAACATGTTTCTATAGCAGCTATTGATGGAATGAAGGAAAGAACACTTTTAATCAACGGTTTTTCAAAGTCTTATGCTATGACAGGCTGGAGGCTAGGTTATGCATGCGGACCTGAACCTTTGATAAAACAAATGACAAAAATCCACCAGTATGCAATAATGTGTGCTCCGACAACAAGTCAGTATGCAGCTGTAGATGCGTTAAAAAACGGAGATGATGATGTAGCCGATATGCGTCGTGCATATAATCAGAGAAGAAGGTTTTTATTACATGCATTTAAAGAAATGGGTTTGGAATGTTTTGAACCCTATGGTGCATTTTATGTATTTCCCTGTATAAAAGAATTTGGGATGACAAGCGAAGAATTTGCAACAAGATTTCTTGAAGAAGAACGAGTTGCAGCAGTTCCGGGAACAGCTTTCGGTAAAAGCGGGGAGGGATTTTTGAGAATATCATATGCTTATTCCATGGATAATTTAAAAATTGCTCTTGACCGGTTGAAAAAATTTGTAACAAAGCTAAGATGTCAATAAAAGTTGGTAACAACTCACTTGACAAACGAAATTTATTTTATACAATTGAGATACATCCGATACAACTGTATGGAGGAGTGCCAGAGCGGTTGATTGGAGCAGTCTTGAAAACTGTCGAACGTTCACGCGTTCCGTGGGTTCGAATCCCACCTCCTCCTCCATTTTGAAAGAGCCTGAAAAGGCTCTTTTTTAGTAGTTTGTCTGGAAACTGTTAACATTTTTTAAATCATTTTTGTAGTTTTACTTGCAGTTTGGTAAAAAGTAGCAGATAAAATAAGAGTTTTTATTGTAGGTTTAGTAAAACCGACCTATGCATTGTTTAATTATTATGCACAAGCACCAAATTTTTTTAAAGTTAAATCGGATATTTTTTTACTTATATCAGTTCCTAAATTATTCATAATAATTTCATCAAAATCCGTATAGTCTATATCTCTAACATTGTGGGATATGCAGTTATACAAGTACTCCGAGAATGTACTTGATGTAATAATTACAATCGGCTCATTATATATATCTTGTTTAACCGCAGGTACATACTTGGGTGTTATAACAATTGTATATTTACCACCAATTTTTTCTCTATGAACCCTTAATCTACCAGCATTTAAAGATGATAATTTATTTGCAGTAGATTTACCGTCAACTGCAAATTTTTTCTTTCTGGAAATATGTTCATATAAACATTCTATATCTGTGTTACCTGCACCACCACGCCATTTTGCTTCTACATTATAAAACATATTAAAACCATCTGTTAAAGTTTCTTCAAACTTATAACAATCGCCATGTTCTTCATTTGAAGCATAATGGTCTATCAATTTTGGTAATTTTAAAAGTTCATCAATAACAGGATCATACTCTCCAATCTCTTTTAAAAGTTCTTGAGGATAAAAACTATATATTTCTTTAACGACATCTATTTCTAATCTTTCTTCGTCTTTTAAACTCAACGGTAACTCATCAAAACAATAATTTTCTAGCAATAAAGAAATAAAGGAAATTAATTCAGTATTTAGTGTTATATATCCTCTAATTGCATTTCTTCCCGTTGGTTGGCTTTTGCTGCATTCATTTGAAGGATGATACAATTTGCACAAAAAATCTCCATCATGTTTTTTGATAAGTCCAATTTGTTCAAATAGTGTTTGAGTAAAGGTTTCCCACTCGTGAACATTATTTACATAAGTATGTTCTTTTTCTTTTAAAATTAATGCCAATTCTTCATTTGATTTTCTGCGCATATTTAGTATATTTTGAACTAATGTTTCATAGCTTTGAGGATTAATCGTTTCTAAAAATGCCAAGATGCATTCGTACTCTTGATTATATAACCTTCCATTTAGTCTTGAATCTAACATTAGCTTAAAAATAAGTCTAAATAAATATAAATTAAACTTATGTGGAGTACCACTTCCAGGATGAGGAAACTGCATTGCAAATAACATCGCTATAAATATTTTTTGAAGTTTTGCTTCGTCTTCAATATGTTTTAAAAATAAGTTACCCAAAGGGCTAAAAATGAATTTTAAATCTCTACCTATTTTATGTTTATAACCAAACATCCAATATTGAAGAGTGTTAATTCTATGGTTAATTGCATCAAGAGGTCTTTCTTGAGGATTTCTTGTTTTGTACATACCTATTAATGCTAAACGGTCTTGCATTCTATGTTTTTCTTCGTTAGATATATCATTATTGCAATTATTTTTAACATCTAATGCTATCGCTTTTATTAAGTCATATTTGCAAGTATGCTTATACAAAATTATTCGTTCATCTTCCACTTGAACCGGCATTTAACCTCCTATTCCAGATATAATCTTATATAATAATAATGGTGGAATAGACTCTCCAATCATTGTTCTTATAAAAGTATCTGTTGCATTTTTTGGGAAATCTATATTTTTAGGTATTGAATGAACAATAAAGGTTTCTAATAATGTTAAAACTCTTGCATCAGAATATGTGCCATCAGATTTCAATCTTCCGGGATGCACATTGTTATGAGAGCTCATACTTCCACAAAATGTTGTTCTTGCTGGTGCTGGTTCATTCCAATTCATTCTTTTAAAAGTATTATGAAATCCTTTTATTCTTTCCCCATTTTCTTTTTTCGGATAATATACTTCATTTGCAAGAGCAGACCTACCTGTTGGGGTATGCATTAATGCCTCAACAGCTCTACTATTTTGAATTTTTGCATTATGCCATTTAATATTAGATTTTTCCCCTGATTCTAAACTCGGCAAATATCCAATGGCATCCTTTAAGGGTATTTCTTTTTGTTTTTTTGGATTTTTCCATTTTAAACCTTTTTTATACATTTTAATTATGGCTCTTGGTCTACTTTGAGAAATTCCATAATCTTTTGCATTCAACACTTGTGTTTCAATAATATAATTATGGTTATATTTATCTTCTAAAATTTCATTTAAAGTAAGAAATTGATTGTTGTATGGAAATTTCATTTCTAAAAAGCGTGGAACATTCTCTATTAATACATAGTCAAAATCAGCAGAATCGACTATGTCAATAATATCGAAGATTAAAAAATTTCTTTTGTCTTTTTCAAATTGTTGTTGTTTTTTATTTTTTCCTAAAGTACTTACTCCTTGACACGGCGGTGTTGCAAGTAGAAATTTTGCATTGTTTTCTTTTGTTATATCTATAATTTGTTTCTTTATTGCAGAATCTTGAATACTTCCTAATAACATTTTTGTTTGTTTATGAAGATATTTGTAACAGTCAGCCCTCTTTTCTATTAGCTCATTTGCACAAATAATATCTATATTGCTTTTAGATAAAAGCAATTCTCCAATTCCTGCACTTGAACACAATGATATACCTTTAATTTTATCCATTTATCATACCTGCGACTTGTTTAAGCAAAAGAGGTGGTATTGATTCTCCAATGCATTGTCTAACTAATATCTCGGGGGTATCATCAGGAATATTCCAATTTGTTGGCATTGAATTTATTATCATGAGTTCAAGTGGCGTTAGAACCCTCGCATCAGAATATGTACCATCAGGTTTTAATCTTCCTGGATGAACGTTTCTTTGAGAGCTAATAGCATCATTTCTCATTGTTATAGTTGGGGCAGGTTCATCCCAGCGAATTCTTCTATAAGAAGAATTATATCCTTTTATTGGCGTTCCGTCTGGTTTTTTAGGATAAAAATCTTTATTATCAAATGCAGATTTGCCCGTTGGCGTATGTCGTAACCATTCTATGTGTGAATCTGCGTGTATTCTTGCAAAATGCCATTTTAAATTTGATTTTTGACCAGATTCAAGACTCGGAAGATTTCCGATAGCTTCCTTCACGGATACCAATTTATTTTGTTTTTGTGGCCAATTCCATTCTAAATTCTTTTTATAAAGCTTTGTAATAGCTCTTTTTCTATGTTGAGGAACGCCATAATCGGCAGCATCTAACACTTTTGCATCAATATTATATAAATTACCAAACTCTTTATTCAATAAACTTTCCAATGAATAATATTCATTATCAATTAATAATTTTGCAGTCAAAAATGTTGGAACATTTTCTATAAGTATATAACTTGGTTTAAATTCTTTAATAATTTTAATAGCTTGTAAAATTAAATAATTACGATTGTCAACTTCTATGCTCTGTTGCGAACGATTTTTTCCTGCGACACTAAATCCTTGGCATGGTGGCGAAATCAGCATAAATTCTATTTTGTATTTTTTCGCAACATTAATTATGTTTTGGAATACTTTTTTATTACAAATATCACCAACAATAACATTCGCATTAGAATAAGCATGCTTATATAATTCAGCTCTTTTTGGAATTAATTCATTTGCAACAACAATATCAATATTTATGTCATTGAAATATAACTCCCCAATTCCAGCACTTGAAAACAGAGAAATCCCATATATTTTCTTATTTTCTGGAGTCTTCTTTTTCATTGATATTCCCTAGTTAATAATATAATAAATATAAGAAAAGTGCAATTTATAACTTATGGTTTGCATTTTTAATTAAAAATCATTATGAGCATACTACTCCAAATTACAACCAAAAGCTGTTGACCAGATTTACTAATTCTGTAATAGCTTTTGCCTTCCCACCGCTAGGAAGTTTTATCCTTTTTCTATCCTTGCTTAAATTCAAACTTTATCCGAGTTTGAGGCAGAACTTGCGTAACTAACAGAAAAAAAGGATAAATAAAGGATAAAAAGGATAATGTTTCTTAAAACGAGGGAAGTGGGTAAAATTCAAACAACACCTAAATTATATTCACATTCCCTCTTTTAAATTTATCCGTCAGGTTATAATTTTGTAGTTACTATAACTTATCAGGACAGTTTGGATGCGTTTTTATTTGCTATGATGCCGAATTTCGGGCATTTGAGGATAATTTATAATATTGAGATTTGCGGTCAGTTTTTGCACTAAATTGCACTAATATTCTGTAATTCTAAATCTATTTCGGTATCTATCTCGCATGGTGTTTGAGTTTTAGCCCTGATACTTTTAGTGCAAGAATTGTCCGTTTTGAATTATCTTTTAATCTAGATATGTGTCGAAATGTCCCTGAGATTGAAATTCAGGACTTGATGTTTACTCTAAAACGAGCGATTAATGTGTGTGAGGTAATTTTATATGACAAACTTCACATTGGAAAAATCAAAACAAATCGCACTCGCAAGATTAGACTTAATTCACAAATGGCTTGAGTTTAGAAAGAAATACTTTTTAGGATGGGTTGTTTATTTCTCTTGTGTGCAATAGAATAACTCTATGAATAGAGATGAAGCAACTGAAAAGTTACAAGAAATTATAGGGAAAGATTTAGTAGAAATCGCAGAAACCTGTGGTGTTACTTTGTTTAAAGAGGGGAAGAAAAATAAAGGTTGGGTTGGTCACGTTGTGGAATGTCACTTAGGCTTACCTCGTAATTGTTTGCAATCACCAGATTTTGGAGATTGGGAACTAAAAACTGTTTCTATGAAAAAATTAAAATCAGGTTTAATTGTTCCAAAAGAAACTATGGCTATAACAATGATAAATCCTGAAGATGTTATTAATAATGACTTTGATAATAGTCATCTAAAATTGAAACTTAATTGTTTGTTAATTATAACAAGGATGTGGTATGACAAATCAGAACCCCGTTCCGAATTATGTAGTGCATTTCAATTTGATATAGATGATGATAAAGAATTATATGAAGAAATTGAAGCTGATTATGAAGAAACTAGAACTTGTTTAAAAACAAAGGGAGTAAATGGTCTTACTGGTAGAATGGGGAAATGGATTCAACCAAGAACAAAAGGGCAAGGTAACGGTGCCCCCAAAACAAGAGCATTCTATGCTAGAACTTCTTTTTTAAAGAGGATTTTGCAAGATAAAAATTAGTAGTTTCTCACTAAAACTTCTGTAATTTTGCCTCTGCCATCAGCATTTGCATTAATTTGACGAGAAGCAAAAACTTTTTTAATTTCATAATTTGCATATAATTCATTTACTAATTTTGTATCTGAATTAGAAAGCATAAATTTAACACCCTTTGAATCTAATTCATCGCAAACATCTCGCAGTTTGAATTGCATATCAATATCAAATCCGTCTTTTGTATATGAAGTGAAACTTGAAGTCTCATTCAATGGTACATAAGGTGGGTCAAAATAAACAAAATCACCTTTTTTAACCTTAGTTAAAATTTCTGAAAAATCAGCACACTTAATTTCAGTCTTTTTTAATAGTTTAGAACAATTTAAAAGATTGTTTTCATCAATGATTCGAGGATTTTTGTAATGTCCAAACGGAACGTTAAACTGCCCATGAGAATTAACTCTATACATGCCGTTAAAACAGGTTCTATTCAAATAAATAAAACGACTTGCTCTTTCTACATCTGACAATTCTGCATATTTTTCAGTTCTATCAATATTTCGAATTCCTAAAAAATATTCTTTTGAAACTTCGTGCTTGCTTAAATCTTCAATAAGTTCATAAACATTATCTCTAACAACTGAATAAAGGTTGATTAATTCTTCATTCATATCGGAAATATAAGCATTTTGGGGTTGTAACTCAAAGAACAAAGCTCCGCCACCGATAAAAGGTTCAAAATATCTGTTGTATTCTTTGGGCATATTTTTTAGCAATTCAAACATAAGCTGACGTTTGCCGCCGACCCATTTAACAATCGGATATGTTTCGCTTTTCAATTGTTCTAAAACTACTGCCATGCTTTGTCTTTCTTTGAAAATACTTGCTTAAACCTTTTAATTGAAAGGTCTAAGTATTCTTTTTCTAAGTCTATTCCAATAAATTTCCGGTCTAACTCTAATGCCATTATACCAGTAGTTGAGCTTCCTGTGAATGGATCGAGTATTAAATCGCCTTTATTAGTTGATGCAAGGATTATGCGCCTTAACAATTCTAAAGGTTTTTGAGTCGGGTGTTTGCCGAATTCTTTTTCTGATGGCTTTGGAGTATCTATTTGCCAAACCGAACGCATTTGTTTGTTTGGCTTTTTAAGAATATCATCGCCCCAATCCCCATTTTTCATTTCTTCATAATTGAAAGTATGCTTACCTTTGTGGTCTTTTCTTGCCCATAATAAAGTTTCATGGCTTGCTGTAAAATATCTGCAACTCATATTCGGTGAAGCATTCGGTTTAAACCAACAGATGTCGTTCAGAATTTTAAAACCTGCTTTTTGCAAAGCAAAACCACAAGCATAGATTGAATGATAAGTTCCTGATATCCAAATTGTACCGTTGGGTTTTAAAACTCTTTTGCAAGCATTAATCCATTTTTTATGAAATTCAAAATCCTCATCCAAACCTTGGCTTTCATCCCATTTTCCTTTGTTAACAGAAACAACCTTGCCGGATTGGCAAGTTATTCCACCATTGGAAAGCCTATAAGGCGGGTCGACAAAAATCATATCAATAGATTCAGGAGTTGCCCTATCTAAAATTTCAATACAATCCCCCTGAAATAAAGTTATATCCTCTTTTTCATAAAACTTTTGCATGGGTTAATTATATTATAAACAAGCAAACAAATCTTTGTATGTAAAGGTTTGTGTTTTAACTTAAATTAGAATAATTAATAAAATGTTAAAATTTTTAATTATTATCAATTTTTCTGATATTATTTAGATATTAGTATGGAAAGGATTCTTTTATGGCTGACATAGAACAAATCTCAATATATAAGTTCAAGAATACTGTTAAAACTTTTGAAGATTGTGTCAAGAAAGATCAGCAAGGACATCCATTGGAATCCTTTTTAAATTATGCTTCAATAAATAACAATGATATTATAGGAAAATGGTGGTATTCAGAGGGAGATTCAAAAGAAAAGAATGCATCAAGTATTCCATGGGTTAGTTTTATGAATGAAGTATTAGATGACCCTATTTCAATAGAATATGTGAATAGATATCCTAGGGGATTACTTTTATACAAGGTCGTAATGGATGAAAAGGATACTTTTTATGCTATTACTTTTGGGCTTGGTGGAGATAAAAATATTAATAAGAATAAAATTATTCCTGATTTCGGAATTAAAGTGGCCATGAATATATGTAATCCAGATGAAATAAAATCGATTCAAACGGCCCAACACGAAGCTATATCTATTCAATCAGAAAAACAAATTTTATCAGGTGCGGGATTATCCGTATTTAATATAGATTACAATGATGAATTTTTCAAAAGGATTATTGGCAAGGCGAAGAAACAGTATGATTACATATCTAGTGTAACTGGTGGAGAAAAAATACAACTAAAATTTAATAAAGATAAACCATTAACTTGGGAAAATATTAAAGAGATTACAATAGAATTAAATAACTTATATAATTGCGAAAGTTATAAAAATACCGAATTTAAGAGTTTTGATAATTGGTCTTTTGAAAAAGATGAAGATAAGGTTGAAGAGCTAAACCAAAAATTAGTTAATGAAATTAATAATGCACATTTTGATAAAATATCATTGTGTGTACCTGAATTTATAGATATAAATAGAATAAGTTTTAAATATGAAAAAGATGAAGATAATAATCACGAAGAATTGAATCTTGTAGAGTATATAAATACTCTTAGAAATAAAAAAGTTTCTATTTCTGGATTACAAAATAGAAACATATTTATTTATGACAAAGAAACTGAAAATACATATTCCAAATGGAAAGTTTTCCAGTGTATAGTTGCAGAAATCTTAGATCAAAATAATATATGTTATATATTATATAATGGTTTATGGAGGAAAATCTCAACTGATTTCAAGCAAACAGTCAGTAATTATTTAAATGACAATAATATAAAATTTGATGAAAGTATTCTTGTTGAAGAATTAAAAAATGACATAAATATTTATGATGAATCGTCTGGTCATTACAGAGAAGAAATATTTAATGAAGAATGTGTAAGAAATAATGATAATCTATTTCTATTTGATAAATCTAAAATAGAAATTGCGAATGAAAGACTTTATGAAATTTGCGATATATTAACTACAAATAAGGAATTAATTCATGTAAAAAAATATAAAACCGGGGCGGCATCCCTTAGTCACTTATTTACCCAAGCAAAATTGTATTCTGAGGCTATTATAATTAATACTGACACGAGAAAAACAATGGTTGATTTTATAGAAAAAGAATCTAGCAATCTAGAAAGTATTAATAATGGAAAAAATAAAGATACTTTTAAAGAGATTTTACCTTTAAGTGGTAGGCTTCATGAAAATGAATATACCGTTGTTTTATGTATATTGACAAAAGAAAATATACAACTTACTGATTTACCATTCATGACCCAATATGAAATCTCTAAAATGGATGATTATCTAAGACGAAATAGGGGTTTCAATGTGAAATATGTTAATAGAAAAGTAACAATGAACTAATAATCTTATTTGTTGGGTTTCACCCATCCTGCACAACTTTTTCTCAATATTGATATTCATTCACATTAATCAATTGATTAACAATAAAATTTAAGAATTTTATTAGTTAAATTCTCAAACTCCTTGTTAAAAATTCTCAAACCATCTGTTACTTTACAACTGTTAACATTTTTTAAATCATTTTGTAGTTACAGATACAAAGAGACAGGACAATACAGAAAAGGGGAACTATCCTCAAAGCCACAAAACATAAAGAAATTCAAGAGTATTTTAGGGTTGCAGAAAAGTCCGATATGTCCGATTTGCATCATTATTGTGTCCTGTAGAGGTCTAAATTTATAGAGTAATATGCCACAAAGCCTTATTTCTGTAGTCGAACTCCGATTGACAAACAAAGGACTATTTGTATTAAAAAGTAACACAAGTTCCGGAAAAAATATTTTTCTGTTACCAAACGGAACCGGATTTGGTTCCATTTAGTTCCGTTTGAAAATTTTTCTTAATACTATAAACATTTTGTTTTTTCAATATCACAAAAACAATGATTTTCGAGCATTGAAAAAGTCAAAAATAATATGTTTAGATATGGATACATTGACTACACATATCTCTCAAGCAGAGTTAATTTGTGAGAGGAGATAATTATGCAAAACTCAAATGATTACTGGATTACAACTAAAGAACTTGCTCAAATTAAAGGTATATCCGAAAGAGCAGTCCGTAAGGCAATAAGCAAAAATAAATATGTTATCAGAAAATGTTCAAAATCTTACGAGATTTTAGTAACATCTTTGGAAGAAAATGTTAGAGAAAAAGTAACATCAAACAAAGAAAAGTCTGAACTTTTGAAAAATCTTCTTCATCCAAATCAATTAAACATCGGAAAAGCAATTAAATATACAAAAATGGCATTAATTCAACGTGGTTTTACAAATCTATGCTGCGATTTAACATACCGAAGATTTGCTAACAATTACAAAAACGAACATTATAACGTTTGGATTGAAGCAAGAGAAGGCAATAAAGCTCTGCATGATAAGGTTTTACCATACATTACAAGAGATGTTTCGAAGTTGGAAGTTGGGGATTTAATTGTCGGCGACGGTCATAAGTTGGCATTTTTCGTTAAACATCCTTACAAAGGAACTTATGTAAGACCGACATTAGTTGCATACCAAGATTGGAAATCAGGCGGTTTTGTCGGGTTTGAAATTATGCTTGAGGAAAACACTCAATGTATTGCAAGTGCATTAAGAAATTCAATAATAAATTTAGGCAAAGTTCCCAAGTTTGTGTATCAAGATAACGGTAAGGCTTTTAAAGCAAAATATTTTATCGAAAACGGAATAACCGGATTATTCACTAATCTTGGAATTCAGCCAATTTATGCAAAACCGTACAACGCATAAGCAAAACCTATCGAAAGATTATTTAGAGAGTTGCAAGACAGTTTTGAAGTAATGCTTCCATCTTATACCGGCACGAGTATTGTTAAAAAGCCTGCACAATTAAAAAGAAACGAGAAGCTCCACCCTGTTCTTCTTCAACAATACGTTCCCGATTTTCCAATACGTTTCAACCATAATGGAATTAATAGAATGATATGCCATAGCCCGAGCAACATTAAGTAACTCAGCTATATCATTATAAATTTTAGAAACTTCATTCGCCATGAATACCTCCATATTCCTTCATTTTACCATAAAATAATATTCATGATATACTCTACCTAGAATGGCAACTTTAAGAGATATATGTGAATATTATATTGATTGCGTGGGAAATGAAGGAATAAGCATTTCCTTATATTCTACATCACGAAAATCTGTTCCAGATTATGTTGATTTAAAAAACTTTCCAAAAGTCAAAGAAGATTTAGAACAGAAAGATATTTCTTTTTATATTAACAATTTTCGTGGTGCAAATTTTTATATAGGATATCCCACATCTGTAAGAGAAATTAAGTCAAAAAATGGCAGCATTTTTTATAAATTAGAGCCAGTATTTTTATTCAAATTAAATATAAATAGTAGTGTTATAGATATAGAATCACCATTAATAAACTTTGATGCTGTTAAATCCCTATGTGGTAGTTCTGGAAGTCAGGTAATTAATGATGTAATCAGTATGGAACAATCTTTAGGTTTATATGATGATTCTGAAATATTTGATATTGATAACTTAGTGCAAAAATTAAAAGACATAACACCAAATTGGGAATGGAAAAATAAAACAGAAAACCTCATAAATATTAATGAAAGTGGCATATTTGATAATTCAATGCTTGTTCATGTGGAGCAAAGTACATATACGCAAGGATTGGTACAAGAATTAAAAGAATTATCAAAGTTGACAGATGAAAATATAAAAGGAACTGCTTTAGAAATTTTGTTAGACCAAAATGTTAATAATATTAAAAACTCAAATTATCCAATATTAGAAGTTTTACCTTTAAATGAAGAACAGCGGAATGCAGTTAGATCAGCTTTGACCAATCCAGTTACAATAATAACAGGACCTCCTGGAACAGGAAAGTCGCAGGTAATAGGAAATATAATTATAAATGCGGTTTTAAATAATAAGAAAGTTTTATTCGCCAGTAAAAATAATAAGGCTGTTGATGTTATTGATGAACGAATAAATCAAATTGGAGATAGACCTATACTTCTCAGACAGGGGAGTAACAAATATAGTCACAACTTAGCAAAATATTTATTATCTTTATTGCAATTAAACGGTACCACAGAATTATTAGAGGAATTTGATGAAAAGTATTCGGAATACAACAAAATTCAAAAACAACTTATTGAATTAAAAGATGCTGCAGTGAAAGTTAAAAATTATAGAAATGAAGTTGATGAAGCTGATCAAAACGTAACTACTTTTAGAATTAAGCAAGGTCAAAAATTTATCGATAATTTTGAGAAAATTAATCTTGCTGATATAAATCATTTTATTCTTGAATTTGATAAAATATTAACTACAGTTGATACCAATAAATTTAATTGGATTAATAAAATTATATGGAAAATAGTGGCAAAAAATAGAATAAATAACTTTGAAACTAATCTTGGAATACTAAAAGTTAATGCTGCTAAAATAAATATTGATCTATCAAAACTACCTGAAAAATATGATATTTTGAATATCAATGATTATTATGATGCTGTTGACGATTGTAAAGAACAACTAAAGCAGCTATTTAAATATAAAGAATATTTGCGAAAAGTTCATAGGCTACAAAAAATGCCAACTTTAGAAGAAATAAATAGTTCTATATTTAGATGCAATGATAAAATTTTAGTTTTATCAAAAAGAATTTGGCAACTTTATTTGATAAAACAATCTATGAATCTGTCTAAAGGACAGAGAAAAAATTTAAGTGCATTTGTACCTTTAATGAAAGAAATTATTAATATAAATAATAATGGTGAAGGATATTTAACAAAATTACAATCTAGCCAATACGCACAATTATTAAAAGATTGTGCTGACATGTTACCCTGTTGGGCTGTTACATCACTTTCTGCAAAAAGTGGAAAAATTCCTTTTATAAAAAATTATTACGATATTGTTGTTTTTGATGAAGCCAGTCAATGTGATATTGCATCTGCAATTCCTTTATTATATAGAGCTAAGCAAATGGTTATAATTGGAGACCCAAAACAATTATCACATATCACAAATTTACGATTATCCGATGAAAAAAATTTAAGACTAAAACATAAATTTTCAGTAGAAGATGCAAGATTTTCATATGTAACAAATTCTCTCTATAATGTTGCCGAAGGTGTAGTTAATTCACATGAAGAAATTATTTCATTAAGAGAACATTATCGTTCCAATTCTGACATTATAAATTTTTCAAATAAGGAATTTTATAATAATAGTCTAAGAATAGCAACATCTGTAAATGATTTGCATTCTTCTTTAGAAATTGCTCACCCTATTATGTGGGAAAATGTAGTTGGTGAATCTAAAAGACCTTTATCTGGTGGTTTGTTAAATATTCAAGAAGCAATGGCTGTAGTAGAAAAACTAAAAGAAATATTAATAGAAAATAGTTATATAGGTAGTATTGGAGTTGTTTCTCCATTTAGAGCACAAGTAAATAAAATAAGAGAGATTATTCATAAAGATACTGATTTAGTATCAAGAATGAACTCTGTTAACTTACTAATTAATACAGCACATGGATTTCAAGGAGATGAGAGAGATATAATAATATTTTCACCAGTTGTATCTGATAATATAACAAGTGGTGCCTCATTATTTTTAAGTAAAGAAGAAAATGTGTTTAATGTTGCAATAACTCGAGCAAGAGCACATTTGATTATAATTGGTAATAAATATGCTTGTTTGAAATCAGGAATACCATATTTAGAAAAATTTACACAATATGTTATTGATTTAGAAAATAAATATAACAATAAATATCCAGATGTTTCAAATGACGAATTAGTTTCTGAATTAGAAGAAATGTTTTATAATAAATTGCTTTATAATAACATTAATGTCATCCCTCAGTATCAGACATGTGGCTATTCTTTAGATTTCGCTTTGATTACCCAAAAAGGAAATAAACTTGATATAGAATTAGACGGGAAAAATTATCATAAACAATGGAACGGTGAAATATTAAATGCAGATAGGATTAGAGAACAGAGGTTATATAATGATAATTGGTCAATAATGCGTTTTTGGGCATATGAAATAATTAACCATTCTGATTCTTGTATAAAAAAAATACAGAAATGGATTGATGCAAACAGTTAAAAGGTTATCCTTTTTAATTTTTATTTTGATATTCATTTAAGAATTCCGCAGTTAAAATACTTGTAGGCAAAGCAAATAACATTATTCCTATTAAAACAATAATAGCAGAAAGGACTTTACCCAAAGGTGTTATCGGGTAAACATCTCCATAACCGACAGTTGTAAATGTTACTAAAGCCCACCAAAAAGTATCTAAAATATTGTGAAAAACATTTGGTTGGGCATCTGCTTCTGCATAAAACATTAGAAATGAACTTATAAACATTAGCAACAAAAGAACACCAAAAATACTGATTAATTCATATTTTTTCTTTGATATAACTTTACCTATCATTTGTAAAGCATCAAAATAACGTGCTAATTTAAACATTCTCAGTATTCTTAATAATCTGAAAGTTCTTAATATTCTCAAATCTAAACCTTTTAGTGGCAAATAAAAAGGTAAAATAGCAAGTAAATCAATAATCATTAAAGGTTTTAATGCATCTTTTAATTTGTCTAGTGATATTAATCGTAAAATATATTCAATTGAAAAGATGATTACAGAAACTAATTCAATCTGATTAAATAAAGTTTTGTATTGTAAATATATCGTTTTGTCTGTTTCAAACCCAAGACAGACAATATTTATAATGATTATTAATACTAAAAATATTTCACAAAATTTATTATTTAAAAACTTGTTTATTTGTTTTTTCATACTTTTATGCCTATAAATTTTCTATAAACTTCCTTGCACCATCAAAATCTAAACATTGTTGTTCATAAGCTTTATTGAGGATATCATTAGGTAATAAATGATCAAATTTCTTCTTATATTTTAGAGATCTATCAATTAGATTTATTACAGAATTCTTATCTATTGTTGAGAAATCAATAGTTTTCAATGTTTTAATTAAATCTTGTTTTCCACTTGCTGAATAAAATCCTATTCCTCCATCCTCTATATCTACTCCACAATATTTAAACAATAAGCCGATAGTATTCTGTATTCTAGTTCCTTCTAATACAGAAAGAATGTTACTATCGGGTGCTTTTATATATGTTTTATAATTTTCAAAACCTTCTTCTAAAATAGGAATGGAGATCGGAGATAAATATTTTGGAACAAAATTAGTTTCATAAATTTCCAACATTTTTTGATGTATTGCTCTGTGTATATTTTGAGTTCCACCATTAAATTTTATAGGTTTCTTTCCATGTGCTTTTTTTACAATAATTGTTTGGACTTTATTTTTAAACTCTAAAATTTCCCATCTTTTACCCGCCAAAAGGAAGTGACTACCTTCTTTTAAAAACAAAAGGTTGCTACCTGATATTTGTCCGATTTCTTTACCATTACATACGACTTTCCAATCTTTTGGTGTCATAAATGCAGCATAAAACTCATAGTTTTCAACAATTCTTTCGCCTAATTTGCTTAATGTTATTATGCCATCTGACATTTGATAAATAATTTCTTCAGAGTTTAAATTTTGTAATATTTTTACAAAGTCTTCTTTTGTAAAATAACTATTGAACGATATTTCTGCAATATTATGATATATTTTAGTGGCATTCGCCCCTCCAGTTTGTCCTAAATATGATAAAATTTGATGCACAAAAGTTGAATAATCAAAAGTTTTTGTATCGAGTGGTTCACTGAATCCATTCAACATTAATTCAACTATAGCAATGCTTTGAACTAATTGAACCCGTAATTTTTCTTGCCATGTTGCCTTATCATCAATCGCGCTTTCTTCAATATAGAACCTAAATTCTTTTCTCGCATTTTCTTTCCTGCCGCAACGTCCAAGTCTTTGTATCATAGAAGCCACTGAAAAAGGAGGTGCTAGAAATATTACTCTGTCAATATTACCGATATCAATTCCTAATTCAAGCGTATTTGTACAGAATACTGAAATATTTAATTCTTTTTTTAACAAATCTTCGCATTGTTCTCGAATATTTTTTGCTAGTGAACCATGATGAATATAGAAATTGTTTGGATAATTATTTTCTGATGCTATATTCTGCATAGAATCACAATATTCTTCTAATGTCATTTTAGCATTTGCGAATATTAGATTTTTATCTTGCTTTATAACTTTGAATAAGTCTTGTTTTAACTCGGGAAATTCATCTTTATCAATACCTACAATAGGAGGAATATTTTTATAACATTTTATTAAACCAACAGTATCTTTTGATTTATCGTTATCTTCAATTATTTTTACAGTGTCCGGATTTATTGGATTTAACCATTTTGCAATATCCGAGAGATTGCTTATAGTTGCAGATAAAGCTATTTTATACGGATGTATTTCAAGAGCATGCTCTAATCTATTAATTAAACTTCTTAATTGAGTCCCCCTTTCATTGCCTATAAAACTGTGAATTTCATCAATTACAATATATTCCAAGTTTTTAAACAACGGTCCGAGATATTCAGTTCTATTGAGAAATAATGATTCAATTGATTCAGGTGTTATGAGCAATATTCCAGCAGGATTTTTAATTAAAGTTGTTTTCTTTGATTGATTTGCATCTCCGTGCCATTTGGTAATAGGAAAATCTATGTGTTTACATAAAGCTTCTATTCTTGAAAATTGATCGTTAATTAATGCCTTTAATGGCGAAATATATAATATTTTTACAGAATCTTTCCCGTTATCTGCAATTTGAGAAATAATAGGTAAAAATGCAGCCTCAGTTTTACCACTTGCCGTTGGAGCCGATATTATCATATCGCTTGGAGAGTTGCTTATGTGTAAAATTGCTTCATCTTGAATTGGTCGAAAATTTTCCCACTTCATTTCATGAATAATTTTTTGTATTTTTTTATTTAATAAATAAAAAGGTTCCATCATTCTCCTAATGTTAATGATACCAATTCGTCATCAATTGGTTCTTTATCTTCTTGAATTTGTGCTCCTGAAAGATAATTTGAAATATTTGTATCAGGATAATTTTGTAATTGACTTAATAAGCCTATAAATGCTTTTATTGATTCTCTTGGTAAAAGAAAAGACTTAGCACCCAATCTATTCATTAGCCATTGCATAAATATTTGAATATCATTTTCAGTTACCAAATATTTTGTTTCATCATATTCGGCAAAAACATTTCTTATATTTAAAAATAACATATATAATTCTTCTTGTGATAAGTTATCTAACCTGATCACAGGTCCTGTCAAATCTTTCATGCCTTCTTTTGCAAATGGATTATCTGCTAAACGAGTTTCTAAGGCTCCGTAACTATACATACCTTTGTATTTATCTTCTAAAAATTCAGGTGTACCGCCAAATATAAATCCTATATATTCGGTCGTTCCTTGTAATGAATCATTAATAATATTTAAAATTCTTTCAAAGTTTTTATTTCTAACATTTGATTTTAATCTTGCTAAAATTGCCAATTCATCAATACTCACAATTAATCCCGAATATCCTGCTAATCTTACAAAACCTGAAAATAATTTTAAATATTCATAAAAATTATTATCATCAATTATTGTTCTGACACCTAAATCGTTCCGAGCATCGGTTTTTGTCGTATATTCTGCTCTTAACCATCTTAGTGCTTGTGACATTTTTATATCATCGCCGTTTTGATATGCGTTGATATAAGTGGTTAATACCTTTGAAAAATCGTAACATGCGACATATTTTTCCAACGGAATCAATTCTTTATAAATATTTTCTTCTGTAATATTTTCGTTATTTTGCAATATTTTTGATGCCCATCTTTCAATAATAGACCTTAATGCTCCACCATCCTGTTTGGTTTTTGTAGACATATTTGTTATTAACTCTGAAAACAATTTTTGTGATTTTCCATCCGAAGAACATAATACTTTCTCAGTTGTAATATCAGCAGAAACGACTACTAAATTCTTTTCATGGGCAATTAATTTAGATAATGTTAAGAAAAAAGTTTTTCCTGAACCATATTCCCCAATTATAAATCTTGTTTTTGCTCCACCATCAGAAATTAATTCATAATCTTTTATCATTTCCTTAATTTCATCCGCTCTGCCGACTTGAATATGTTGTAAGCCAATTCTTGGAACAATACCCGCTTTTAAAGATTCGATAATTGCATTCTTTTCTTTTGATTTGATTTTTATTTTTTCCATTTATCCATTCCTTATTTTTTAATTAAATTAACAACATCTTCATTTACAAGATATACATCATCATCTTCTTCTACAAGAAAATCACCGAATTCTTCGTTGCTCCACTCGTTAATTTCGTCAATTGCACTACTCAACATCATTCCCTTATTTTGAATAACATTTAATAGTTCGTTACGAGTCCAATTTTCTTTTTCAATAATGATATTTACTATATTTTGTAAACCATTTTCTATGTCAGTTTTATCATCATCTTCTAAATTATCGGCTTCTATTGGTTCAGATTTTAATATTTCTGCTTGTTCTTCCGCAAAAATTTCTTGTAATACATTATGAATTTCAGAAGTATTAATTTTTATTTTTTCTAATTTTTCAGTATCTAACTTTAACTCTAATTTTTCATCTAATTCAATATTTGCAGGTATTTTTGAACCTTTTTTCTTTGTAGATGTACCTTTTTCAACTATAACAACATCATCAGCACTATTTATAAGGTCTGATAAAATTGAATTTAAATAATCTTCTGAGAAATCAAGTTGTTTAAATATTTTTTGTAAGATTTTTAATTCGCTATCTTTTACTATTCCATCTGCAATTGCAACAGAAATAATATATTTTGCAATAGTTTCTTTTCCACTATCATCAAGCATTTTGATAAGTTTTTTGATAGTTTCACTAGTGTTAATTTCTTTTGTATGAACAAGTAATTCGCCTCGCATTTGCAAACGATATCTTTCTGATGCAGATAAACTAAATTCTTTTTTTATATAATATTCTATATGTGCAATTTCTATTTGTAATAATTCATTGTCTACTAATGCAATTTGATATCCAATATCAGTGAATAATGAGGCTATTTGATAATCAAATTGGGACAACTTCTTTGGATATTGATTTCTGTATATTGACACCATTGTATCTTTTTTATATGGCTTTTTATCCACGTTAACATTAGGTTCAATTTCATAACCGAGAGCTTCACAAGCCTCTGCTATTAAAGTAGATTGCCTTAATGTTGCCTTATCTTGAATTTTAAATCCCAATTTATTTGCAATTGTTTTAATATTAGTAATTGTTTTCTCACCAAAATCAAAATTATTAAATGAGTAGTTTATATTATTTCTTAGTTTTGCTGGTAAATATGCAAGTTTTTCAATTTCTGTTAAGGATTCATTTGAACCATCAAAATTTTTAACAGTTTGCTTGATTTCATATCTTATTGTTTTGCGAGCATGATTCCATAATCGCTTAAGTTTTGCAGATGGAACAATTGCATCATATTCTATTAAGTTGTTAATACCGTAAAATCCCATTGCCATACGATAATAGTATGTTTGCCGCTTTGTTGTATACATTTCTGTTTTATCAAGCGTTTCCTTTACTTTATTAAAATAGTATTCTAATAATTCATATTTTTTACCACGTACGGCATAATATTTGTCATTATTCAACTGGCTTGAATCAAAATCTACACTGTATTGTTCTATTGGTGTTAGATTTTTAATAATTGTTCTATAAGCTGTATTGTATATATAAAATTGTTTGTTATTTTTAAAAAATATCAGTAATTTGTTAGTTTCAGCTTCTGAAAAGTTATTTATTTTTAGAGTTAGATAAGCAATTAAATCATATCCATATCTTAATCTATCAAATTTGCCTACCAAATCTATAACTTCAAATAGAACATCTTTTAAATCCTGTTTTTCCACCAAAGCTCTGTATTCAAGACCGTAATAATAAATGTAGGCGTATCCTAACTCTTCTATAAAAGGCTTACCTTCTGACAACCATTTTATATAAAAGCCTTGCTGAGTTTTATTTATTTGATTATAATTAGGCCAATAACTTAAGCCTTCAGAAGGTGTATATCCAAAAGTCGGAGTTGATTTTGCATCTATTGCAAATGGCATATCAGATTTTGAAGTACAGGTATAAAATAAAGAATCCGTAATTGTATAACCGAATAATTCAACAGAATCATTTTTTGAATAGAATTTAAGTTTTGGCTTAGAACTTCTGCTATAACTATATTGATTATAAGTAGGAGTAGAATATGAAGTTGTTTTATATGTAGTATTATTATTGGAAGTATTTTTATTACTGTTAGCAACATTAACAATGATAATTATTAAAATAACAAAAAATAAAAAAAACATTAAACACACTCCTATTTTTGATAATTGTACTATAAACATACTGAATTTATTTGTATGCAAAATAGAGAAAAAGTTCCCTTGGGTGTGAAGATAGTTTCTTAAAATTTTTTCTGGAAATTTGCGTTACTTTTTCTGTTTCTTCATGTTAATTTACAACAGACACATATACAATTTATTCTTGTTTATGCTATGATTAAGCTGGATATGTGAGGTGTAATACAGAAAATGTTAGTTAATAATGTTAGAAATAAACCACAAAGAAATATTAATTTTTCTTCAAAAATCGTAGGCGATTATGTATTAAAACGAAGTGAAAATTATATGAAGAATGCTATCACCAGAGGTTCTGAAAAAGATTTAAAAATGGTGAAGGATTTTTATGAAAATTTGAATAAAATTAAACATGACAAATCAGTTAAAGTTGTTGAGTTTGTAAAATATTGCACAGAAGGCATAGATACTTTGGCTGATGGGAAAATAACAGGCATGATTCCTCAACAATATGTAAAACATTATGGAGATGATTATACATCAGTAATGGCGATAGATAATTATGCAAAGCAGCTTAATTATTCACAACAACCTTCGGAGTTGGAAGATTGTAATACAGTTTATGGAAAATATTTGGAAAATCACTTGAACAAATTGATTAAATCAATACTGAAAAAAGATAAATAAATCATCAATTTATGTTATTATTTAAACGAGGTTCAAGAATGATTTTTAAAACTGAGTATAACTCGCCTATAGGTAATATTACACTTGCAAGCGACGGTAAATATCTTCTGGGGCTCTGGATTGAAGGTCAGAAATATTTTCAAGGTTCTGTAAATGAAGAAATGGTCGAAGATGATAGTCTGAAAATTTTTAAGAATACAAAGAACTGGTTAAAAAGGTATTTTGCAAAACAAAAACCTGATATTAAAGAGTTACCGCTTGCACCAAAGGGCAATGAATTCAGGCAGGCAGTCTGGAGAATTCTATGTGAAATTCCATACGGTGAAGTAACTACTTATGGCGAGATAGCTAAAAAAATTGCAAAAATTATGAATAAAACAGCTATGTCTGCACAGGCTGTCGGAGGTGCTGTCGGGAAAAATCCTGTTTCTATTATTATTCCATGTCATAGAGTTATCGGTACAAACGGAAGTTTAACAGGTTATGCAGGAGGTATAAATATAAAGGTCAAACTTCTCGAACTTGAGGGGGTTGATATGTCTAAGATGTTTGTTCCTAAAAATTCAACGGCACCATAAATTAACAAAGAGGTAAAAGTAATGAGTAATCAAACAGGCACTATACGTTTAATTTATCCTCAATGGCAGGGTGGAATTGTTTCTCACTGGATGCCTGATATTCCTGCGGAGGATTCCTCGAGAGGATATTATTTAGGAGCACAGATGTTGAATATGCTTGCTCCTCAAAGCGGGCAAAAGGTTTATGAAGTTCCGGTATCACAGGATATAACCGACAGAGAAGTTGAAAACGGAATGATGGATAGAAAATTTATAATCAGGCAAACCGGGGCTGCTCTTGATATTCTTGAAAAAAGTGAGCCTGAAAGGATTGTTACTCTGGGCGGAGAATGTTCTGTCAGCGTTGTTCCTTTTACTTATCTTGCCAAAAAATATAATAATGATGTTGCTGTTATTTGGATTGATGCTCATCCTGATATTAATCTGCCGGGTGACAATTATAAAGGTTACCATGCAATGGCATTGACAGCTTGTATGGGAATGGGAGATGAAGAATTAATAAAAATGCTACCTGCAAAATTTGATGCTTCAAAGGTTTTAATTGCAGGGCTTCGTTCTTGGGATGAGGGAATGCGTGAACGCCAGCAAAAACTTAATATAAAAAGCTTATCGCCTGAGCAAACTGCAAAAGACAGTTCTGCTGTTTTGTCATGGCTGAAAAAAACGGGTGCATCAAAAGCGGTTATACATTTTGATTTGGACGTAATTGATCCGGGTGAAATGATTGCCGGTGTAGGCGTAGAACCGGGCGGAATGAAAATTGATGAAACAGTACGCTTAATAAATGATGTAGCTTCGAATATTGATTTGGCAGGTCTTACAATTGCCGAACCAATGCCTCGTATTGCAATAAAATTAAGAAATATGATGAATAATCTTCCTTTATTTAAATAAAATAAATTTTTTGTTATAATTAGACCGTTGAAAGGGTTAAGAATGCTACATTATACAGATTTACATATTCATTCAAAATATTCAAGAGCCACAAGTAAAAGCTGTAACTTGGAAGAACTTGCAATTTGGGCAAAGAAAAAAGGTCTAAGTCTTATTTCAACGGGTGATTTTACTCATCCTGCGTGGTTTAACGAGATTAAAGAAAAACTTGTTCCTGCAGGAGAGGGAGTTTACAGGTTAAGACCTGATATTGAAAAAGAATTGCAGCTGGGTGAAAACCCTGTGAAATTTTTGCTATCTGTTGAAATTTCAACAATTTATAAAAAAGGTGAGAAAACAAGAAAAGTTCACCATGTTGTTTTTGTTCCGAATATTGAAACAGCTCATATATTTCGAGAAAAACTCGGGGCAATCGGAAATATTAAGTCAGATGGGCGTCCGATACTCGGCTTGGATTCCAGAAACCTTCTTGAAACCGTGCTTGAGTCAGGCGAAAATTCATTTATAATTCCCGCACATATATGGACACCATGGTTTTCTGTTCTCGGTTCCAAGTCAGGTTTTGATTCTATTGAGGAATGTTATGAGGATTTATCGGAGCATATTTTTGCAGTAGAAACCGGTCTTTCATCTGATCCTCAGATGAACTGGCATGTATCAAGGCTTGATAAATACAGGCTTGTATCAAACTCTGATGCGCATTCTCCTTCAAAACTTGCAAGAGAAGCAACTGTTTTTGACCATAATCCCGATTATTACACTCTTATGCATGCTCTTAAGACCGGTGAGGGTTATGTGGGAACTGTGGAATTTTTTCCCGAAGAAGGAAAATATCATGAAGACGGTCACAGAAAATGTAATATTTGTCTTTCTCCTGAAGAAACCAAAAATCTCAACGGGATTTGTCCTGTTTGCGGAAAACCGGTGACAATTGGTGTTTCTTACAGGGTTAACGAACTTTCTGACAGAAAAGAAATTATTACTCCTCCTGCAACAGCAGGTAAGGTTTTCAGCCTTGTTCCTTTACAGGAAATCATATCAGAAATTATGCAGGTAGGTCCTCAGAGTAAATCAGCTGTTTGCGAGTATGAAAGACTTATACATAAGTTCGGTTCCGAGCTTGCTATCTTGCAGGATATCCCGACTGACGAGATTTCAAAAGCATCCGTTTTGCTTGGTGAAGGAATTTCAAGATTAAGGGAAGGAAAAGTAATTAAACATGCGGGTTATGACGGTGAGTACGGTGTAATCAAACTTTTTGAAGATGATGAACTTATAAAAAAAAACTTCGTAAACCTAAAACTTGATATAGAAATACCTGTTGATGATGTTAAAAAACAACCTGAAAAACAGGAATTTAAGCCTGCTATAAATCGTAATGAAAATGTTGCGGAAAAAGTCTGTGAAGAAAAGGAAGTAAAACATGGACTTGACGAATTCCAGCAAAGTGCGGTGGCAAACGAAAAAAATCAACTTTTAATCGTAGCAGGTCCGGGTTCAGGTAAGACAACCGTTCTTACACAAAGAATAGTTCATTTAATAAATGATAAAAATATCGCACCGCAAAACTGTCTTGCAATAACTTTTACACGCAAAGCCGCACAGGAAATGAGGGAAAGACTTGCAAAACTTTTGAACGGTAATGCAAACTCCGTAAACATTCATACATTCCACTCGCTGTGTTTTTCTGTTCTCAAAGAAAATTATGAAAAAGCAGGCTTAAGTGATGATTTCATTGTTATGAGCGAGCAGGAAAAAGCATTGTGCAAGGATGAAAGTATACTTGAAAAAGCACTTGGTTTTGATGACTTAATTCTTCTTACGGTAAAACTCTTAACAGATGATGAAAATGTTTTAAATATGTACCGCATCCGTTTTCAGTATATGTTTGTTGACGAGTATCAGGATATTGACGAAAACCAGTATAGATTAATTCGTCTTCTAGTGCCGGAAAACGGCAATATATTTGTCATAGGTGACCCAAATCAGGCTATTTACGGGTTTAGGGGAGGAGATGCGAAATTTTTCAATAACTTTACAGCGGATTATCCTGATACGCAAATAATAAATTTAAAAAATAATTATCGTTCTACTAATTGTATTGTAGATGCTTCCAATCAGATGATTAACTCTTTTAATATAGTTTCAATGTATGATAAACCGCATGAAAGAATTACCATACACACAGCACCTACTGACAAGGCAGAAGCTGAATTTGTTGCAAGCACGATTGAAAATCTTATAGGAGGTCACAGCTTTTTCTCACTGGATTCACAGAGGTCAGAAGGTGATGAATGTAATTATTCATTCTCTGATTTTGCAATTTTATACAGAACATCTTCCCAGCTTCCTCCAATTATTGAGGCTGTCAAAAGAACAGGCATGCCGTTTGTAAATCTTTCCAATGATTTGCTGTGCGAGAAAAAACCTATAAGAAAATTTCTTACGGATTTGAACGATAATGAAACTGTAAGTGCACAGATTGAAGCATCTTATGATGAACTTTCAAAAGAAGTTGATGAATACATACTTAAATATCTGCTTAATCTTGCTAAAAATCACAACGAAAAACATGAATTTATCCATGAGATTTCTTTTTTAACAGAAGCCGATACGCTTGATAAAAGATCTGACAGGATAACATTAATGACACTTCACTCTGCAAAAGGTTTAGAGTTTAAGTGTGTTTTTATTGTTGGTCTTGAAAATGAAATTCTGCCTCTGTATCGTGCAAAAGAACCTGAAGAAATTGAGGAAGAACGCAGGCTTTTATATGTAGGTATGACAAGGGCTAAGGAACGTTTGTTTTTAACACATGCAAACAAGCGAAAATGGCTTGGAACTTACAAAAATCTTGAGGTTTCGCCTTTTTTGGAAAAAATAAAGGATGACCTTTTAAAATTGAGTAAATTTGAAAAAGTTTATGAAGAAAAAGATAATTCCGAGCAATTAAGCCTGTTTTAGTTAAAATGCATAAATGAACCCAGCAGGA
>HF991475.1:0-13306 GCA_000433095.1 Clostridium sp. CAG:967 | reverse complement strand
AGCAGGAATACTAAATAAGAAACAATCCATGCAATTCCACACTGTAAAATAACAACAAAATAAGCATAATTTCTGCCAAGTTCACGTTTTACAGTCGCAATTGCAGCTACACAAGGTGTGTATAACAATGAAAATACTAAAAATACAAATGCTGTAAGTTTTGTAAACATAGCAGGAAGCATATCGGTATTTCCGCCTGACAAGACTGTCAGCGTACTTACAACGCTTTCTTTTGCCATAAATCCTGTTATAAATGCCGTAGAAATTCTCCAGTCCGAAATCCCTAAAGGTTTAAAGATTGGCACAAACAGGTTTCCTAAAAATGCCAGTAAACTGTCAGCTGAATCATGTACAAGATTAAGTCTTGCATCAAAGTTTTGTAAGAACCATATTGCAATTGTTGCCATAAAAATTATAGTAAATGCTCTTGTAATAAAATCTTTTGACTTCATGCAGATAAGTCTGTAAACATTCATAGGGCTTGGTATTCTGTAATTAGGTAATTCCATAACAAACGGCACCGGCTGACCTTTAAATACAAAAAATTTCATAAAGTAAGCAAAAATTATGCCGACAATAATACCGGTTAAATAAAGGCTTAATATCACAATAACCTGATTTTCTTTAAAAAATGCAGCAGTGAATAATGCGTAAATCGGCAGCTTAGCAGAACAGCTCATAAAAGGTGTTAAAAGAATAGTCATTTTTCTGTCACGTTCCGAAGGCAGAGTTCTTGTTGCCATAATTGCCGGAACCGAACAGCCGAAACCAATAAGCATAGGTACAAAGCTTCTTCCCGAAAGTCCGATTTTTCTTAAAAGTTTATCCGTTACAAATGCTACACGTGCCATATAGCCGCTGTCTTCGAGAATTGAAAGGAAGAAAAACAGAACTATTATAATTGGCAGAAAGCTCAAAACACTTCCTACACCTGCAAATATTCCGTCTATGATGAGTGAGTGAACAACAGGATTTAAACCGTAGGCACTTAATGCTTTATCAGTTATTCCTGCGATATACCCAATGGCAGCTTCTGTTAAGTCCTGTAAACAAGTCCCAAACGGTCCGAATGTAATATAAAATATTACTGCCATTATTGCAAGAAATGCTAAAATTGCTGTGTATTTGCCTGTAAGAATTTTATCCGCATTGACTGAAATCTTATATCCGATTGTTTCTTCCGGTTTATGAACAAAGTTGCTGCATAAATTTTCTATAAATGTAAATCGCATGTCTGCTAAAGCTTCTTCTTTATCAAGCCCTCTTTCTTTTTCCATTTCAGTGATTATATGTGTGCAAGTTTCAACTTCATTCTTATCAAGATTAAGAGATTTTAAAATTAAAGAGTCGCCTTCAGCTATTTTTGTTGCTGCAAAACGAACAGGAATATGTGCATTTTTTGCGTGAGTTTCAATAAGATGTATAATAGAGTGGATGCATCTGTGAATACTCTCCTGATTTTTTTCATTCGGGTTGCAAAAATCCAATCTTCCTGGGTGTTCTCTATACTTTGCAACATTAATTGCGTGCTCTGCCAATTCTTCTATTCCCTCGCTTTTAGATGCCGAAATAGGAATTACAGGTACGCCCAATGCTGCTTCAAGCCCGTTAATATCGATGCTGCCTCCGCTTTCATGTACTTCATCCATCATATTCAATGCAATTACCATTGGAACGTCAAGTTCTATAAGCTGCATTGTTAAAAGCAAGTTTCTTTCAATGTTTGTTGCATCAATAATGTTTATTATTCCGTCAGGTTTTTCATCCAGTATAAAATTTCTTGTCACTATTTCTTCACTGCTGTACGGAGATAGTGAATATATACCTGGAAGATCGGTAATTGTGATTTCAGGATGATTTTTTATTATTCCGTCTGTTCTGTCTACAGTAACTCCTGGGAAGTTCCCTACGTGCTGGTTTGAACCTGTTAGTTTATTAAACAGTGTGGTTTTTCCGGAATTCTGGTTACCCGCAAGTGCAAGGTTAATCTTTGTTTTTACGGAAGATTTATTATCTTTTCTGGTTTTATAAACTGTTGTTTCGCCGATTTTTGAGTGTTCAATATTTTTAAATGACCTGTTTTTTCTTGGGCAGTTATGGGCATCGTGGATATCATAAATTTTGATTTTGGATGCATCTTCTTTTCGTAAAGTCAATTCATATCCTCGCAGCCTCAGCTCAAGCGGATCGCCGAGAGGTGCTGTCTTGACCAGAGTAATTTCAACACCGGGAGTCAGTCCCATATCAAGAATATGTTTTCTTAAAGCTTTGTTATCGCATTCAATAGAAGCGATTACAGCATCTTTTCCGATTGCTAATTTGTCTAAAGTTGTTTGTTTTTCGGCATCAATCATAGGCTTCCTTAAAATATTTTAGGACTATTAATGGGGTTCCATATACTATTGTAAGTCTAGCCTAACTTTTTGTCAATATAAATATGTTTTTTTATTAAAATAAATAAGTTTTGTGCTAGTATGTGGTTATGAAATATTGTATTGAATGCGGTGCAAAACTAATTGAAAAAGAATGTATCAACTTCGGTCAGAGTGAAGGAATTGTGCCTTATTGTCCTTCCTGCGGCGAGTTTAGATTTCCTGTATATAATACGGCAGTAAGTATGGTAATTTTTAACTGCGATTATTCTAAGAGCTTATTAATACAGCAATACGGCAGGAAAAAAAATATTCTTGTCGCAGGCTACGTTAACAAGTGTGAAAGTCTTGAGCAAGCTCTTGTAAGAGAAATACGTGAGGAAATAAATCTTGATATTCTTGATTATAAGTTTAATGCATCAGAATATTTTGAAAAATCAAATACTCTGATATGCAACTTTATAGTACGTTCAAAAAATGAGAACTTTGCTCTTTCACAGGAAGTTGACTACGCAGAATGGTACAGTTTAAAAGAAGCAAAAAGAGTAATTTTAAAAGACAGTTTAGCTGAAAAATTTTTTGACAAAGCTGTGGAAAAGGTTATTGCAAAAAATTATCTTCTTAGTGCTTAACACCGCTTAAATTAAGCCCTACAACACCTATTATAATAAAAGCAAGTGAAATTATTTTTATTGGATTTATCTGCTCATGAAAAAATATTACTCCGATTGTTGCAATTAGAGCTGTACCAAAACCACTCCAAATTGCATAAGCCATGCTTACATCAATGCTTCTGAGTGACATAGTCAGACAGCAAAAACTTATTGCATAAAAGATAAACAAAGCAACTGACGGCAGTAGAACGGTAAATCCGTTTGAGAGCTTCATCATGGTTGTGCCTGCAACTTCAAATATGATTGCTGATAAAAGAAATAATAAGTTAGTCATAATAAATGCTCCATAGTTTTTTCAACTATTTTAACATAAACTAAACTTCAAAACTTTTTGTCCAACACATAAATTGCTTCTTAATAAACATTATTATTATAAATGATTACTTAAAAATTGAAAAGTACCTTAAAGTATATATATAAATTTTAGCAAAAAAAATATTAGTAAGTTGGTTAACGACAATGTAATTGATTTAAATCATGAACAATCACAAAATGTTTAGGAAGTTATTTTTATTAGGGGAGAATGAATGTGTTAGAAGCGCAAAAAATTAAGGAAAATAATAAGTTTGAAAATTTTTTGAAAACAGCATCAGGAGAGGACTTATTTTCTAAAGCAAGAAAAGTAAACGAGGTACTACAAAGCGGAATATTAACAGGTAATGAAGGCTTGGGAATGCTTGCAATGGATAAAGTTAAGGGTGAATATCCGATTAAGGAAAAGTCAGGCGATGTTCATTCAGTTATAATGCTTGGTTCAAATTCATACCTGAACCTGTCTACACATCCGAAAGTTATGGATGCATCGAGGAAAGCTTTAGATAAATTCGGGTATGGTATGGGTGCTGTATCAAACTATGTAGGGATTACAGAGATACATAAAGAATTGGAAGGGCGTATTGCAAATTTTTACGGTACGGAAGATGCTATTGTTTTTCCAAGCGGTTATGGTACTAATATCGGTGTAATCTCTGCATTGTGCAACGAAGGGGATATTATAATTAATGACAGTGCAAATCATGCTTCAATATTTGACGGATGCAGATTATCAGGCGCTGATATTAAGGTTTTTCCTCATTCTGACATGAGAGGGCTTGAAAGAATTTTGAAAAAAATTCCCGATGAACAATCCGGACGATTAATAATTACTGACGGTGTATTCTCAATGGACGGCGATATTGCAAAACTTGATGTAATAACTCAACTTGCAAAAGAATATAAATGCAGGGTAATGGTAGATGATGCTCACGGTGTGGGTATTGTAGGACCTACAGGCAAAGGTTCTGCGGAATATTATAATGTTATGGATAAAGTCGACCTCAATGTCGGTATGCTCAGCAAATCTCCCGGAGGTTTGGGCGGGTATTGCGCTGCTTCGGCGGATATAATTCAGTATTTAAGACTGTATGCAAGAACATATTTCTTTTCAACAGGTCTTCCTGCATCTGTGGCAGGAGGTTTGAACGAAGTTTTCAAGCTTTTCCAAAATGATGAAGCAGGCAGAGATGTTTTGTGGGAAAAAATTAACTGTCTTAAATCAAAACTGGTAGAAGCCGGGTTTGATGTTGCACACACCCAGTCTGCGATTATACCCGTAATGATATATGATGAGGAAAAGCTTTTTAAAATCCATTCCGAACTAAGGGCAAACGGACTTTATACAAACATTGTCACATATCCTGCCGTAAGACGTAAAGAGTGCAGACTGAGACTATGCGCAATGAAAGAATTATCTTTCAAACAAATAGACAATGCCGTAGAAATATTAAAAAACATAGGCAGGAAATACGATGTCATTAAATAAATCTGTTTTGATAACCGGTGCAGGCGGGTTTATCGGTCTGCATGCCGTAAAAGTATTTTTAAATGCGGGTTTTGAAGTCCATGCAATGGTTCATAAAAGAATTCCGCAAGAATTAATCGGTATGGACGAAGTAAAAATAATAATTGCAGATATTCGAAGCAGAAAATCCGTTGCATCTGCTCTTGCAAACTTTCAGCCCGACATACTGGTTCATATTGCAGGAATTACTGTAGATACTGTTTCAGACAGAGAGGCACGTGAAGTAAATTTTGAACCTGTTAAATATCTTGTAAATATCCCGAAAGAAAAGATTATTTATTTTTCTTCTACAGATGTCTACGGTATTAAAGACTTTTCCGGCGAGAATGAAGATGAGCTTCCCTTGGATTTATCTGCCAAAAACCCTTATCCGAAATACAAAATTAAATCGGAATTGTGGTTAAATGATAATCTAAACAAATCCAAATTTGTAATTCTGCGCCCTGCGGCTGTCTATGGTGAAAATGACAGAACGCTTGAACTGCGTGTTGTTAATTTTTTAAAGTATTCTCCGTTTATCGTACATTTCGGAAAGTGGAAAGGCAAAAACAGATGGCCTGTTGTTAATGTCAAAACTGTTTGCGAGGCTGCTGTGCAGTGTGCGCTTACCCGTAAATTTGACGGAGAAGCTATTAATGTAATTGATGAGAATGTAATTTCTATTGACGATTATTATAATGAGGTGGCATCAAAACATTATCCCGGCAGAACTTTTAAGACAATCAGTCTTCCTTTGTGGATTGGCAAAATTTTAGGTTATATTTCAACTTCTCTGACTTTGCTTTTAGGACTGCGCCATCCTATATTTGATCCGACAGCATATTCACTTTTGCACATTTCATCAAATCTTGATTTTGATTGTGAAAAACTTAAAAAACTGCTATCAGAAAAAATATGTTAAATGTTTTTAAGTAGCAAGATCGCTTTTGCAGGCAACCACATTGGAACTTGATTTAAAAAATGCAATTCCTATAGAAAGCGGACCTACACGACCTAAAAACATTGCTAAAGACAAAATGATTTTACCGGTATTTGATAAGTCAGCTGTAATTCCCATTGACAGACCAACAGTTCCGAGTGCGGAAGCCGCTTCAAAACATATTTCCATAAAAGAGAATTGTTCTGTCAAGGTGAGTAAATAAACCACAATAACCAGAGTAAACATATAAGTTGTAGTAGCTGCAATTGCTGTGAACACTCTGTTTAAAGGAATTGTTTTGTTTAAGAACGTAATCTGTTTATACTGACCTTTCATAACACTTCTTACAACACCGAGCAAAACGCTTATACTTGTAGTTTTAATACCGCCTCCGGTACCACTGGGAGATGCACCGATTACCATTGCCGCAATCAATACTGCAAGTGAGGTTGTGGAAAGTTTTCCGATACTTACGGTGTTAAAACCTGCTGTTGTAGATGCTGACATTACCTGGAAAAATGCTGGCAGAATTCCGGAATTACAGTTCAGCATGTATAAAACTGTTCCGCCAATGCCCACCAGTGCGGTAATAAACAGGATAACTTTTGTTGTAAAGGTTATTCTGTGGTTTTTATCAACAATTTTTCTGTAAATATCCATAGGAATTATAAAACCTATAGCACCCGAATAACATAAAAATGCAATAATTAAATTTATTGAAATATCATTTTTAAATGCTTCCAATCCTGTTGCAAAAATACTGAAACCTGCCGTAGAAAATGCTGATACAGCGTGGAAAACTCCTGCCCATAACGGATTTGCATAACCGAGTTTCGCAAACTCAATACTTAGAAGAATGCTGCCTGTTAATTCAATAACAAAAGTGTAAATGATAATATTTCTGATGAATTCTTTTATATTGAAATTCTCCGGAAGTGTAAATTCTGCGCTGAGAATTTTTGTTCTGTACTTAGATAAATTATTTCCGGATGAGAGTATAAAAAATGAAGTTATTGTCATGTAACCTATAGCACCCAGCTGGATTAATGTTAATAAAATCAGCTTTCCGAAAGGTGTGTACAGCTGACTGATATTTCCGGTGGTTAACCCGGTAGTAGATAACGCTGATACAATGTTGAATAAATTATCAACAAGGCTGACGTGCATTTTCTGTGCAAAAGGCAGAGAAATACATATTAATCCTATTAAAATATAAGTTAAAAAACCCAGTATAATAACCTGATAAGGCTGTAGTTTTGAAAATTTGCATTCCAATGAATTAATCAGTTTAAACATTATTGTAATCCTTTTTTCCCAAAAAATATTCTAAAATATATTACATCTTATTTGCAGATTAAGTCAATAATTTTTACATTTTAGAAAACATATATTTTTATTATATAATTGTTGAAAAAGAGGACAAATATGAAAACGATAAAATTAACTAAAATGCAGGGATGCGGAAATGATTTTGTAATAATAGATTATTCCGAGTATGAAAAAACAGGCATGAAAATGGAAGATCTGGCAAAAAAAGTCTGCAACCGCAACTTCGGAGTAGGTGCTGACGGAATGATTATCCCTAAAACAAATACAGAAGAAACCGATTTGGGGTGGTATTTTTACAATTCTGACGGTTCAACAGCCCAAATGTGCGGCAACGGTATGAGATGCTTTGCCAAATATGCATACGATAACAAACTTGTAGACAAGAAAGCCTTTAGCGTTCAAACTCTTGCCGGAGTTATAAAACCTGAACTTTTAGATAACAACCTTGTAAAAGTAAATATGGGAAAACCTGTTCTTGAAGATAAAAAAATTCCGTTCTGGGGTGAAAGAAAAATAACAGTTCTGGACAGACAGTTTGATATAACCCCTGTTTCTATGGGAAATCCTCACTGTGTAATAATTACCGGTGAAGATCCTATGGAATTGGCTGAAAAATACGGACCTGTAATAGAAACACACGAATATTTCCCTGAAAAAACAAACACGGAATTTGTAAAAGTGAAATCAAGAATGGAAATTGATATGCGTGTTTACGAACGAGGCTGCGGAATTACTTTAGCTTGCGGAACAGGTGCTTGTGCAAGTGTTGTAGCCTGTGTTTTAAATAACTTAACAGAACAAAAAGTAAAAGTAAATCTTCTTGGAGGACCTGTATTCGTTGAATGGCAAGGTTCTAAGGATGATACTCATCAGGATATTTTCCTTATCGGCTCTGCTAACTACAGCTTTTTTGCAGAGTATATATTGTAATTACGTGTATTTTCATGTTAACATTATTCCATACACTAAAAACGAAGGAGAAATAGTAAATGAAAACTTATGAATTATTAACTGTATTTAAACCGAATTTAGATGCAGAAGAAGTAGATAAAGCAGTTGAAGCGTTAGGCAAATCAGTTGCTGATTTCGGCGGAAAAGTCGAATCTACAGACAAATCAGGCAGAAAAAAATTAGCTTATGAAATCCAAAATTTCAGAGACGGATTTTTCGTAGTTTCTTTAATCAGCTTGCCTGAAGAAAAAGTTGCTGAATTCAGACGTCAATTAAAATTGAATGACGATGTTTTAAGAACAATGTTTCTTGAAGCTTCAAAAACAGCAAATGTTTAATTTACTTTAATAAAAGAAAGAAGAAAAAATGTCACTTGCAAAATCAGTAGTAACAGGAACAGTATACAGAGCGCCGGAAAAACGTTTTACACAAAACAATATTGCGGTATCTGCTTTTGTTCTTAATATCGGCGAAAGAGAAGAAACTCTTATCAGAGTAATTTCAAGAAGAAATGCTCTTGATGAAATCGTATCTTCAATTTCTAAAGGTGAACGTGTGCTGGTTGAAGGCAGACTTCAAACAGCAGCAGTTAAAATGGATGACGGTTCAGAAAAAAGAATTTATGAAATTGATGCCAACACAATCGAAAAACTCGGTGAAGGTGCAATGGCGGTTTCTGATTCAAAGTTCGGAACAGAAGAAATCGTTAAGTTTGAATCAGATGATATGTCAAATGAATTGATTAACGAAGACGAAATTCCGTTCTAAACCCGCCGAGCAAAGGTACGACTGCAAGGAGAGTTGAACAACAATCAACGTAAACGATGAGTTTTCGTTGTTGTTGTGAACGGTACCGTTTAATGCGAGGCGAAGTCAACAGCCGGGCAAAGGTACGACTGCAAAAAAGTGTTTAACACTTCAAAAAAATGGTTTAATATTTGGGAGAGCTTTAAAAGACACATACATTGAAAGGAACCCCAAATATGGCACACATAACAAAAATTGAACAGGCTAAAGTTGCAAAAGCAATTGAAAATGTTCATAAATTAAGACAAAAAACTCACCCTTACTTACCTGACTTAAGAAAAGGTAATAACGGTTTAATTAACGGATTTTACAGACAAAATAACAGTGATCGTTATCCGTTGATGAGCAAAATGGTTAAGCAAATCATTTTGGGAACAGAAAAAAATAATAATGTAGATAAAAAAGGGCTAGAAAGGCTGATTTAGAAAAATGGCAAGACAAAACAACGATGACAAGAAAAAACGTAAAAATTGCAGTCTTTGTGCAGACAAAGTAGAAGCAATTGATTACAAAGATGCAGCAAAATTAAAAAGATACTTGACAGAAGCAGGAAAAATTATTCCTCGCAGAATTACAGGTAACTGCTCAAAACACCAGAGAATGATTGCTACAGCAATCAAACGTGCTAGAGAAGCTGCAATCATTGACTACGTTTTTGACTAACGGATTGTAAGCAAAAACTAAAAACAACCTTTCTCATTGAGAGAGGTTGTTTTTGTTTAAACAAGCTTATTATTTTAAATTTTTTCAAACCTTATTCTGTAATAAATATCTGCTTTCATATAAGGGTTCATCGGCTTTTCTTTCCAAAGCTTTATTGTCATTTCGGCAGGCAGGTGCAGCAATCTGTAATCAAGTTCTGTCTGATGAGGTGAAATATTGTTACAACCTCCCTGCACACCGCAGCTTGCACCAACGTGAACAAAATCTTTGAACCTGTAAATTTCTTTTGAAATATTTACGGGCTCTGTCATTTCAATATTTTTTAAATCAAAGGCATAACCGTATTTGTAACCTAAATCTTTAGCGTTTAATCCTGTAAGATTTAAGAAATAGTGGCGTCTTCTGCCACGCCAATTAATAAAAGAGTTTAAAATACGTTTGTCCATGTCATAGGTTGCTATGATTAAATTTTTGTCCTTAATATATTCCATTTTTTTAGGGAAAGTTTTTGCGTATTCTGCTGTGCAATATCCTATACTGTCGTATTCTTTGAAGAAATTAAACGGAAAAACAGTTCCCACAAGTATATTCGGATTATTCATGTGTTTACTTACGGCAGAAACACCTGCTGTTTTGTTAAAGTTCGGATTATTGTATTCAGAACAGACAATTTGATTAATACCCCACCATGGTTTGCCGTCTTCGATTTGTCCGAATGTGTTGTCGTCAGGCTCATAATCAGGTTTGTTAAACAGCGAAGTCTGTACGAATTTTTTTCTTATGCTAAATACTTCTGCCTTGCTTTTTCCGTTGTAATCCGACGGCTTGTTTATTGTTAATTGCTGAGGGTTATATTCTTGAATTCTGTAAGATTTTGGCAGTTGTGTATCAGTATAACCGAATATTAAAGGCTGAAAAAATGCATATATAATTACTCCCAGAAGAAGAATTTTTAAAGCAACAATAGAATAAACATTAAGCCATTTTAAATTGTTGGAATTGCTTGTTGAAGAAGAAGCAGAGGTTTTTATATAATCTTCAGGAGAAAATTCTTTTGTAACATCTTCTAAAGCCCATTTTTTAAACTCATTACAATTTTTTAATGAATCTTTTGCAATCTCGTTGTTTGGCTCAATTTGTAAAACTTGTTCAAAGGTTTCAATAGCTTGGTCGTATTCTTCGAGAGCTTCATGGTAAAACCCTTTCCAGATAAGAATACTGACATTTACAGGATCAATATAAAGAGCATTATCTATATCATCAAGTATTTTTTGTTTTTCTTCATTGCTTGATTGTTTGTTAAGCTCTGTAACCCTGTTTTCTATTTGTTCGATAATTTCGCTTAATTCTTTATCCATTATAACCTCTGAATTTGTTTTTGTTTATTGAGTTGATAATCAAAATAATATCGAAGATAAACGAAACTATTACAAGCATAAAAGGCATAAGAATAATCCAGTATCCGTAGCCGTCCTGAAAAGTTATAATAGCAAAATCTTTTGATGCAAATAACATAAAAAGTCCTGCAATAAAGAATAATATAGAAGCCCATTTCATGTTATTTTCTTTACTTGATGCAATAAACGTTTTGTCGCCCTGTGACAGATAGTTTTCTATTTTTTCACGATAATCTTCTGAAACTCCTGCCCCATCAAATTTATATGAAAAATTATTCATATACCTGCTGTATTCAAGAATTTTATAAATCAAACCCATAGGAGCAACAGGGGTATTACTTAAAGAGAAGTTTTTGTTGTTTAATACGGTAAAATTTAAAGTTATCTGTTTTAAAACAATATTTGTGCCGTATTTTGTGTGTACAAGCATTGTTTTAAGAACCATTTCAAGATTATTAACTTCACCATACCCGCAGGCAAAGTTATATTGTGATTTGTTAAAGTTAAAATTAATTCTGTCCTGTAATAAATCAACAGATTTTAAATTCAATTTAGAATTAAATTCTCTTAACGCAACATTTCTGGAAATTACAGACCAGAGCAGGCATACGTATAATCCTACAGGTATGATAACAAACAAAATCCACATAAGAACTTTATCTTCAACATCACCTGTGCAGACAGCCTTAAATGAAGTTACTGCCCATTCAAAAAATCCTGAAACGGAATAAGTTTCTACACCTGAGAATGAATATATTGAAACAAATACAGCAGTAACAATAAAACAGAGTATTGACAATGCCACGATTGACTGCAATGAAGTTTTTTCATTAACATTATTTATATGCATAATAACCAGCCTTTTGATAGAATTATACCAATATTTTTTATATTTGTAAATCATCGACATATAACATTATTGAAAATGTTTTAAAAACTTGTTATAATAATGTACAGGAAAGGAGCAGTTATGAGAAGATTTATTAATATTGCATTTTTCGGGGGGGGGGCAATCTAGAAGCTCCTGATAAAAGGTTTTCAGGTATATGCAGAAAAAAAGCTTATACTCTTGCAGAAATAGTAGTCGTAATGCTTATCATAGCCGTAATAGTAGGTGTAAGCATAAAAGTTACCAAGTCCCGTTTAGATAATGTAATTTCTTATACATATTATTCAACTTATTCAACATTGCGTTCAGTCACCTCAAATATGTTGGCTGATTTTAATCCTAATGATGAAATTTATCATGCTAAAAATAATATTATAAAGTTTTCGTTTTTAAATTTATTTACTTATAATACAGCTAAAGCTGAAAAAGTTAAAATATACGGATGCCCTAGTTATCATGTTTGGGATATTTGGTCAAAAGATACGGGTGTATATGGAAGTTTCAGAGGAAATAACAAAACTGACACAGATGCATCTAAATTAAAGTGCGATTATAATGCTGTACTAGATTATATTAGAAATTCAAAAAATAATGTAACTAATGAATATCATTATATGGTATGTTCTGGCAAACGTGACGGAAATTCAACATATGGTGCCGGCCCGGGATATACAACAAGTGATACGTCAAAAAATTGTACTTTCAGCTGTACTGATACTTCTCCTCAATATGGCAGAGGTAACTGCGGTGCTCTTTCAGTGGTAAAAAATAATCCTACTTGTACAGAGTTACCTTATTATTCATTTGTATTACAGGGAGATTACTGTGTGCATGAGTACGAATGTCCAGAAAATACTTATGCCACATACAAGTACGATAGCCCCGAAACTGCTGAGTATCGAATGGTACAGTATACCTGTGTTTCCTATAAAACCTGTCCAGACGGCAGTCAGGTAAAACAGGATGAAACCTGTCCCGAAAGCGGCGTAGAACCTGAAACCCCCGAAACTCCTGTTTGTAATATCAGTCCTACAGACAGTGAAATATCATCACAATATTGCTTGGGCAAAGAATTTGACAGCACACCTGAAGTATGCGGCTGGGTAAATATTAACCCTTGGCCTCCAGCCTGTGAAACAGGTAAAGAATGGAGTGCAGAAAATTGTAAATGTATAGCAATTCCTGCAACAATACCTAAAAAAGGAGCAAATTTCTGTGAATTATTTGAAAGATTGGTAAATATAAGCCCTACAGACAGCGTATGTGACGGCAGTACGGTAAATGCCGATACAACAGAGTTTTCAGACTTAACTCCCGACCTGATTTTGCGTAACGGAGTCCGTTTGTATAACGTTCATAAAGACCCTGACCTTATCCCTCAATTGCGTATTGTTGGACAGGATGATGAAACTTCCGAAAAAGATATGAACCAGCAGGGATACATAGTATATGCAGATGTAGACGG
>HF991474.1 GCA_000433095.1 Clostridium sp. CAG:967 | reverse complement strand
TTGTCATTTTTATTTATTTTACCAACTACTTTGTAGTAAAGAGGAATTCGTTGTTGGTATTTAATATAGTTAAAAAAATCTGCTTCATGTTCCATGTACATCTGGTAGGTGGCACGGATTATCAAGGAATAAGCTGTCTTAAACTGGGTTTCCATTACTTTATTTCGATGTTTATGGATTAAAGTAGGAAGTGTTAAGGAGGCTACTACACCAATAATTCCTAAAGTAATTAAAATTTCCGCAAGTGTAAATGCCTTACGACGGGAGCTTAAACGGCTGCCCCCCCCCCGAATAAATCAAATCTTTTCATAAATTGCTCCTTTCTTTATTATATTTTAACGTATTTTAGACAAATATTCAATAGAACGTTGTGAAATAAGCTCAGCTTTCAACTTTTTATTTTTTCGTTCTTTTTTCGGAAGTTCGACAGGTGTTACGATACCCCAATTTGAATTTATAGGCTGGAATTTATCATGATTTTCATCACTTATATATTGCGTAAGAGCACCTAACATCGTTTCTTTTGGCAATTCCAGAAGCTGTTCACCGTTTATATATTTTGCCATATTTATACCTGCAAGCATACCTGTCGCAATTGATTCTGTGTAGCCTTCCGTACCTGTTAACTGACCTGCGAAAAATAAGTCAGGACGTTTTCTTGTCTGTAATGATGCATTTAAGACTTTTGGCGAATTAATAAATGTATTCCTGTGCATAACTCCGTAGCGGATAATATTAACGTTTTCAAGTCCGGGTATTGATTGAAGCAGCTCTTTTTGAGCACCCCATTTAAGATTTGTCTGAAATCCTACAAGGTTAAAAAGAGTTTGTGCAGAATTATCCTGACGCAATTGCACGACAGCATAATTTTCCTGATTTGTTCTTTTATCAACCAACCCTACAGGCTTCATAGGTCCAAATCTCAATGTATCAACACCACGGGAAGCCAAAACCTCTATCGGGAGACAACTTTCAAAAAACTTAGCATTTTTTTCAAAAGTCTTTAATTCTATTTTAGGAGCATTAATCAAAATATTATAAAAATGCTCATACTCCTCTTTATTCATAGGACAGTTAATATATGATGCTTCGCCTTTATCATAACGGCTTGCCCAAAAAGCTTTATCGAAATTAATACTGTCTTTTTCTACAATCGGAGCTATTGCATCAAAAAAATGTAAATGCTCGCTTTGTGTAAATTTTTTAATAGAGTTTGCAAGAGCATCAGAGGTTAAAGGTCCTGATGCCATTATTACATACCCGTCAGGAATTGCAGTAACTTCTTCTTTTATAACCTTGATATAAGGATTTTCAGAAATTCTCTTTGTTACGGTCGCAGAAAACAGCTCTCTGTCTATTGCAAGAGCATTTCCAGCGGGAACAGAGCACTCTCTTGCAATATTGATTAATTCCCCGCCAAGAAGCTCCATTTCTTTTTTCAACAATCCTGATGCATTTGAACAGTCAGAAGCACCCAAACTGTTTGAACATACAAATTCCGCAAATTTATCAGTCTTATGCGCACCTGTTGTTTTTTGCGGGCGCATCTCATATAATTTTACTTTTATTCCTCTTTTAGCAAGCTGCAGTGCCGCTTCACTACCTGCCAGCCCTGCTCCGATAATGTTAATTTCCATAAGAGTTAGTTTATATCACACAAAATATAGTGTCAATTTACTGCCCGAACGGGTGATTTTTTATCTATTATTAGAGTTTATTACATTTTTGTAAAATTATTGTTATATTTGTAGTAAAAATCTTGAAAATTTTAAATGTACAATGTACAATAAATAAGCTTAATACATTTATGACCTTTTGTTAACTTTTTTAAAAATGCCCTGACAAAAAAGCAATAAGTGTAAAAGATAAGTTTTTTTATATATGTGTAGTTATGAAAATTTAAAGTAGGGACATGTCAGTAAAAGCAATCAATTCATCAACAGGTGCGATAAAGCATACCAATCTTAACGACAGACAAAAATCATCTAATCAGCAATCTTTTACAGGAAGCTTTAATCCTGTCGTGACAGTAATGGATGCTATAGATAAAGGCGGTTTTGCAGCATCATTTATTGCACAGGACGGTATTGGTATGGTTGCTCCCAGAATATATGAGGGTTTAAACCGTAACAGACAAAAAGACGAAAACGGTAAGAAAACAGGTCCTCTAAACTGGGAATTTGCAAGACGTGAAGGTATCCGTGAAATTTTAAGCGGTCCGAGTGCGTTCTTGATACCTATGGGAATTTTAGCTGTTCTTAAAAAGACTTCAGGAACCGCAAATAACGTACACGTTAACCATATTGAAGCTCTGGGACAAAATTTTGTTGACTACGCTGCTAAAAATCCTGAACAATTAAAAGATGCAGCAGCTTTCAAAAAGGGTTACTACACACAAGTTTTAGAAAATGCAATTCATCATTCAACAGATAAAAGCTTGTCAGGCGAAGAACTAAAACAAACTGCACAATCATTTGCAGACAGACTTGTAGAAGTTGAAACAAAACGTGCAAACAAAGATAAAAAAGGTGCAAATAAATTGTTCACAGAAATCGTGGATGATTACATGAAGCTGCGTAAATCTCATGCTGCACCGTCAAGCAATGAATTAGATGTATTAATTGAAGTTGCGGGTAAAGACAAACCTTTAGGAACAAATTTCAGACGTTTGGCTCAAAGTTTAACAGATTACTCCGGAGATGCACTGGAAAAAACAAATAAATTCCTTGCAAAAAATGCAAACGGTAATCTTGATGAATATATTAAAAAATTCAATTTACACAGAGCAGGCACAAGAGTTCTTTCAAATCTGGGTATGTGGGCAGCTGTTGTAGGTTTCTACACTTTAATCCCTAAACTTTACAATATGGGACTTAAACATGATCCGGGCTTAAAAGGTCTTGTAGAAGAAGGCGCACAAACACCTGAAGATAATGCAAAAGCTCAACAAACAGACAAAGCTGAAAATAAAGATAAAAACAAAGATGTTCCTTTCACAGGCGGATTTGTATCAAAAGCAGGTGAAACTGCCATGAAACAAGGCGGTATAGGCAAAGTATTGAAAAACTTCGAATTTAACGGAGCATCAATGTCAGTACCTGCAATGTTAACATTACTGTTCGGCTTCTGCCTGCCTCCACGCTACGTTAACGCTAAGAGTGACAAAGAACGCAAAGAAATTCTGGTTCGTGATATTTCAAGCTTCACTGCAATATTATTCGGTGCAAAAGCTTTATCTAGAGGCTTCTCTGATGCATTTGCAAAAGCTTCCGGACTTGCATTAAACGTAAAACCTGAAGATCACAATAAAAACTTCTTTAACAAGTTTAAAAATTACTTCACGGCAGGTTCAGGTGTTGATGTGTTAACAAGCGAACAAATTGTTTCAAAATACAGCAATATTCATGAATACAAAGACGGAATTAACGGTTTCTTTGATTTCATTCAGGAAAACGGCGGAGATGTTAAAAAAGTATTAAACATTGAAAAAACCGTTAAAGAACAATCAGAAGAAATTATGAAAAAATTCAACGGCAAGTCAATTAAAGATGCAACTTTAGATGAAATTAAAGAAGCATTCAAAAAAGCTAAAAATACAGAAGCTCTTGAAAAAATCTATACTGTATTCTCTGCTAAAGATAATAAATTCATTAACAGAGCTAAGACATTTAACAGCGCATTCGGATTTGCTTCAACACTTATCCTTGTTCCCGCATTTATGATGTGGCTTGCAAGATACTGTGAAAATATGACTAAAAAAGCTATTGCTAAAGAAAAAGAAGAAAAAGCTCTAGCTACAGCGCAGACAGAGGCAAAACAAACCCCGCCTCCAGCAATAATTGCCACAAGCAAACCTTCTATGGCAGGCTTCTTGAACAAATAATAAAAAAATCCTCTGTAAATTCAGAGGATTTTTATCTAATAAGTCATTTCCCAATTATCATTCAGTATTCTTCCAAAACAACCGGTAGTACCGTTACCAAAACAATGCTCATCAAAAAGTTTCTCACGCTCATCCCTGGATAACGGCGCAGAAGTACCGTTATCGTCAATCATACCGTTATTAAAAATAAAAATAAAAAAGCAGTCCCGACCTAAAATATTCGGACCTTTAGGACCGTTCACATCTACAGCAAAATATACACCTATATCGCCGTCACTAGCGTTCAATGTAGGTCTTATTGAAGCCCCGCTTGCTAAGACAAAAGATTTTAATTTTCCAAAATTAGCACTTCCTCCATTTAAGATTTTATAATCAGAAGCAAAACATCCTTCTAATTCTTCACATTCTTTAATTACTTTAAAATATGACTTTATAAATGACTGAATTGCAGCATTGGAAGTTAAACCGGCTTCTGTTAAATTAACAGCATTTCTATCGGTTTGATATTGCACAATAGCCTGCTGCATTTCGTTATAAACCTTATGCAGCTGGGTTACATAACTCTGGCGCT
>HF991473.1:1765-43471 GCA_000433095.1 Clostridium sp. CAG:967 | reverse complement strand
AGAACATATCTTCCATACGGATTGTCAAAAATCCGTCAGCCCCTTTTTTTACTGCATCAGGGAAGATTTTTTGCAAATCCTGTGCAATTACACCTACATGTGGTGTCTTTTTTTCATCTTTCTTAAAAGTATAGTTAAACACTTTTAACTGACGAATTTTATCCAGTCCTGAGGTGTTTTCACTGCCGACGTATTTTAACCTGGAATCAGAAGTTTTACGTTCTTCTACAGTTCCGTTTCGGTAATAATTCTTGATAGTGTCATTGTTATCAACAAAGTGAATTACGTGTCCTGTATGACCATTATCATCACCTCTGGATTGATATTCAAAATGGCTTCCGTTTCTTGAATTTGAAGAAAATATTAATCCGTTAACGACTAAATTGCCATGTATTACAACAGCAGTATTAGAAAAATTCCCTCTCTTACTGCTATCATTATGGACTTCGAGTACTGCTGAGCCTTTATTAAGTTTTGATGCCCCGCCTATGTATATACGTTCCACATCATCATCCTGGTGTTCAGAAGAATTTGAACCTGCAAATGAACCTATACAAATTTTATTACTACCTTTCATATTTTTGCAAGCATAGTTGCCAATAGCAATATTATTATTACCTTTTGCTTCTGCATTGTTACCAATAGCTACAGATGCATTTCCTGTTGCAACTGCACCATCGCCTATAGCTATTGACTTTTCACCTAATGCACTGGTTGTTGATTGTTCTGCATGGCTTCCTATCGCAATTGAGCTTTCACCGCTTGCAGTCACTTCGTTACCTATAGCAATTGCATCGTTATCTGATGTTTTTGCCGTATTGCCTATTGCAATACTGTTGTCAGCTTTGGATGAAGCTTTGTAACCTATAGCCAGTGCTTGATTTCCCTCTGCAACAGAAGCTCCTTCTTCATTAATGCCGCCGCCGATTGCGATAGAATTTTCACCCTGTACGTTTGTATATGCACCAAGCGCTGTGTTGCCGTTACCTGATGTTGTGAATTCAGCCATAGCTTGAAAACCGAGAGCAGTATTATAGTTTCCTGTTGCAGAAGGTGCCATAGCTGAATTACCAACAGCTGTGTTACCTGTACCTGATGAATAGAAAGTCATTGCACACTCGCCTAATGCTGTATTACTGTTACCTGTTGAAATAGAAGCCAGGGCATTTGAACCGAATGCGGAATTACCGTCACCTTGAGTTATAAGACGTAAAGTTCCCCAGCCTGTTCCTGTATTGCCGCCACAGCTTGTGCAAGTTTTTAATGACTGATAACCTATTGATGTATTACCCCTATGTCCTGTCATATCGCCAATTGAAGCTTGGGATTCATGTCCTATCGCTATACTGCCGTTTCCGGGCCAATAATTCAGCCCTCTGTTTAAACCTTTTATATTTTTTAATGTATTATAGCCGATTGCAATATTTCCGTCTGTACCATAGCCTCCTGACAGTGCAGAAGTACCTATTGCTACGTTATAAGATGATTTTGTAGTTCTTGACATGGTATCAGAACCGAGCATTGTATTAAAATCACCTGAACCTTCAGAAAATGTTCCGGAACCTATAACTGTGTTATTTTTACTTTCAGTTGATGCATCACCCAGTACGAAACTCTTGTCATCAGCATCTTTTCTAATAAATAATTTGGCTATATTCTCACCGTTCTTTTTAAATGCAATACTAACAGGTCGGGTATTGGATGAGTTAATAATTAACTTAGCGGTTTCGTCAGTATTCTCGAATTGCCGCTGACCTATCATTGCTGTCTGGCTTTCACCCAAGCCATAGTAAGCATCGGACAAATTACCTTCGGAATACCTCCATGGAGATGTCTGATCGGTCTTGTTTCTAGTTGTCATTACTGGTGCCATAGCAGCAAGAACTATACTCAATATGAGCATCACAACCATCATTTCAGCTAACGTAAAACCTTTTTTAATCTTAAACATTAAGTTACTCCCATAAAGTTAATGTATTTATTTATATTATATCGTATGTTGCATTATTAGTCAAGTTAAAAAATAAAGCATTACATTATGTTATATCTCAAGTGTTTATAAAATAATAAATAATTACGTCAGGAGTAATAGATGTCAGATTTGAAAAAACTTTTGGGTAAAAAAATTCAGCTTATCAGAAAATCACGAAATCTTACTCAGGAAAAATTAGCAGAGTTGATAGATATTGAAACACCAAGTTTAAGTTATTTAGAGACCGGTAAATATTCACCTTCTATTGAAACTCTCCAAAAGCTTAGTGATGTCCTTAATGTGCGCCCCTGGGAGTTCTATTATTTTTCTGACATTTCTGATGAAGAAATGAAAGATGAATTAAAAAAAGCTTTAGATAATAATCCAAAGCTTTTAAAATTAATGTATAACTTTTACAAATCTATTGAGTATTAGTTATTTTGTTATTTTCATCCACTATAATAATTGTAGGTTTGTAGTTATCCATTTCTTCAGGGTTATATAACCCGTATGCAATAATAATAACTTTATCACCCGGTTGTACTTTTCTTGCAGCAGCACCGTTTAAGCATATCATACCGGAATCTGCTTTACCTTTAATTACGTATGTGTGAAATCTTTCGCCGTTATTGATGTCTAAAATATCGACTTTTTGCCATTCCTTAATTTTAGAAGCTTTCATTAAAGTTTCATCAATTGTGATTGAGCCTACATAGTTTAAATTAGCATCTGTAACTGTTGCTCTGTGGATTTTTGAACTTATGAATTCTTGTAGCATTTTTTATATACCTCGCCTGAATATTTTAGCGCAAACATATTTAAAAATCAAAAAGAAGATGTAACTATATTAAACAGTTACATCTTTTGGTTTATTTAATGTGTGCCTTCTATAAGTTTTGTTTGTATATTTTATCGCAGTATTTTTCAATATTAGGTGTATTAATTTCAAATACGTGAATTCTTGCAGGACCTAAGTCTACGCATAATTCGTTATCTCTTGCCTGTAGCAGACTTTCTTTTCCGTATGAAGGAAGAAGGTTTTTAAGTTCTTGATTTGCTTTTAAGGTAGGAACTTTAATTCTACAAGCTACAGAACGGTTAATGTTTTTGTTTGCAACTACAAGTAAAGTTTTACCGTTAAAGTGTCTTGCGTAGGTAATAACCTGATCATTTTTATCATTTTCTTTATTTAATTCAATGAATGTACCTTTATTAATTACATCAGCGTATTTATCTTTAAGCGCAAAGGCACTTGTCATAAATTCCCCGATTGCAGGTTGAGTGCCGCCCGGTTTTCTTGACGGATTAAAGATATCCAATCTGCCTCTGTGAACAGTCATAATATGGCTATCTGTTTGTGTTTCTGGGTTATATTTATCTTCATAAGGGTATAAATAATCGTCGCCTGTTTGGTAGCCGTCAACTATATACGGGTTTAGCATTGGAAGAGTTGCTTGCAATCCCATTGTTAAGTTGCAATATTCAGCTCCGCCGTGGAACATCGGAGAAATGTCATCGTGAGTTGCAAAAGATCCTATTAACGATTTACCTTTCGGAAGTCTGTATGACATATCAAGCTGTTCTTTTACATAGTCCATAAATGTGGTTGCATTTGGCCATTCATGGAAGATGTGGTATTGACCGTAAATTGTGTCATATCCTGCTCTTAAAGAGTCTTCAGGTCTGTCATAAGGCATGTTTGCCTGAGGTGAAGCATCTTCATAAGTATAAGTTTCGGCAAGCCAGCCGAATTCAGGATCTCTCATGTGTGAATAAGGTATTATAACATCCCAGAATTCTACGGGTTTTGCTCTGGCAACGTCTGATCTTATACCGTCTATACCTAAGTCAATACACATATCAACATATTGTTTGTGCAATTCCAGTAACTTAGGATTTAAAGTTCTTTTTCCTTCATCTTCCCAGGGCTGGAACATTCTGATATCATTCCATCCTTGCGGAGTTTTTGCTAAACCGTCTCTTTCCATTGCCATAAGTTCAGGTTTTTCAAGGAACATATCGTATGAAGCACAGCTTGGCATATCAAGCATTACTTTAATTCCACGCTTGTGGCACTCATCAATGAAAGCTTTAAATTGTTCTTTATCACTTCTGGGATCCTTCGGGTCTATTAAGTTAGGATCAATTTTCAGCATGTCTTTCGGTGAATACAATGAACCTGCTGTACCCATAGCTTTCATTCTTCCCGGCTGATGAATAGGAAGAACGTGAAGTGTATTAAAGCCTTGTGCTTTTACTTCATCAAGTCTTTCTATTGCATTGAGGAAAGTTCCACGTTGTTCGTTTCCGTCAATATATTCATTGCCGTTTAAATCTTTAGCATTAAATGTTCTCGGAATTATTGCAAGAATTTTGGCTTCGTTATTTCTGAACATGGTTCTAAGATTATTATGATAATTAACCGGTGCTGCGTTTTCTGATTTTTTAACAGCAGGAACATTCATCATAGCAAGATTGTTGAGATATGCACTGATTAATCCGGAATTGGATGATTTAACATCAGGGGTAGTAACAGCAGGCTGATTATCTGGCTGTGCTGGCTGTTTAATACTATTTAATTTTAATGAAAGCAAGTTTGTTGTATTAATCATTTTTAGCTACCTTTTTATCCGGAGTTTTTGTCTTTCCTAAGAAGAATTGTGCCAATACTGTTACGCCGAGAAGTCCTGCGCCGAAGCCGCCGAATATCTTAAGCCATTTTCTTGTGTTATAAGCTTGTTGACCTGCTTTTGTAAACAGTTCGTTTGGAGCTATACCTGTTAACAAGAATTTCAATTCGGAGCTTGCATTATTATTTTTCGGTCTGATTAAGTGGCGGGGTTTAGGGAAATAATATTCGCCGCCGATATTATCAAGAATAAGAGATCTGTATTTTGTAATTTCGTCTTTTATAATACTATTTTCTGACAATGTAGTAGTATCAATGTGCATATTATCTTCAAATACGAATTTCATCAAATCCTGATAGAAGTATTTATCACCCGGTATGTCTGTTCTACCGACCGGTTGTCCTAAATATTTATTAACAACTTTTCCGCCTTTAACCTCAAGCGGATCCATATCAGGAGACGGGTTAGGATTTCTGAGCATAAAGTATTTAGTTGCACTGTCTGAAGTATGTCCTTCAAGAACTGACTGTTTGCACAATTCGATAAGCTCTTCTTTTACCTCACGAGGCAAGCTGTTAATTGATGGTGAACCGTTGGTTTCTATTGTTGCAATTCTTCTGAACATATCAAGAGCATTGATAAGCCTGTAGAATGAACTTTTTACGCCAAGCAGCCTGTCAGATGCAAAAGATTTTTGGATATTTTTAAGAGTTCCGACATTGTCACCGGCATTAACACCGATTACAGCTCTTGCTGTTTTATGGAAACCTGCTTCTTTCATATCATTGGCAAATTGTGTGAATTTAGAATCCACAATGTTGTCATATTTGCTTTGCAGTGCAAGTTTTTGTGCATCTGTCATAGAATTATCCAATTTTAATATTGGAGCATTCAAGTCACTTGGTTTAATTTCACTGTTAAGGTGGGCAACTTTCGCTATCAATTCACCCATAACTTTATCGTATGTAGGTTTGTCTGATGCAATCTTTTCGAATTTTTCTCTTAAAAGTGCACCCATTAAATGTTCATCAAACCTTACTTTTTCAATTTCTTTTGGAGTAATGCCGAAAGTTTTCAGTAAGTCTTTAGAAATGTTATTCCAGTAATTTGCAACAACTGTTTCAGGTGCGGAACCTACTTTCTTCAATGCATACTCATCAAGTGCAGCTGTTTCGGCTTTAAATCCGCTGATTAAGTTTGCAACGTGGCGTAATTTGGATTGAAGAGTTGAGTTTAGCTTGCTTGATTTAAGTTTATTCAGAACTCGTTTTATAGGGTGTTTGTCACCTTTATTGCTTATGATTAATTTTTTAACATAATCAAGTTCTTCTCGTTGAGCTTCTGGAACTCTGCCGTTATATGAATTTACATTATCTTCAATAGTCAGCATTACTTTGTCGATAATTTTTTGGAAGCCTGCTTTGTCGGTGCTGGAATTAAACAGATTATTTTCTCTGAACAATTTTATCATTTGTTCTTCATTAGGAATAACTGTTTCCATAAATTCTTTACTGAATTTATGACCGTCAAGTTTTTTCTGAAGGCTCTTAGTTACATTTTTAGCTGTATTTTCATCAATTGTATATGTTCCGTCGGTTAAAATTGCATTTAAATCAGCTTTAAAACTTTCTGCTGTGACCAAATCCATTCCTTCAGTCAATGTATTTGTTATTAATTCAGCAAGTTCGTTGTCAATATGTTTGTCTTTATGAAGCTCAATAATTTTTTCTATATTATTGCGAATAGAATTGTCTTGATGTTTTTTCACATAATCTGAGAAATTATCAAGAATTTTATCAGCCTGTTTGTTCTGTCTGTTATTCAAGTATTTAGATAAGTAAGGCTCAGCCTGATTACAAATCAACGCACTCATAATCGGTGTCGCAAAACCGGCTGTAAGCATCCATAATGTATTGTTTTGGATTGCAAGTTTTTTCATTTTTTCCTGAATGAAATCTCTGCGGTTAGGAATATCTTTATCAACACCCAGCCTGTCGCCGATTTTTTGGATTTCTTCATCTTTATATAAATCCCAAGGTATGAATTGAGGATCTTGATAGAATGATTTTTTTCTTCCGAAACTGTCTTCATATTGCTGTTGTACATTTACACCATGAATAAGTTTTGCAGGAAGCTGAATTGCAAGTTTAGGCCAGATAGCCATTGATGCTAAAAATGATGCCAGACCTACAAATTCCATCCCCTTTGTCATAGGAGTTTGTTTTTTTGTAAACAAATAAGTTGCAATTGCAAGTCCGCCGATTTTAAGTCCGACATCATTTAGTCTGCCGAGTTCATGATCGTTAGCTTCGCCTTTAACGGCATGTTTGAATGCTTTTGTATCATATATAGCATCTTTAACCATTATGGCAGGTGCATTAAATATATTTCCTTTAAGAAGTCTGCCTTTTCCGTGAAGCGGTTTAATAAATGTCCTATTATCAAGTTCACGCTGGATATCAAAGTCAGGCATAGGCTTTTTAGGCTGCTCCTTAACCTGATAGGTGTTAGCAGTAGGTCTGTTAGATATGTAATTGTTAATGAGATTTGCCATATTAATTTACCACATACTTACTGTCTTTTTTGATAACATCGGCAGCATCAACTTTTGAAGGTTTTAATGAACTTGACATTGTGTTTACTACACCTAAAACAGATGATAGTACTGCTGCTCCTAAAAGAAGTTTTCCTGCATGTTTTTCAATGCCTGAACCTTCTCCTTTATAAAATGCTTTCGCACTTTGAACAAGGCTTTTGCCGAATGATTGTAATGATTTTCCAAATTCTTTACCTTTCCAGAACTTGAATGTCATTACTTTGAAATAATTTTCCCAGGGTTTTTGGAATGCCAAACCTACGCCGGTTGCAGCCCAAAGATAGGAAGATATATTTTTAGCAAGGTTTTCTTTTATGATTATTTCTTTTATTCTTGGTTTTACTTCCTGATCGGAATCTTTTAAATTTGTTCCCATGCCGAGTTTTTTAGCGATTTTGTCATATCTGTAATTTCTTTTTTCGCCTTTTGCTTCGTCGCCGTATAGTAAATCCCAGCGTGGAAATTCTACACTTTCAAATACTTTATGATGTTCGATACTTGTAATATCGGTATCATATATGTCATCGGGAAGTTCGTAAATTACTTTTGCATAAGGTCTTTCTGTATCAATGCCTGTCATAAGTTGAACAGGTTTGCTGATAAATGATTTTGATACACTTTTTGCAATACCGTAAAATAATACACCGAGTGCCATTTTTTGTCCGATTGCAGAAGCTTTTGACCTTGCAAACGGTGCAAAGAATTTGTTAGCTGCATTGAAAACTCCCATTAACATAGCACTGCCGACTAAGTAAGGGACAGTTCCCATTGTTAAGAATTCGTAGAAATTAGCGTTTTTACTCCCCTTTAATCCTTTAGCCGGATAAACCGTCATGGCATTTGTTAATTTATCAATGCCTATACGTGTGCGAGTGGCAAGATTATTTTTCAAAAGCGTGTCATGTGTATATTCTAGTGCTTTTTGATTTTTATCATTGCCGTCTGCAGAAAAATTTATGTTGTTATTTACGCTATTAATCGGTAAAATCATCTTTACTCCACACACATCGATGTACTTATTGAACATCCGTAAATATATTTTTTTGACAGTATTTTTACAGCATATTTACATTTTTTAACAAAAATATTTTAACCGTATATCGTGAAAAATATAGCAGTGAAAATACCTGCAATTATGCAGTAGTATCCGAATATTGCAAGTGAAAATTTTGATATAAATTTCATAAAATATTTGATACATAAATAACCCACAAGTCCTGATACTATAGTTCCTGCAGCAATTGCTGTCCAATTATAAGTTAAAGCTTCATGGATATCAATTTTTACAAGAGGATAAACCATTGATGCCCCAAGGATAATAGGTATGCTTAAAAGAAAAGAATATCTTGCTGCAGTTATTCTATCTAACCCGCAAAAAAGACCTGTTGCAATTGTCCAGCCGGAACGTGAAAAACCCGGTAATGCGGCTAGACCTTGTGCCAAACCGATTAATAGTGAGGTTTTTAAATCAACTTCATCTTTTTTTGCTTCTATTTTTTTTGATTTATACTCACTGTAAAGCAGTGTAAAACCTGTAATAAACAGCAGTACCCCTACAATAGCGGGTGAATAAACAAGCTTTTCCGCAACTTCATTTATCGGTAATGCTAATGCAACTGTTATAACAGTACCTGCCATAATAAACAGTCCCAGTTTAGCTTCTTTATTTGACCAGTCTTTTGTTTTAAAAGCATGCCACATAGCTTTTAAAATATTTGCTATATCTTTTCTGAAAAATATTAATACAGCAACAAGTGTTCCGAGGTGCACCATAATATCAAAGAATACTTCTTCATTTGAGTGCTGAACAATTTCTATTCCTTTAAAAACTTTATAAAAGTTTGACGTAAAAACTAAATGAGCAGAACTTGAAATAGGCAAAAATTCGCTTAATCCCTGTACTATTCCCATTAATATTGCCTGTATTAAATTCATGTTATTTATCCTTTATAAAATTAATCTTAATCTTCTTCAAAATAGCTGCAGCAAGATGTTTGTGTTTCCCAAACTGTTACTTTGCTCAGCAATACAACTTTTTCTTTTAACTTATTGTAAATAAAGCATGCTATCATTTCGCTTGAAGGACTTTCTCCTTTAAATTCAGGAAGCTCGTTTATGTCTTTGTGGTCAAGCAAATCCAAAACAGCTTTGAGTTCTTTTTTCAAAACTTTATAGTCAATAAGAATATTACTTTTATCAAGGACATCACCTTTAACAAAAACTTCTACCATCCAGTTATGACCGTGCTGGTTTTCGCATTCGCCGTCATAGTTTAACAGGTGGTGAGCAGCGGCAAAAAAGCCCTGTGTTTTAATTTCAAACATGTTTATATCCCCTTTTTCAATATATAATCACAAAATTCTCTGACTGCTCCTCTGCCTCCGTTTTTTGAAGAAACAAAATTTGCAATGCTTTTAACTTCATCTACTGCATCATTCGGACAGCCTTTCAGACCTGCTTTTTCAAGACAGCAGATATCTGGTAAATCATCTCCCATATATGCAACTTCTTCAAAAGTCAGATTATATTTCTGCATAATGCTTTCCAGTGTCGCAATTTTATTTTTTTGTCCCTGATGAAGTTCTTTAATATTTAAGTTTTTAGCACGGTGTTCTACGGTTCCGTTTTTTCTTGCGGTAATGATTGCTGTAATTATTCCCGCATTATTAAGATTAACTATACCCTGACCGTCTTTTGCATTAAATGTTTTGTATTCAATGCCGTTTTCATCAAAAGTTAGACTTCCGTCCGTCAGTACTCCGTCAACATCAAAAGCAGCCAATTTAATTGCCATTATGCGACTCCTGCTTTTAATAAGTCATGAATATGAATTGTTCCGATTGGTTTTCCGTCTTCATCCAGTACGGCAAGAGCAGTGATGGAATATTTTTCCATAAGGTTCAATGCGCTTGCGCCGTAATCAGATTTAGAAATATATTTCGGGTTCGCAGACATAACATCTTTAGCAAGAAGCGGTCTGATGTTAGGATATTTGATTAAAGTTCTTCTAATATCTCCGTCTGTCAATACTCCTGTCAATTTGCCTTCTTCATTAACAATCATAGCCATGCCGAGTTTTTTATCGGATATAAGTTCAATAACTTCGGCAAAACTGTTAGTTTCTGCTGCAATAGGAAGTTTGTCTTTATCTGTAAGCATTAAATCTTCTACTTTATATAAAAATCCTTTTCCTAATGCGCCTGACGGGTGGAAAATCAAGAAATCTTCTTCCGAAAATCCTCTTTTTTCAAGAAGACAAACAGCTAAAGCATCACCCATAGCAAGTGTAGCTGTAGTACTTGCTGTTGGAGCTTTATTAAGCGGGCAGGCTTCTTTTTCTACTGAAATATCAAGTGTAACATCTGAAGCATGGGCAAGAGTTGAATTTAGTTTGCCTGTCATACCAATCATTGTTACGCCAAATCTTTTAATAAGCGGTAAGAGGTTTAATAACTCCTGTGTTTCGCCGCTGTTGGAAATTGCAATAATGACATCATTTCTTGTAATAATACCTGAATCTCCGTGTGTACTTTCGGCAGGATGTAAGAAGTAAGATGGAGTTCCTGTTGAAGAAAGAGTTGCAGCAATCTTTCTTCCGATAAGTCCTGATTTTCCCATACCTGTAACAATAACACGGCCTTTACAGTTGAAAAGCAAATCTATTGCTTTATCAAATTCCTCGCCAATGCTGTTTTTAAGGCGCAAAATAGAGTTTGCTTCAATTGTTAAAACTTCTTTTGCTAATTCATTAATTTTACTTGTTGTCATTGTAATTGTTTCCATTTTTTATCCCCCGTCAAAGTGATTATATAATAAATATCATTTAAAAGTAGGAAAATTGCACTAAATATTTAATTTTTGTTAAATTTTATCGTTATTTTTACTATGAAAAGGTATCAGGATTTTAAATTTGATAATTCAACTGATGTGGTTGAGAAGTTTAAAAGCTTTATAGAAAAGAATGATTGCCCGAAGATTGAAGTTGATTTGTCGGCGGTTAATATTTTTGAAGCTGTAAAATTCATTGTACTTTCTTCAACTTATCATTATCAGAAGTATCCTCAGGGGAAAATGAGATGCAGAATACAATCTGATGATGTTAAAAACTTTGTTTCTGCATTTATGACTAATAATTTAGAATTAGTCTAGCAAAAAAATTTATTTACGGGTTTTGTAAGAGCATGCCAGTTTTAGGAAACTTAGAAAATAAAATTATATCAAGTTCTGTTACTGCTCAGACAAAACCTTTGGAAGCAAAACCCAAAGAGGTTAAGCCGCCTGTAAAAGAACCTGAAAAGACTTCTTCAAATAATACAACTTTGTGGCTTGGAGCAGCTGCCGCAGCAAGTTTAGCGATTGCAGGCATAGCAATTGCGCATGGCAGAAAAGGAAAACCGGCAGGCGGAGATAATCCGTTTCTGCAAAAGCCTAAGCGTTCGTCTGCACCTGTTCAAAAACCAAAAGTTGAGCCGCAAAAACCGGTTGTTGAGGAAAGTATAAATAATAAAAATACCGCTGCCGGAAAAACTAATCCAGAACAGCAAGCAGCTGGCAATCAGCCTGTAATTATTAATAAATTAATTAAATTTGATGAAGCCGCAGAAAAATTAAGATTGGCTGCCGAACTTAAAATAAGAGGCGAAATTTCCAAATTTTTCAAAACTTTCAAAAAAGGCGGAATGGATTCAATGAATTTTAATCACAGAGCACAAAGAGTTGTTAAAGAAACTGACAGACAACCTATTGCTGATTTAAGGTTACTTTCGGCAGAAGATTGTAAAGCTGTTACTTCATATCAGAGAAATTATCAATACAATGCGAAGTTAAGAAGCGGAGCAGATTTGTCTGATGTTGAAGAAATAAAAAGATTAGACAGAATTATTCAAGATGCCGTTCCGTTGGAAGAAGAAGCTTACGTTTACCGTGGAATCAGAACGCAGAAAATTTGGGATGATTTCAGCGAACTTGATTTTGCAAAAGATTTGGCAGAAGGCAATATACTCGAGGATAAAGCTTATGTGTCAACAGCCAGAGTATATGGTGACTTGCTTGCACAGGTTGATCCGCATAATTTCTCCGGGCATAATAACAGCGGGTATATTATGAGAATTAAACTTCCTAAAGGTACTAAAGGTCTGGATTGCAGAAGAAGTATCGGTAAGGATTTGGACGGCGGATACAATGCTGAATTTATTCTGCCGAGAAATTCACAATTCAGGATTAAGGCTATTGATAAGAGCCAGCGTATTATTGAATGTGAATATATTCTTCCGGCTGCATAATTTTTTTGATATTTGATATTTCCTCATTTTTGTATTAATATGCAATCGGGGAAATGAAAAAGTTAATAATCATAATATCTTTTATATTTATTTTTATTTTTGGATGTACAACGTTTTTTGAACATTCACAATCTCTTTCTCCCGGGCATGAAACACAGATTTCAAATGTCAGCTATGGAAATTTGCATTCAAAAAAAATTAAAGTTGACAGTAATTTTTTAACTTCAAGTGCTCAGGTAAATATATACCGCTATCTTATAGATTTGTTCGGTGATGTTTATTCTGTGCTCGGATTTAATACATTCAGCAAGCTAAAATTATATTTATTATATGACTGCTGGGATATGCAGGTATTTGGTAACGGGCATGTCTCTCATATTGTCTCGCCCCGTGCCCCTTAGACCTTATTCTTAATAAATTATGTTAAGTTAATTAAGAATAAGGAGAATTTGATATGGAAAATTTATCAGCAAATCTCCAGGACGGTCTTTTGATTATGGTTCTTGGAATGGGATTTGTATTTATATTTCTAACAATAATGGTATTTGTTATGGATTGGTCTTCAAAACTTATAGTTAAGTTGAATGAAATCTTTCCTGAGGAAGTAGTTGAAGAAAAGTATACGAAAAAATCTGCTGTAAAAGACGATAACGAAATTGCTCTTGCTATAGCGGTTGCGTATGCTAAATCGAAGATATAGGAGGTAATATGGAGCATTTACATGCTTTGGTGCAATCACATGCAGTTGTTGTATCTGCCGCAATTCTTTTAATTGCGTATATATTTATTGCACTTGAAAAAATTCCAAAAGTAACTATTGCGCTTTTGGGAGCAGCATTAACTATTTTGCTGGGATTGGTCAGCCAGACAAAACAGATGGGAGATGGCATTAATCCGCATTATTTTATTAACTTTGTTGATTTTAATGTAATATTTTTGCTTGTATCAATGATGATTATTGTCAGCATTGCGACAAGAAGCGGTATGTTTAACTGGATTGCAAATGAGCTTTTAAGGTTGACAAAAGGTCATCCGAAAATGGTACTTGTGACACTGGGTATTTTTACAGCTGTAACTTCAGCATTTTTAGATAATGTTACAACCGTTATTCTGATTATGCCTGTTACGTTCTTTATAGCTAAACAGCTTGATATTAATCCTTTACCTTTTTTAATTACCGAAATTTTTGCATCAAATATCGGAGGTACTGCTACGCTTATCGGTGATCCGCCAAATATTATTATAGGAAGTGCGGCAGGTCTGTCATTTATGGATTTTTTAAAAGAGCTGACAGGGGTTGTTGCTGTAATTTTAATAGTTGTTGTTCTTTTAATGATGTTTATTTTTAGGAAAACTTTGAAGGCTGCTCCGGAAAAAATGGAAGCAGTTGCAAATTTAGACAACTCAAAAACAATTACTGATTTTCCTCTTATGATTAGAAGTGCAATTGTTCTTGTACTTGTAATTTTAGGTTTTGTATCTCATGATATTACTCATATCGAAACTTGTGTATCAGCTATGTTGGGTGCAAGTTTCTTGTTATTATTTGAAAAACCAAAAGATATTTTATGTGATGTTGAATGGAATACAATTTTCTTTTTCATCGGTTTATTTATCATAATCGGAGGTCTGGAAGCTTCCGGCGGTATTGCATTGATGGCAAATTGGATTTTAAACGTAACTAAGGGCTCGCAAGAAGCTACAGCAATGATAATTCTGTGGGCATCAGGTTTTATATCAGGTATAATAGACAACATCCCTTATACCGCAACTATGACACCTATGCTGCTTGCTATACAAAAGACAATGGGTGCTGATTATACATATCCTTTATGGTGGTGCTTGTCACTTGGTGCTTGTCTTGGCGGAAACATGACTATTATTGGTGCGGCTGCAAACGTTATTGTTTCAGAAACTTCTGCACATAACGGTTACCCTATTCCGTTTATGAGGTTCCTGAAGTATGGTGTTGTTACAATGATTATTTCATTAGTAATAAGTTCGGCATATATTTACATCAGGTTTTTGCATTAATTAAAAGCCCTCTTTATGAGGGCTTTTTAGTATTGAAAATTATTAAAAAAGTGTTATAATAATATAGTAGATAAAGAAAGGAGCAATTAATGAAAAGATTTGATTTATTCGGGGGGGGGGCAACCGTTTAAGCTTCTGTAGTAAGGGTTTCACGTTAGCTGCGTTTACCTTGGCGGAAGTATTGGTCACTTTAGGCATTATCGGTGTAGTTTCTGCAATGACCGTTCCTTCTTTGATGCAGAATCATCAGCGTAGAACTTATGTAACGCAGTTACATAAAGTTTATAATGAACTTCAACAGGCTTTTTTACGTGAAATGACTGATAAAAATGCTATAAATCTTATAGAAGCCGGATTGACTACACCTGCAAGCATGAAAACTTTTTTACATGATTATTTTAAAATTGTGCAGGATTGTGAAGATGGGATTACAGAACCATGTTTTGTAAATAATTACAAAAATATTAACGGAAATCTTTTTAAAGATATAAATAATAATAAATATAGCGGTGGTGCATGTGCTGTCATAGCAAGCGGTGCTGCTATATGTATAGATAAACCCGGCTGGACCACGTCAACTTCTGAAGATGGTATAACAATAACACGAGGTAATGTCTTTATAGATATTAACGGAATGAAGGGTCCTAATATAATTGGAAGAGATGCTTTTTATATGGCAGTTTTTTCTGATGGTGTTCTTGATGCCGGTAATGTTTCTTATGATTGCAGAACTAATGGGGTTTGCCGAGGCGGCTCGATAGATAAAGCAAGACTATTGGGAAATGCTTGTGAGGATACTTCAACACTAAATGATTATGCTTGTTTCGGTAAAATATTAAACGACAACTGGGAGATGACATATTAAAGTTATGCGGAAACATCTTGCTTTTTGGTTTTAATAAGTAACAACAAAGGTATTACAATTACACACATAAGCGCCAGAACTGCAAAGGCATCGAAAAAAGATGCAAGCCTTGCCTGCTGCAAAAGCTCTTTATACAGTGTACCGCTTGCTTTTTTGGCTGCAAGGACAGTTGGATAATGTATAAGAAATTTGGACTTTAACATCATAAGTTTATATTGAAATACAGGATTATGAGGTGAAAGATGCTCTACAAGATATGTTTGTCTTACCTGTGAAACTCTTGCAATAAATGTTGCTGATACTGCTGTTGCCATTGCAGTTATAATATTTTTGAAAAGTGCGTGTAAAGCTGCCGCATCAGCATTTTTTGAAGACGGTAATGTCTGGAAAGACAAAGCGGTAATAGGAACGAATGCTGTCGGAACACCTATACACAAAAGTATATTGGGAATAATGACAGCTTCAATTGAGGAGGTCGTATTTAATTGTGTAAGCATTAATACTGATGCAGCCATTAATAACAAGCCTGTTGCGGCAAGAATTTTGGGTTTTACATATCTTGATACCTCTCCTACAACAAGCAAGCCTATCAAGCAAATTACGGCTCTCGGAAACATTGCAAGTCCTGATTTTGACGGGCTGTAACCAAGAAGGCTCTGTACAAACATCGGAACAAGCAAAAGTGTTGAATAAAGCATTACATTTATGAATGAACTTATAAGAGTTCCGAAAAGAAAATTTCTGTCCTTAAATACTCTTATATCTATTACGGGATATTTGTATTCAAGCTCCCAAACATAAAAGAATACGAATGAAAAAATACATACTCCGGTTGTCCAGCAAACCCATGTAGTATCAAACCAGTTGTACTGCTGACCTTTATCAAGAACTATCTGCATGCATGCCATTGCGATTACGATTGATGTATAGCCAATGATATCAAATTTTTTATTGTATTTTTGCTTTTCGGGTTTGTCATTAGGTACGAACAATTTTACAAGTAAAAATGAAATCATACATAAAGGAATGTTCATAATAAATATCCACTGCCATGAATAGTTATCAGTTAAATACCCGCCGATAAACGGTCCTGCCAGCGGTGAAAACATTGCCGCAACCCCGAATAAACCCATTGCCAGACCTCTTTGTTCCTGAGGAAAAACTTCCAGCAATACAGCCTGACATAAAGGTAAAATACATCCGCTTCCTATCCCCTGTACTACTCTTGCTCCGATAAGTGCCTGAAGGTTAGGGGCAATAATACAAAGCAGGCAGCCCAGAGCAAATAACCATATACTGTAGTATAGAAGAAGCTTTTTGCCTATAGTCCTTACAAGATAACCTGTTACGGGAAGCATAAGACCGCCTGATATGATATAGCAGGTTATTACGGTATTTGCCTCATATTGTGTAGCTCCGTAAAATCCTGCTATATGAGGCTGGCTTACATTTGTAGCGGAAGATGCCGCAAGTGCCAGAAATGACGGAAGCAGCACAGATATTGCAACTATATAGGGGTTTATGTTCTTTTGATTTTCCATTACTTAATCTTAACCTTTGGAACTACAGACATTCCGGGAACTATGTTGTATTCTTTGATGTCTTCATCAAAAACTATTTTCACGGGAACACGCTGAACTATTTTAACGTAACTTCCGACTGCATTTTCAGGTGGAAAAAGGCTTGATTTTGCTCCTGTTGCTCTTTGGATGCTGTCAACATGTCCTTTAAATCTTTTACCCGGATAGGTATCAACTTTGATTGAAACAGGCTGACCTTTTTTCATGTTTGTCAGTTGAATTTCTTTAAAGTTTGCAATAACCCATACTTGTTCGGGAACTATTTCCATTAAAGGCTGTCCTGTTTGTACATAGTTGCCGGCTTCAACGCTTCTTGCAGAAACCATTCCTGCTTGAGGGGCGTAAATTTTTGTATATGAAAGGTTTAATTTTGCCTGCTCAACTTCTGCTTCAAGTCTTTTGATTTCTGCTTGAACTGCTTCTGCTTTAGCTTTGTGTGATTCAAGAGCAGATTGTACTGCTTTTGATTTTTCTTGTGCTGCTTTGTGGTTTGCCTGTGCAACTGTATAATGAGTAGAGCTGTTGTCATAATCCTGTTTAGAAACAATACCTTCCTTATACATATCAGTATATCTTTTGTGGTCTTTTGCCGCAAAATCAAGTTTTGATTTTGTTGAGTTTAAGTCTTCGTAAGATTGTTGAACATTTGAACCGCCCTCATCAATTTGTTTTTCTGTGACGTTTAGCTGAGCTTTAGCTTCTGCAAGCTTAGCTTCTGCCTGATGAAGTTTTACCTCGTAATCCGCCGGATCTATTTCTACAAGAAGCTGACCTGCCTGAACTTCATCGTTGTCATCAACAAGAAGTTTGATTACAGGACCTGCAACTCTCGGTGCAACTGATACAAGTCTTCCCTCTACAAACGCATCATCCGTAGATTGGAAAAATGTTGAATGTATTGCCATTATTATACCGGTAAACACCAGAATACAGGCTGTTATAACGGGTACTACAACACGTTTTTTCTTGTATTCGGGACGTTTCTTTTTAGCTTTTTCTTTTCTTGTTTTTAATCTTTCTTTTGCTTTTTCTTCAAATTCTGCTTTATCATTGTTCGGGGTTTTATCTTCCATTTGTCACCTCTATATTTGTATATTTAATTTTTCTTCTAAATTCAATTTAATTTTATTTAAAACATCAAGGCAGCTTTGAAGTTCTTCGTCGCTTACGCCTTTTACGGATTCCTGCCACAGGTCCAAAACGGTAGGAAGTGCTTGACTGTGTGCTGCTTTGCCTTTTTCTGTTATATTAATTTTTAAAACTTTTCGTTTATTAACATCAGATGTTCTGGTAACAAGTTCCATTTTTTCAAGAATGTTAACAATTCTTGTTATGTTAGGTCTGTCTTTTAGTGTTATTGCGCCTATTTGACGCTGGTATAGTCCGTCATGGTCTAAAATTGCAGTCAGAACAGTGAATTGTTCAGGTGTAATGGGATAATTTTCTTTTTTAAAATTCTGTGTAGCGATTGCACGTGTCATTTTGCCGACACGTACCAGTTTCATCCCAATTCTGCTTTTTAATAAATCTTTCTTGTCCATGATTTTTCTTTGTGTTATTATGATAACACAAAAAAGGAAATAGCAAGCATGAAAAATTTGAAAATAATATTAACCCTGTTTATTTTGCTGTGCAATTTAACTGTTGTACAAGCTAAAACTAAACCTGATGATGATTATAGAATTGAATATTTAAATCTCGGCTGGTGGCAGAAATATAATGATCCTGTTTTGACAGATTATTTGACAACAGCTTATAAAAACAATCAGGATTTGAAAATAGCTGCGATTAATGTAAAACAGTCTGAGCAAATTGTTAAAGAAGCTTTTGCAAGCCAGCTTCCGCAGTTAGGTTTTCAAGGTGATGTTTTCAGGGACTTTTCTTCATCTACCGTAAGGTTTGGCGATGTTGTAATTCCGGATTACAAACAAAGTAATTTCTTCCTGCCTTTGACAATGAGTTATGAAGTTGATATTTGGGGTGAGAATTATTTAAAAACAAAATCTTATAAAAAGCAGCTTGAAATGGTTAAACAAAATGAAAGAGCAGCTTATATAGCTTTAACTTCTGCTGTTGCTGCAGAATATTTTAATCTTGTTAAACTTGATAAACTAATTAAAAATCAAGAAGAACTTGTTAAACTTCAATCAGAAATAGTCAGATTTGAGGAAATTAAATATAAAAACGGTTTATGCCCCGTTATGGAATTAATGGATGAAAAACAGCTCTTAACGCAATTACAGGAAGAACTCAATGTATATATAGATAAGAGAATTATTGTAGGCAGAGAATTGGGAGTTCTTACAGGTGAAAGAGAAAAAGACCAAAGTGTTATGCAAAGAAGCGATTATTCGGTTCTCACACTAATCCCTTTGCCCGAAAATATTAATGCGGAAGTTATTCAATACAGACCTGATTATTTAAAGGCAGAAGATTATTTACAAAAAATTGGTATTGATGTAAAAGTTGCAAGACGTGATTTTTTGCCTAAGATTGTTCTTTACGGACAGGCAGGTTTTAATGCATATAATTTAGCGAATGTTTTCGGAAGTCATACTTTTAAATCTGCTTTAGGTTTTATGCCTGTTGTTGATTTATTTACCGGCGGTGCTAAAATGGCGCATCTGAAATATACAAAGCTTGAACTTGAAAAAGCTCAACAGGTTTATGAAAAAACTATTCTTACTTCAATTCAGGAAGTAAACAATTCCCTCGGCGGAGCTATTACAAGAGATTTGAATTATAAAGAAAGTGTAAAACGTTATAATCTTGAAAAAGATAAATTTGTTCTGGCTGACAAAAAATATAATATCGGTGCAAAATCTAAGTTAGAGAGAATGAAAGACAGGGAAAAACTTCTTGTTGCCGAAAAAGATGAAGTTAACAGCAGGGTTAATTATCTGATATCAACGGTAAACATATATAAAGCTGTGGGCGGAAAAGATTATACTACATTGAATGATAACTTGTAAGTTCAAATATTAAGATATAAAAATAATCCTGTTTAACACTTGTTTTTTGTTTTTATTTAGCGCATAGTGTTATGGTACTAAAAAAAAGGAAAAATAAATGTCAAACGAAAACTTTACGGATTACCAAATCCAATGTGTTGATTGCGGTCAATCTTTCACTTTCTCAGCAGGAGATCAGGAATTTTATCAATCAAGGGGGTTCTCAGAACCTAAAAGATGTTCTCATTGCAGACAGGCAAGAAAGGCTAACAGCAGCAGAAGAAATTATGCATCTAATTATTAAAAAAATTATATAATAAAATGTTTAATTAAAAAGACTTTGCATCAGCAAGGTCTTTTTTCAGTATAAATAAATAAGTAAACCGGGTTAGCCTTTTGTTGAATTTTTTCACCTGAATTAAGTGTTTTAATTATGATATGTTTAAAAGATTACTTACAATTTTAGCTTTATTAATCGGCGCAAATGCAGCCATGTCTGAAGATATTCATTTTGATAATGAAGTTTATACTTTAAAATACAGTGCACTTGCACCTCAAACACAAGGGTACGGAAATGAATATTTTAAGAAATATGAAAATGTTTCCAATTGGACAAAAATGGTAGGAATTTATTATTATCCGAAAGAAAATGATCCTATTAAGTATGCTCAAAATTTCGATAAAACAGTTGAAAATACTGACAATAGCGTGCTTTTAAAATTTATACAAAACAAAAAATTCGATAAGGCAGCAATAAGTTTTTTAGTTAACGGTTGTGAAAATGCTAAGAAATATTTCGAATATGATATATATAAATTTGAGAAACATCCTGACAAAGGCATGATGGTCTTAAAGTACGCAGTGAAGCACTACTTCACAAATGACAGTGAGATAAAAACGATTGCAGAAAAAATTAAGGCAGAAAATGATAAATGCCTTGAAACCATTATCTCATCACCAATTCCGCCGATTGTAGAAAAAGATCTTCAATTAAAAGAATAAAAGTCAATAATATTGACATAATTGCTAAGTAACTTTATTATTTTATTATGGTAATAGAAGATACAACAAGAGTGAAAGATTATTTAAATAAAACTAAGCTTACAACTCTGGATTATGTCATAAACCCTTATGTCGGATGTCCTCATAAATGTTTGTATTGCTATGCTTCTTATATGACAAGTTTTAGCAAACATACGGAACAATGGGGTGATTTTGTTGATGTTAAACATACAAATAAAAAAATTAATATTTTTAAAATTAAAGACAAAAAGGTGATGATAAGTACTGTTACCGATCCTTATAATTTCCTGGAAGAAAAACACCGGATTACGAGAATGATTCTTGAACAGCTTGTAAAATCTGAAGCTTATATCAGTGTAGTTACAAAATCAAAGCTTGTTTTGAGAGATATAGACATTTTGCAAAAAATGAAACATGTGGAAGTTGCATTGTCTGTTTCTACGCTTGATGAAGAACTTGCTAAAAAGCTGGAACCGTGTTCTTCTACAATTCAGGAAAGATTGGGAACTTTAAAAGAACTGAAAGCGTCTGGAATAAAAACAGTGTTATTCATATCACCTGTTTTACCATATTTAACTGATTATAAAGCTGTAATTGAAGCTACAAAAGACTATGTTGATGAATACTGGTTTGACAAGCTTAGTCTTAGAAGCAGCTTTAAAACAAAAATGTTTGGTTTTATAGATAGAGAATACCCTGAATATAAACCATTTTATAACAATATATATGCAAAAAAAGATAATACATTTTGGAATAATTTATCATCTGAAATTGATGAATACTGCAGATTACACAACATAAACAACAAAATCTTTTTTGCCGGCACATAAATTGCTTCTTGACCAAAATAAAAAAAATTGCCGGCTTTTCCTTTTTACAATAAATAACCTTCCCATAGGGGAAGGTTATTTTGGTATTGCTAGGCTGTTAATTTTGTTTGTTTTTGTTCGTTTTTTTTGAATTTAGTTTTATAAAGTGCAAATGCTCCGCCTAAGACTACAGCTGCACCTGCTGTTATCCAAACAGGTTTGTAAGACCTTGTATTTTTTACTGCTGGTTTTGTATAATTTTTCGAACCGGCTGTTTGAACAGTGTTTGAAACTTCTTCTTTTGCGGCTTGCGGAACTTCTTTTTCAAGGAGAATGTTTTTAAACTTAACTATTCTTGCAAACAATTCAGGATTAGATTTATCATATCCCTTTGCTTTAAATATTTTTTCCAGAGAATCCATTATGTTAAAACCAAAGCCTTCAAATAGAGAATCCTGATATGCTTTCTTGTAATTTGAAGGGACTTTATATCTGAAAGAGCATTCGGACCCCTTTCTATGTTCGTTAAATCTTTCTTCCCGTCCGAAAACATCCATAAAAAAGAACATGTTATTTTTTGCCATCATCGCTTCTGCAAATTTGGCTTTGGCAAATAATACAGGGTTTTTAAGAGATTCTGCATCAAGTTTTAAAATCCGTGCAAGAGGATTTATTGAATCATTTCTATGAATGTTATTCCTGTTGCATATATCTGGAATGCCTTTTGCAATTTGTCTTAGAGGTTGTGGATCGTGATTGCCCGGACCTATTACAAATTCATCGGGCGACCAGTTAAATCTGTGTAAGAATGCATCGTTTGAACCCCAATCTTCTTTAAGGTAAGTGCTTCCATATATCTTTACCCTGTCTTTAGCAGGTGCAATAAGATTACCGTTTTCAAACATTGTAAAATCTTCCGGACCCGCATCGAATTCATAAATAATATTATGTAAATCAAAATCTTCGCCTTTTACTTCTTTAACCCATTTTTCGATTAATTTTAGAACGCTGTCGCCCATTTCTTTTTTATTTTCCTGACGAATTTTTGTTTCGCCTTTTGGAGAAATTACGGGAGTTACATAATTCCAGGCAGCATCAATCCTTAGCATATCAAAACGTTTTGCAGCAAGCTGGACTTTCATTTTTAATAATTTGTGCGCATCACTTGCCTCATCTAAAATTGTATCAAAGTTGAGTGAAGGTATTTTCCAGGTTGGAACGCCGACATAATGTTCTTTTTTAAATGCATTTGGAAATGCTCTGACCTCATCAATGTTGAAATTTATTGCAACATCTCCGCAATATTTTATTCCTTTTGCGTTTAAATTTTCTTTACCTTTTGCAAGGTGTTCTGTTGCAAGGAACTGTTTAAATTTGAAAAATTCTGTGTCAGGTTCTTTTTCTCTTGTAATATTAAGCCAGTTCTCATTTTCTTTTACAAATTTGTTATATCTTTGTTTTAAAACAGAGTTTTCATCCAGTTTGGTGAAGCGTTCATGGGCTTTTTGCAAAATTTTGTTCTGTGTACTATCAGAACCGATGATATTTTCAAAGTTTGCAATTGTGTCTTTTGTTTCTTTGTTATTAGCTTTTATAATTTCATTTAATTCTTCTGTTGTAAGTATAGAAGAATACTCGTTTGTTGTAAGCAATTCAGGGCTTATATATTGGCTGCCGAGGGCGAATGCGGGGCTGTTATAGTGATTTCTGTCAAACTCTCCTGAAGGTAAATCTTGCAATACATTAAAGTCCAAATATGTTTTTAAATAATCAATATAATCTATACCTGATTTAGAAGCTAAATGCCCGATGCCTGTGTTTAATCCTTCCGCTTGAGGAAGACTTGTGGAAGGCATTATAAAAATTGAATTTCCTGTTTGACCTGATAATTTTTTTCCCTCTTTTACCGTTTTTGTGAACTCTTCAATCTCATCGTTGCGAAGCGAACGCCCGAAACTCAAACCGGTGCTGATCTTGCTTACTTGCATTTGCCTAAACTCCTTATATCCTTTCTTTTTTTTATACAAAAAACGTAAATATTTTTTTTGCTAAACCACTTTTACTTTATTATAGTACAAGAATTTATTTTGGATTATAATTTTTTTTAACAGGAGGGTGCTAACATGAAAGTTTTACTCATTAATGGCAGTTCAAGAAGAACAGGTTGTACTTTTACGGCGTTGTCAGAAGTTGCAAAAGCGCTGGAATTAAACGGAATTGAAACAGAAATTATTCAAACAGGAGCAAATGCAATTCGTGATTGTGTAGGATGCGGAGCATGCAAAGGTAACGATAACGATAACGGGTGTGTTTTCAAAGATGATATTGTAAATGAAGTTATTGAAAAAGCTAAATCTGCTGACGGCTTTGTTTTTGGTTCTCCTGTGTATTATGCTCATCCAAGCGGAAGAATTTTATCTTTAATGGACAGACTTTTTTATGCCGGCGGAAAACATTTCGCATTTAAGCCTGCAGCTGCGATTGTTTCGGCAAGGCGTGCGGGAACAACGGCTTCAATTGATGCTATAACAAAGCATTTTACTATTAATCAGATGCCTGTTGTATCATCAAATTACTGGAATATGGTCCATGGTAATTCTCCTGATGATGTAATGCAGGATTTGGAAGGATTACAGATTATGCGTGTGCTGGGGATAAATATGGCATGGCTTTTAAAATGTATTGAAGCAGGTAAAAATGCAGGTATTGAGCATCCGCAGACTGAAAAGAAAATTTGGACTAATTTTATACATTAGAAAAAATCCTCCCGTATAAAATACGGGGGGATTTTTATTATGCATATCGTGGAGTTTTTAAAGCACGTAATGAATTTAGGACTGCTATCAAGGTAACTCCTACATCTGCAAACACTGCGCCCCACATTGTTATTAATCCGAATGCGCTGAGAATTAGGAATAAAGCTTTTATGCCCAGTGCAAATATAATATTTTCTTTTACTATTGTCATTGTTTTCTTTGCCGTTAGTATAGCTTGAGCTGCCTTTGAAGGTTTGTCGTCCATAATTACAACATCTGCTGCTTCTATAGCGGCATCAGAACCCATTGCTCCCATTGCTATACCTATATCGGCTCTTGTTAATACAGGTGCATCATTAATGCCGTCGCCGATAAATATTAAACTTTTATGTTTTGATTTTTTTTCGGTCAGTTCTTCAAGTTTTTCAACCTTTTGAGCAGGAAGCAGTTCTGCATAAACTTTGTCAATACCGAGTTCTTTTGCTGTTGTTTTTGCGGCTTTTAAAGTATCGCCTGTTAACATTACTGTTTTTATTGACATTGACTTTAATTTAGTTATTGCATCTTTTGCATCATTTTTTAATTCATCCGAGATTATGATATAACCAGTGTATGAGCCGTTTTGGGCTGTATAAACAACAGTTCCGCTGTCTTCTGATTTTGTGTAATCAATATTAAACATTCCCATTAATCTGCTGTTTCCGGCAAGGATTTCATTTCCGTTTACAATAGCTCTTATTCCGTTACCCGCTATTTCTTCAATGTCTTTTACCTCATTGTTGTTAGCTGCTTTACCGTAAGCTTCTTTGATTGAAACTGCTATCGGGTGGTTAGAATAACTTTCCGCAAGCGCAATGTTTTTAAGCAGTTCACTTTCGGATACATTTACAGGAGATATTCGGGTAACTGTAAATGAACCTTTTGTAAGAGTTCCTGTTTTGTCAAATACAACGGTTTCGGGTTTTGACAAGGCTTCCATATAACAGCTTCCTTTAACCAGAATTCCTGCTCTTGAAGCCCCGCCAATGCCTGCAAAAAATCCAAGCGGAACGGAAATTACAATCGCACACGGGCATGAAATTACAAGGAATGTTAAAGCTCTTTCAAACCATACAGTAAATTGTGCATCTTGAATTATTAATGGAGGTATAATTGCAAGAAGTAACGCTGCAACTACAACAACAGGTGTGTAATATCTTGCGAATTTGGTTATAAAATTTTCTGCTTTTGCCTTTTTGGAACTTGCATGCTCCACAAGTTCAAGGATTTTTGAAACTGTAGATTCGCCGAACACTTTTGCAACCTTAATTTTTAAATATCCGTTTGTATTTATACAGCCGCTTATGGCGTTATCACCTGCTTTTAACTCTTTCGGTACAGGTTCGCCTGTCAAAGCGGAAGTGTCAACAGATGCTTTTCCCTCAATCACTGTTCCGTCGAGCGGAATTTTTTCTCCGGGCTTTACAATAATTACATCACCTGTTTTGATTTCAGAAGGATTTTTTTGAATAAGCTTTCCGTCAAATTCAATATTTGCATAATCCGGTTTGATATCCATAAGATTTGATATTGATTGACGTGATTTTTCTACAGCTCTGTCCTGTAAATATTCGCCTGTCTGATAAAGAACCATTACCATTACAGCTTCAGGATACTCACCTATGGATAAAGCACCGATTGTTGCTATACTCATCAAAAAGTTTTCATCAAATATTTCACCTTTAATAATATTTTTGAAAGCTTTAAAAACAACATCACCGCCTGCTGTTAAGTATGCAGTAAAGAATAACGCAAACTTTAAAGTCCCTGAAAAATCTGCGAGCAAAGCAATGATAAAAATTACAATTGCCGCTGCAATACGTTTTAACGGATTGCCCCCTTTTTCATTGTGATGATGTTCATGGTGATGATGATGTTCGCACATTTTTTGTACCTCTATAATTATCCGCATTTTAGTTGAATGTTTGTTCAACTGTATATTAGTATTATAATTGAATAACTATTCAATTGTCAAGTGACAAATGTCTGATTGTTAAGAAAATTTGACAATTGAACAATTGTTAAACTATAATGGATTTATGGAAATAAAAAAGTCAGATTGCGAAGCAATCAATCCTGATATTGTTGAAAATTTGAAGCCTGTTATGCCCGATTTGGAGATGCTTTTTGAATTATCGGACTTTTTTAAGGTTATGGGCGACGGAACAAGAATAAGGCTTTTGTGGGCTCTGGAAGAATCAGAAATGTGTGTAAATGATCTTGCTGTCTTGCTTGATATGACAAAGTCAGCTGTTTCTCACCAGCTGAAAATTTTGAGAACGGCAAAGCTTGTGAAAGCAGAAAAGCGTGGAAAAAATGTTTATTATGCGCTTAATGACAATCACGTAAAGGTTATCCTGGAGATGGCACAGGAACATGTTATGGAATAATCTAGTGGTGAAGATGCTCCATTAGTCTTGAAAGAAGTTGAGATTTTTCATGGTAACCTGAAAGGGCAGCGATTACTTTACCTTCTTTAAAAAGGATAAATGTCGGATAGCCTGATACTCCGTATTTCTTTACAAGATTAGGATTTTTGTCTGAATCTACAGTTCCAATCCAGATATTGTTTTCTGACAATTCTTTTAAAATAGGGCGCTGCTTTTGACAGTATCCGCACCAGGTTGCATAAAATTCAACCAGTTTTAATCCGCTTTTAATGTTTTCTTCAAAGTTGTTTTCGTTTAATTCTTTAATCATAACAAATTAATTAAAAGCTGTCTGTATATTTTATTAATCCCTCAATGGAGCAATTTATTTAATTTTTTGTTTCAACTCGTTTCTTACATCAACCAGAGGTCCGTTATTGGGGTTTCTAAGATTTGAAAAATATTTTTTTGCGTAAGTAAACGGATATTTGGGAAGCCAGCTTAGTTTTATAAATATTGATACTGTTTCTGCACCTTGAGATAGCATAAGTTCATCAATTGTTTCTTCATGAGCAGGAGAAATTGATGAGAATACTTTGATAAGGTAATCGGTAAAAGTAAGTACGGAATAGCCTGAAACAGCTCCGGTATCAGTAATAAGATTGGTTACTTTAAAGTTTTTATCGGTTTTTACTGTTGTGATATCTTCCGGAAGCTGTAATTCTTCTGATGCAATTCTCTCTATTTCGTACCATTCGCCTTCGTATTTAATTCGCATAATATTTGCTTTTGGCATGTATATATCATCGAATTTATTCTCAAGAATTGTACGTCCGTTAAAGTCAACTACACCGTATTTATAGTCTTTGTATGTCAAAAACATGCCGCCGAAAAGCAGGTCAATCTTTGTATATTCATGAGGCAAAATCATTTTACCTTCAGCATCATATAAACCGTAATTGCTGTCATTGCCAAATTTTGCATATCTTCCCAGAACCCTTTCAGTATGTGTATATTTAGGCTCAACAAGGTAATTGCCTGCACTGTCTATCATGCCGAAACGGTTTTTCTTCTGAACTATATATGAAGATTTTCCAAGTCTTATTAATTTTTTATACTCCGGCCGAACAGTTACATTGCCTGATGCATCTTTAAGCCCGAAGAGATTTTTCTCGCTGAAAACCTGCACGGATTGACCGTCAGCAGAGTATGCAGAATTTTGTAATAATAAAATGAAAGATAATATTAATAAAAACTTCTTCATAATAGGATGATAACATAAAATTAATTATGTTATAATTTTTTTGAGAGGTTATGAAAAATTTTTCTAAAAAAACTAAGATTATAATATCAGCAGCTGCAATCGGAGCCGTACTTATTGCAGCACCTTTTGCCGTTTATTTGAAAGTGCTTCCCGCTGTAGTTTCAAGCCCGAAGGTATTAAATTATGTCCAAAAAGTTCTTTATAAAGAGGCAGGACTGAAACTTAACGTTAAAGCCCCTGTCTTAACTACAAGCCTTTCACCTGAGCTGGAATTTAAAGTAGAAGAACTTTCCCTGTACAACAAAGAAAACCATGCTTTATTGGCTGTTCAAAATTTTGACACCAGAGTTTCTTTTGCTAAAGTTTTGAAAAAAAATATTATAATAAAAAAGTTGGGTGCGGATGAAATTTATGCCGATGTTAATAAACTTATGGCTCTTGCACCCGAGCAAAAACAGGAAACACAAAAACCGTCTGACTGGTATTTTGACTTTTTTGACTCGCTTTTATATGTAAAAAAATCAACAATTTTGTATAATGCAGGCTCTGATACGTTATTAACATTGAATGCTGATAATTTGAGAATAGATAACACCCAGAAAGTTATAAGATATGTTCATTTTGATATTAAGGCAGATATAGAAAAAGCAAAAAAACATTTAAATATTGCTATTGCCGATAAAAATACCGTGTTTATTAAAGATAAAAAAATATTTGTCCAAAACTGTGTATTAAACATTAATAAATCAAAAATTTCTTTTAATGCGGATGCAGACAAAAAAAATAATTTTAATGTGGAAATATTTTCTAAAAATTTCGGCATCAAAGATGTTATTGAACTTGTAGAATCTAATATTATTGAAAATAATATTTCCTCTGATGTTCTGGTTTATTTTAAAGATATAGACGGAAGTTTTGATTTTAATATTAAGTTGACCAATAATGATTTAAACGGCTTGTTGACCTTAAATAAGGCAAATTTGAAGATTGTGCCGGTAAATAACATACCTGTAACTCTGCAAAAAGGCAGCGTTGTTATGACAAAGGATGATGTTGTATTAAAAGATTTTGAAGGCTTTTATAACAACAAGAAAGAAAATAAATTATCATTTAAAGCAAAAGTTAATGATTATTTAAAATCAATTGATACTGATTTAGAAGCAAATGCAGTTGTAACAAATGATTTTGCCAAAAATTATTTTTCAACTCTTGTAGGAGCTCCTGTTACCCTTACTGGAGGAAATACCAGAACGAAATTAACCTTAAAAGCTATAAATAATAAAATAGATCTGGTGTGGCTTTTCGGATTAAAACCAGGACAAGATATTTTGCTTGACGGTAATTCATTCAGTCCTGTAAATTACAGAAGAATGCTGAAAGTTGATTTGCATTTTGAAGATATGCTTCTCGGAATTAAATCAATAAACTACTATATTGCTCCCGAAGAAGTTGTTAAAATGAGAAAGAAGCCTCAGCCTATTATGCAGCTCAGCGGAAATATTGACTTTTCAAAAGCAGAGCCCGTTGTCAGAGATTTCGGGTTTGATATTCCAAAACCGCTTCCGAGTGAGTTTTTAAACCTGTTTACGGGCGGCGAAAAATTGTTCAGGAAAGGTACATTCAGCGGTAATCTGAAAGTTGATAATAACGGTCAATATCCTGTTATAAAAGGTAATATGGCTATTGACGGCATGAGAATTCCGTCACAAAGACTTGGAATTAAAAGCGGAAAGCTTATTACCGAAAACGGGCTTATCAGGCTGTCTGCCAGCGGAAAATGCAGACGGACAAATTATGATTTTAACGGTGATATTGTTAATGCCGTAAAATTTCCGATAATTATAAAAGATGTTAACCTTACCGTTGATAATGTCGATGTTGAAAGATTTTTAGCTCTTTCAAACAGCAAACCGCAGGAAAAATCTGAAAATGATGTCGTACCTGTTTCATATACCGTTTCAGATGAAGAACCGGATGATGATGTTCAGACTTTTGATATCGGCAATGTTATAGTTGAAAAATGTAATTTAAATATTTTAAAAGGTTTTTATAAGGGAATTAATTTTGCAGATGTGCATGCAACAATGTCACTTGATAAGAACAGTATGCTTAAACTGTACTCTAACAGATTTGAAATTGCAGAGGGGCATTCATCAGGTAAAGTTGATTGTGACTTGAAAAATCAAAAGTATAATGTAGTTCTTGGAATTAAAGACGTGAATTCCGATATAATGGCTACATCACTGTTGAATTTGCCAAGAGAAATTTCGGGGAAAGCAAGCGGATTAATGGAATTAAGCACAGATAAATCAATGAAACTTAACGGCTCTATTAAATTCATTGTTCAAAACGGTACAATCGGAAAAATCGGTCTTGTTGAATATGTTATGAAGTTTGCCGCTTTGTTCAGAAATCCTCTTGCCATGATAAGTCCGTCTACATTCTCGGATTTGGTAAATATCCCTGAAGGTAATTTTGATAAGATTACCGGTGAGCTGGTAATCAACGATAACGTTGTTAAACGTATGCAGATTAAATCTTATGCTTCACAATTAAGTGCGTTTATTGTGGGAAGATATGATTTGGAAAATAAAGATGCTACACTGAGAATTTATACAAAATTCAGCAGCAGAAATAAGGGGTTTGCAGGATTTTTGAGAAATATATCACTTAACAGTCTTGCTAATCGTGTTCCTTTGAGCAGCAGAAACGATGCTAATTATTATTCTGCCGAGCTTGAAATGCTGCCTCCTATTGATGCGGATGAGAAAGATTGTCAGGTGTTTTTGACAACTGTTGACGGAGATGTTGAAAATAATAATTTCTTGTCATCTCTTAAAAAAATTAAATAGTAATTTTTTAACGATTTATCTCTTAAAGAAAATTTTTGCGAATTCGGGAATATCAAATTTATCAGTGAATACTTCAAGATAACACATTTTGGTTTTTTGTTCGATTTCGGCAAGCTTTAAAATATCATCAAATTCTTTATTAGTTCTTGCCTGTGCTGTAAAAACATTTTTACCGAATATGAATGGCAGTTTTGTATAATCCCACGTATTTATATTGTTATAAGCATCTTTAGGGTTTTTAGAAAGCATCCTTTCAATTGTATATCCGGAATTATTAATAACAATTATAATCGGGCGTAAACCGTGCGAGATAATATTGCTGATTTCCTGAAATGTGAGCTGGTGAGCTCCCTCTCCAGTAAGTAGTATTGTCCTTCTGAAAATTTTTGCAGTACCGGCGCCGAATGAGGCAGGTGTTCCCCAGCCGATTGAAGCCCAAAAAAATTGGTTTTCAAATCTTAATTTGTCGGGAAACTTCATTTGTGCAGCACCAAACAAGGCAATTCCCGTATCACAAATAAATATGTCATTTGGTTTTAGAAACTCCTGAATCCTCGGATAAAGGTAGTTTGAATCTAAATTTTCGATTTTATTTATAGAAGTTTGTTTGAAGCCGTTTATCGGGTGAATTTTTTTAATTTTTTGTTTGTTTATTTTTAAAGAAAGATGTTTTAATAAATCTTTCATAAAAACATTTTCGTATTTTTTATTTTGTACGGTTACAAAATTTCCCTGAATATTTATCATATCATCAGGTTTAAAATTAAGCGGTGAATTAAATGTGTTAAAATCGCAGTAAATTGTTCCGATTGAAATTACGCAGTCAGAGGTGTTTAATATTTCAAGCAGGTTTGAGCTTAATGTTTTGCCAAGAAAGCTTCCCAGATAATTTTTATGGCTTTCATCAATGATGCCCTTTCCCATTAAAAATGAGCAAAAAGGAATATTTGATTTGTTTATAAATCTTTCTGTTTCAAATTCCGATTTAAATCTTTTTATAAGACTATCGGTTATTATTACGGGATTTGATGCATTTTTGATTAAATCTGTTATTCGGGATGCTGCTTCAATCAAAGAAGTTTCATCAGAAGAAATATTATGTTCAGTCGGATTGTTGTCAATTTCCCAACAGCATAAGTCTTTAGGAATTGCTATGTAGACAGGCTTTTTGTTTTTTATCAGAATGTCTAAACACTCATCAATTTCTTCTTTTATGTTACTTGTTTTTGTTAAATACACTGCTTTTGCAGTGACTTTTGAATACATATCTGCGAAATTACAATAATCAGGGGGTGCAAAATTGTGATGTATTATTGATTTTTCTTCAATCTGTTTTGAGGAAGGGATGCCGACAAGCATTACAACAGGAATGCTTTCTGCAAAACTTCCCGCAATAGCGTTTATTGCAGACAACTCTCCGACACCGTAAGTTGTTATAACAGCGCCATACCCGTTTAATCTTGAATAGCCGTCTGCAGCATATCCTGCGTTCAGTTCGTTAGTTGAACCTATCCATTTTACTGCGGAATTTCGTTCAACAGAATCAATAAGATTAAAGTTATAGTCGCCCGGAACTCCGAAGATATTTTTTATACCTAGTTTCGCTAACTCCTGAATAATATAATCACTGACTTTTATTTTTTTCATGATAATATTTTATCGGGATATGTGAGAAATTTAATTATCCGAAAGAGTAGTAAAACTTTTGTAAATTCATCTTAACAAATCTTATAAAACAGGCAAAAATTTTTTTTTAGAATGTTTTAATATAATATCTACTAAATGATAGGAGTATTTTTTTATGAGAAAATCAAAGATTATTACATTTGCTGTAGCTGTTGCATTAACTGCTCAGGCTGCTTTTGCATCTAATATCAGCAATGTATCTGGTGTGAACGGGGTATTTAATATTAACCCTGAAGTGGCAAACGGTGATACCGGTTTTAGACAATATGAAAATTTCTATCTTTCTAAAAATGATATAGCTAATTTAATATTCAAATATGGTAACAGGGATATCAGCAAATTTGTTAACCTCGTTGACGGTAAAGTTAACATTCAAGGTATTGTAAATACTATGCGTGACGGTAACTTCTATAACGGTCATGCTATATTTATTTCTCCAAACGGTATGGTTGTTGGTGAAAGCGGTGTTTTAAACGTAGGTTCTTTATCTGTTTTAACTCCGTCAACTTCAACTTATGACAAATTAAAAGCTAATCCTACAGCTATGAAATTGAAAGATATACAAAATGAAACTAACGGTGATATCTTAATCAGAGGTAAAGTTTTAGCAAGAGAAAATGTTAACCTTCAAGGTGCTCACGTAATTCTTCCTGAAGGTTCTTATATTGTTAACGGTGTTAAAGATGATGCTGTTATTAAAACACAGGATCAGGCTAATCAAATTCTGTTCAACAGCCTTGTTAATACTCTTGATATGAACACAGGTGAAACTGAAATCAGAGATGGCAAAATCGTTATTAAGTCCGATGCAAAAGAAGGCGGAATTAATATCAGAGGCGATGTTTACAACATGAATAAAGGAAGCATCAAAGTTGTAAATAATCAAGGTGCTGACGGTATTAAAGTAACCGGCGGAATTTACAATAAAGACGGTGATTTAGCTCTGGTTAATAATGCAGGAAAAACACTTGTTAAAGGTACATTACTTAACCAGAACGGAACTTTACTGATTTCTGATAACGGTGAAGGTATTCACTTAAATTCAGGTTCAACAGTATCAAGCGACGGTGTTTTAAGTATTACAAACAAAGGTACTAACGGTTTGGCAATGTATGGCGATGTGGTTGCTAACGGTAATGCTGCTATCGTTAACCATAAAGGTAATATGTATGTTGCAGGTTCTGTTAATTTAAAAGGAAATTCTACAGCAAACATTGTTAATGCAGCTAAAGAAAACAGCAAATTCCAAATCGCTTCTTCAGGAAGTATCAAATCTGACAATAAAATTTATATAGAAAACAAAGCTGACGGCGGAATGTTTATAAACGGTGAAGTTCAGGCTGATAAAAACTTAAACATGGTAAACAAAGCAGGTGATTTTACTGTTAACAACAAAATCGCTGTTAAAGAAGGCGACTTAACCGTTAATAATGCAGGAAATAAATTAGCAATTGCTTCTAAAGGTTCAATCGGTACTGCTAACGGCAACCTTGTTGTTAAAAACTCAGGCGCTAACGGTATGATTATTGATGGTACTGTTTCAAAATCAGGTGACGGTGTAACTTCAATTTATAATACAAACGGTGAAATGAGAATTAACGGTAAAGTTGATGTAAAAGACAGCAACCTAGGTATTGTAAACAAAGGTTCAGGCATGGTAATCGGTAAAAATGCTCAAATCAATAATTACGGTACAAAAGAAGGAACTGACAGCGCTACAAATATTATCAACACCGGTGAAAACGGTCTTATGATGTACGGTAAAATCAATACTGATAAAACATTAAACATATATAATGATAACGGTAAAATGGTTATCAACGGCGATATTAACAACGAAGCTGCTGATACAAACATTTACGGAAGACGTGAAAGCACAGGTATTTACGTAACTAAAAATTCTCACATAACTAATAATGTAATCAGCACAGATGCTGACGGCAAAGTTATAGTAACACCTTCTTACTCAGGAAATTTAACTATCAGAAACGTAACAGGAAACGACGGACTGATTATTGACGGTCAAATTGCAGGTTACAAAAATGCAAATATTACTAATAACACAGGTAATACAATCTTGAGCGGAAGTGTCGAAGCAGCTAATGATGTTAAATTCACCTCAACTTCTACAAATGGTGAAGTTAACCTTAATAAAGGAGCTAAGGTTGAAGCTGCTAATGTTAAATACGGACTTATCAGAGGCTCTCACGTAAATAACAAAGGTGCTGAAATTATTAAAAGAAATTTAAGCTCTCTTTAATAAATTATACAAATAATAAAAAAAGGAATATCAAAAGATATTCCTTTTTTTGTCTTTTTTCAGAAAAGTACTTGACTGATAGCTGCTATCAGGTTTTACAATATATATTGTACATGAAAGGAGATATAATAGTATGGTATTAGAAAAAGTTAATTACCCTTCGGATTTAAAAAATCTAAATATTGAAGAAATGAGCACTTTGTCTGATGAAATGAGAGATATTATAATTAAAAAAGTAAACACAACAGGAGGGCATATGGGGCCTAATCTGGGTATTATAGAAGCTACAATTGCGCTTCATTACGTGTTTAATTCTCCTGTTGATAAAATTATTTTTGATGTTTCCCACCAGTGTTATCCGCATAAAATTCTCACTGGCAGAAAAGAGGGTTTTGCTGAACCCGATAAATATTATAAATATACAGGCTATACAGCACCTGAAGAAAGCGAACATGATATATTTAAGGTTGGTCATACTTCTACATCTGTAAGTCTTGCTGTGGGAGCGGCAAAAGCTCGTGATTTGAAAGGTGAAAAGGGAAATGTTATCGCACTCATTGGTGACGGTTCATTAAGCGGAGGAGAGGCTTATGAGGGCTTCAATAATGCTGCTGTTTTGGGAAGCAATATAATAATCATTGTTAACGATAATGAAATGTCTATTGCGGAAAATCATGGCGGTCTTTACCAGAATTTAAAACTGTTAAGAGATACAAAAGGTCAGGCGGAAGCTAATTTCTTTAAAACATTAGGGTTTGATTATTACTATGTAGATGAAGGTAATAATGTTGAAAGGCTTATTGAAACATTTAACAAAGTAAAAGATTTAAATCATCCGGTTGTTGTTCATATTCATACATTGAAAGGTCATGGACTTACCGTTGCAGAAGAAAATCGTGAAGCTTTCCACTGGATTATGCCTCATACATTGGATAAGAAAGAAGATATCAAACCTGTATTTTCTGAAAGCTATGAGTCTGTTACAACAGATTATATTTTAAAGAAATCAGAAAAAGACAGTTCTGTAATTGCTATATCACCGGCAACTCCCGGTGCTTACGGTTTCACGCCTGTATTTAGGCATAAACTGGGCAGACAATATACTGATGTGGGTATTGCAGAAGAACATGCAACAGCTTATGCTTCTGCTCTGGCTAAATGCGGGGCAAAGCCGATTTTGGCAATATTGAGTTCATTTGTTCAAAGAACTTATGACCAGCTTTCTCAAGATTTGTGTCTTAATAACTCGCCTGCAACAATATTGCTTTACTGGGGCGGTATTTCAGGAGGAGATGCAACGCATTTAGGTTCATTTGACATACCTTTAATGAGCAATATTCCTAATCTTGTTTATTTGGCTCCTACTTGTAAGGAAGAGTATCTAGCAATGCTTGACTGGTCTGTTGAACAAAATAAATATCCTGTAGCTATTCGTGTGCCTTTCGGACAGTTTATTTCAACAGGAATTGAAGATACAACGGATTATTCACAGCTGAACAAATTTAAAGTTGAAGAAAACGGCAGTGAAGTTGCAATTGCAGCACTCGGCTCATTCTTTAAGCTCGGAAAAGATGTTAAAGAGTATATGAAAGAAAAACTCGGAATTAATGCAACTTTAATTAATCCGAAATTTATTACAGGCATAGATGAACAGCTTCTTGAAACATTAAAAGCTAATCATAAATTGGTAATCACTTTGGAAGACGGTATTTTAGACGGCGGTTTCGGCGAAAAAATTTCACGCTTCTATGGTAATTCCGACATAAAAGTATTAAATTTCGGAGGAATTAAGGAATTTACCGACAGAGTACCTGTTGAGGAATTGTATCAGCGTTACCGCCTTACTAAAGAGCTTATTACAGATGATGTTGCAAAATGTCTAAATTTAACCTCCGTTAAATAAGTAAATAAGGGCTCATAATTGAGCCCTTATTCTTTTCTATGGAGAAGTATATAAATTATTTTTTGTCTTCCCAGATTACATCTCTGGCTTCAACGTTTGCATTTGCAATCGCAGCGTTTTGGGCTTGTGCTTTGTCAACGTTTTCGCTTCTGCCCATTTCTTTTCCGTCTGTGCCACGAACAACTGCTTCCCATTTGCCTGTAAGCGGGTTGAATTTAGTTTGTACAAATGTTTTTACTCTTGTTGCAATTTTTTCAAAGCTGCCGACTTTGTTTTTACGTTTGTACTTAGCAGACATTTCCGCATCCATATCAAACAAGCCTAAATCAATTTTACCTCCGTTCGGCAGTCCGTTTAGTGTATGAGCTTTGTCATAAGCATCATTGTAGAAGTGAACTATTTCCATAGCTTGTTTAAATGTTAGAGGTTTTCCGTCTGAATTTTCATACAGAGCAGCCATTTGTGACCAGTATTCGCCGTTTCTGTTCAGGTCCCACATGTCAACTTTGTGTTGTGTTGTTCCTTTATATTTTGGTCTTATATCTTCCGGTGTTTCGACAGGTGTTGGGACAACATCATCTTCCGGTTCTATTTCAACAGGTTGGACAGGTGTTGGAACAGGCGGTTTTTCCTGTCTTTCTATAATTTTTTGTCTTGCAGCTACTTCAGGAGTTCCTCCATGATATTTTACATTTTTCATTGTAAATAAACCTGCGATTGCACCTGAAATACCGCCGGAAATTGCCATTCCTATAGGAACACTCATATCAAACTTATGTCTGGCTTTTGTCTGTCCTTTAGCTTCAACTTCGCCTTCGGCAGTAACTGTTCCTTCGCCTTCGACGACACCTTCAGCCCTGACAGTTCCTTCGCCTTCGACAACTACAGTTTTTTCAAATTGGACTTCACCTTTAGCGTTTACAGTTTGTTTGTAATATACTTCGCCTTCAACAGGAACTTCTCGTTTGAAGTGCACGGTTCCGTCAACATCAACTGTTTTTGAAAAATATGCTTCACCTGAATAGTGTTCTGTTCCGCTTGCATCCCAAGGAATGTCTTTTACAACATTTGTAGTCTGTTCGCCCATTTTGAAGTCGCCGTCCCAGTATTCTGAAACGTATTTATCTGTTGATTGAACAGTACCGTTGGCTTTCCAGTTAACATCGCCTTCGTAAGGAGTGTAACCGTCAACTGTTACTTTTGTATGAAAAGCTTCATCGCCTTCAACAACTACAACGTCGTTATATTTGGCATATCCTTCAACCGTAACAGGTTGTTCATATCCGACACTGCCAGTTACTGTTACTTCTTGAGAGTGTTTATATTTTACATCTTGTGAATAAGCTTGTTTATATTGGTATGCTACATCTTGTGAATACTTGATGATATCTGAATATTTGCCGTTAACTACTTTGGTGCAGGCAAAGCCTTCCATTAAGCAGCCTCCTGCAAATCCGCCGAGAGCTCCTGCAAATGCTTTCTTAAATACGTGACCTGCACGCATCATATTTGTTTTATCTTTTTCGTAGTCAAGTCCGGCAAGTTTAGCGCATTTCTTTTGGAACGAACGATCCTTTTGCTTATCTGGAGCTGTTAAATGTCCCAGTTTAGCTTCAATTTCAGGATGTTTTCTTAAGAATTCAGCTCTTTTTGCAGGATCAGCATACTCAGGATATGTTTTTATTAATTCGTTCTCAAATTCATTAAGTTTTGCATGATCCATGCCACGTTTGCGGTTTTTGATGCTTGTCATATAGTCGGCATCATTATATGCATCTTTTTCTTCTGTTGTGTCTATTTCATTTTCGTTTGATAGAGCAACATAATAATCTTTGAATTTTTCACTGTTAAATTTATAAGATTTTCCGTTTGCCGTAAAATCTCCTTTTTCGCCTTCTTTGACTTCGTCGCAGAATAAGTTAGGGTTTTCCATTACGTGATTACGCAAGCTTTTATCCAAAGCTTTGTTGTTATCATCTTCTTTCCAGGTTCCGTCTTTATCCCAGTGGATAACTCTGTTTTTTACACGTTCTTCAGCTATTTCACGATTTAATTTCGCTTCAGCCATGTATTCGATTAATTCTTCTCTGTTGTCTTCAACTTCTTTTGTTTCGGATGCTTTAGCTTTAACTAAGGCTTTTGCACCTTCTTGTTTCAGCTTTTCGGCTTTTTCAGTATCACCTTTTTTTATTGCTTCCTGAATTTTTTCTTGATATTTATTTGTAGTATTTATGGCTTTATTAAGGTGTCTGTTTTGAATTAATGAATTTGCCATTTTGCCGTAAGTGCTGTCTTCAAGCTTTACAGATTCATCAAGTGCTTCTCTGTGAGCAATTAATTTGATTTCGGCAGCAGTCATTTCTTCACGGGCTCTTATATAGTTTTCTTTATGTGCTTCATGAAATGCTTCATTATATTTATTTCTTGCAAGTTCAGCGTTTTTGGGGTCCGAATAAAAGGCAAGTTTCTTGTTTAAAGTTTCTTTGAATTTTTCGGTTTCTTCATCAGATGCAAATTCTTTCATATATCTGTCTTTTAAAAGAATTCTTCCGTCAACTGTTTTAGCACCGTTTTCTAAAGATGTTGCAAGCTGTTCTTTTTCTTTAGCATAGACTACATCTGCGATATCTGTCTTTAAAATAGACGGATCTTTTTTATATAATTCAGTATATTCTTTTTTATACTGTTCGTATTTTTGTTTTTGCAAAGCATTATTGTCTGCAAGCGCAATTTTTTGCGGCTGCTCAGGGGCGGCATCTTTTGCAGCTTGTGATTCCACAGCTAAACCTTTAACTTCATTATCTGCTTTTACAGCATCGGGGTTATTGATTGGAACATTAGATGTGTAAGTTCCGTCAGCATTTTTGGTAAATGTACCATTCTTCACTAAAGCCTCAAGTTGTTCGGGCTTGATTTTTGCAATGTACTCCTTAGATAAAATTTCGTTTGCACACATAATTGGTCCTTTCTGCATTCTTAAAAATAAGAATGCAAAGTTTTTTTATACTTCTCTTGAATATATAAAAACATTTTGCTGCACAAAATTTCACACATGAAAAAAACTTTTTCATACCTGTTGGCTGAAATGCTTTATATGCAAGGCTTTGAGATTATAAAATTTAGCTTAACAATTCGTAACATGTTATCTAAAATGTATATATTTGATAATTATTAAATATATATTCTAGATATAACAATTAAAAAATAAATGTTAAAAATTGTTAAAAAAACTCGAAAAATAGTAAATATTTTAACTAAAAATTACGTTTATATAATTATGCAAACAAAAGTGTAAAATAACGTGCAAACAGAGGATACAAAATGAAAAAGTCAAGATTATTTAAAAGGGAAAAATTGAACAGGTTTATCGCAGCTGTATTATCATTTTTATTTATAATGCAGCAATCATTGTGTTATCAGGTAATTGCCTCTACAATTACAAACGCTGACGGAAGCGCAATTAATAAAAATCCTCAGACAGGTAATTTTGAAATCAGACCTGATGCTTTTAACGGCGATGTAGGTTTCAAACACTTTGACCAGTTAAACCTTTCCAAGGGTGATGTATTGAACTTTATTTATCAATGGTATCAACAAAACCAGACAATAAACGGTGATACTGTTACTCATACTTATAAAACCGGTGATATTAACACTTTCGTTAACCTTGTAAATCAAGGCGTAAATATCAACGGTATTGTCAATGCTTTGACAAAAATCGGAAGTAACGGAGCTCTTAAAACTGACGGTAATTTGATGTTTATTTCACCTAACGGCATGGTTGTCGGTTCAAGCGGTGTTTTAAACGTTGGGCACTTATCTGTAATTACACCTACACAATCCTCTTATGATAAATTAAAAAATGATCTTGCTTTACCAACATCTCCAAATTATGCAATAAAAGAAGCAACTGCTGTTAATGGTGTTATTGATCCTGACAGTATTGTTTATGATACAAACACATTAGTCGGTGTTGCTACAGACAAAACTTTTGATGCAGGTACTTTAACAACAGGCACAGGTGCTATAACAATTGACGGTAAGGTTCTTGCGAGAGGAAATGTTGAATTAGCAGGCGGTAACGTTGGTATTGGCAGCGGCGGTTTGCTTTTAGCAGGTGTTGGCAATGATACGACTGTTTTAAAAACAGAAGATGCTGCTACTACATTATTCAATAGTCTTGTAAATGTTGATAATATGAATACAGGTTCAGGCTTTGCAAATTCAAACGGTAACATTGTAATTACATCTACAGTAGGAACTTCTGTAGGTGCAAATGCTAAAGTAAGAAACTATGCTGCTAACAGTAATATTACAATTAATAACACAGGAGCTTCAGGTGTAAGTATTGCAGGTGAGGTTTCCAACCCTAACGGAACTTTAGCAATTAATAACAAAGGCGGTGAATTACTTGTTAATACTACAGGCTCTTTGTTAAATAAAGGTACAATGACATTAGTTAATAATGGTTCAGGTACAGGTATTAATCTAAACGGTACGATTGAAAATACAGGTAATTTAACAATTAATAACGAAACAGGCTCCAACGGTTTATTGGTTGGCGGCGGAACTGTTACTAACAACACAGGTACTGCAAATATTACTAACAGCAAAGGCTTATTAAAAGTTGCTCAAGGTGCTAAGGTAACAAGCAACGGTACATCTTTGACAGTTACAAACAATGCAACAGGTTCAGGCATGACAATTGCCGGTACTGTTGATAATAATGCCGGCACTGCTTTAATTGAAAATAAAGCAGGTGAATTGCTGGTTGACACAACAGGTTTAATCAGAAGTAAAGGAACAAAATTAACTGTTAAAAACAGCGGTTCAGG
>HF991473.1:520-1739 GCA_000433095.1 Clostridium sp. CAG:967 | reverse complement strand
GGTTCAGGATTAAGAATTGCTGCGGGCGGTGCTGTTGAAAATTCTAATATTTTGGAAATTTCAAACAGCGGAGCAAACGGCTTAAATGTTCTCGGTTCAATTACAAATACAGGTAAGACAGATATTTCTAATACAGGTGCTGCAGGTATTAACCTTGATAATTCAGGTACAATTACAAATAACGGTTCTTCATTAAATATTACCAACAGCGGTGTATCAGGTATTAATGTAAAAGGACTTATCAAGACTACAAATCAAGGAACTGTTAATATTACTAACAATGATTCTAACATTGTTATCGGTGACAGTTCTTCAAATAACAACTATATTACATCAGACGGAAAAGTTACAATTACCCAAACTAACGGAAATGTTTTAAATTCAGGTCATAACAAAACTCATATCAAAACTACAAACGGTGCAAATTTAGTAATTAATGTTACTAACGGTGCAATCGGTAAAGAAGTAGGACCTTGTGAAGGCGGTATCTGCACAGGCATAGGTACTAATGCCAGAGATTTGACAAAATCTGTTAACGTGGCTGTTGACGGTACAATTACTGCTAAAAGCACTAAAGGTACAAATACTTCTTTAATCAACATGGCAAGTTTGAATAAAGATATGAAAGTTGACCAAATTAAGGCTGACGGCAGAGTTATATTACTTGCAGACGATTCTGCAAACAAAGGTGCAACTGCATATAATATTCTAAACTCAGCTTCTAATGCCGCTAATCCTAACGTTGAAGGTGCAGGAATTTCTATCATTGCAAGCGGTAATATCGGTGCTGCAAACAAAGCATTAACTTTCAGACAAAATGGTGTATCACCTATATTCAACGGTGACGATGCTACTAAACCTCACGTTGTTACTGATGTTAACAAACCAGCTTACGGTGTTGATATGCTTGCTATAGGCGATATTAACATAAACGGTATGGATGCTGCTGACGGCTCTAAACTTAACACAAATGTATGTGCGATTATTTCAAGAACAGGTGATATTAACGCTAACTTCTCAGGTGATACATACATTGGCGAAACAACAGCTAAAAATCAAATTAATATTACTACTCGTGGTAAAAACTTATATGTTGAAAACCTGGGTATAGTACCAAACTATGAAACAGATTACTATGGACAAAATACAAATATTGTTCCAGAAAAAGTTAAACTTGTTGCTCTTGATTTAGGCAGCTACCTTGATCCTGCTGAAGCTC
>HF991473.1:0-496 GCA_000433095.1 Clostridium sp. CAG:967 | reverse complement strand
CCTGCTGAAGCTCCCGAATATGAACACGCAGCTGATTCTACAATAGTGGTTAAAAACGGTAAAATCAGAGGTCAAGGTCAAGGCAGACCTGCTCACGAACAAGATTTAACTTTAGTGGCAGATAATGCTTACGCAGGCGGTTATTACTTCAATATGGGTAAACACCGTGGTGAAGACGGTAAATCTACAGTTGTAAAAGATTCAACTACCAACCCGATTAATACACCTGACGGCGGAACTGTTTCAATCAGAGGTAAAGCAGTAAGACCTGATGATGTTGAAGCTGCAGGCGGTGATGTTGATGATCGCAACTACTATTATGGCGGAAGCTCTCAAGGAGATGATGAAGGATACGACGGTGTTGACGATCCTGATAAAAAAGGAACAGAAGATGATGATGATAACTTAGTAGTTCCAAAAGACGAAGACGAAGATAAACCAACCGACACCGATACAGATACAGATACAGACACAGATACAGACACTGACACTGACA
>HF991472.1:116662-121617 GCA_000433095.1 Clostridium sp. CAG:967 | reverse complement strand
GCCAGAGTTATGTAACCCAGCTGCATAAGGTTTATAATGAACTGATGCAGGCTACAGAAAGGTATATGAATGACAATAATGCTGTTAATATGCAAGAAGCAGGTCTTTCTTCCAATGCTGCATTAGATAATTTTATCAAAAGTAATTTTAAGATTGTTCAAGACTGCGGAGATACAAGTACTCCTTGTTTTGCCCCGAATTCCCAATACAGAAAAATTAATACATCTCCGGGAAGTGTAGGAACAAGCCAGAAAGCTTTTGTAACTCTTGCAAGCGGTGCATCTTTCGGTTACGGATATTTAAATAACAATGAAGTATATGGTGAAAAAGTTGCAGTTATAGATTTGGATATAAATGGTCCTAAAGGTCCAAACATTGCAGGTCGAGATGTATTTATCCTCGCAATATTTAATAACGGTATGATTGATGAATATAGTGCTATGTCAGCACCGGCTTCCACTGAAGTAAGAGAAATGTCATTCAATAACGGCTGTATTTCAGCAAATACAACCTGGACAGGATGCTTTGGTAAAATTCTCAATGACAATTGGCAGATGAATTATTAAGTGCCTGTTATTTAACCCACTTGAAACTTCTAACGTAATCTACACCGTTGATATCACCGTCGACATCAACCATAAATATTCTGTAAATATCTGTTGCATTTTTGATGTTAGGAATTTTTCCGATTTCTGTTTGCAGCAGTAAAGTTTCTGTTGAGTCGTTAATACCGGGTATTGTATTAAATAATGTATTCAAAGATGCATTTTTAATCTTTCCGAATACTGTTGTGATATTCTTAGACAAACTTCCGTATATTTCCATATCTGCAATAGAAGTTACGAGATTGTAAGTTCCTGTCATATACATATTTAAATCATTTCCGCTGGAATAAATATTGATTTTGTCGGCAATACCGTCAGCAATATGAATGTTACCTGATATGCTTTCAAAATTACCTGTTTTTAACGGTGTAATTAAGTCTATTATGCTGTTAATGGACAGACCTGTAAAGCCTCCTCTAAGCAGGTTTCCTGCTTTTAAAAGGTATTCCAGAGAACCGAGTTTAGGCATTCTTCCGTCAGCAATTTTGAAGGAGCCTTCTCCCGCAAGTGTCTTAAAACAATTTTCCTGAGTGTCGCCTGTACAGCTGAGAGTAAAGTTACCGTTGACAGACCCGTAAACTTGACCTTTCAAGTCGAATAATGCTTCTGACATTATTAATGCGTTTGCTTTGTCTAAATTAATATCCAGATTAGTTTTGTGGTTTTTGATGTTATGTTTAAAATTACCGACAACAGAGCCTTCTGCAATGTTAAATTTGAATTTGTTAACATCAACTATACCATCTTTATTAAGGTTCAGGTTAGCAGTAAAATCGTCAGCGTTAATGTTTCTGACTTTAATTTTGCCCGCCTGAATGTCAGCTTTTTGAATAATTAATTGTGAAATATCAAATTGCTGTATATTGTTTGAACCTATAGAAGGATTTCTTGTTGCTTCTGCTTCAATATCCCTTAATGTATCGGTGATTTTGTTAATATTTAAGTCTGCAAGTTTTACGTTAATATTTTCAATTATAAAAGGCGGGGTTAACTTATTTTTCATTACTGCATCAAGATAAACGTCGTTAGTAAGGACAGTTCCACGGCTTGTAATAATGATTTTATCGTTTTTGAAATCGAGATTAACATCTCTGATTGTAGAATCAAAGAAAGGTATATCAATACTTGTAATATCAAGTTTTCCTTTTATTTTCGGGCTTAAAGATGTTCCGTTGAGAACCAGATCAGATGTAAAAACTCCCTGTTTCATAAACGGTTTTCTGAATATTATGTTAAATATTTTTGCATCAGTCGGACTTTGTGTTTTGACTTTGAAGTTATTAAACCCTACATTATTGTCGCTTAAAAGCTGCATTGTACCTGATGCGTTCAGCTGCGGTGTAACAAAAGGTTTGTTATTTTGGGAAAGTATAATTTTATCATACTGTAAGTTGTTAATTTTTATTCTGTCAGGAGAGTAAGTGTTATCAACAGTTATTCTAACAGGGTTTTCAATGTCGCCTATTGATGCGCCCATGTAATAAAGACTGGAATTTTCCTGAAGTTTAAGCTCTGATTTTGTATTTAAATAATTTAAAGTTCCAACAGCTTTAGTCGATAAAATAGCATCACCTTTTAGTTTTATAGGATAAAGTGCGTTGTTATTAAAGAATTGGTCAAAGAATTCCTGATTAGGTTTTGCGTTTATATAAAGGTTCAAGTCAGGATTTTTTTGTACATTTGCAATTCTTCCGTCAATAAATAAAGGCATTTTACCGAGCTGTGCGTTAATTTTGTTAAGATGAAGCAAGTCGTTTCGCAGGAACATGTTTCCGCTGTTAATAGTGATTTTCATATGTTTAGGCTTATAAACAAGACTAATGTCATCAAGCACAGTATATGCGTTAAGGTTGTTGTTTCTTATTTTTGCACTAAGATTTACTTTGCCTTTCAAAAAGTCGATATTTTGGAGTTCTTTTGCTGTTTCAGGCGGAAGCAGAATTTGAACGGCGCTGTCATTGATAAGATTTAAATCCAGAGAATTAATTTTGCAGTTTCCGTTTACAATCCTGTTTTGAGAAAAAGCATCATTGACGAAAGCCGTAATATTAAAAGGACTGTTTTTAAATGTACCTTTCAGTAATGGCAGTTTAAAGTTTGAATTGTTTAGTTCAAAGTCGCTGTTGTCAACGATTAAATAACTTTTTGCTCCTTTATTTGAATATATTTTTCCTTTTAAATTCAGTTTGTTATAGTCAATATTTTCGATACTTCCGTTATATTTAGCGGTGAAGCTGGTATTTATGCTTGAAATATCATTTTGATAAGGAATTTTAGTATTTGGCGGAAGGGTTTTTATCCCGTCGCCTAAATTGAATTTATTTGAAACCACTTTTATATTAGCAAATAAATCTTTAATTTTTCCGTTTATGTTAAGCTGTGATTTGTTAAGGTTTGAGGTAAGATTAAAATCTGCATTTAAATTGTCAAACTTTATATTACCGGAAGTTTGGCTTATTGCAACCGGTATTCCTTTTAGCTTTATTGTATTTGAAAATAAGTCAATATTACCTTTTGCAAATAAGTTTTTATTGAAAACAATATCTTTAGGATCTTTTACCTGACCTGTAAGGTTTAATTTAAAGTTTACCTGTCCGTTGCCTTTTTCTACAGGTTCAACTAATTTTTGTATATCTGCAAGCATGGGTGAGGTTTTAACAATCTTCAAAAGATTTTCAATATCTTGTCCCTGTGTAATCACGTCAAAATTAAGAATTCCGAGAAGCGAACAGGTTCCGTTAACAGAAACAGGTTTCCCGTATAATTTTGCGGATTTGGTTTTGAAAATTGTATTTTGGTTATCAAACTCAAGTACTCCGGAACCGTTAGTTAAAGTCATATTTTTGATATCATTAAAAGATACTGTTGCATCGTTAAACCAAAACTTACCCCATCCGTGAGGATTTTTAGTTGTTCCGATTACATGTAAATTAATCCCGCCTTTGCCTTTGATATCCATAATTGGAACAGGACCTATATCAAAGTGAAGAATTTCATGCAGTGGATTTAAAACTATTTGTGCTGTTTTTAAATCAACATTATTTGTGCTTGTAATAAACAACTCGGCACTTCTGTCTTTGTCAAGATTAATCGGACCTTTAACGTAAACAGCTTCTGTTTTACCTGTAGGAACAACTACATCGAGGTTCATTTTTTCACCGATATAAGAAAGTTTTATTGTTGCTTTTTCGGCATTAGGAATAGGTTGTACGGCATAAGCATCGGACACCAGAATATTTCCGTATACATTAGGGTAATCAGCTTTGCCCTTCACTTCCAGATTTCCCATTACATCACCCCAGAAACCTGTTTGTTTTAGTATAAGCAAGTCAATATCAGGCGACAAATCAGGTTCGCCGGGCAAAATAGAAATGATATTTTCTGCACGTGATTTATTAATATTTATTTTTAAATCAACAGTAGGAATTTTTGCATTTAATCTTGTTACTTTACCTGAAGAGAATGCACTGATGCCTTTTCCCGTAATTTTCATTTCATTGATTTCAATGCCGTTTTTAATAGTGTTTATATCGGTTTTAATTTCAAGTTTATCTTTACAATGAATAGATGAAGCAAAGTCCTCTTTAAATATTCCTAAATTTTTAACGATAAGTTTAGTTTTTATCTGTTTATGGTTATCTGCTGTAAGAGCAGTGTTTGCCGTGATATTAACAATACCTGAAAGGGATTTAATCTCATCTTTGGAAAAAGCCTTTGCATACTGTGAGAAATCCGATAAATCCAGATTTACAACATGACCTGAAACCTCAAGCTGGTCATCGGAAATTCTGTTTAAAGGAAGTTTTAAATCAATATCAGTATTAATATAAGCTTTTTTATTACCTGTAGTAAGCTCGGCAATTGTAGACAAATCAACGTGTTTGTTGTCAACGAAGTTATTTATGTTTAAATATTTTCCATCAAGAATTATTTTTTTGTTTTGCAGTTTGTCGTCAAGGTTTACATTGTAATCTCCGATTTTAACAGCAGCGTGTTTCAACTTTAAAGGGCTTTTGGGAGGTTCGGTCAAAAGATATTGACCGAGCATAAGCTTTGAATCTTTTGTAAAAATAAGATTAGCGTTAACACTGTCTGCGGAAAGATGTTTAATGTCAATATTTTTAAATATTAAAGGCAGTAATTTAACACTTATGTAAGGGTTGTGGATATTTAAAGCTTTTGAATTATCATCATTCAGCACGGCAAAATTATCGGCTTTAATCCATACAGCCGGTAAAAGTCCCATTTTCAAAGACGGATTTGTAAGGGATACTTTGTATCCCGTTTCTTTCAGTACAGTCTGTTCTATTAAATCAGTCCTTGAAGGAAGATTGATTACAGCAGGAATTC
>HF991472.1:106745-116631 GCA_000433095.1 Clostridium sp. CAG:967 | reverse complement strand
GAATTCCCCAATAGTAAGTCCCGTACAAAACCGTTAATGAAAATATAGTTATTAAAAGTTTTAAATTCCTACCCATATCCAATTAGATTATACGATTAATATCGCTAAAAAAAAAGGATTTTGGTAAAATGTTACAATATTAATAATTCTCACAAAGCACCTGAAAATAGCTTTGAGGATGGTGGCAGTTAGGGCATTTCTGCGGAGCTGATTTACCGTGATGAATGTAGCCGCATTCTCTGCACATCCAGTCTGTTTCGTAATCTTTACTGAAAACTGTTTTGTTTTTAACGTTTTCTAAAAGTTTTAGATATCTTCTTTCGTGGTGTTTTTCAGCATCAATTACATAATGAAAAGTATTTGCAACATCTTCAAAACCTTCTTCTCTTGCAATTCTTTCGCCTTCTGCATAAAGTTTTGACCACTCTTCATTTTCACCTGCAGCAGCACTTTCAAGGTTTTCTTCAGTAGTGCCGAATTCAAACGGATAGCTGCCGTCAACATGACCTTTTGTATCACCTATAAATTCATAAAAAAGTTTTGCGTGTTCTTTCTCATTTTCTGCGGTTTCGAGAAATATTGCAGCAATCTGTTCGTAACCGTCTTTTTTAGCCTGTTTTGCAAAATAAGTGTATCTGTTTCTTGCCTGGGATTCTCCTGCAAATGCGTTTATAAGATTTTGTTCCGTTTTTGTGCCTCTTAATTTATTTTCTGACATATAACCTCCTTTTTAAGCTATTTTATGGAGGATTATGGACTTTAGATATTAGCCTGTATAACTATTAAAATTTTTTAAATATACTACTTTACTCGGATTATAGTAAGCGCAAAAAACATAATAATAGATTATGTAGTAGTAGGGAATTGAAATATGAACTTGTTAGATTATACTAAAAAATTATCTGAAAAAATTAAGTTTTACGATTCTATAGCGCAAAACACATTTTCCGGTATACGTATGTCAAATCCGTTTGCTCAGCCTGTTAATATTACGATAGTCTGGGTGGAAGAAGATTGCAGAAATAACGATGATAATTATTTATAAATTCTCTTACCGTCTTCTTTATTGAAAAAATATAAATCTTCAGGATTTATACTTAATTCAAGAGTTTTTCCAATATTATAATCAGCCGGAAGTTTAGCAGAACATTTTTTATCGCCTATATTAAAGTAGGCGATTTTTTCACTTCCTAAAAGTTCTGAGATTTCAACATTTACAGTCAATTTAATATTTCCGCCGCAAATCATTTTTTCCGGTCTTATGCCGATTAAAACATCTCCGTTTGTTTCGTAAGGAAAATCTTTGCTGTCTATAAAATTCATTTGAGGTGAACCCACAAAGCCTGCAACAAAAGTATTTGCAGGGTTATTATAAATTTCTTCGGGGCTGTCAACCTGCTGAATTTTGCCCTTGTCAAGAACAACAATTCTGTCCCCCATTGTTAATGCTTCTGTTTGGTCGTGGGTTACGTAGATAAATGTTGTCTGCAATTTTTCGTGAAGTTTTTTTATTTCAGAACGCATTTGAACACGCAATTTAGCATCAAGATTGGATAACGGTTCATCCATTAAAAACACTTTTGGGTTTCTGACAATCGCACGCCCCAAAGCCACACGCTGTCTTTGACCGCCAGAAAGCTGTTTAGGTTTTCTGTCCAAATATTCGCCTAAATCCAAAATTTCAGCAGCTTCCCGTACTTTTTTCTCAATTGTTGCTTTGTCGATTTTGCGCATTTTAAGTCCGAAGGCAATATTTTCTCTGACTGTCATATGCGGATATAGGGCATAGCTTTGGAACACAAAGGCAATATCACGGTCTTTGGGCTGAACATCGTTAACTTTTTTGTCGCCGATAAAAATTTCACCGCCCGTGATATCTTCCAAACCTGCAATCATCCTTAAAAGAGTTGATTTACCGCAGCCTGATGCACCGACAAGGACAATAAATTCTTTGTCCTCAATTGTTAAGTCAACATCATCAATAACCTTTTTTTTATCATAAATTTTAGTAACGTTTTTTAAAACAACACTGCTCATTAAGCGTTTGCATCCTTTTCTACAGGTAAAATAATATAGAAAGTAGAGCCTTTCATAACTTCCGAATCAACCCAAATAGCTCCGCCCATACGTTTGACAATTGTATAAGCAATTCCGAGTGTAATTGATCTTACAATAGTTTTTTTATTGGATTTGTCTAACTGTGTATAAGGTTCAAATATACCTTCTATTTCAGACTCAGCCAGTCCCATACCTGTATCGGTAACTGCAATTCTGATATATGATTGGCTTTGAGCTGGAGATACTATTTTTACTCCGCATTTTTCAACCAATTCCATTTCAGGGTTGTCTGCTTTTATGGTAATACTGCCCACATCGGTTAATTTGATTGATGTTTCAAGAACGTTTTGCAAAATTCGTTTAACTGCGGTTTCATCACTGTATATGGTTTTCTTGCAAAGATCTTCAAAATCAATATTTATTGTAAGATTTTTTTCGTTAATTGCATTTTCATTATTTTTTAAGACAAGCTGAATAGCGTTAATAAGGTCAAAAGTTTGGTATTCGGTTGAAAATAATGATGATTCAGCCTGTGCAAACTCAAGGAATTTATCCATAAAATATAATAATTCCGTAGCGTTTTTATTAATAATTTTCACATATTTGTTTTGTTTTTCTGTAATCTCGCCTCCAAGACCGTCAATTAACGCCTGTGAAAAGCCCATAATTGACTGTATCGGAGATTTAATTTCATTGGACAGTTTAACAAACATTACATTTTTTTCTTTATTCAAACGTCCTGTTCTTTCAGCAATAGTAAGGACATTTGTCATAGCCGTAACATCACGGATAGTAATAAAATACTGTTCTACGAATTTTTTAACATTCATTTCAATAAAAAATTCTTTACCTTCGGGGGTAAAAGCACCTGTTACAACAGAATTTCTTCTTGAATACGACTGTTCTGCAAGAGCGAGCCCGTTGGCAACGACTTCATCAAAATATAAGCCTTTTAACAAGCTTGCTTTTGCCTCAAAAATTATAGAGGTTTTATCATTCACCCAAACAATTTTACCGTCTGCTTCAATGACGAAAACTGCATCAGGAAGGTTTTGTAGAACTTCTTTAGGATTTATGTTACTAAAAATATTAGTAAAATTCATTATTGCATTACTTCCCTTAATGTTGTATACTTTATATAATGTATATATATTTATACAAAATGTGTTATTATTTATAAATATAGCATAAAAAGTTTGTAAAGAAAGGTTATATATTAATTTTTGTAATTTTTTTTTAACAAACTAGCAAAAAAAAATGATTTTGTGTTTTAAAGCATAAAACGAGAATATAGAGTTATACAAATAAAAGTTATGGTTAGTTGCCGTAACCCCGAAAAAGAAAAGAGGATGTGACTATGAACGAAATCCCTAAAAACTCGCAAGGTCAAAGCATTCCGCAACAAACACAAGCACAGGCTCAAAAAGTTGAACAGGTAAAAACAGAAGCTGTTCAAGATGCAAGAACGGCTGCTAATGCAGAAGTTCAGGCTAAAGAGATTAAAGAAATTCCGGAAAACCCCGCAGATCGTTCTGCTGTAAAAGTGGATAACCTTGAAAATGATATTAAGGTTTTTGCTGCTAATCCGGAACTTGCTAAACAAGCTATGGATGTTGCCGAACTTGCTGAAAAAAGATTTCAAGCAGCAGGTCTGGAAAATCCTGAATTAAGAGCTCTTGCTGTCGGAAAAGCTTTTGTTGAAGAATTTCAAAAATAAATTTAAACCGGAAACGTCATTGCTCAATTGCAATGACGGCAGTAAACAAGAAAGATTTTTTTATTCGTTGTTGTCTGATAAATAATCGACAACTGCTTTCAGCCCCAATTTATAACTGTTTAAACCAAATCCTGATATCTGACCTATGCATACAGGTGCCAGATAAGAATGGTGTCTGAATTCTTCTCTTTTATATATATTTGTAATATGAACTTCAACAGCAGGAACATTTACGGATGATAAGGCATCTCTGATTGCAACACTGGTATGAGTGTATGCACCTGCATTTATTACTATGCCGTCAAAATTGTCTTTTGCATTGTGGATTTTTTCTACAATTTCGCCTTCAAAGTTGCTTTGGAATGTTTCAATATCAATTCCGATTTCAAAAGAAAAAGCATATAAATCTTTTTCCAAATCCTTTAATGTCATGGTGCCGTACTTTTCGGTTTCCCGTAAGCCAAGCATATTCATATTTACGCCGTTTATTACAAGTATTCTCATATTTATACCTCTAAGCATTATTATAATATAAAATCAAGGAATTGTAAATTTTTATTAACTTTGCTGGTACATGTGTAACAAAAAAAGCATGCTTGCATTATCATGCATGTACAACTATCCCCAAATCTCCTCCCAAGATTATTGTTCAAAGCTGTACAAAGACGTACAGCTTCTTTTTTATTTAATATTAATTACCTTGACTTATATAAAAAAATAACTAAAATAGATATTGTAAGACATTTTACGGGGAAGTAGGATGAGATTAATAGAGAAGCTCAAAGAGTATGAAAATCAATACATGTTTATAAAATGGGCAACCGGCGGCGAATACGGCAAGCTTGTTTATGCAGGTGATGATTTTATAGAATTTAATATTATAGATGTTGACACTATGGAATATAGTGAAACAGTTTTAATCCATTCTCCGTTAATTTTGGAAGTAGCAATCGGCGGTGCGGATGTTCAGCGTATTGTAGCTGAAGTTTCTTCTAAATTGACTTTAGAATAGTTTTTATTTGCATTTAGTTTTATCGTTCCAGTTTAAATCGTCACAATGTAAATAATCCATATTCTCATTTGCTAATACCCATGCTCCGCAGCTCAAGCCATAACCTGAGCCTTTGGTTTTATTGCAGTGTAGTGAAAAATTCGAGACATCCTGTTGTGTTCCGTAGGGTACTATTCTGTCCTTTTTCAATGAAAATACAAAAAAGTCTCTTCCGAATTGATTCGGTCCTTTGTAGTATCCGTTTGTATCTACAAATATTTCTGCGCAATTGCTTTTCTGAGAGCAGTTTTTGAATTCGGATGAAACATGAAATATTATAAGGGTACCGTCTGCTAAAAGAACATGTTTATAACTGTTCTGCCCTGCATATGATATATGAGGAGTTCCGTTTAAATATTTATATTTTTCGTGTCCTATGCAGCTCGACAAATTTAAGCAATCATCAGCAATTTTAAAATAGGGTTTAAAATAGTTATCAACTAAAATTTGAGAACCGTTTTTAGAATCTCCTTTTTCCAAATCCCATTGATCAACCGTTGTACCGCTTTCATCTATAGCACTGACAAGTGCCTGACCTAATATGGAGTTAATTTTTTTTAATTTAGCAACAGTTTCTTTTTCTTTGTGGTTTTGAATAAGTACCGGCATCGTCATCGCCGCAACCACACCGATAATGCCGAGAGTAATTAGAACCTCAGCGAGTGTAAAAGCCCTTAACCCCTTAAAATAATGCAAACCTTGCTCGGGGGGGGGGCAACCCTTAATGCTTCCTGTACCATAATTTCAGCCTCCTTTTTTTTAAATATTAAAACTCTTTCTGGATCCTTCTTCATGATAAAAACCGCCGCCGCAAAGAGTTTCGATTACTTTCAGAACGAATTCTCTTGGTGCATCTACCTGATTAAGATAGAATTCTCTGTTAGGCAAATGACGGATTTTCATTATTGAATTTTGATTTGTTTCCGGTGGTATAAACAGTGATGCTACTTCGTTATCAAGCAGTTTTACCATTTCTTCGTCATGGTCTGTTACACCTTTCATAAGTTCGTAATAGTTGCCTCTTATAGCCATAATTCGGCTTGAGAAAAGATGCTGACCGTCTTCTCTGTATAGTGCCTGCGGCTGATAGTTGCATCTGGTTGTGAAACTCATTTTGTGCCATAAAATGTTAACAATTACGACCGATTTTTGCGGATCTGTATCAACGTAAATATTCTGAGTTGTTACTCCACGGGAAGAAAAACCTTCTTTAAGTGTTTCTGCAACTGCTTGAAGATTATCTATCATTCTTACAAATATTTCATTGGTATTAACGTTCGCATGCTGATAATCAAGAAACTGCTTGTACATATGAGTTGATACAAGCCCTATTCTTTCCTGTATCAGGGAAGATTTTCTTGCTGATGTTTCAGAGTTATCAAAGCTTTCATAATTGTTTAGCAATTTTACCGTTCCTTATACCGTCATGAAATAATAAACATGTTTTTATGTAAACATTATATGTTTTTTCTTTACAAAATTGAATACTAAAATGGATGTATTTATTTTGTTTCAAATTTTTCTGCATATAAAAATTATTGGAGAGTAAGTGAGAGTTATTTGCGGATATCGTGATTTGTAATTGTCACAGAATTCTTTAACCTCTTTAAAAGTCCAGTGCTGTGCAGTTAAAGAATTCACTCCTGTACTTTTCATATGTGCAAGAAGTTCCAGCGGATTGGAGAAAGTAAGAGTGTGAGAGAATTCTTCTGTGTATAAAGTTTCATAATTTTTTTCAAAAATATTTTTTATTTCATCAAGAGGTTTATATTCCAGAGAAAGCCCTGTAAGTTCTTTTATTTCGTGGAAATTTTCGGGTGAAAAAGTTGAGAATGCAAGTATTCCGTCTTTGTTCAAAATATTTTTGTAATGTATACTAACCTTTTCTAAATCATTAAACCATTGAAACATTGCGTTTGAAATAATTAAATCCATTTTTTTAGCCGGTTTAATTCTCTGTGCATTGCCGCATAAAAAAGTAAATTCTGGCAGAATATCTTTCAAATATTTTTGCGATTTGTCTATTAAGTCGTTAGCTGTGTAGGATTTAAAATTTACTTTTTTTATTAATTCTTTTGTTAAAAGCCCTGTTCCGGAACCGAGTTCAAGAATATTTATGAAATCTTTTCGGATTATAGCAGTTTGTTCAGCCAGTTTTTCTGCCGAAATTTGTTGTACGACAGCATTTTCGTTATACTTATCCATGCTTTTTTCAAATTGGTTTTTAATGAGTTTAGGGTTTATCTGCATAATATTATTTCGTTCCAATCATTAAAATTATAGAATGGAAAATGTCCGCTTGCAAGATTTATAATATCAGCTTTTCCTTCCCAAAAATTATGCTGATTTTTTGTCGGTATAATTTTGTCATTGTCACTGATTATTGTCTTATCATAAAACTTATTATAATTAATATCGGTATTTTTTATCAATTCATAAAGACTTTTAAGTTCGTCTGCACGGTTGTCAATTGTACGTTCTACGGGAGATTTTATGTATTTGTGATATTCTTTTTCATCTGTAAATATGTTCTGATAAAATTTTCCTTCCAGTCCTGTTTTAGCGTGTCTGAGTGTAAGCAAAAATGTTTTTTCGGGAATTCCGTATTCATTATTAACAGGAAGCGGGGTGCCGTTAATTGCAATTTTTTCCGTAAACAAAGGGAGTTTATCCTTTAACAAATATGATGTGAATACACCCATAGACCAGCTTACAAGATAATAGTTTTTATATCGTGGAATTTCAGGAAGCTCTAAATTGTTGTAATCGTAAAGCATCAATACATCAAAATCTGCGCACTTTAGAAATTCAAAAGGTTTATAATCAAAGCTCCAACCTGCAAAAAATATTATAAGTTTGTCGTTATTTTGTTTGTTTAGCCAGTGAAATTGCATCAAATAATTCCTTTTCGTTAATTTCTGTTGTGAGTGATAATCTTAATCTTGATGTTCCTTCAGGAACTGTCGGAGGCCTTATCGGAAGCGTAAAATATCCGTTATGGAATAAAACTTCACAGATATCAACGGTTTCTTTGTTTCCTCCGATAATTACCGGAATAATATGGCTTTCGCTTCCGGCTTTTCTCCCTAAATTAAGCATTTGCATTCTTTTTTCATAAGATTTTGGAAGTTGGTTTTCAATAATCCATTTTGAAAATGCTATATTTATTGGCGGGAGTGCTGTTGAAAATATAAAAGAACGGGCTTTGTTTATAAGGTATTCAACAAGTGTTTTTTTGCCTGTTGCAAAAGCTCCCGTAGAGCCTATTGCTTTGCCGAAGGTTCCTACAATTAAATCAACATCATTAATTATTCCTAAATCTTCGCAAACGCCAAGACCTGTTTTGCCGAAAACTCCAAATGCATGAGCTTCGTCAAGAATAAGTATACAGTTATACTTTTGTTTAAGTTCAACAAGTTTCTTTAAATCTGCAATATCTCCGTCCATACTGAATACACTTTCAGAGACTATTACTGCATTTTTAAAATTTTTTCTTTCTTTAATTAAAAGTTTTTCAAGATTTTCCATATCATTGTGAAGATATCTGAAAAATTTAGCTTTAGAAAGCTGCATACCGTCAATAATGCTGGCATGATTAAGTTTATCGGAAAAGATTACGTCGCCTCTTGAAGCTATAGTGCTGTTAATCCCTACATTTGCGTGGTATCCGCTGTTGAACAGCAGAGTCATATCTGTGTTATAAAGTTCGGTAATAAGGTTTTCAAGCTCTTTATAAATTGGTAATGTACCCGTTAGCAGTCTTGCGGATGCACTGCCGAAAGAGTATTTATTACCTGCACAGTTCAAAAATAACTCTGTAATATTTTTATTGTCTGCAAATCCTAAGTAATTGTTAGATGATAAATTAAGCAGTTTTTTGCCTTTAAAATGAATATATTTTTCGTCTTTTCCTTCGAAATTTTTTATATTACGAAAATGAGAGTGCTCTTTTAAATCTTCTAAAATGTAATTATAATCTTCAAGCATAGTTGTAATTTATAATAAAATAAATAAAAAGTCCAACATGGGTTGCAATATCAGATAAAATAAGTTATAATGGTTATCATTTTTTAATTTTTCTTTATATAAATGTTAAGAAATGTATTATATCGGGTATATATCTAATATATGTATTGTTAAATGGAGAAGTCTTTTATCCATAACGATAGGAGGCAGCTGGTCTTATGAGTTGTATAAAATTTAAAAAGCATTCAGGTCTAACAATGTCAGAAGCATTATTCACTCTGGCAATCATCGGTGTTATTGCTTCTTTAACAATATTTGGTTTGGCCGCAAAAATTGGTGATACAAAAAATATTTCAGCATTAAAGAAAATTTATACAGCCTTAAGCCAGGTAACGATGTTTGTTATTTTGGACAGATCTTCACCTAATTTCTGGGGATTAGATGAATATTCTCAGGATTCTTCTGCTCTGGCTTTTTCATATTACAAGCCTTACTTTAAGGTAGTAAGAGAATGCTCCAATCAAACAGGATGCTGGCAGTATCCTACAAAATTCCTCAGTGGTAAGGTATATTTGAAAAGAGCACAGATGTATCAGTATATGTTTACACTTGTTGACGGAATGAATGTATTAATCAATGTTTACCCGAGAGATATCGTGCGTTCCGAGTTCGGTGTAAATGTTGAAAAAGATTCTATAGTATTCATTGTTGATGTAAACGGCAATGCAGCTCCAAATCAACTTGGACGTGATACTTTTGCATTTGTGCTGGATGACAAAGATGTTGTTCCAAGCGGATTTGATAACAGTTATAATTGTAATAAAGCAGCATCAGGATTGACCTGCACGGCACGTGTAATCAATGACGGCTGGAAGATTACATATTATTAATAGAATTCAGCTCCTTTCATCTTTCATAAAGAAGACCGGATTTAAGCCGGTCTTTTCTTTTGCAGTCTTGAAAGTAATTCAAAAAACTGTTATAATGATAAAGTAATAATTAATACAAGGAGCAATTTATGAGAAGATTTATTGTAAGAGCTGCTTCGTCAGTTGGAGAAATTATGCCAAAGCTCCAATGTGATGGGTCAAGCG
>HF991472.1:102361-106724 GCA_000433095.1 Clostridium sp. CAG:967 | reverse complement strand
GAAGAAATAAGAAGAACAGTCGAGTAACTCGGGGGAGGGGGCAGATTTTTAAGCTCCTGTAAAGCGTTTTTCAAGGGTTGTAAAAAATTAAAAATCTGTTATAATAGTGATATATTACATCACAAATATAGCGGAGTTTTTATGAAGAGAAAATATGGATTTACCCTGGCTGAGGTTCTTGTCACACTTGGGATTATTGGCGTTGTATCAGCAATGACCGTCCCTTCATTGATGCAGAATTACCAGCGCCAGAGTTATGTAACCCAGCTCCATAAGGTTTATAATGAGCTTTCACAGGCATTGGTCAGATACCAAAATGATAGCAATGCACTGAATATTAAGGAAGCAGGGTTGACAAATCAGGCAGCTATAGAAAGTTTTGTTAAAAATTATTTTAAAGTAATAAATGATTGTGGAGAAACTAAAACTCCTTGTTTTGCTTCGGAATATAAAAAATTGACAGGTACTGCTGTTGCTACCTGGAACCCTAAAGCTCATTATACTATATCAAGCGGCGCCTCTATCGGTGTAGGAACAGTTATGACAGGTGATACACTATTCAGAGTTTATGTTGATATTAACGGTCAAAAAGGACCTAATATATGGGGCAGAGATATATTTATAATGTATATTTATAAAAACGGGCTATTGGATGATTCTACTCTTAGTGAAACTTCCACTGCTCCGATGACAGAAGCTGACAGAACAAGTATGTTTAATACTAACTGTAATACATCAACGACATCAATTCACGGGTGTTTCGGCAAAATTCTGAATGATAATTGGGAAATGAAATATTAAAAAAAGACCGGCATTTAAAGCCGGTCTTAACTTTTCTAATCTCTATGCCTCATAGTCGGGAATGCTATAACATCTCTTATTGAAGGAGAATTTGTTAACAGCATAACAATTCTGTCTATACCTATTCCAAGTCCGCCTGCTGGAGGCATACCGTGTTCAAGTGCACAGATAAAATCTTCGTCTATTGACATAGCTTCTTCATCACCGTTTACTTTAGCTAAAGCTTGTGCTTCAAATCTCATTCTCTGGTCAATCGGATCTGTTAATTCAGAGAACGCATTTGCAATTTCCCAACCGTTTACACGTGTTTCAAAACGTTCTGTTAATCTGTCATTATCTCTGTGAACTTTTGCTAACGGTGATATGTCACGAGGATAATCAATAATGTGAACAGGCTGAATTAGTGAAGGTTCAACTTTTTCTTCAAAAATCAAATCTATTACCTGTCCCCAGTTATCGCATTCATCAGCGTTAACTCCGACAGATTTAGCTTTTTCTTTTGCATCCTGAACTGTGAAGACGGTATTAAAATCAATTCCTGTAGCTTCTTTAACGGCTCCAAGCATTGTTTTTCTGTCCCAAGGAGGTGTTAAATCAATTTCGTTTTCACCGTATTGAATTTTCATAGTTCCAAGAACTTCTTGAGCTACAGTACTTACAAGGTTTTCTGTTAAAACCATCATATCATTGTAATCAACATAAGCCTGATAAAGTTCCATCATAGTGAATTCAGGGTTGTGTCTTGTATCAATACCTTCATTTCTAAAACTTCTGTTAATTTCAAATATTTTTTCTGATAAACCGCCAACCATAAGTCTTTTTAAATATAATTCGGGAGCAATTCTCAAGAACATATCCATATCAAGTGCGTTGTGGTGTGTAATGAACGGTTTAGCATTAGCTCCGCCTGCTTGTGGATGAAGCATAGGAGTTTCAACTTCCAAAAAGTCTTGAGCAGTTAAATATTCTCTGATTTTTTGAATAATTTTACTTCTTTTTCTGAAAGTATCTCTAACATCTTCGTTTACAATTAAATCAACATATCTTTGGCGATATTTTGTTTCAACGTCGGTTAGTCCGTGAAAGTTAGATAATTCTTCCATTTTTTCTTTGCTGATTTGTTTGTTAGGCAAAGGCAAAAGAGCTTTAGATAAAAGCTTCAAAGACTGAGATTTAACAGAAAGCTCACCTCTCGGAGTTCTTCTTATTGTACCTTTAAAACCTACTATATCGCCGATATCAATAAGTTTAAGAATTTTCATATCATCTTCCGACAAATTTTCTTTGTGAGAAAAAATTTGGATTTTACCTGAAGCATCCATTAAGTCGATAAACATACCTGTGTTGCGTATAGCCATAACTCTGCCGGCAACAGCGTACATATCTTCAGTTTCAACTCCTGCTTCAAGGTTAGCATATTTTTCCTGAAGTGTTGCAGCATCGATATCCTTGTCAAAAGAGTAAGGATAAGGGTTAACTCCTTTATCTGCCAAATCAGTCAATTTTTGAATTCTTGTTTGTCTTATTTGTTCTTTAGTAGAACTTACTTCATGTGTTTGTTGTGCCATTTTATACTTCCTTTATGTTGTAAGTCATTATAATAAAATTTTAGCACAAACAAAATTAAAAATATTGAAAATGTCAAAAACATGGTTTATAATATATAAAGCAAGGAGGCAGCTAAGCTGCTTTCCGTATTGGTCAAAATCTTATAAATAAATGAAAGGAGCAAAAATATGGAAAAGTTTAGTCACGTTGGGGGGGGGCAGATTTTTAAGCTCCAGTAGCAGTGCGTTCGTACTTAGCCATTTCTAACTGTTATCATAAAGCTGCGTTTACCTTAGCGGAGGTTTTAGTCACACTCGGCATTATCGGTGTAGTTTCCGCAATGACCGTGCCTTCATTGATGCAGAATTACCAGCGCCAGAGTTATGTAACCCAGCTGCATAAGGTTTATAATGAGCTTTCGCAGGCTCTTGTAAGATACCAGAACGATAAAAATGCCGTTAATCTAAGTGAAGCGGGGCTGACTTCTGTTTCATCACTTTCGGATTTCTTTTTAAATTATTTTAAAGTTGTTAATAATTGTGAGAATAATAGTACTCCTTGTTTTGCAGCATCTTACAAAAAGATGTCCGGTACAAGCTCCAACTTTAAATGCTTGCACAACTGTATGGTGCTGGCAAACGGAGCATCTATAGGAACTGTTAATGAATTTGTATCGGGTAATACTATTATCACGCAAATTGTAGTTGATATTAACGGTCAAAAGGGTCCAAATATCTTTGGTAGAGATGCTTTTTCATTATTCTTATATAAAAACGGGGTTATTGATGATCTCATAGGTAATGATACCTCAGATGACACAAATTATGAATGGGGAGTTGCAGAAGCGCCTTTATCAAAAGAGCAGAGAGAAGAAAACTTTAGCTATGGATGTACAAGTTCTGACGGAGGTCGTTACCATGGCTGTTTCGGTAAAATATTAAATGATAACTGGCAGATGACTTACTAAAAAAGGAACCTTAAAAGGTTCCTTTTTTTTGTTATTGGTTCATTAAACGTTTAAGTTCATCAGGTCTTGAAGAACGCTGTAAAGCATCTTCAATTGTAATCAAATTTTGTTTATACAATCCTGCAAGAGCCATTTCAAGGGTTTGCATGCCTATTGCCTGGTTCATCTGGATTGTAGAATAAATTTGAGCAGCTTTTGCTTCACGAATAAGGTTTGCAATCGCAGGAGTAACTATCATAATTTCCTGAGCCATTACACGACCTTTTTTAGTTCCGTCAGGCTGAATTTTTTGTAGAAGTGTTTGTGAGAATACAGCAACAAGAGAGTTTGCAAGCTGTACACGAATTTGTTGTTGTTGACCTTCAGGGAATACGTCGATAATACGGTCAATAGTTTGTGCCGCAGAAGAAGTGTGAAGTGTTCCGAACACCAAGTGACCTGTTTCAGCGGCTGTTAATGCTAATGCAATAGTTTCGTGGTCACGCATCTCACCTACCAGAATAATATCAGGGTCTTCACGGAGTGCGGATTTCAATGCGTTTGCAAATGATCTTGTATCCATACCTAATTCACGCTGGTGAATAATACTTTGTTTAGATGTATGCACAAACTCTATCGGGTCTTCAATTGTTAAAATGTGTTCTGCTCTGTTTGAGTTAATATAGTCAATCATCGCAGCAAGTGTTGTTGATTTACCTGAACCTGTAGGACCTGTTACAAGAACAAGACCACGTGGTTTATCAGCTGTTTTTCTTACGATTTCCGGTAATCCCAGTTTATCAAATGATGGAACTATGGAAGTAATTGTTCTGAATGCAGCTGCATAGTTGCCTTTGTCTTTGTAGAAGTTAACCCTGAAACGGCTTAAACCTTCAATACCGTATGAAAAGTCAAGCTCCCAGTTTTGTTCGAGTGTACGTCTTTGTTCATTTGACAACATAGGGAATAACAGAGTTTCAACGTCATCCGGACTTAGAGGCGGGTAATCATATCTTTTAAGTTTACCGTCTATACGTGCTGCAGGCGGTAAGCCGCTGGAAATGTGTA
>HF991472.1:36272-102347 GCA_000433095.1 Clostridium sp. CAG:967 | reverse complement strand
GCGGTAAGCCGCTGGAAATGTGTAAGTCGGAGCCGCCATCGGCAACTAATTTTTCTAAAAGTTCTTCAATCAGCATAGTCTTTTTATCCTTCCTGGAAATTCATTATTGAATCATTATCTTTCATTGCAAGTTCTATAAGGCTGTATGTCATATATGCACCTAATGCAACAGCTTTCGGATCTAAGTCTGTTTTGTTTGCAGCTTCAATTATAGCTGTATTAATCTCGGGATTTTCTTCCTTCAAGTAGTGAATCATTTTTTTGCGCCATTCAGGCACATCTTTAAAAATTTCACTAAAAGCTATTGCCGCATTCTCTTCTGAAATAATAGGTAACATATTAATTCCTTATAATTCTACTAAAATATTATATAAAAAATTTTAACAATAGTCTATATATAATTAAGAAATCATATATTTGGGGTATAATTTTTTTATGAGATTAAGGGATTTAAAGCTTAAAAACTACAGAAACTGTAAGGATTTAGAACTGGATTTATGTTCCGATAAAGTTTTAATAATAGGCAAGAATGCACAGGGAAAGACGAATATACTTGAAAGTATTTATTTTTTGTCTGCCCTAAAAAGCCCGAGAACCTCAAATAATATTGAACTCATTAATTTTGAAGCTGAACGTGCCGAAATTAATGTGAATTTGATTAAATCCAATACTGATATTGAGCTGGATTATATATATACAAAAGAAAAAAAACGTGAGCTGAAAATTAATAAGGTTAAAACAACTCCTAAGAATTTTAAAACTGTATTAAAAACTGTTTTATTTTCAACGGCAGATTTGCTTTTGCTTCGAGGCAACCCCTCTGACAGAAGGGATTGGCTGGACAGAGCAATTTCACAGGTCTATCCTGCCTACGATGAAAGGCTTTCCAAGTATGATAAAATCAGGATACAAAAAAATAATTTATTGAAAGATTATCTTAAAACGGGAAATTCCAATGATACTCTGTTGGATGTTTATAACGAACAGCTTGTTATAACCGGCAGCAACATAATATATTTAAGGAAAAAGTTTTTAAAAGAAATAGAGAAAACAGCCTGTGAAAAACATCGCATAATAAGCGAAACAGAGGAATTAAAAATTGATTATGATTGTTCGTTTTTAAATGATGAATGTGAGCTTGAAGATATTGCATCGGCTTTTAAAACATCACTTGAAGAACGCAGAACGGAAGAAATGCGCCGTGGTCAGTCCTGTGTGGGACCTCACAGAGATGATATTATTTTTTACATAAATAATAATGAAGCAACAAAATATGCTTCACAGGGACAACAAAGAACCATTGTTCTGGCTTTGAAGCTTTCCGAACTTGATATTATTACGGCAAAAACCGGCGACGAACCTGTTCTTTTACTTGATGATGTACTTGCAGAACTTGATGATTTGCGTCAGAATTATCTGTTAAAATCCATTAATTCAAATACACAGACTGTTATTACTTCTGTAGATACTGTTCTTTTTGAAGAAGAATTTCTGAAAGACGTTAAAATTTATAAAATAGAAAACGGAGCCGTAAAATAATTATGATAAATTTAAAAAGGCTGTTTAAAAACATTGTTTTAAATATTTTAAAATCTTTAAATGTAATTACAGCGCCTTCAAAAGCAAAGTTGGGAATTTCATACAGTGTTTGGGACGGCGAGGAGCTTTTGGAGGCTTCAATTAAGTCTGTCAGAGAAAACGCTGATTATATAAATGTTGTGTGGCAGAGAAAATCCTGGCATGGAGCAGATTGTAATGATGATTTGGAAAATCTTTTATTTAATTTAAAAGAAAAAGGTTTGATTGATGAAATTATATTGTTTGAACCTGACTTTAGTCTGGCTCCTCAGCAAAATGAAGTTAATAAGAGAAATGTTGGTTTGAAAGCAGCCGTTAATTCGGGATGTTCTCATTTCCTTTTAATGGACTGCGATGAATTTTATGATAAAGATGAATTTAAAGCCGCAAAAGAATTTATTTATAAAAATTATATAACGCACAGTGCCTGTATTATTGAGGACTATTTTGCGATAAACTATCGTTCCACAGTTGTCGGAAAATATTATGTCCCGTTTATTTATAAAGTTGATAAGCTCTCAAAGCTTGATGTAAAAGCAAATACGCATTTATGCTGGAAGATAGACCCTACAAGAAAAATTGCATTGAAACTTTTTCATAGATGCTGGTTTGCAGATAATTTGATTATGCATCATTATACAGGAGTACGTAAAAATAAAAAACGTAAACTCGAAAATCCCAGTGCTTTGCTTGATAAAGAAAGTGTTAATTCATTCCTAAATGCATATGACAAGGAAAATTACAAAGAGATGATTAATGACGGAAGACTTATTTATGTTGATAATAAGTTTAATATTCCCTCTATAGACTGATATTTTTAAGATGATTTATTTGTATTTCAGGTTTTAGGGTAATTCCTATCACATCAATTCTGTAATCTTTTATCTTGTTTTCTGAAAGATAAAATTGAACACCTTTTTTGATATTTTCATACTTGGTTCTGGTAATTGCCTCAAAAGGAGTGCCGAAACTGTCGGTTTTGCGTGTTTTGACTTCAACGAAAATAACAGTTTTTTTTATTTTTGCAATAATATCAATTTCGCAAAATTTTGAATAATGCTTGTTTCTTTCTAAAATTTCATATCCTTGTTTTTCCAGATACCGGCAAGCTAAATCTTCGCCGGCATCACCGAATTTTCTATTGTTCATTCAGATTGTCCTTTTAATAACAAAACCCCGTTTTTTACGGGGTTTTATCAATTATAAATTTAACTGTTTGTTATGCTATTTCTTCGTAAGCTGCCGGATTATTTAATAAATCATAGTTTATTTCGTTTTCGTTATCCGCAATAGCAGCTACAACAACCGCATCAGAAGTTACGTTAACAAGTGTTCTCATCATATCAGTAACTCTTTCAATAGTAAATAAGAATGCAAAGCCTGCAACCAATTGTTCAGGACTTAATCCCATTCCGTTGAGGATTAATGCAATTGTAATCAAACCTGCACCCGGAATACCTGCACAAGTTGAAGATGCTATCATTGCAAGAAGACATATTTGAATGATTAAGAACGGAGTTAAAGCAACACCGTACGCTTGTGCGAGGAATATAACAGCAACTGTTTGAAGCAATGCTGTTCCGTCCATGTTTAAAGTTGCACCCAAAGGAAGTACGAAACTTGATATTTTATGAGAAATACCACGTTTTTCGCAGCAGGCAATTGTTAACGGTAAAGTTGCAGATGAACTTGCTGTTCCGAATGCAACCATCATAGCTTCCGCAATTGCAGAATATAACATTCCGATATTTACTTTTGAGAAGAATTTTAAGAATAAAGGATATACTACACAAAGCTGTAGCATAAATCCGATAAATAAAACTAATAAGTATTTAGAAATGCTTGCAAATATATCAATACCGAAACTTGAAACAGCGCTTGCAGTGAGTGCAAATACACCCGGAGCTGCAAAGAACATAATCCAGTCGGTAATTTTCATTGTTGCGGCAAAAACGGATTCAAAGAATGAAACAATTGGTCTGTTTACATCGCCGACTTTTGCAAGTGCTATAGCAAATATTAAAACAAACACAATGATAGGCACCATATCACCTGCAGCAAATGAATGTATAGGATTGCTCGGAATAAATCCAAGGAATATATTCAAAATATTTCCCTGCTGTTGAGCCATTGCGGTAGCTACGGAAGCTTGAACTTCACCGGCAGCATTTTCTGTAATATAATGAGCCGCACCGATTCCGGGTTGAAAAATCAAAGCCAGAGCCGCACCGATTGCAACTGCTGCTGCTGTAATAATTCCATAGTACACAATCATTTTTGTGCCAAATTTCCCAAGCTGTTTGTTATCGCCGACACTTGTTATTCCGATTATGATTGCAGAAACAACCAACGGTATAACAACCATTTGAATCAGTCTGATAAATACCTGACCGATAAATGTTAATACTGTTGAAACAAGCGGAAATTCGTGTCCATGTAAGAAAATTCCGACAAATATCCCGAGAATAATCCCGAAGAAAATATGCCAGTTACGCTTAATTCCGAGACCAAGCGCAATTAGAATTTGCATGTGTAATTTCATATAATGACCTCTTTTATTCTTCTCAATAGTTACCCGTTAAGTATACAACTTTTTATTGAAAATTTCAAACATTTTATACAAAAATCATTGAATTGAGGGAGAAGAAATTACAACTGTTTCAATAAAAAAGACCGCTAGTTGCGGTCTAAATAATTTATAATTGCCTCTGCAAATTGTTCACTCGACTGATAATTTTGGGCGGTTATAAGATTATCGTCTTCAATAACATTGATTTTGCCTTCGGACTCCTGCATGAAAAATGCACCGGCATCTTTTAATGCATCTTCTAAAAAGAAAGGTACAAGGTTGTTCATTTTAGCCATAGCTTCTTCATCGTTAGTAAATGCTGTTACTTTTCTTCCGTTAACAAAAGGTATGCCATCATCTGTTTTAGCTGATAACAAACCGGCAGGACCGTGGCAGATTGCAGAAATAAGCTTATGTCGTTTGCTGAAATCTCTGATTATTTCACCCAAATCTTCATCCTTGTAAAGATCTAAAACAGGACCGTGACCGCCTGGTAAAACCAGTGCATCATACAGAGTAAAATCAACAGAGTTAATCGGAACGGTATCGTTTAATGCTTTTTTTGCATCTTTCCATTTTATATCTTCTAGTATATGTTCGCTTTTAGGATCAATAGGGGCTGCTCCGCCTTTGGGCGATGCAACGGTTACAATATAACCGTTATCCAAAAATTTTAAAAACGGCACTGCAAATTCCTCAAACCATACACCTGTTTTATGATGGTCATCAAATTTGCCGGCACTTGTTACTACCATTAGAATTTTTTTAGGCTCATGTGGTGTGCAAACTTCACAAACTTCTACATCAAGAATTTCTTCTTCCATGTCTTTATCTTCATCAAACATAATTTTCCTCCTTTATAAAAAAGTAAAACGTTAACAGGATATTAGTGCATCAGTAAACAGAGGAATACGGTTTGATAATTTTTTTATTACTGGCAAAACTTTTTTTTCTGTGTTTTAAATAGAATATAATTAAAGGAGAAATAAATGCAACTACAACCTGTAAATAATGCCCCGAATTTTGAAGCAAACCGATTAAGAACAGCTGAGAAGATAAGCGAAAGAATTTGTCATAATAAAAAAGTATTAATTGCCGATAATATTACAATTTATTCAATTAATAAATCTGATAAAAACTTAATTGATAATTTGCTGTCGAAGCTTGGCGCAAAAAATCGTTCCGATGCAAATGCAGTAAAAGAAAAGAACACTGTAAATGATACAATCAGCTATGTTTTGAATAAAGCATTACACTTGGATGAAAAAGTTAAAGACGGTGTGTATATAGCTGTAAAAAATGATAAACAAATTACAGGTATTTTGGACTTCACAGACGGCGGTATTCCTTTGCTTAAGAATTTAGTTGTTTGGGGCGGCGGAAATAAAGAAGCAAGCAGAGTAAATCTGTTTACCCAATTTTTAAGGTCAGTTGAAAGAAAAAACAAAAAAGCATTAGAGCAGGCTGATATATTTGTATATGCAGAGCCGAAAACAAAAGGTAATAAATGGCTGAAAGAAAGCGGATTTATATCAACGGAAAAAGGTAAAAAAGTAATAAGAGAACGCCTTAAAATGGATGCTTCGGTAATTTTTGCAAATGCACGAAATCGTGAGTTTGATGTTGAATTCATAACAAATATGCATATTAATAAAAACATGAAGCATGAAAAGGTTGAATTAAATCCTAATCTTGGAATATAATAATAAATACATTATTCAAGTTTAAGGTATAAAATCTCTAAACTAGCCTAATATAAAAGTTATTGACTAAAAAAATAAAAATGTTATATAAATATAATATGTTCAAAAATATTATAATATTAATGTTATTGTTATTGGTTATACCATCTGATTATGTATATGCTATAGATGCAACTATAGCATATAAGTGTATCATGGATTCAGGTGAAGGTTATTCTGTTTTTTATATTGATGAAGCAGGGAAAAAGGCTTATTTTAAAAATATTGTGAATCAGAATGTTGCTTTCGAAAAGTTTAGTTCAACAAATAATACTTATATTCTGGAAAGTTATATACTTGATGATAATACTAATGTAAAGAAGTATACAATTGATAAAAAATCAGGGTTGCTAAAAGTTACAAGAAACAGATTTCCTAATCGTTTTGAAACTGGTAAATGCAGAAAGTTAAATTAGTTATAAAAAAATCGGAACGACAGGATTTGAACCTGCGACCTCTACCACCCCAAGGTAGCACGCTACCAAGCTGCGCCACGTCCCGATTAATAAAATTATTAAATTTTCAATTATATTTTTTTATATCGGGATGACAAGATTCGAACTTGCGACCCCCGCGACCCGAACACGGTGCGCTACCAGACTGCGCTACATCCCGACGATTGATTTTTAAGTTTTCAGATATAGTCTGGTAGCTGCGCTACCCCCCTTCTTTTTCGATACTCAATCGAAAAAGCGGGTTCCCTGCTACATCCCGAAAATATATTAAATTTTCAAATGTTTCACATTTGAAAGGTGCGCTACCACCTCTCGGGAAACAATTCACAGGATTGTTTCACTCGGCAGAGTGCTACATCCCGATGATGTTGCTCTGACTTTTTTATTATACCACCTCAAAAAAAATTTGTAACCATGATTGCAATTTATATAAAAAAATGTTAATATCATTATATGGATATTATTAAAAATTTTAGAAAAAAAATATTTATGAATTCACCGTATTTTAACTTTTACACTGTAAAAGGAAATACTGTTTTACGTGGAATTTTAAAAGAAATTGGTTATCGTTATGCAATTGAATTGCCTAAAGAAAAATTAACAGAAGTAAATAAAACTTACAGAAAGATGAATACAATTTTAAACAGTCTTGTTGCGGCTGAACTTCTTTTGTATATTTATCTTGTTATTTTTCCGTTCTTTACTGAATTTATGAAATTGCCGTTTATTGCGGTTATAATTATACTTTCATTAATTCCGTTAATGTGTTTATACCTCACATATATAGTTGTTAATTATTTATATGAGTCTTATTTGGCTAAATATATCGGAACTTTTCAAAAAGTTAAATTTCAGCCGGATTTGAACAAAATAGATGAGGCTCAATATCAGGAATATAAAACTACGTCAAGAAAAAGCTCTTATTTAATGGCTCTTATAGCTGTTATATTCTTTGGTTATGTTTGTACTCCTTTAGTTTTAAATTCCATGCTTAACGCTGAAAAATTTAAAGGTGCTTCTAAACTTGCTTCGGCATATTTGACTTTTGTGCCTATTAATCCTGAGGTTTACGCACAACGTGCTTTTGCAAAATATAAACTTGAAGATTATAAAGCTTCTGTTTCTGATTTTGAAAAAGCTAATAAATACAGTTTTTCAGATAGTTTTGACAATGATATTTTAGCAGTAAAGGTTAATTATCTTGATAAAGCACAGATGTTAAAAGAATTTGATAAAGCGATAAATCTTGAAACGGATAGTGTGGTTAGAGGTTATATCTTGTCAGAAAAAGCAGAATACCTGCTAAAACAAAAAGATTATAACGCATCACTGAATATTTATAATTCACTTCTTGCAGCATACAGAAAAGGTGATAAGGTGTCTTTCTCTCCTGAAATGGCATATTACTACCGTTCTCTAATAAAAAAAGCAACAGGTGATGTTTCAGGAGCAAAGCTTGATTACGCAATTGCATCAAGAATGTGTCCCGAATGCGAATATCCTAAAATGCGGGTTCTTAAGGTTAGAAAACCATAAGATTTAACCTGATATGCTATTGAGTTTTTAATTCTTTTAATGTATCCTCTTACTCATAGAGGAGAGACATATGGTTATTTTAGAAGATTTAAAAGAAATTAATGACGTTATAAAAGACCTGGCTGAGTTTGTTCAAAATGACAGTGTTGTTAAGCCTGATTTTGAAGAATATATTAAAACAGTCGGACAAAGCGGTATGAATTATCAATCTGCCTGCTTTACTTATATTTTTGAAAGAAAGCTTGATAACAAAACTATTTTAGCTCTATTTCTTGAAAATACCAAAAAGCTTCCGGCTTCTTCAAAAAAGATTGTTAAAGCCTTAATGAATTCAATTTCATCAATTTTTGAAATAAAAAGAGTTTTACAAAACGGATTTGAATTTAATAATATAATTAACGAGAAAAATTATAACGTGATTTCTCTTGTGAAAATGACTGCATTCAGAGGAATGGGAGCCGGTCAGTATGTTGTTGCACGTATATTTAAATTTGATAATTCATATTATTTGCTTGAAATTTCAGGTGTTTTACCGTCATCCAAGCGTGATGATGCTTTAAGATATTCTGTTGCCAAGATTATTCAAAATCCTGAGCTTGTTTACCTTGACAACCCTGAAAAGCAAAAGGAAATAGAAGAAAATATTGAAGCTATTTATAATAAATTTATTGAATTTTTCGGTAAAGACGAAATCGTTACTACAAATAAATTTGCTGATGACGTAATCGGTATGTTTAATGATTTTGCAGAAGGCGGAGATAAAAATGACTTTTCTGATAAGATTGTTTTACCGGAAGAATATAAGTATTTTAATGTTTCAGAATTCAATAATTCATACGACAACTTCTTAGAAAATTCGCTAGGCGGTTTCTCTTCTCATAAAGAAGTTTACGATGTCGGCATTGTATATGACAGAGAACTCGGTTTATATGCTGTTCCTTTCTATGAAACATTTAATAAGATATTTGAAATGCCTGAAAAGATCGAAAATGCAAAAGAATGTGTGGAATTTTTCTTAAACAATGATAAGTTTTCTGCAAATATTATCAAAAGAGTTGCAGAACGTCATGAAAACTTTACGGATGTTGTAAATAATCTTCTGGGTACTAAAATGACGTTTGAAGAGCTTCTTGAAAAGTATAAATCAAGATATTTGGAAAATAAAATATTCTCATCAACTACTGTTTTATATAAATCAAAAGCATTTTCAAAAACTCTTGGTATTATAGAAGAAGAAAGCGAAAAACCTGAACTTGAAGGCATTGATTTGAAAAAAATAGGCCGTAATGATCCTTGTCCTTGCGGAAGCGGTAAGAAATTCAAAAAATGCTGCGGTGCAAATTTATAAAATAAAAAACAGGGCTTATCCCCTGTTTTTTTATATGACTGAAAATGCTGCTTTTAATAGTTTATAAATCATTATTTTATTGTTTTTATCTTGTGAGCAAATCAAATTATTCAGCTCATCATCAATGTTATCCGGTATATCGACATTGGTAAACTTAAAAAATTCTACAAGTTCAATTTCTAATACAGAAGACATTTTGTCTAACACATGCAGTGACGGAAAAAATCTGCCTGATTCAATACCGCTTAATGATGATGTTTCTATATCTATCATCTCGGACAGCTGCTCTTGAGTTAGTCCTTTATATTTTCTTATTTCTTTTATGCGTTTCCCAAGTAATTTTTTATTATCCATAAATTTAATAATACCTTTTAATAGAGCATAAAATAAGCGACATCAACACTTGTTTTGTTTAAAAATAAGTAATAAACACTTAAAACTACTTGACAATCACTTAAAAATGGTTTAAAATAAGTGTACAACTAAGATTTTTTCAAAAAATCAGACTTATGCATATCCCTACATGGAGATTTAGAGTACATAGTTATTGTTTTTACGGGGTTGAGCATAAGCAGTTTTACGAAAAGACGAGAGTGTTTAAAACAAAAGAAAGGTGAAAAGATTATGACAAAACATTTAGGTTTTACTTTGGCTGAGGTTTTGATTACCTTAGGTATTATCGGTGTTGTAGCAGCTATGACAATGCCTACATTGATGAACCAAACAAACGGTGCACAATACAAAACAGCTTACAAAAAAGCTTTATCAGCTATGTCTCAAGCTGTAGTATTAAATGTTGCATTGGATGATTACAACATGGCTGATACTGATAACACAGTAGATGGTCAAAATTTTATTGATATTTTCAAAAACAGAATGAATGTTGTAAAAACTGCTGACGGTACTTTAGGTTACGCTGTATTAACTCCTGATGCTTCTTCAGGTGCAGTTGCAGGAGATTTTTCATCAGCTGACAACTATACATTATTCTTTAATGATGGTATTGCATTCAGCTTCCCTAAAACAGCTCAAAAATGTACAATGGATGAAACTAAAGGAACTTTCCCGGCAGATTGTAAAGGTATTATTGACGTAAACGGTCAAAAAGCTCCTAACAAAGTTGTAAAATGTGATTCTGGTCAAAGAGGCGGCACAGGAACTAATGCATGTCAAGTTACTAACCCGACTGACATCTATCCGATCATTTTCTATGATCAAACAATCCTTCCAAACTCAGATGCAGCAAGAGCTGTACTGTATGCTAAATAATAATATTTAAACAAAAGCTTTGCCTGCTGATTTTGGCAGGCAGGCTTTTAAAAAAGTTCGAATCTTTTTGTCGGCGGAGTTTCACCCCGCCGTTTTTTTTTATTGGAGCTTCTGGAATTCTAACAGTTTTTTTAAAGAGGCAGAGCTCATGCCTATAATATTTTCCAAATCACCAGTATATGATTTAATATAGCCTTCGGGCATTTCTTGTATTCCGTACGAGCCTGCTTTGTCAAAAGGCTTATATTTATCTATATAAGAGTTTATTTGTTCATCAGTAAGGTTTTCAAATGTGACATGACTTGTTGTAGAGTTTTTTTTGCACTCTCCGGTTTCAGAATTTATCACAACTATACTTGTCACAACCTGATGAGTTTTACCTGATAGTTTTTTCAGCATACTAAAAGCTCCGTTACGTCCGTCAGGTTTGCCTAAAATTTCATTATCAAGAACCACAACCGTGTCGGCTCCGATTATTATTGAAGGCGCTTCAACCAGTGGAACAACTGCTTTGGCTTTATTGTAAGCTAAATTCTCTATAAATTCATAAGAAAAAACCGTCGTCGTATGATCTTCGATATACGGTGACGGAATGATTTTGAATTCTACATTTGTCTTTTTCAGAATATCGGCTCTTCTGGGAGAAGAAGAAGCCAGGATAATTTTTCCCATCGTTTTGTTCTCGCTTTCTTTGATAATTCTATCAGAAAAAACGGGAACAGAAAACTAATATTGCTGTTGTGGCGAACGATTATATCTTGCTGTTCTTGCATTAATTGCATAACAAGCTATGTTAAGTCGTTGTTTCAAGTTCATCATATTACGATACATGCTTGCGTAATCATTCATAGCGCCCATCATTTTTTCAGGGTCAACCATTGATTCAACATTATCATGGTTATCAACTTTTTCTTCTGCGTATTTTTTGACCAGCAGTTGGTCAATGTAATCCTCAGCACCTATTGCCATTGGTGTCCTCCCTAAATTTAATTGTGTGTGATCCTATTGATGAGAAAGTGTGTTAAGACTATCCTAAATATTCCTTATGTATATATTAAGTATTTCTTTCCCGAAAAATTGCCTTTTTTGTCAGCTTTCCTTAATATATGTTAACAATCTCATAAAAAAAAGACCCTGAACGAATTCAGAGTCTTTTTTTATATGTTTGTTATCCAAACTATTTAGCGTATAATACAGCTCTAGCTGCATCTGAGTTTGGAAGAATTGTTTGATCATAGAAAATGATTGGGTAGATGTCAGTCGGGTTAGTAACTTGACATGCATCAGCACCTGTACCACCTCTTTTACCAGAGTCACATTTTACAACTTTGTTAGGAGCTTTTTGACCGTTTACGTCAATGATACCTTTACAAGTTGCAGGGAATCCGTTTACGTCAATAATACCTTTACAATCTGCCGGGAAAGTTCCTTTAGTTTCATCCATTGTACATTTTTGAGCTGTTTTAGGGAAGCTGAATGCAATACCATCATTAAAGAATAATGTATAGTTTGAAGCACCTGTAAAGTTTGCAGCTGTAGCACCTGAAGAAGCATCAGGAGTTAATACAGCATAACCTAAAGTGCCGTCAGCAGTTTTTACAACATTCATTCTGTTTTTGAAGATATCAATAAAGTTTTGACCAGCTACTGTATTATCAGTATCAGCCATGTTGTAATCATCTAATGCAACGTTTAATACTACAGCTTGAGACATAGCTGATAAAGCTTTTTTGTAAGCTGTTTTGTATTGTGCACCGTTTGTTTGGTTCATCAATGTAGGCATTGTCATAGCTGCTACAACACCGATAATACCTAAAGTAATCAACACTTCTGCAAGTGTGAAGCCGAATCTTTTTGTCATAATCTTTTCACCTTTCTTTTTGTTTTAAACTTTCTCGACTTTTCAAAATGCCCTACGCTTTTATCTCTCTATCCTCAACTATGTACTCGAACTCTCCATGTAGGGATATGCATAAAAAACTTTTGAAAAATCTGTTCTTTTTCCCTTATTTTAAAGTATTTATTAAAAATTGTCAAGTGTTTTGAAATTTTTTATTAAAAAAATTAACTATTTTTAACTAATTCTAAAGAATTAGAAAAATTGATTACGCATCTGTTGAAAAAAAAAATAGCTCATGATACTATCGTTTTGTTGATATTTTAGGAAGAAGGGGTAATTATGACTTGTACTTTAGAAAAACAATCTAATGTTTTAGACGAAAAATCGAAGAAAACAATAAAAAAAGCTTTAAAAGCTCTTGGTAAAAAAAATATAGCTTTTATCATGCATAACGGAAGTTTCCCTGCAGCACAAAATCAAAATACAGGTTTTGGAAGTATTAATAGCGAAGGAGGCAGGGAATTTATCGAATATGCATCAGGGTTGTTCGATGCAATACAGCTCGGACCTGCAGGAAAAACCAAGGGATGTGACTCTTCTCCTTATACAGGAACTATTTTTTCAGATAACCCGTTGTTTATTGACTTAAAACAACTTACAACAAAGGCATGGAATAAAATCCTTTCTGAAGAAACTTATAACCGAATTGTAAATGAAAATCCCAATAAAGATACCAACAAAACTGCTTATTCTTATATATATAAAAAACAAAATGAAGCTTTGCAGGAGGCTTGGAATAACTTTAAAGCAAATCCTGTTAAAAAATTGGAAAAAGAATTTAAGCAATTTAAGAGTGAAAACAGCTTCTGGCTTGATAAAGACAGCTTGTATGAAGCTTTGTCTATAGAACATGACAACGATTACTGGCCTTTATGGAATTCTGAAACGGATAAAAATCTGTTTAATCCAGAATCAATTGAACAAAAAATGGAATTCGCAAAAAGGATTGAAGAAATTGAAAATAAATATGCTGATGAAATTGAAATGTATAAATTTATTCAATTTGTTATCAGCAAACAAAATGAGGAAACAAGAGAGTTTGCCCAAAAACATGACATTAAAATGATTGCTGACAGACAGGTTGCATTCTCCGACAGAGATACCTGGGCTTATCAGTCATTGTTCTTGAAAGGCTGGTGTCTTGGCTGTCCTCCTGATTACTTCTCAAAAGACGGTCAGGCGTGGGGATTTCCTGTAATGGATCCTGAAAGATTATATAACGCAGACGGTTCTTTGGACGAGGGCGGTCTATTATTGAAAAATCTTTACAAAAAAATGTTTAGAGAAAATCCCGGCGGTGTCAGAATTGACCATATTGTAGGTCTTATTGATCCTTGGGTTTATAAATCCGGTAAAAAACCTAAAATTGAGCAGGGTGCGGGCAGACTGTATTCTTCTCCGGAACATCCAGAACTTTCAAAATATGCAATTGCAAAAATTGAAGATTTGGATATGGAGCTTACCGCTGACAAAGAAAAAAGAGTTAAGACTTTGAGCAAACAGCAAATTAAAGATTACGGAAGATTGATTGAAAAAATCGTAATTGCAGCTGCTAAAGAAGAAGGTCTTGATAAAGATGCAATTGTCTGCGAGGACTTAGGTACACTTACAAATCCAGTAGCAGCAGTTATGGAAAACTATGGACTTCAGGGAATGAAACTTACACAGTTTGTAGAAGCTGATAAACCTGAAGATCCTTACAGATGCTGTAACATTAACAAAAGAACATGGGCTATGGTAGGTACTCACGATAATGAACCTATTAAAATGTGGGCTGATCAAAATATACATACTCATACCGGTTACCTGCATGCCAAAAACCTTGTAGATGATTTGTTTGCAGAAGCTGATAACAAGGATGATATTATTGTAAGATTAACTGACGATGCAGAATTTCTGGCACAAACAAAGTTAGTTGAACTTTTTGCTTCTTGTGCGGAAAACATACAAATCTTCTTTACGGATTACTTTAATATCTATGATGTTTACAACAGACCGGGTACATCCGGCGATGCAAACTGGAGTTTAAGACTTCCTGACAATTACAGAGAGCTTAAATCAATCAATCTTGCAAATATCTTAAAATTAGCTATAATTGCAAGAGGACATGAGTTTGCAGAGAAAAATAAAAAAGTAATCGAAAAACTTGATGAAGTGATATGCTTGTAAAATTTTACGGTGCTATAAAATGAAAAAACTTTTAATAACATTATGTTTATTGGCTAATACGGGTTTTGCAATTGCTGATGAACCCGTTCAGCCTTATGAACCTCCGGCTGGCTGCTGAACCCGTTCAGCCTTATGAACCTCCGGCTGAGGCAAAACTTGAATATAATATGGGCGTAGATTTTTATAAAGTAGGTCAGTATGACCGTGCAATGGCTTCTTTCAGACAGGCTATTAATATTGATCCCAACTATATTGATGCTTATTATAATCTCGGCTCAATTCTGGAATACTTGCATCAGGATGAAGCGGCTCTGGCTGTTTTCAAGCAAATTATCGTAAGAAAGCCTGACGATTATGAATCTGTTTATAAAGCTGCGAAATTGAGCAATAAGCTAGGTCAGCCCGATAAAGCAAAGACATATTTGTCGTTAATCCCTGCTGAAAGTACTGCGTATACAAGGGCGCAAGCTCTTGCATCGACACTGAATACAGATATGCAGACCATAAAACATGATGCTGTTCAAAAGCAGCAGGAAGACACTTCTAAAATCGAAGAAACAAACGGGATGTATAATAATATTGCCAGTCCCACAGGGATTACAAGCGACAAAAACGGTAATATTTATGTTGCCTGCTTTGCTGACAATATGATTTATAAAATTACACCCGACGGTAAAAGAGTTATTTTCTTAAAAGATTCCAGAGTTAACGGACCTATCGGCATGGTAAGCGACGAAAACGGTAATATTTACGTATCCAATTATAACAGCAATAATGTTTTAAAAATTACGCCAACAGGTTCTGTTTCAGTGCTTATCTCAAACATTCAAAAACCTTACGGAATGCATGTCAGCGGTAATTTACTCTTTGTTTCTTCACAGGGGTCAAATTCAATTTTGAGATATAAATTGTAATTAGTCTTCAAAGAATTTGTTCAACAGTATTGTTACAAATTTGGAATGAAGTGCGCTTAAGTCAAATACAAACTCGTTTACGCCTGCTTTGGCAAGTTCTTCAACGGCTGCGAAGTTTTCAAGAATTTTATCTTCAAACATGTGCATTCTGCAAAAACCGTCGCAGGTAAACGGGAAAAGCTTATCAAGTGACGGATCATGCAGTGCAAATCCGCCTCTGTGGCAAGGGGCTTTGCAGGATAGTCTTGAAATTATTGCACTGTCGTTGTTAAGCGGGCATAAACCCTGACTTGGCACTCTGATATTGCCTGCAATTGTGTATTTTTTGTTCGGTATGTCATTTTTAATCTTTTTAATAGTTTTCATAGCGCAATCCATGTCCGGGAATGACGTAAAATCAACCGTGTTTATCGGCGCCAGATTGTTTAAACACTTAATAGACATACTGTTCAAAAGATTAATGCCCTGACCGATTTCTATTGGAATATTTTTTAAATCGTTATCGTTTACAACAGTCCAAAAATATCCTATATTGTTGATTATCAGCGAATCCGGTGCAGGATTTGTAAGCAATATTTGTTTTACGTATTCATAAACCCTGTCAAAATCACGTTCTATGAGTATTCTTGGGGTTGAAAGCTGGAATTTTATTCCGTATTTTGTACAGAATTTTTTTACTTTCATAATTATTTCGTGAAAACTGCTTGTTGCAAGGTCGCAGGTAGAAAGGATTTCACCGTATTCTATCGAATAAATCGGGTTTATATCTGTCTTTTTAATATATTTTTCAAGCTCTTTAAGCTGTGCCAGCTCTGATAAACGAAGGTTTATTTTATATTGGTCTTTTTTTGAATAATCGTTATCTGTCTTAATTCTCGGGCGTTTAATTTCCCATTCAAAATTCTTGATGTTTTTACTGAATTTAAAATCTTGTCCCTCTGCGCTTACTACTACGCCGAGAAAGTGATTAGTCTGATAAATACTTTTTCTGACGTGTTTAAACGGAAGTTTTTGATGTTTAAAAAGTTTTGGTTTTGCAAGGATTTTTTCAACCAGCTCAATCCCTTCGAGTATCTCGTCCGAAGAATTAAATTTGCCTTTAATTACAACGCTGTCAATAGCTTTCAGTTTTTTAATATCTTCGGCGCAGTAAGGCAGATTATCGCTGTCTATTGCAAGAGGAAGCTTTGTATATTGCTTAATTTTTGCAATATTTTTCATATAAATTTCTTCTGTAATAATGATTTCGTCAACTTTGTGGAAGTTATTTACAAAGTCGATGCCTGCAAGGTTGTGAATATCAAAGTAAGAATCAACGATTACTTTAAACGGCAGGTTAAATATTTTAATTGCCTCAAGGATTGCAAAGCTGTTAATGAAAATCCCGTCTATGCCAGCTGTTTTTAAAAACCTGAGCATTTTTTTTATTTCCGGAAGATTTTCTTCTGTAATGTCGTGTTTGAAGTTAATATAAATAGCGCAGTTGTTATTTTTTGCAGTATGTACAAATTCGTTAATATAGTCAAAATTATTGTTTAAAAATTTTTTATAATAAACGTAATAATCTCTGCAAGAGGTTTCTTTTGCAAAAACTTCGATATCTTCAGGTTTTTTAACAGGAGCTGTAATCTTAATATTTTCCATAGAGCAATTATATCATATTTTTGCTATTCTTTCACGCCGCCCTGTAAAATATCTGATATAAAATATTTTTTTCCGAGTAAAAATACGCCTATAACAGGTATTGTGCAAATAACCGAACAGGCTAAAAGTTCTCCCCACAGAGTTATTTCCCTGAAGCTTCCTTTGTAAATTGCAAGTCCTACAGGAAGTGTTCTCATTGCTTCCGAATTTGTAACAATTAAAGGCCACATAAAGCTGTTCCAGGTTGTTACAAATGTGAAAATTGCAAGAGTGGCAACAGTCGGCAGTGCAAGAGGCAGAGCAATTTTAAAAAATGTTTGAAAAAGATTGCACCCGTCGATTTTTGCAGATTCTTCAAGGTCTTTTGGCAGTCCCAAAAAATACTGGCGCATCAGAAATACTCCGAAACCGCCGAATAATGCAGGCAGGATTAATGCCTGATAAGTGTCAATCAGATGTAATTCTCTCATTAAAAAGAATAACGGAATAATATTTACCTGAGGCGGTATAAGCATTGTAATCAAAATTATTAGAAATAATGCGTTTTTATATCTGAACTTCATTCTTGCAAAAGCGTATCCTGCCAGTGCTGCAAATATTACCTGTCCGACTGTCGTAACAGATGCGACAATCAGGCTGTTTAAAAAATAGGCGCTCAGGGGAATTTGATGAAATACACTTTTGTAGTTTTCTAAGGTTAAATTCGTGTGGATTATTTTTCCTGCATTTGAAAAAATTTCGTTGTTGTTCACGAAAGATAAATTTAACATCGCCAAAAACGGGTAAAGCATACTGATTGCTATTAATATTAAGGTTAGATATCCCAGAAATACACGAACTTTTCTCATAAAATGATTATATCATTAAAATAAAAGGTTGAACGTTGAAAAAAAGTTCTTTTTCTCTATGTAAACTTATATTACAAAGTATAATAAAGCGAACATAAAGCAAAGTGATACAGAACTTAATACAAACCAGGTGTGCATAACAGGGTGTTGGTATTCCCAGATTTCTTTTAATGTAGTTGCAGCATTTTCAATTGTTTGCATAATCTTTCTTCTCCAATAAACATATAAATCTATTTGAATTTCTTTATATATATATCTTATGCATTAATCATAAAAGGGCATCACCTAATCGGTTGATTATTTGTATTCTTTAGGATAATATACAGTTATGCGAGATGTAGAACTATTGATGCCGGCGGGCAACATTGAAAAACTTGAATACGCAATTAAATACGGAGCTGATGCTGTTTACCTCGGAGTTGTTGATTTCAGCCTTAGAGCTATGAGAAAGGGTGAATTAATCACGCTTGAAAACTTAAAGCAAGCTGTTGATTTGGCTCATTCACTCGGAGCAAAAGCGTACGTGACTTTAAATATTTTTGCGTTTAACAATGATATAAAACTTCTGGAAAGCTGTATTGACAGGTTTAAAGATGCTGCACCCGATGCAATAATATTAAGCGATTTCGGGGTTTTTAACCTTGTAAGAAAGTACCTTCCCGAAATTCCAGTTCATATAAGCACACAAACTAACACGCTTAATTACGAAAGTGTTAAGTTCTGGCGAGATTTGGGGGCAAGCAGAGTAATTCTTGCAAGAGAACTTGCAATTAAAGATATTGCAGAAATAAGAAAACAGGTGCCTGATGTTGAATTGGAATGTTTTGTTCACGGTGCACAATGCGTTTCTTTCTCTGGCAGATGCCTTTTGAGCGATTATTTTTCAAAAGGTGAAAGAAAAGCTAATCACGGAAACTGTTCTCAGCCTTGCAGGTGGAGTTACAAACTTGTTGAAAGCACAAGACCCGATGAATATTTGGAAATTAATCAAGATGACAGGGGGTCTCATATTCTCAGCCCTAAGGATTTATGCCTTGTAAAACAGCTGCCCGAATTAATTGAGGCAGGAGTAGATTCATTCAAGGTTGAGGGAAGAACAAAAAGTTTATATTATGTTTCTGCTGTTGCAAAAACTTACAGACAGGCAATAGATGAAGTTTTGAAAAATCCTGATGCTGATTTGGAAAAATACTTTATTGAACTGAAAAAAGTCGGTAACAGAGGATATACAACAGGATTTGCTCTCGGTGAAAACAACGGGGAAAGCTACAGCTATAATATTTCAAAAGGTCTTGCAGGTGCAGATTTCTTATGTGAATTTAAAGGCGAAAAAGACGGTGATTTTTTCCTTGTAAAAATAAAGAATAAGATGCTCCTTTCTGATGAAGTTGAAATTATAACTCCTGAAGAACAGTTTACGGCAGTCGTTGAAAGTATTAAAAATGAAAACGGCGAAGAGTTGCCGCTTGGCAATACAAATGATGATGTTTATGTGCGATTTTCCAAATCACCTGTTAATTACAGATATGCAATAGTGCGTACAGTAGGAATAAAAAATATTTAAAAAATAGAAATAGGAAAAGATGTTTATTAAACCTGATTATAACTTAAAAAGTATCTATGATATTGATTTAGCTGCACTTAAAGCCGCAGGAATAAATGCGCTTCTGTTTGATTTGGACAGTACTTTAATGGGCTCTAAAACAGGTTTTTATACGGAAAAAACTCTTAAGTGGCTTGAAAATGTAAAAAAAGATTTTTTTGTGGGAGTTGTTTCTAACAATTACAACCCTGAATATATGAAAAAAGTTGTTTCCGTATCAGATTTCCCTGTTGTATTTGAGGCGAAAAAACCTGATACAAAAGTTGCCGCAGAGTTTATGGAAAAGCATAATATAAAAGCAGAAACAACTTGCTTTGTTGGTGACAGACCTTTGACCGATGTATTATGCGGAAAGAATTTGGGCTGCACAACAATTCTTGTTGACTCAATTACAGCTGATACAGAAAAGCTTATAGTACGTTTAGCCCGCAAACTTGAAAGAATAACAGTAAGACGATAAACTATTGGAATGTTTTTAAAATTTCAATAATATGTTTTTGTTTGTCCGGACTTAGATTTTTGGAAATGGTTGAAATCTGGTATGCATACTCGTTTTCTTTGGTTAAAGTGTCTGATTTGAAATCAAAAAGGGCATACGGTTCTACATTTAATACTGAACAAATATTTTCTAATGTTGAAGAATTTACAAAATTTCTACCTGTTTCAATTAATGTAATAGTAGTTGGAGTGAGGTCAAGTTTTTCTGCTAATATTTCTTGACTAAACCCTGCTAATTTTCTATAATATTTTACTTTTTTCCCAAATTCTAATAACAAATTGCCCATATCAATAGAATATTATTAATTTGATAACTATTCTATTAAATTTATTTTAATATTATTTATTAAATTATACTTAAGATAGTTTGTGTTTTTTTGCTCCTATTTTTTACCTATTTTTTTTATAATATGAACAGGTAAATAAGTTAATCTATAACTGCTTAAATTTAATTGAGGCATGTTCTTAAAGATAGATTTTTATTAATTTAGGATGTTTTTTGGGAGAAAACAAGGTTTTTACCCAAAAAACATCCTTAAAAATTAATTAAATAAGATATAAAATAAAGGAATGTTAGAGTTATTTGTAATTTTGGAGGTTAATGATGAATAAAAATTTTATGGAAATAAATGAAAAATTAAGAAAAGAAATTATTAGATTAAGATTAGAAAAAAAGATGACAAAAAAAGAATTTTCAGAAAAAACAGGATTTTCATATTCAAAGATAAGAAATATAGAAAATAACGGTATAGTCAGTATTTTAGATCTATTTTATATTGCAGAAGTTTTTGATACATATCCATCACAAATATTTAAAAATATTGATTAATTATATTTCAGATTCTTTGCATATTATTTCTCTGACCTTATGTTCCTTTGCCTTATCCATAAGGACAAATAACACATCGCAGGGCTCAATTGTTGTGCTGCCGGTAGGGATTATGTATTCACCTTTCTTATAAATAAGACTTACAAGAGCTCCTTGAGGTAAATTAAGTTCGTATAACTGTTTGCCTGCCGCTTCTGCATTGTCGGCTACCGTGAATTCTATCATTTTATTATTGGAATCTTTGCCGCCGTATTCCAATACAGAATCGTGGTTAACCTCCAACGGAGCATCTACTTTCAAAAGCTTTGCAAAATAAGGAATGGTTGTACCTTGTAATAATACCGAAATAATTACCACAAAGAAGACTATATTGAATATTTCCATTGCATGCGGAACGTTTTCTGTCAACGGGAAAGTCGCAAGTACAATCGGTGCAGCTCCTCTTAAACCTACCCACGAAATCATTAGTTTTTCTTTTAAACTCCTTTTGAAAGGAAATGTTGTTAAAAATACCGCTATAGGTCGTGCAATAAATGTTAAAATCAGTGCAATTAAAAAAGCTTGTTTTGTATAAGCAAAGCCGTCTTTGAAGTTTACAAGAAGTCCCAGAATTAAGAACATTACAATCTGCATAAGCCAGGCAACAGCATCGTGAAATTTAATCAGAGTTTTTTTGTTAACAAATTTCATTGATGCTAAAGCAAGCCCGCAAACATAAACACCTATAAATCCGTTTCCGCCTATTATGGAAATGAAAGAATAAGTGAAAAGTACGCTTGCCAAAGTGATTACAACGTATAAACTGTCATACTCCAGACGAATTCTGTTAATAATCCATGCAGTTCCCCTTGCAATCAGATAACCGAATGCAATTCCCAAAAGCATTTGCTTAAAGAAATCAAACACCAATCCTAAACTGTCCAGCTGCCCTGTTATGAGCCCTATCACTCCAAGTGTAAGAAATACTGCCATAGGATCGTTACTTCCCGATTCAAATTCAAGCAGCGGTTTTAAATTGTAATTGAGGCTTATACTTTTTGAACGCAGCACCCCGAATACGGCAGCAGCATCTGTGGATGAAATTATTGCTCCTAACAACATACATTCAAGCATTGGCAAATCAAGCAGCAAGTAACTGCATAAACCTACAATAATACCTGTTGCAAATACGCCGAGTGTTGCTAATATGCTGCCTTCTGCTACAACCGGTTTCAGCTCTTTTATGTTTACGCTCAAGCCGCCCATGAATAAGATATAAGAAATTGCAATAATTCCTACAAATTGAGCAAGTGTAAAGTCTTCAAAATAAATTCCCAGTATGCCGTCAGAACCTGCTAAAATTCCTACTAATATAAAGATAACCAGTGACGGAACCCCAAATTTGCCGCCGATTTTGTTGAATATAATAGCGGAAATCAAAAGTATTGAAGCAATTAGAAGGATTTCATTTAAAATCATTATCTTAAATATAACGTAATTTTAATATTTGTGCAATTGGTTTTAAAATATACTATAATAACTAATACTAAAGGGGGTTAATTTATTAATTTCTTTGTAATATATCTTAATATGTTAATTGAAATTATTAGTGTTTATTGTGAAAATTAAATATAGGTCTAAAACGGTGTTGTATGAAGGTTATACCTGTTCAAAATTCAATGAAACAGCAGGTTTATTCACCTAAATTAGGAAATAAGCCTGTAAGTAAAGCTGTTAAATTCCCTACAGATATCGCTGTAGGTGCTTTGATAGGAAGTCTTATGATTTATAAAACATCAAGGCTTAATGTTAAAGATTGCAGTCATTATTTGAAATCTCTTGCAAGCGGTGTTTCCGAAATGCTTGGCGAAAAGATTAATCCAAAATCTCTTTCGTGTGTAATGGATAAAGCCGAGTTTGTATCGGAAATCCTTAAGTTGAAAAAACAGAATTATATATACACTCCTGAAAATATTAAAAATTTCGGTTTTATGGCAGATTTTCATATGCATACAACACATTCCGACGGTAATATCAGTGTAGGAAAACTTCTTGATGAAATATCAGAATACGGCAATAAATTGTTTGCAAGAACAGGCAAAAAGTTTATGTTTTCCATAACTGACCATGATAGTGTGGCAGGGGTAAAAGAAGCATTGGGAATTATTGCGAAAAGTCCGGAAAAATTCAGAAATGTGAGGTTTATCCCGGGCGTTGAACTCAGTTTTTCTCATAAAGCTCCTAAATCATCAAATCCTTGCGAAATATCAGAAGTTCTTGCATTTGGCTTTGATCCGTTCAAATTGTCTAAACATATGGATGCTCTTCAGTTAAAACGTGTTCAAACTATTGATAATATGTTCTCGGAAATTAAAAAAGCATTACCTCTTACAAATTTCGATAAAAAAGAAATGTTAAGAACTTATAACATGAATGAAAACTGTTTGATGATGAATTCACACTGGGCTGTGAATAATTACGCACAGGCTAAACACGCCATAACCATTCAGGCTTCCCGACATGGGCAGGATAGTTCAAAACTTTTTGAAGAAATTATTATGCCGCTTGATGTAAAAGATAGGACACTCTGGCACTTGAAAGAAAAACATGTTTTGGATAATGATATTGGAGAAGCAATTCAAATTAATAATATCAGAAGAAAGTATCAACCGCATATGGTCAACAATACATTAATTTTAAATAACGAAAACTCTTTTGAAAATCTTATAGATTTGTTTAAAGGAGAAAATGTTACTATGGCTTTTGCGCATCCTTACTTTACTGCTGAAAAATTTAATTTTCCTGTCAAGGTTATGAATTCATTCATTCATAAGTCAAAAGGGTTAATAGAGTTATCGGAAGCATACCATCAGGCTTATCCCGGTAATGTAAGTATGAGTAAAGTAGAAGAAATCAATGAATATTTAAAACAATTAATAAAGATAGGCGGTTCTGACAACCACAAAGCAAAATATATTATATAGAGGTAGAATAATTATGAAAGTAGGAGCAGTTCATCCGAACAGTTCAACAGTAGGATTTAACGGAATAGCACAAAAGATGCCGCAATATGCAATGAATACGGCAGAAAATATGTATTCACAGTACAATTATTTAAGATATGCAAAATATTATGAAGCATTGGACGATAGGATTTTTCCGCAAAATAAACGGATAAGACAGGAAAACTTTTCTTTCTTAGAAAGAATTCCTGATTATTTAAAAGGCAAATTTGTTGATTTTTATAAATGGATAACTGACTTTCCAAATATTTATACAGTATCTGCAAAAATAGAAAAAGAATTTGTAAATAATGCTGTTAATGCAAGCAACAGCGATGTTAAAGTTCTAATGGCGGGATATGATCCTGTTTGCTCTGTCGGTTTAAAACATGCATTACCCGGAAGTGACATTGACAAAGCATATATAATTCTTGAAAAAGACCAGCGTTCTTTATCTTCTGACGAGTACTACGTTGGAAGATATAAAGGTGCCCTTTGGAACAATGTTGATCAGAGAATTTTGAGCTTAAACAATGAAAATACATTCCCGGAAGTTTATACAACAGGTCAAATGTACAGAATTCTGGATGTGCTTGATGATATAACACGTCAGTCAGGACTAAGCAACAGTGTTGAATATTATAAATACAAAAGAGAATTGGACATAAATCCTCTCACTGCAGGTGAATTTAACATTAAATTTGCAAAAGTAAATAATGAAAATCGTATTTCAAAAGAGGGCGCAAAAAACTTTGCATATTTTATAGAAGCAGTAAGAGACGGTAAGCTTGCATACAGTCTGGATGACAAGATTACCGGTGTAATTCGTGAGAGAGTAAACAGTTCTCCGTTTGCACAGATGTCTAATGTTACACAAATGGGTGCGCATGAAAGACAAATTAAATCAGGTATGAAGCTTATAAAATCAAAACTTCGCAACCGAGAAGAACTTGCGCATGACTTTAATTACTGGGGTCCTAATGACCAGTTTGAATTTGTGAAAGACCTTGTTAAATCCGTATCAAAAGATCAAGGTACAAAATTTGACAAATATTTCCAAAATGATGACGATATAGCAGAAAGATTTAACAGGCTAAACCGTCAACTGGTTTAAAATAACTGTATTAACATTCCGGCTGTAATGCTTACAGCAAGAAGTATGCCTGTTATTTTTAACGAATCTTTTATGTTTTCACTGTGTCTGAAAAGTACAAGAATACCTAAACCTGCGTTTGATAATAACCCTGACATTACAGCGCCAAAACTTATTGATCCTTTAATTAAAAGCATTGTCAGCGCAATTGAAACAGCACAGTTGGGTATTAAGCCTATAAAAGCCGTAATTACAGGCTCTAAAACCTTTACGTGCCCGAGAATTAAATGCAGTGCAGCATGTCTTGAATAAACATCAATTAAAAAGTTTAAAAGTATTGTTATCAGTAAAATAAATACAAAAATATTAAAAGTATGTTTAACAGGATGAATGATTAATTCCCTTTTTCTTCTGTTGGAAACCGAATGACAGCAGCATCCTTCATCGTCAGGTACTTCATCTTTTTCTTCAACAATAGGAATGTACTTTTTGTCTTTTAATATAAAATCAATCAAATACCCTGCAATAATACCTGTTGCCAGTTTAATTCCTATAACAGGCAGAACATAATGAGTGTGGGAAGGTTCTGCAAGTAATATAGGTATAGCTTCATCTGATGTTGCAAGATAAATAGCTGTTAAAGTACCTTTAGTTATAAACCTTCTGATATACAGCGTACTTGCAATAACTGAAAATCCGCATTGTGGAAGTATTGCAGCCAAGCTTCCAATGACGGGAGCTGCTTTTTCGGATTTTTTCATAAAAGAATTTATTTTTTCTGAACAAAAGAATTCAATCAGCTCAATTATTACAAAGACTATGAAAAAGAGCGGAAGAATATGGAAACTGTCTATAATGGCATCTGCAAGCCAATCAGGCATTCCAAAACTTTCTATCATTCCGTCAAATCCTGAAAAAATATTTTCATTAATAGTATTAATCTTATTCAATAATTCTATAAGCATAAGCTAATAATAATACAAAAAAACATTTATTGTTTTCTAAAAGCCTTTAATAAAGTTTCTTCATCACGGGCTGTTATATGTGTTATTTTTTTTGTTCGTTTTCAATGTGTTTAATAATTTATTTGTATTATAATTATTAAACACAAGGAGTATGTATGAATTACAGTAACCAACAAGCATGGAAAGATATCCAAAATTTTTTGCCGGTAAAATTACATTTCAACGATAACTTTATGCCAAGCGAAGAATGGTGGAATTGGAAAGGGAATAATGTTCATTTAGATACTTTTAGAAATCCTGATGCCAAGGCAAAAATAATACTGTTTCATGGTGTTGGAACTAACGGCAGACAAATGTCGATGATTTTAGGCGGAACACTTGCTAAAAACGGATATGAAGTTATTGCAATAGATATGCCTCTTTACGGGGTTACAGAAGTAAATAAAAAAATGCTCATAACATATAATGATTGGGTTCAACTCGGAAGTGATTATATTGATTACGAACTATCAAAAGATAATCGCCCAATTATTTTATATGGATTATCCGCAGGTGGAATGGAAACATACCATGTTGCTTGTAAAAGTAAAAAAGTAAAAGGTATTATAGGAATGACATTCTTGGATCAAAGAGAGCAAATTGTAAGGAATGAGACCACAAACAATCTGTTTTGGGCTTATTGTGGAGTTCCATTAGCGGCAATAGCTTCTGCGTTAGGTTTAGGAAGATTTAAAATTTCTATGGCAATATGTTCTAAGATGTCAGCTCTATGCAATAATCCTGAGTGTTTAAAAATAATGTTAAAAGATAAAACTTCTGGCGGTAATAGTGTTCCTATGAAATTTATTAATACATATATGAATTATAAGCCTGAAATTGAACCTGAAAACTTTGATATTTGTCCAATATTATTGACACAACCTGATAAAGACAGATGGACACCGTTGCATTTGAGTACAATGTTTTTGGATAAAATTAAAAAAGTACCTGCCATAATAAAAATGCTTGAAAATGGCGGACATTATCCTGTTGAAGAAAAAGCATTAGATCAGATGCATGAATATATTTTGGAATTTATTAAACAAGTTTTAAGCTTCTAAAATATGGTGGGCCCGGTGGGATTCGAACCCACGACCAAAAGATTAAGAGTCTTCTGCTCTACCAGCTGAGCTACAAGCCCGTAAGTGCTTACAAAATTATTATACAACCTGATTTTAAATTTGCAATAAATTATTTTTTAAGTTAAAATAGAACTGATATGAGTGAGAAGATTAAAGCAATGATTATGTCTGCAGGTGTTGGATCAAGACTTGACCCTCTGACAAAATTTATTCCAAAACCGCTTGTGCCGGTTGCTAATAAACCTGTTATGGATATATTGTTTGAAAAATTGCTTTCATACGGAATTACAGATGTTATTTGTAATACATATTATCTTGCCGACAAAATTATTGACAGATATAAAGAAAACAATTTAGGTATTAACTTTAATTATATTAAAGAAGAAACTTTATCAGGCACAGCAGGAGGAGTTAAAAAGTGTCAGTATTTCTTTGATAATGAAGCTCCTTTTGTGGTTTTATCTGCCGACGGACTATCAAACGCTGATATTAAAAAAGGTATTGATGTTCATAAAAAATCTAATGCTGTGGCTACAATAGGTATTAAAAAAATTGCAAAAGAAGAAGTGCCTCATTTTGGTGTTGTTGTTACCGATAATGACGGATTTATCACCGAGTTTCAGGAGAAACCGTCAGTTGAAGAGGCTAAAAGTAATTATATAAATACCGGGATATACATATTTGATTACAAAATTTTTGATTACATTCCTGAAAATACTTTTTATGATTTTGCTAAAAATGTGTTTCCGGAGCTGTTAAAAGAACATGCTATTAATACGTTTGAAATCTCTGAGTATTGGAGTGATATCGGAACTCTTGAACAGTATAAACAATCAACAACGGATTTATTTAACGGGTTATGTTCATTTGCACACAGCCCGATAAAAAGTAACGCTTGTGCTTCTTATATATCAGATACTTCATTTTTACCTGAAGATGTTAAGTTTAAAGGTTTTTCAACGATAGGTAAGGATTGTAAGATAGGAAATAACAGTGTAATTGATAATAGTATTATTTGGGATAATGTTGTTATTGAAGACGGTGTTGTTGTTTCGAACAGTGTGATAGCTTCCGGTTGTATAATAAAAGGTGATGTTTATTCATCTGTTATTGGGGCAAATGAGGTTATAACAGAACAGGCATTGAAAATTTAATACTTGATTTTTAAAGTTTTTAATGATAAATTTAAAACTGTCGAAATATTCGAGACTGTGGCACTCTGCCGAAAAACGATTAAGTATCGTTTTGAGAGGAAAGGTAGGAACTACCGCCGCCACATAATAAATGAAAATTAAATAGTTTCGGGACTGTGGCGCAGCGGTAGCGCAGGGGACTCATAATCCCTTGGTCGTGGGTTCGAATCCCTCCGGTCCCATAAAAAAATACAGGAATTAAGCCTGTATTTTTTTTATGGATATATATAACTATCCAACTGGACTATATCAAATAAATATATTTGTTCTATAGTAGTATAAGTTGCATATTATTATGGGATTATTTGAACATGCTGAATTTGAAAAAAACTTTTATATTAATTATTTCCTCGTGTATATTATATTTTGCGCTAATATCGCCTAAGCTCTTGCCAAGCGTTGTTTTATCAGAGCGTGATGCTTTTTTGATAACTGTTTTTGTAGTTATTAGCAGCTTAATTTTAAGATATCTCAGCATGTTGGAAGTTAAAAAACTTGAAAAGCAGATTTTAATACAGTATTCTCAAATGAAAACCATAATTGACAGTGCCTCTTTTATTATGTATCTAAAAAATATTGATGGAACTATCCTGCTTGCGAATAAAGAACTTGCCGAACTTTCCGGAATAAGTATTCATAAGATTTCAGGTATAAATGCAGATACTTTTTTTAAGACTTCTGAAATAATCAAAAAAGAAGATAAACAGGTTATTGAAACCAGAAAAACTATAACTTTTCAACGATTAATTGAAATGCAAGATGGTACTTCAAGCTGGTTCAAAATAATTAAAACGCCTGTACTTGATGATGTCGGTAATGTTGTAAGTATTGTAGTCATACTGCAAAATATAGATGCTGAAAAAGATCTTGAGGACAGAAAAAATACATTTATAGCTACACTTACACATGATTTGAAAACTCCGACAATAGCACAAATTAAGGCTCTGGACTTGTTGACGGATAATATTGTAGGACCTTTGAATGTGGAACAAATTGATATTATTGAACAAATAAAGAGTTCTTGTAATTACATGTCTGACTTGATTCTTACTATACTTGACACATATCTGTTTGATAGCGGGCAAACAAAAATTAATTATGAAGAATTTGATATTATTGAATTAATAAAAGAGACTTCACATGAAATTTCTAATTTATCTGATGAAAGAGAACAAAATATTGTCTTAAATTCCGAACTTACATCAAATTTGATTATGGCAGACAGATTTCAACTTAAAAGAGTAATAATAAATCTACTAACCAATGCAATAACATATGGTTACAGACAATCAGATGTAGAAATATCTTTAAAAGAAGAAAATTCTGATATTGAATTGAATATAAAAAACAAATCAGCATATATTACTAAAGACCAATTGACAGATATTTTTGAGAAGTTTAAGACTACTGCTAACACAAAATTTAAGAAGACCGGTACTGGTTTAGGTTTATATTTAGCAAAACAGATAATAAATGCGCATAAAGGCAAAGTTCATGCTTCAAGTGATATTAACGAAACTTGCAGTTTTGGTTTTGTAATCCCTAAATCACCGGAAAAACCTGTACTTAAAGCATCATAATAAAAAATAAAAACTCCCGAAATCATTACGGGAGTTTTTTTGATATGAGTTATTTTTTAAGCATTGTTTCCGAATAAAAGCCCTAATACAAGACCTGCTGCAGCTGCGATACCGCCGCCTTTTACTGCTTTGTTCCATTTGAAGTTTTTGAAGGCTTTTGTTAAAGCTTCAGGAGTTTCTTTCTTTAAAGCTTTAGCACTGTCATCCCAGTATGTTGTGAATTTTTTGCCTAAATTTTCTTTTACTGTATTAACGGCATTTTCAGCGTTTGTGATTTTAGCTTTATGTGAGGTAAGTAATTCTGCTTTACCTTTGGTTGCCAATCTTCTGGCTTCAGTTTCAATTGCTTTTTCGTCGCCTGTTATGCCGAATGATTTAGCATTTTCTTTGATAAATTTTTCTAAATCAGCAGGTTTGATATCATCTGCAAGACCTGAAATTTTACTTTCAAAAGATTTTAAATCTGCTAATTCTTGTGCTTTGAATTTCAATGTATCTTTTGAAACAAGTTTTTCTGCTTCTTTTGTAATATCATCAACTTTAATTTCTGCTATATCTTTAGTTGCTGCTTCAAGTCTAACTTTAGCTGCTTTTGTGTTGGCTCTCATATCATCAGGCACTAAATCCAAGACTTCTTTCGGTAATTTGGTTCTGTCTTCTGCGCCAACGAATTTTTTAATTGCTTCTAATTGTTTTTCATCTTTAATCTTGTATTTATCTAAAACTTTTTGTTTTGCGTTTGTTAATAATTCATCTTTCTTACCTTTTAAAGCATCTTGATAAGCTGCATCATCAAGCGAACCTAATAAGCTTTCATCAACTTTTCCGTCTTTAAGAGGGTTTGCACCGAAGAAATAAGTTCCTGCACCTGTTGCACCACCTGCAGCGGTTCCTAAAAGCAGACCTGTTGAAAGACCGGAACCTCCTGATTTTTGGAATGTATCAGCAGCGGGTTGCTGATAATAACCTGTGAATGCAGTTTTTTCTGCTTGCGGCTGTTTTGCTTGTGCAAAATATTGTTGTGCGTAGAAATCATCATATGCACTTCTATAATTGTTGATAGAATCTAATGCCATAACCTAATACCTTAACCTTTCAAAAATTTATAACCTAACCTTGTATATATAAAAAATTTCTTTAACCGGAAATTGCTTTTATATAATTTGTTAAGTTAACATTTCTTTACAATGCTAAGGAATTAAATAACCTGTCGAATTCTGGAAAAGATATATCTACCCACTCAAAACCGTTAATCATAATAGGTTTATTACATATTAATCCTGCCACATATAAACTCATAGCAAGTCTGTGATCATGGTAGGTTTCAACTTCTGTATCCCCGTTTAAATCTTTTTTCCCGTTAATGATAAAGCCGTCCGGGGTTTCTTGGATATCTGCTCCTAATTTTTGTAATTCAGTTACAACCGCCTTAATTCTGTCAGATTCTTTATTGCGTAAGTCGCCTGCATCTTTAATGGTGGTAGTGCCTTGAGACTGTGTGGCAAGAACAGCTATAACAGGAAGTTCATCAATAAGTTTAGGAATAATTTCTCCTTCAATTTTGCAAGCTTTTAATTCTGAATATGAAATTTGAATATCTCCGACTTCTTCTCCTGAAACTGTTTTTTTATCAAGAATTTCAATATTGCCGCCCATTTTTTGCACAACTTCCAGAATACCTGTTCTTGTAGGGTTCAGTCCGACATTCTTTAAAATAATCACGGAATTCGGAACAACCAAGCCTGCTGTTATAAAGTAAGCCGCAGACGATATATCGCCGCAAATCTCTATTGTTTTTGGCTCTAGTAAGGACTTTTCGACAGTAACTGTGTTATGGCAGGTTGAAATATTTGCCCCCATATATTTAAGCATTCTTTCAGTATGGTCACGTGAAATATACGGTTCCGTAAAACTTGTTTTGCCTTCTGCATTTAAACCTGCTAGTAATATACAGGATTTGACCTGTGCGGAAGCAAGTTTGGAGTTATAATTTATACCTGTTAAATTGTGTCCTGAAATTTTTAGCGGAGCTTTATATTCGTTAGAATTAATCTCTGCTCCCATAAGTTCCAGTGGCTCAATTACACGTTTCATCGGGCGTTTTGATAAGCTTTCGTCACCTTTCAAAATCGAATTAAAACTTTGTCCTGCTAAAATTCCTGACATCAACCTCATTGTAGTGCCTGAATTTCCGCAATCCAACTCCTGATTGGCTCCTGAAAGTTTTCCTGTTGAATTTATTATTAAATCTTCATTAAGTTCTGCGTTTATTCCTAATGCGCAGCAAACTTTTAAGGATGACAGAGGATCTTGTCCTTTAGAAAAATTTTTAATAATTGATTGTCCTTTAGCTAAGGAAGCAAACATTACGGCTCTGTGAGAAATAGATTTATCAGCCGGTATGGTTACTGAACCTTTTAGTCCGTTTGTAATTTTTTTAACAATCTTTTGCATGATTTTAATTCTAACATATAATAAAAGAATGGAAAATATTTTTATAGAAACTGACAGAATGCTTTTTCGGAGAATGTCAAAACAGGATTTTTTTGATGTTGCTGAAATGCTTAAAAATCCAAATGTTATGTATGCTTGGGAGTATGTTTTTGAAGATATAGACGTATTGGCTTGGATTAAAAAATGCAGGGAGTATTATAAAAAATACGGGCTTGGATATTTTCTTGCCCAGGATAAACAAAGCGGTGATATAGTAGGTCAAATTGCACTTATGCCCGATGTTATTGACGGAGTTGAATATTATGAAATAGGTTATATTTTAAAAGAAAAACACTGGCATAAAGGTTATGCAAGAACCGGAGCAAAAATTATGGCAGATTATGCATTTAATAAGTTAAACCTGAACAGTGTTATTTTTGAAATCCGTCCTGAAAATGTCAGTTCAAGAAAAGTGGCAGAAAGTTTGGGAGCAGTACTAACAGGTAAGTTTATCAAAAATGTACAGGGCAAAAATATGGAACATTTGATTTATACATTAAGAAAATAATTTCTGGAAAAATAAAAATGTTTATGATAAATTAATAAATATGAAAAATAAAGAGAGGTGTCCGAGCGGTTTAAGGTGCAATCTTGGAAAGGTTGTGTGGGAGCAATTCCACCGAGGGTTCGAATCCCTTCCTCTCTGATTTTTTATTTGAAGGTCTAATCAAGATTTCTTTTAAATGTCCAGCCAGCAAGTGATAATGTAACTGCTGCAATTAATATTAGTGGAATAAGTTTCATGAAAACATCTTCAACTCCCATTCCCTTCAAAAATATTCCACGTGAAAGTTCCATAAAAAATCTGACCGGATTTATCCAGGTAAGATACTGCCAGCCAAGAGGCATATCTTCAACGGGAGAAATAAAACCTGATAATAAAACCGCAGGCATTTGAAAAGTTATAACTCCAAGAATTGCTTGCTGCTGGGTTTTACAAACTGCTGATATACATAGCCCTACCCCGACGATTGACAAAAGCGAAACAAAGACAGAAACTAAAAATAACCATATAGAGCCTGCAAAAGGAACTTTAAAACAGGTTATGATTATTAATGTCATAAGACAGGTTAGTCCCATTGCAATGATTAAAGGCGGGATAGTTTTTCCAAGTAAAATCTCAAACGATGAGAGAGGACTTACAATAAGCTGATCGAAAGTTCCCATTTCACGTTCTCTTGCTATGGAAAGTGCAGTCAAAAGTAAAGTTATGACTAATGCAAGCATAGCAATTATAACAGTCAAAATATACCAGCGGTATTCCAAATTCGGATTAAACCAGTTTCTTATTACAGGATTTATCTGTGCCCCTTTTGCTCCTGTAATTTCTGTATTGTAATCATTGATAATTTGCGATGCATAACCACCGGCAATGGCTGCTGAATTTGTTTGTCTGCCGTCTGCTGTGATTAAAACATTAGTATTTTTTTGAGATTTGATTGCAGTTGAAAAATCGTTATTTATATAAATACCTATTTGAACTTTTTGATTATCTATTTTGTTTTTAAAATCTTTTTCATTATCAACAAAATAAAATTTTCTAAATCTCGGTGAATGTTCAAAACGTGAAATGAGTTCTCTTGATTCAACGGAGTTATCTCTGTCTATCAAGACTACATCAATATTTTTAACCTCCATTGTAATAGCATTTGCAAAAACAAAAAGCTGAAGCAAAGGCATTGCAATTATTATCCCACGGGATTTAGGATCTTTCCAAATTGTTATAAATTCTTTTTTAATGAGTGCAAAAATCCTGCGTAAATATTCAATCATTTTACTATCCTCATATCTGTACTTTTGTAAACCAGAATAAACAACAGAATACCTAAGACTGTTAAAAATACAGCATTGATTAAGACAACCTGCCATATTGTGCCTGCCATAAATTCACTTTCAATAAATGTTATAAAATATCTTGGCGGCAGGATGCCTGTTAACAGCTGGAAAATTTTCGGCATAGAATTTATCGGGAACATTAAACCTGAAAGCATTAATGCCGGTAAGAAGCCTATTCCTAATGAAACTTGACTTGCAAGAAACTGGTTTTTGAGTTTTGACGAAATAGTTAAACCAACTCCGAGTAATGTGAATAAAAACAAAGCGCTTACCGCAAATAAAATCAGGTAATTGCCACGAAACGGAACTTTAAAAATCCCGACACAAAGAAAGACATTAAAAAACATTGATGTCATGCCAAGTACAAAATAGGGAATATATTTACCCAGAACAATGTCAATTTTTTTTGCCTGTGTGCTTAAAAGAGCCTCCATTGTTCCTCTCTCCCATTCCCGTGCAACAACCAGAGCGGTCAATAAAATTCCTATAAGTGTCATTGTAATCGATATAGACCCGGGAAGGATAAAGTAATGACTGTTTAAATCCTGATTATACCATACCCGCATCTGTGAGCTTACGACAGGCTGGTTTACAAAATATTTGTACTTGCTTGTTGAAAGCCAGCTGTTTGCTATAGACGTTGAGTAGCTTTGAACGTAGTTGGCAGTATTAACTTCTGTTCCGTCTGTGATTATCATTAAATCACCTTTCTGACCTCTTGCAAGATTGGTTGAAAAGTCATTTGGGATAATTACTGCTCCTTTGATTTTTGAACGTACTATTGCTTCTTCTAAATCTTTTTCATTATCATAAACAATAGAGTTGACATACTTGCTGTGTCCGAAAGATTTAACAAGAGTTGATATTTCAGGGTTTGCATCATCATTTTTTATCCCGAGTGTAACTTTAACAGAATCAAGATTAACACCGTACATGTAAATTAAAATAGAGATTAACGGAAGTACAAAAGCTATGATTATACTGGACGGATCACGTATTATTTGAAAAAATTCTTTTTTTATTAAGGCTGTTAAAATTTTCATTTTTCCGACTCCTTAATTAAAGTTATAAATGTATCTTCCATATTATCTTTTCCTGCTTTTTCTTTTAATTCATCAGGAGTTCCGACTGCTATAGTTTCTCCTTTATAGAAAAGGCTTATTCTGTTGCAATATTCTGCCTCATCCATAAAGTGTGTTGTAACAAGTATAGTTACCCCCTTTTTAGAAAGGGAAATTATATGATTCCAAAATTCTTTTCTTGCAATTATATCAACCCCTGATGTGGGTTCGTCCAAAAACAAAATAGGCGGATTGTGAATTAAAGCACAAGCGAGTGATAGTCTTTGCTTAAAGCCAAGCGGCAAATCTTCGGATTTTTGGTCTTGAACATTTTGAAAATCGAAAATTTCAATAATTTCATCTATGCGTTTTTTGCGGTCAAGCAATCCAATGCCGTAGACTGCAGCAAAAAATTCCAAATTCTGTCTGACTGTTAAAGAACCGTAAAGTGAAAATTTTTGAGCCATATAACCAAGTTTTGAACGGGCTTGTGACGGATTTTTTAAGATATCAACCCCCATAATCCTTGCAGTTCCCGATGACGGCTTTGTCAACCCGCACATCATTTTGAATGAAGTTGATTTTCCTGCACCGTTTGGTCCCAGCAGACCGAAAATTTCACCACGTTTTATGCAGAATGAATTATTTTTTACTGCATAAAAATTTCCGTATTTTTTTTCTAAATTATCGGCTTCAACCGAACAGTCAATATCGTAATCTATAGGTGTATAGTCTGCTGCAATTTTTGAAGGTTCATTTTTGTAACCGCCCATAAGTTCAATTACTTTTTCTTGAAATTCTTGTGGAGATTGTGCTAAATCATGCGGTCGTCCGTTATAAATCACCTTTCCTTTGTCCATTACTACTGCCGTATCAAAACTATGCGCTTCGTCCAAATAAGCAGTAGACCATAATACAGTGGTTTCGGGCGAAATCATATCTCTAACCATTTTCATTAAATCAAGCCTTGATATGGGATCAACACCAACTGACGGTTCATCAAGCAATAGAAATTCAGGAGTTCCTAAAAGTGTGCAGGCAAGTCCTAATTTTTGTTTCATACCACCTGATAATGCTCCTGCCAGACGGTCCTGAAACGGAGTAAGGCTTGTAAAGTCAAGCATTTTATCAAACTGATACGGTTGATTTTTTAAATCAGCATACAGGCGAAGATTTTCTATAACCGTTAAATCTTCATAAAGTCCAAATTTTTGCGGCATATAACCTATTTTTGAAACAAGTTTGTTTTTTTGAGTAAACGGGTTTAGTCCAAGAACATCAATTTCTCCGGAATCAGGAAGAAGCAAACCGATTATCAGGCGTATTAACGTTGTCTTTCCGGAACCGTCTGCACCAATCAAGCCTGTTATTTTGCCCTTTTCAATATCAAGAGAAAGGTTATCTATAGCTGTTGTGCCGCCAAAGGTTTTTATTAAATTTTTAATTTTGACTGTCTGCACTGCTGTTCAAATCCACCTTAATAGTTGTAGGCATTCCCTGACGAAGGTATTCATCTGTATCGTCAATGTAAACCCTTATTCTGTATACTAAATTTGTTCTTAAATCTGTTGACTGTACGGTTTTTGGCGTGAACTCGGCAACCGGCGAAATAAATCCGATGTAGCCTTTGTATTCACGTTTTTTACCTGTTTGAGGGTTTACGGTATCAGTATAAACATTTACCTGTTGACCGTATTTAATGTTGCCTAAATCTGTTTCATTTACATAAGCTCTTATCCATACAGGTCTGGTTTTTGAAATCGAATATACAATCTGTCCTTTGTTAACAGTTGCTCCGGGTTCTTGAACTCTAACCATTATAATTCCTTCATCAGGAGCATATATTTTTGTATAATCAAGCTGATTTTTGGCGTATGTTCTTGCTGCTACAGCTGCATCGTAATCGGCTTTTGCTTTGTCTTTTGTGTTTTTCAGGGTATCATATTCCTGTTTTGAAATTGTATTATCTTCAACCAGCGGAGCATTACGGTCAAATTTGGAAACTGCATCATTTTTTAGTGCCAGAGTTTTGTTAACTTCGGATTCAGCTTTTTCCAGATTTGATTTATAATCTTTAGAATCGAGTATTGCAAGAAGCTCGCCTTTTTTTACGCTGTCACCTTCTTCTTTCAGCATTTTTTCTATAATACCTGATACTTGAAAGCTCAAATCAACCTGCCGGATTTCTATGTTGCCGTATAGTGTGAGTTCATTGGGGTTTTCCTTTTTACGAGTCATAAAAAACGCCGCAGTTCCTATTATCAAAAGTATTAAAATTAAAGCTGTTATTTTCTTCTTCATAATTTGCCCCTTATAATTTTGCTCCGACTGTTTTGTATAATGTAAAGTAATTTACCAGTCTTTGATTTTTTGTTTGCACAGTTTCTTTTTGTATATCTATAAATTTTGATAAACTATTAAGATATTCAGGTGTTGATATTGTTCCACGTTCAAATTTTCTGCGTTCATTTGCAAGATTTTGATATTCATATTGCAGCTTTTGTTTTGTATTTTTGTCAATGATGGTGTCGTGTTTAATAAGGCAGAGTGCAGTATTAACTTCTTTTACGGCTTCTAAATCTGTTTGTCTGTATTTTTCAAACAGTTCTTCATATTTTGCTTTTTGGATTTTTAAATTAGCAATTTTTCTTCCGCCCATAAATATATCCTGACTTGCGCCTGCAAGTATTGCGGCAAGAGAAGATTCCCAGGAGAAAAATGTTCCCGGGGCAATTGTGTTAAAAACCCATAAGCCGGTTATATTAAATGTCGGCAAAAAATCTTTTCTTGCAATGCGCACATCAATTTTTGCTTTTTCAAGCATTTTTTCAGCCTGCATAACATCAGGTCTTGAAAAGATAACGTCAGATTTTATTTCATTCGGTACAGTTCCTTGATATTCAAAATCTTCAAACTTACCACGTGAAATAGTATTTATGCAGTCAGCATTATTCCCTGTCAAAACTGCAAGCTGCATTAAAAGAATTTCTTGTTCTTTTTTCAGGTTTTCAAGTTCACTTTTAGCAATTTCGAGATTTTTTGCAGAGTTATTCAGTTGTGTTGTTCCAATTACTTCTTGTTTGTATTTTTTTGCATCACTGTTTAAAATTTGAGTATATATATCAACTTTTTCTCCTGCAAGTATGATTAGCTCGTCGTACTCTAAAATATTTGTATAAACAGTTGCTACGTCTGATAGCAGAGCTATATACACAGCTTTTTCTTCAAATTGGCTTGCTTCATAAGATTTTTTGCTGCTTCTGGTCTTGTCACGATTTTTCAAAAGTAAATCAGCTTCATAATTTGCCATAAACGGTAAAATAAAAGCATTCTTTTTTAACTGAAAATTATCCAGCTGAGGAACTTTAATACCTAAATAGTTAGCTGAAACGCTGAATGACGGCAGTTCATTACCAAGAGAGTATTTGGCTTGCTGTCTGTACTGTTCAACTCTTGCGCTTGCTTGTTTTGCATCGTGATTGTTTTCCAGAGCTTCGTTAATATATCTGTACAGACATTCATCATTAAACCTGTTGAAAAATTCAGGGTTAACCTCATTCCTGTCCAGAGCAAAAGCGCCGGATGAAACAAAAAACAGTGAAAATAATAAAATAACTCTTTTAAACAATATTTGCCTCCTTTAAAAGGGCATTAATGTAAAATTTTACATTTTCTTTTATAATATTAATATCTTCTTGAATAAAATCATCTTGCCCGAGAAGGTTAAGTGAGAAGGCAGGCAGAATTCTCGGGGAGTTGACCTGAGAGATTATGAAAACTGTTTTGAAAATAATTTCCCTGTCATTTACATCTTTGTCAAAAATTGCCGCAATTAAATTCCTTAAATAAGTAATTGCAGGAGATTTTTCTATAAAACACTCAGTTTGCTGGGCTTTTAACAAGAATATAATTAAGTCTTTTGAAATATTTCCGGAGTAGAAAAATTCAATAAACTTATCAATGATTTTCATTAATAAGGAAACTTGTTCTTGTTTATTCATTGTTTCGATTTTTTTATCAAAGTCAATAAAGGTTTTTGCGTATTGTGTTTGTCTTAATATTAAATCGTCAATAATCCCGTTGTAGAGTTCTTTTTTGCCGCCCCAATAATAGGAAATCATGCAAATATTAGCTCTGGCAGTATTACATATTTGTCTGATGCTTGTTCCTTCATAACCTTTTTGTGCAAAAAGGCACGTAGCTGCATCTAAAATTCGTTGTTTAGAGTTCTCATCTTTAATCTTTTCCATGCTTAATCCTTAATTTATAAAAATATTATAAAACAATCGTTTGATTTAGTCAAGTGGTTAAAAAATAATAAAATAAATTATATTTTTATTTTCTTTTTCTTAGTATTATTAAAAACACTCCCGAGAGAATTAAAGCTACACCAATCACAATTCTAAGAGTGAGTTGTTCGTGGAAAAATAAAACTCCGAAAAATATTGCAGTTAAAGGTTCTAATGCACCTAAAAGAGCTGTTGTGGTTGAGCCGATAAGTTTGATTGCGATTGTTATTGTTTCCAGTGAAACGATTGTCGGGATTACCGAAAGACCTAATGCATAAAGCCATAATAAAGGCTTGTCTAAAATTTGTAATTGTGTGCAGAACTTTAGATTATAAATGTATACTAAAAGTCCGAAAAGCATTACATAAAAACTTAATACAGCTGGCTTTATATGTTTTATGGTTTTAATATTTTTTACGCCTACAATATATAAAGCATACAAAAGTGCTGATAGAAAAACTATAGCAACACCGTGTAAATTTAAATCAAAACCTGATTTGCCTTTATATAAAAGCACAACTCCGATTGATGTTAAAAGAATAGAGAATATTACTGTTCCGGTAACTTTTTCTTTAAAAAATAATGCCATTATTACAGCTACGAGCACAGGGTATATGAACAGTATTGTACAGGCAATTCCAGCTTCTATATAGTTAAATGCTTTAAAAAGTGTCAATGAGGAAAGCGAAAAAAATATTCCAAGGAAAAATACAGGAATAAGCTCTTTTAATGAAATTCTAAAAGAAATTTTTTTAACAAATTTCAACCATAAACCATAAATAATAACGGCAAAAGCATATCTGTAAAATAAAACAGAATTAACCCCTATACCTGCTGCGTATAGCGGCAGCGCAAATAAGGGGTTTGTTCCGTAACTTGCCGCAGCAACTGCTCCGTTAAATATGCCTATTGAACGTTTTTTCACTTATTCCCCTCCGGATTTTTGCTTATGATATACTTGTCAATCCTTTCTGCCATATATGTTGAGAAAATCGGCAATATTCCATAATAAATACCTGCAAATATAAGGGCAGGGCGCACAATGTTTATACCTTCAATGTATTTATGTAATTTAGGATCACCTTTGTTTATTTTTGAAAATTTTTCAATAAATTTGCCTGTTTTATTTTTTATAATATTATCTATGCCGTATCCTCCGATAATGGTTATGCCGGTGGAGATAACATTGTTGTATATAAGTGCTTTTTTACGGTTTTCTTTTATCTTGTCGCTTTTGTTTGTCTGGTAGGCAAAGGATGATGTTAAGAGTATATCGGTTGCTGCTGTTATATGTTTTGCAATATCTTTGTCCTGATTTTGGTGTTTTTTTACAAAGTTTTGAAACTTGAAATTATCAATTATTTTTCCAATACCTTTAGATATGTTATTGGTAAACCTGCCTGTAAAATTGATATCTTTGTTTTTGTCTTGTAATTTTTGAGGGTGTTTATCTTTTTTGATATTAAACAGTTTGTCCATAATAACAGGTATTAATGCGATTGTGAGTATGGATTTAGGTATTGCTGTTACAAAACCTGTTCCGAGCTTCATCATCTGTGTAGAAAGCTTGTAGCTTTTGGCTTCAACAAGTTTTTGAGATGCCCCTTGAAGGTTTTTAATCGTTTCGGGTTTTAAATATTTTTTAGGGTTTTTGTCGATATTTTTTACGGCATTTTCTATAGGAAGCGCAACAGCCTCAATCATAGCAAACTTAATCAAACCTGAACATATTGAATTGGCACAGGCATATTGTTTATTTTCTTTTTCAACATCAGGAGTTGCCAGAATAGCAAAAGGTCTTACACCAAGCGACATTACAAGTGATGTGCCTGCTGCAAATGAAGTTCCGTGTTCCGAAACTTTCTCTAATCCCTTTAATAGAACTTTGTTGTTTAATAATCCGGTAAAGTTTGAATTATCACTGCTTATTTTGTTTACTTGCATTGTTTCTACCTTTTATTAGTAGACAACACACATGGTAAAAAGTAAATAATATTATATTTGTTTTATAATTGTAAAGTGAATATTGTTGAGTTTGCTAAAGGTGAATTATCAGGATGGGGGAAATATGAAAGGGTTTTGTTTCCTTCAGAAATCCTGCTGATAATTGTGATTTCATTTTTAATAGGTGACAGCAAGGTTGCACTTGTTTCAGCTGTTTGCGGTATAAGCTATACAATACTTGCAGGCAAAGGTAAAATCTCATGTTATATTTTCGGTTTAACAGGAACTCTGTGTTATTCATATATTGCTTTTCAAAATGCTTTATACGGAAATCTTTTTCTTTATATGTTCTATTATTTTCCGATGCAGATATTAGGGATTTTTAAATGGAAAAAGCATTTGAAAAGAGATACACAAGAAATAGTAAAAACCAAATTAAAACCTGATGAACGTATTATTTATACAATATTAGCTATTTTATTTTCAATAATATTATCATTTGTTTTGAAAAAAACAGGTGATGCTACTCCTTTTATAGATGCGGTAACAACAGTATTTTCAGTGCTTGGTTTGATTTTAACTGTGAAAAGATGTATTGAGCAATGGTATGTTTGGTTTGTAGTAAATGTTTTATCTGTGTTTATGTGGATAGAAGCTTACATGAACGGTTCCAATTGTTTTGCGACAATTTTGATGTGGGCAACTTATGTTGTGCTCTCTGTTTATTTTTTATTCACCTGGAAAAAAGATTTACAGTCATCTCAAGTCAAAGATTAAAAAGTTGCTTTTTCTTTCTTCGGATTGGATTTGTAAAAGATTGTTTTCATCGGTTATAGCAATTCCGTCGCCTGCTTCAAATCGGATGGTATTTATTGTAACGGCTCCTTCTGCAATTTGTATCCAGTATTTTCGTTCGGAATGCACCCTGAACTCTACAGTCTTTGCTAAATCCAGAAGGCACTGGTAAATTTTTACATCCTGATTTATTTTTATAGAATTTTTTATACCTGTTTTTGATGCAATAAGTATAAGTTCGTTCGGACTTTTTTCAAGGTTAAAAAACTTTTGTTCATAAGCCGGTTTTATATTCTTCTTGTCAGGCAAAATCCAAATTTGTAAAAAATGAACGTGATTTGTTTTTGACGGATTAAATTCGCTGTGATAAACCCCCGAACCTGCGCTCATCTTTTGTATTTCGCCTTTGTTTATAATAGAAACATTTCGCATACTGTCTTTGTGTTCAAGTGCACCGTCAAGAACAATACTTAATATTTCCATATTATTATGCGGATGCAGACCAAAGCCTTTTTTGGGGGCTACTATATCATCGTTTATAACTCTTAAATCGCTGAAACCCATATTATTTGGATCGTAATATTCACCAAAAGAAAATGTATGCCTGCTGTTTAGCCATTCAGAAAGCGTTGCCCCTCTGGCATCTTTTGGTCTGAGTTTGTACATTTCTAATCTCCTGTAATAATTTTTTATAATTAATTATAGAAGCTTAAATATGATTTTTTATTCTACATTACGGCTATAATTCTATGCTAATAATTTTTAAAACCTTCAGGGTGATTTTTATGCCAGTTCCATGCTGTTTCTATAATTTCTTCAAGCTCTGCATGTTCAGGTTTCCAGCCTAAAATGTTTTTAGCTTTATCGCTGGATGCAATCAATTTGGCAGGATCGCCTTCACGTCTAGGGGTAACTTTTGCGGGGATACTATTTCCCGTTACTTTTCTTGCAGTTTCAATAACTTCTTTTACAGAAAATCCTATTCCGTTACCGAGATTAAAGATATCGCTTTTACCTCCGTTTTGTAAATATTTAACAGCGAGAATATGTGCTTGAGCCAGATCGGTTACGTGGATGTAATCTCTAATGCAGGTACCGTCGTTAGTTTCATAATCTTCGCCAAATATAGAGATAAATTCTCTTTTGCGGTTAGGAACCTGTAAGATTAAAGGAATTAAATGTGATTCCGGATTATGGTCCTCTCCGATTTTGCCTGAAACGTGTGCTCCGCAAGCATTAAAATATCTAAGTGAAACATAACGTAATCCGTGAGCTTTACCAACCCATTTGAACATTCTTTCCATAGCAAGTTTTGTTTCACCGTATGTATTTGTCGGCTCTGTTTTATCGGTTTCTAAAATAGGAATGCTTTCGGGTTCTCCATATACGGCAGCTGTTGATGAGAAAACAATTTTATCTATTTTATGTGCAACCATTGCATCGAGCAGAGTTTTAGTGCCGCAAAGATTATTGTCATAATATTTCAAAGGTAACTGCATACTTTCGCCTACAAGCGAACTTGCTGCAAAATGTATGACAGAATTTATGTTTTCTTTTTCAAAAACGCTGTCTAGAAATTCTCTGTTTCTGATATCTCCTTTATAAAATCTTGCTTTAGGGTGAACGGCTTCAATATGCCCTGTAAGCAAATTGTCAATAATTACTACATCTTCACCGCTATCAATAAGTTCATATACTGTATGAGAACCTATATAGCCTGCTCCGCCTAAAACTAAAATTGTCATATTTTCTCTCCTGTCAGTTTATTATATATCAAAATTTTTATGTTATCATCATCTTATGGATAAAGTTTTTTCAAATGAAATGAATGTTTTAAAAGCCTTAGCAATAATGCTTGTTGTATCAGGACATTTAGAATTTTCTCTTTTGGGGATTTTCCCTCCGTACTCTTTTCAGCTGGCATTATTCTTTTTTATATCAGGATGTTTATTTAAAGAAAAGTATCTGTATGATGTTCCGACTTTTGTTGAAAGAAGGATTAAGAGTTTGTTAGTGCCTTATTTCTGGTACAACTTATTTTATCTTGGAGTAACCTGTCTTATCGCAAAGTTAACCGGAAAATTCTGGGGAATGACTTTAAGTTTGAAAAACTTTTTTATTACACCGTTTTTAAACGGGCATCAGTTTGATTTGTCCTGCCCTTTGTGGTTTGTAACCCAGTTGTTTATGACAATGATAGTATTCTTATTTTTGTTTAGAGCATTAAATGCAATTACAAAAAATAAATACATTCATCTTGCGTTTTTTGCAATTTTGGGAGTTATTGCAATTCCTTTTTCTAAATGGTTCAGCGTAACACCTTTAATGCTTGTTGTTATAAGGACTATGTTTTCAATGTTCTTTGTATATTTAGGGTATTTCTACACACATTACATAAAAGATAATCATAATATTTTTACACCTAAATGGCTTGGTGCAGTGGTTGTATTACAATCTATTTTGTGGATGTTTAACAGAGATTATGATCCAGAACACGGTATCGGCTTAAGCTACGTTCTTGTCTGGGCAAGATTTGATGAACAGTTGTTTGTACCTGTAATCACAAGTTTAACAGGAATTTGGGCTTCATTATTTGTTGTGAAAATTCTTTACCCTTATGTAAAAGACCTAAAATTTATAGAAGATATGGGAAGAGTAACCTATCATATTATGGCAAACCATTTACTTGTAATGTATATAATTACGGCAATATTTATGTATTTACATGGAATTCCTGTTTCAGAACATGCGAACCATGATATTTACTGGATTTATAACCCTGTACAAACAACTTACTTGTATTTTGTAATTACAATGGTTGTAACAACATATATTGGTGTATGTTTAAAGAAACTACATCGTATGATTTTTAAACCACTTGAAAAATAAAAAAAATAGTTTATAATAATAAAGAGGGCGGAGATGCGCTAACATCCCCAAACAAGCCCCCAAATTGGTTATTTTAGAACTAGCAGTATTAAAAGAATTATTGCTAGTTCTTCTGTATTTATAACCATTCTATCACCTCCTTTCTCTAACGTTTTTACAAATTTTTAGTTTGTGCCGCAGAGAAATGGATATGATAAAGGAGCTTGCCCCTCAAATATGATAATAGTTAAATATAAAAAAGAAATCATCATATATATACAGGAGATAAAATTAAAATGCGAATTAATATGTGTCAGTTGGCAGTCGACATATTGTTTATAAATTGCTTATACTATTTAGGTAGATAATATGAGGATTAATAATGGAAGAAAATAATACAAAGCCCGATATAGACGATGTGACAAGAGCTTTGAAAAAGATGTTAAATTTAAACTCTTTATTTTTTGATTCAGTCAAATATAACAAGTGTGAATGTTATGACAAGTATCAATATGTATCAGTAGAATTTGATAAGTTAATATGGGTAATTCTTGATTATTTTCAAATTGAGCTTGATTAACACTTGACAAACAGAAAAAAATCATAAATAATAAAGTAAAGGGCGGAGATGCGCTAACATCTCCTTACAAGCCCCTTATTTGTTGAGTTTAAGAGTTAATACAATTAGTAATATAAGTATTAACTCTTTTTCACATGTTGTGAATATCAACTTTACCACCTCCTTTCTCTAACGTTTTTACAAATTTTTAGTTTGTGTCGCAGAGTATGGATATGATAAAGGAGCTTGCCCCTCAAATATATTCTATTAAAAGTACAAAAATTTGTAATCAGTTAAAAATAGGATATATTTTTAATAAATGTTTTTTTTACATTTTCAGCCAGAGCGCATCATAGGCATCAAGTCTAACTGTAAGCTCTTTATTTTCAACTTTTGCTCTTATCATTTTGTCGGTTAAAAGATCTTTGAAGTAGATATCCTTGCCTTTTTTGCCAAAAGTATCATCAACAAATATTACTGTTGCTTTAATTTTCTTGTCGGAAAGATTATTAATTACAACTACTCTGTCTTCATCGGTTGCTCTTACATATGCAAAAACTTCCGGTGATTTGGTTTTAAGTTCTGCGAAAGAACCCCTTCTGATAACAGGGTATTGTTTTCTTACCTTAATAAGCTGTTTTACACGCTCGTATACTTTGTTGTTATAAGTGCCTTTGTGATTTACCGCATCTTCAAAAGTTTTCTGGGTTATAGGACCTCTGTTAATGTCACGGCTGTCAAAATAACTTAGCATACTAACATTATTTTTAACGCTTTTATTGGTTTTTTGCTTAATTTCACGCAGCTTTGCGCTGTTTTTGGCGTTTGTAAAGTTGTTTTGTATGCCGATTTCGTCACCGTAATAAATTATAGGAATGCCTGGTAATGACATAAGGATTGAAAATGCCATTCCAATTCTGTCCGGATTATTGTCTAAGAAGTTAGCCATTCTTCCGCTTACACCGAACCCTTTTCTAAATGCAGCACCTTTTGGGGCTAAATCGTCAAATATTAATTCCCTTGTTTTCTGGTTAACCATTTCAAGCGTAAGTTCATCATGAACCCTTAAAAATATTGCCCATGAAGCTGTTTCAGGAATTTGCGGAGTTTGTTTGTAGGCTTTCCAGAAATAGCTGTTGTCTGCTGTAACAAGTGAAGCCCAGATAGCAGGCATGTACGGGAAGTGGTAAGCAATTTGAACTTCGTCAGTTCTTGTAATTTCTTTTTCTTCTCCTTTTATTTCGTCTTTAAATTTTCTTTCGGTACCAAAGTATGGAAGAATTTTATTCGGCATCTGGCAAGCTTCTGCCTGAATTACGGAACGTGGGGCAACTGCTTGGATAAATGCGCTTAGAATTTTTATAATTCTGTGAGTATTTTCAAGGTTTTCAGCGTTGGTTCCGTCTTCTTTTATAAGATAAGGTATAGCATCCATTCTGAAAATGTCTACCCCTTGATTAGCCCAAAACGCTATTGTCTCGAGGTTATAGTATAAAACTTTAGGATTTTCCCAGTTTATATCCAGCTGGAACGGGTAGAATGTATGATAAAAATAATAATCTTTGTTGTTTATTGTTACTTTTCTGTAGTTGTTTTCGGTTATTTCAGGGAAGATAATTCTTCTTTTTGAAATTTTTCCGTTGGGTTCTTTGTATTCTGCTACCCAGCCGAGTTTAGGATCTTTGTATTTTGTATATTCAGGCATTTGTTCTCTGACTACAAAGTAATTAATCTTTGAGGTGTCGCCTTTAAGTGCTTGCTGGAACCATTCATGCTGGTCTGAAAAGTGGTTCAAAACTAAATCAGCTTTAATTTTAAAGTCTTTTGCTTTTGCAGCTGTAATAAATTTATTAAATTCAAACATACCTCCTAAATCTTCTCTGATACCTCTGGGGTTACGAATATCAAATCCCGCATCTTCCATTGGAGAATCAACAAAAGGAAGTATGTAAATTGTTGTTACGCCTAATTCTTTTAAGTAATCAAGCATTTCTATATCATCTTTAAATGTATTATTTTTATCAGGGGATTTTACGCCGAAATGGTTAGCGTAGAACATATATATAACTTCATCTTTATACCAGTCGGATTTGCGGTTTAAATCGTCTTCTTTAAGGCTTAAAGAACGCTGTTCTTTAGCTTTTTTAGCTATAGAAAGAATATTCGAATACATTACTTCAACATTATCCTGTCCGTAGACTTTCGCAAGTGATGTTTTGATTTCTTTTTCCAGTTTGGATGGGATAATTGCGTTTTCTTCCTGTTTAATAACTTCTTTTTGTTGAATATCCTCAATTGTTACGGCTTGTACAGCTGTGTAATTAAAGGTAAGGAGTAATGTTAATAGTATTGCTGTTAATTTTTTCACTTTTATATTGCCTCTCTATTTCTTTTTCTTAAAAAATCTGATTAATCTATTAGTAAGTTTTGCATCTTCTTTGGCTTGAAGTTCCTGAGCTTTCAGGATAGCTTCTATTGTAGCATTATTTGGATCTTCTACAATTGACGGATCAGGTAATGTGCTTACAAAATTTTGTGCTTGTTCAATTTCAGATGCGAGTGCAAGCCATTTAAATGATTTTATTAATGTCAAAGGTTTTGCAACATCTCCTTTCAAGACAATTTGAAATTTTGTAGCCATATCATCGTCAAGTTTTGTAGGCAAGTTTGGGATTGCGGCTGATTCTTCAGGTGTCAACTGTTCACAGAACAGTGAGAATGCCTGCGCCATAACAACATTTAATCCCGGTGTAGCCTGAACAAGATTAATAGGGTTAAGCTGTGCAATCGGTCCTAACATGTTAGCGATTACGGAACCCAGTTTAGCACGAACTTTCATGTCTGTCGTGTTTTCAAGAAGATTAAAATCTCCTGCAATATAAAGACACATTACATTTCCGATTGTGGTTATCGGGTTAATATGTGCAATTCCGTTTTCAAATGCAATTTGACCGTCCATCAGGCTAAAATGTGATGTATCAACGGTTGCAAGGTTATTAATAACTCCGCCGAGTGCTGTTTGGAAGAACTGCGATTCTCTTATATTTTCTGCAAGAATCATGTTTTCCAGTTTGCCGAACGGTCCTAATTGTCCGTCAGTCATTGCAAAAGTAACTGTACCTTTAAGCGATTTCATCTGTTCTTCAAGCGTAGTTCCGCTTAGGGTTAAATCTGTTCTGAATGTCAAATCTCCTGAAATAGTATCTTTCATGTTTGCCAGAGCAAGTACTGCTTTTTCGACATTAAGCCCTGTGCCTCTTGTTCTAATCTGTAAAGCCATAGTAATAATGTTTGCGGTAATATCTCCTCTGATAATCCCGTCAAAGGCTGTTGTTCTAAGGTTATTCAGAAAGAAATTATTGTTTCTCATGGAAATTCTTCCCGTTGTGTTGGTTGCAGTAATTTCTACTGTTTTAATTCTTCTCATGTTTATTGAGCCGCTACGGATAATTACAGGAATGTCCGCTGGTTGTGTATTTGTTGAAGGTAGAGGCGGTGCTGTGTATCCGGCAAGTGCTTCTGGAACTTTCATTAACTTATCCAAGTCAATAAGTCTTGACCTTACATCCAATCTTGAGATTGTAAATTGAGGATGAGGATTAATATCTGTTCGAGCTGTGATATTAATATCCGAACCGTTTAATAATAGTCTTTTCACATCAAGAACTATGTTTTTACCTGAAAGGTTTACATCTGCTTCATCCATTGTCAGGAATAATTCTGGAATTCTCAAACCGTGAACTTTAAAGTTTCCTCTCATCAACGGTGATGAAAGTTTTCCGAATATCACTAATTTCCCGTTTGCTTGCAGATTGGAATTTTTGAATGCGGTAAGTTTTGCATTGATTTCTTGAGGAATGGATATTCTGATAAGATTTATAAATGGTTCGGGAGTGTTAAGTTTAACTATTGTACCTGAAACTTTAAATATTTCTTTTGCGTTCAGGGTGTTTAATTCTAGATCATCGCTAAATGTTGATGTTCCTGTATATAAGCCTGTGTTGCGGATGTGTATTCTGTCGCCTTTATAATCAATTTTAGCTTGAAGAATGCTTTGTTTGTTAAGCATAGATTGGATATGAACAGGGGTTATATAGTTTTGTGTATCTGATTTTAACTGTGCAATAATTGACTGTTTTTTATCATTACCGGTAATTTTAGCTTTAATCGGGATATTGCCCTGAGCATCTATAAATGGTTCGGCTTCACGTCCTGCAAATTTTCTTAAATCCGCAGCATTAAGATGTCCGCCGGCAGCTAAATCTATTTGCGGAGTTGAGGCATAACTGTTTACTGAACCTGAAATATTTATTTTAGATGCGTTATTAACCAGAATTTCAAAAGGTTTAATGTTTATATTGCTTTCGTCGAGTTTAACGTTCAACAAAGGATTTTTTATAACAGAACCTGTAGGAGGCAGGGTTAATCTAAAGTTTTTATTTACAATATTACCGTCAAGAGTAATCAGGTCGCTGACAATACCTGCAATAAGCATTTCATTACTGATTATCATTGACTTGTTTTTGTCGCTCATTACAAAGTCTTTTAAAGTCAAACTTGCGGTAATAAGGGATTTTTTTAGTTCTCCCTGTAATCTTCCGTCAAGGGATAAGTTACCTGAACTAAGAATAAAAGATTTTTTCAAATCAGAGGGTGCAAATGCGAGGAACAAGCCGGGCAGAGGAAGTTTTTCTGAATGAATTTTTAAATCAGCAAATGAGTCAGAATCAATTTGTCCTTCCGCTTTTAATATATTGCCGTTGATAAATGTGTGTGTATCAACGATTTTGAGCATGTTGTCCTCAAAAATTAAATTAGCGTTAATTTTATCAAAAACTAATTTGGTTTTTCCGTTGGAAACACTTCCCTCTCTTGCGATTATGCATCCTTTAGATTTTATGTTTTTCAAATCTGTTTTTATTTGAGTGTTGGCAGCCCAGTAACCTCTGCCTTTGAGTGAAGCGAGGTCGTTTTTTATATGCAGTGTGTCAAGCAGAGCTTTAGAAAGAATAATCATGTCATTAAAGAAAATTCTTTCTGTTATTATGCTCAAGTCGGCAGAAGGTTTTTGCCCGTAATTAATTTTACCTTTTAAATTAATATTTTGGTTTTTAGCAAGATAAATATTAGTGTCCAGGTTGGCTGAAGTTCCGTTAAACTTAGAATTAATAGTGCTTTCTGGAAGTTGAAGCCCTGAAAGGTTCATTGTAGTTTTTCCTACATTGAAATAGCCATGTAAAGTTATAAGTCCTTTTTCATTTTGTCTTATTTTTAATTTTGTATCTATATCGGATTTTAAATCATAATCTCTGTAAATAAGAACAGGGTTTGCGAAAGGCAGTTCTATTTTTTCGGCAGGATCGTCATCAGGATCTGCGGGTTTAGCCGGAGGGATAAACGAGTTTATATTTATATTTGCGGTTATATTTGTTTTATCATCGCTTAAAAGTTTTGCGTAAGTTTTTATTCTTGCTGTTTTGCCGTTGTTGTATCCTGCTGTCAGTTTGTCACCTGTTAATGTAAGGCTGTGACCTGTTTTTAGGTCGTTAATTACAGCTTTGTAATCAGATATTTTAGCGTTGGGAACTTTAATTTTTATAATTGAAGTATCAAAAGGAAGCGGTTGTTGTTCTTCTTTTGGCGGAGCATTTTTCTGTTTATTAAGAATATCTTCGACAAGTCTGACAACTTTAAACTGTTCTCCGTTTTCAATATCAAGGTTAATTCTCGGAGAAATAACTTCGGCACATGATACTTTTACTGTTAAAAAGATTAAGCTCGGAAGAGATATTCTTCCCTGAAAAGAATTTGCGCTGAAAAGAGTTGAGCCGTCAGGTAATTTTACTGAAATTTCATCTGTTTTAAAACCTGCTTGTAGGGTTGGTGTTGTAACAATACGGGGATTTTTAAAATCAATTTCCAGATTTGCCTGCTCTTTTGCAAGTTCTTGTATCATTGGTTTATAATCATTTAAATCAACTGCATGCGGCAGGTAAAAAAGGAATGCTAAATATAATGCGGTTAGAGTTACACCGATAGTCGAAACTGCAAATATCAAAAATTTTTTCATAAATATCCCCTTATAATGTTAATTATTTGATTAATATTATAGTATAAACCGAATGTTAATCTTAAGGACAATGTATGAAATTATAATATTTGTTACAAATACATTATGAGTTTTTTAATTACGATATTAGTATATGATTGCTTATTATATCTGCTGCAGATGCAACCAGTTCCTCACATGGTCGGCTTGTGTAATATTCTTCTGTCCTTTTTTCTGGGATAGGTGATTGTGACTGCACATCAAGACCTAAAAGTTCACGGCAGATTATTGAATTGTTTTCGTGTTTGAATTTTGCTGCAAGTTCCTGGATTAAAGCATAGTGTTTTGCTTTGGCATCGTCATCGCAGGGTGATGTATAGCCGTATTTTAAACCTGCAATCATAAACATTGCACTGACAGCGCCGCACACTTCTCTTAGTCTGCCCATTCCGCCGCCAAATGATGATGACAGTTTTAATGCTGTTTCAAAATCCATTCCCAAATCGTCTGCAAAAGCGCAGAAAACAGACTGTGCACAGTTATAACCTTCTTTAAATAATTCTCTGGCTCTTTTTGAATATTTTTCCATTACTACATTTTACATGCAAACAGGATATATTCAAGACTAATCGTGAGGGGAATGAATTTTTGTATAACCTAAAATAATATTCATAATATGAATAATTTGTATAAATCTTTAATAGTTGTATTTTTATTGTTATTTATAGGTGCTGCTTATTATAATTACAGAACCAATACTTATGTTACGGCAGAATTCAAAAATCTCAGACCGTTCCATGACAGAGCACCTATCTATTATAACGGTTTTAAAATAGGTAAAGTCGTGAAAGTAAGACCTAACGCCGATTATACAAGCACTATTTTAACTCTGGAGCTTCATCCTGATAAATTAAGACTTCCTATAAATATTGTTGCGAACTTAAAAAAAGAACGCAACAAAAGAAACGATAAGTTTGATTATATAGATATTATATATCCTGATGCACCATCAATATTTTTTATAAAAGACGGTGACAGAATTGCAGGAAAAACAACTGTTGAACTTGATACATATTTGTCAAATCAGGATCCGGAATCCCTTGATGCAATAAAAGAAGATTTTGCCCAAACCGTTAAAAACTTGAATGTAACAGTCCAAGCTCTCGGTGATTTATTTACAACATTGAATTCAATGGCAGAAGACGTAAAACCAAATGTTGTAAGTTCTTCTGAAAACCTAAACAAAGCATCAGCCGAAGTTGTTAAAATATCCGGCAATATAAACTCTGTTACAGGAAATGTTAATCAGGCATTTGACGGCAAAAGCATGGATGCAACCGCCGTTAATATACAGGCTACAAGCAAAAATGTGAAAGTACTGTCAAGCGAACTTAACAGAACTTTACCGCAAATTCAGTGCTCTATAAATGAAGTTAACAGAATTTTATGTAATATAGATGAAATGACAGAAGGTCTGAATTGTACAATGAAAAAGCCTTTCGGAGGATTCAGACTGTTGTTTGGTTCGCCTGTTTCAAAAAGAAAATGTAATTGTAAATAAAAAGTATATAGTACAGTCAGGTAATGTACTTTTTTTAAAGATTAATTAATATTAAAATGTAATGCAATCGCATAAATTTTCATTAGTCAAATAGTTGGAATAACTGTGTTATGGATTACTGAAAGCGAAGGATTTTTATATAAGTATATTTTACCTTGAGTATAAAATAAATTGAAAGTTTATATAAAATACTGTATGCAAATTGATAAGATACAAAATCACATGAGTTATAGAATGGTGACAAGATGTTGTATAAAACAGGAACAGAAGAAATGATTAAGCAAACAAAAGATTTTAAGCCTCTCGTTGTGTTAGGACATAATCTTGATGAAGAAGATGCGCTAAAAAAACAACGTGAAACTTATATTGCTGTATTAAATCATGATTTAAAAATACCCACACTTGCTCAAATAAGAGCACTTGAGCTACTTTCTTCGGAAAATTTAGGCACTCTTAACAAAAGACAGCAGGAATTATTAGATTTAACTCTTGATTCATGCAGATACATGTATGATATGCTTTCTGATTTGCTGTTAATCTATAAATATGAAAATAATGATATAACATTGACTTTAGAAAAGGTCGAAATTTTAAAATTTATTGAAGATGCTTTGAAAGATTTTGAAGGTCAATTAAAAGCTAAAAATTTAAAGTTTATAATTAAAGCAAAAGATAAATGTTATGGTATAAAAGCGGATAAAGTCCATATTAAAAGAGCATTAAACAATATATTAAATACTTGTATATCTAATGCCTTTGATGGAACAGAGATAATATTTGACATAACAAAATCTCATAATGATGCCAGAATTAATATTTCTATTAACAGTAAGTCCTCCTATATGCCGCCTGAAACCATAAAAAGTTTGTTCAGCAGATATGTTACCTGTTCTGAAAAAATGGACAAAGTAGGAGTTGGGTCCGGTGTGTTGTTATACCTTGCCAGAAGAATAATTAACCTGCACAGGGGAGATATTCGTATTAACAGTTTTAAAGATAACTATAATTTTTATTCAATATCCTTGCCTTGTATTAATGAATGTAAATTTTGTGCCTGCGCACGAAAAGTATAGTATTATACATCATTATGATTATGAAGAAATTTATTTTAGGAACTGTTTTAACATTATTAATGGTAAGTTCGGTTTATGCTGCAAGCCAGAACCCGAATGAAGTTGCATACAGAAACTCGGTTGAGAGCAATACTAAAGTTAAAAATTTATACGAAAATTTAAGAGAAAACTTTCGTACTGACGGCGGGTTTAATTACTATCTGAAAAACAGATTTAAAAACTATGAAGTAAGCAGAATTGCTGCTGTTCAGGTTATGTATCCGCTTACGGGAAGAGCTCTAAAAGCTTATAACAATATGCATGTATTGCTTACATCTAATGCTGCTATAAGATTGAACAATGTTGAAATCGACGAATTAAGACATGTTGTAGATGAATACTGCAAATATAATGCATTTAAGTTTGAATATAAAGATCCTCAGGCTTGTTCAGAAGCAAGAATAAATTCTATTTTTAACAACTAGTTATTATACAATTCCCTGTGCTGTCATAGCTTCAGCAAGTTTTGTAAATGCAGCTATGTTTGCACCTGAAACGTAGTTGTTTCCGAGGTTGTATTCTTTTGCAGCCTTTTGACAGGAATGGAAAATGTTTGTCATAATTGTATCAAGTTTTTTATCAACTTCTTCAAATGTCAGATAAAATCTCATGCTGTTCTGGCTCATTTCTATTGCAGATGTTGCAACTCCGCCTGCATTTGCCGCTTTTGCCGGAGCAACAAGAATGTTATTTTGAAGAAAATATTTTGTTGCTTCAAATAAACAAGGCATATTTGCTCCCTCACCTATGGCAATAACTCCGTTTTCGACAAGTTTTTTTGCGGCATTTAATGTTATTTCGTTTTGAGTTGCACAAGGCAGAGCAATATCTGTTTTAATATCCCAAATAGGTGATTCTTCTCCCTGACGTTCAATATATTGAGCTTCTGGATGAATATTTAAATAATCCTTTATTCTACCTCGTTCAATCTCTTTTATTTGTTTTATAGAGTTTATATCAATTCCGTTTTTATCATAAATACATCCTTTGGAGTCACTCATTGCAACAACATTTGCACCGTATTCCTGAGCTTTTTCACAGGCGTAGATTGCAACATTTCCGGAACCTGAAATTGTAACTGTTTTACCTTCAAATGTCTGGTGTCCGTTAGCTTTAAGCATTTCTCTCATAAAATAAATAAGCCCGTATCCTGTTGCTTCTTTTCTTGCAAGAGAACCTCCGTAAGACAGTCCTTTACCTGTAAGCACACCGCCTTCATATGTATTTTTAATTCTTTTGTATTGACCGAAAAGATATCCTATTTCTCTTGCTCCGACACCGATGTCACCCGCAGGAACGTCAATATCCTGACCGATGTGTCTTTGCAGTTCTGTCATAAAACTCTGGCAGAATTTCATAATTTCATTATCTGATTTACCTTTAGGGTCAAAGTCGCTTCCGCCTTTGCCTCCGCCGATAGGCAGACCTGTTAAAGCATTCTTAAATATTTGTTCAAACCCTAAAAATTTCATTATGCTCTGGTTTACACTGGGATGAAATCTCAACCCTCCTTTATAAGGACCTATGAGGCTGCTGAATTGAACTCTGTAACCTTTGTGTACAATGGTTTTACCTTCATCGTTTATGTATGGAACTCTGAAAGTAATAATTCTTTCAGGTTCAATCATTCTTTCAAGAAGCGCAATATTTTCATATTGAGGGTTTCTGTCTATAACAGGCTCAATTGATGTTAAAACTTCTTCAACTGCCTGTAAATATTCAGTTTCATATTCATTTTTTTGTCTTACTTCTTCCAGTACTTTTTCTAAATAATTATTCATATAACCCTCTTTGTTTTTTCTGCTAATTGTAACATGTTTATATTTTACATGCAATTGATTTTTGATAAAAATCGGTTATAATGAGATGTGTGTAGTTAAGGAGTTATAGTTATGTTAGAAAAAATAGAGAAATTACAACTTGTATGGTTGGCGGTTATTTTAGCACTGGGATTGATTTTTGCTGTTAAAACGGGAACTGCAAATGTTACCAAAGACAAAATTTCGGTTACAGGTTCGGCTTATCAGATTGTAAAATCTGATTCTGCGAGATTTGAATTTGAAATTGTGGCTAGAAAGCCTGACAAAAAAACTGCGTATAATACAGTTAAGGCGCAAATTCCTGTTGTAATGGATTATCTTGAAGAAAAAGGAATAACAGATATTGAGGTAAAAGCTTCAAACGGTTATAATTCCTATAAATACACCCCTAACGGAAACGTAACAAACGACATTGCATATTATAATCTTTCACAACCGATTGTAATCAAATCAGATGATGTGCAAAAAATTAAGGATGTTTCAGTAGATATTCAAAGCCTCCTGGATAAAGGTATTGATATTAATGTAATGCAGCCTGAGTATTTTTATTCAAAACTGGCGGATTTAAAAGTTCAGCTGCTGCAAAATGCAACAACTGATGCAAAAGACAGAGCAACTGCAATGTTAAAAGCTACTCATAACAGACCAGGCAAAATCCAATCTGTTCAAATGGGTGTTTTTCAAATTACGCCGGTAGATTCAACAAATGTATCCGATATGGGTATCAATGACACAACAACTATAGATAAAAAAGTTACTGCTGTTGCAAATGTTGTATTCCGTGTTAAATAATCAGGAGAATTTTATATGAGAAAATTATTTATTATCGCTGTGCTTATGCTTGCGGCATTACCTGCATTTTCAATTATTCCGCCCGATGCTGCAATAATTCAGGTTCATGATATGCAGTATATTAAAGACCAAAAGTTCAGGTATCAGGAATATAACGACTTTAAAGAAGTGCAGGAAGAAAAAGACAAATATAATGAAAAGCATACTCCTACAAAACCGTTAATACAAAAGATTTTTAATAAAAAATCTAAATTTGTGGAAGACAATGGCGAAATTAAAATAGAATACGAAGAATAACTAGTTGCTTATACCTGCTCTGTAACCGCACCAGCTGTATATAGCAGGAAGTGTTTTATCAACGTGCAGCTTTTCTGCAATAGGAACTTTTGCAAGCACAAGAACGCCTAAAGCATCGTCAATATTAGCTAACGAATCTTTTAGGGAAAGTTTTCTGTCCTGAATTTTATCATGAGGATCATTGATTTTATTAGAAAGTTTTGCAGCAAGAATCATTCCGCCTGCAAGTCCGACAACGGTGCTTGCTATCCTGTAAGTAAGGTTTTTGCTGAATTTATACAATCCGTAAGTAAGCAGAGGCGGAACGGATGCATTCATAAATTGGAATACACTTTCATGGATTTTTTGTTTTCTATGTTCTTTTTTATCGGAAACAAGACCGGCTGCTAACCCTCCTGCAATACTTCCGGCACTTACATATATCATTTCTTTAATACCGTATTTTATATTATACAGTTTACAGTTTTGTTTTTTTGCAAGCAGAAACATTGGCAGCATAGTACCGGCAATTGAGCCGGCTGCAACTTTTACTTTCGTTGAAGTATCAGGCTTCTCTTTTCTGTGATATCTGTATGTTCTTATATCATATTCTATTTTGTGCCCTATAGGGGTTATCATAAATAGCCCTTTCAGAATTATTCTATTATCTTAATGTCCGTAAATTAAAATTGTTGCCGAACCTATAAGAATTATTAAGGAACCGATAAGCTTTTTTATCAGATTTTTTTCTTTAAAAAGTTTATATCCTAAAATTACATTAACTATAATCGAAAGTTGAAAAAGTGATAAAGCGTAGCCGACATTTATATGTTTAAATACGAACGCAGTCATTATTGTCATAAGTCCAAAGCAGAAAGCAGCCGCAATATACATTATTGAATGTTTTTTGTCTGGCAGCTTAAATGTTGATATTCCGTTTGCACGGATAATCAAATAAGAGAATGCCGCTCCGAGTATGATTGAAATTATTACAGACACTGAAACGGATGATAATATAATAACTTTTTTGATTAGAACAGCTTCTATGGCAGAGAAAAACAGTGCATAAAACCTGTATTTAATGTCTTTTCTTCTAAATATTGATGAATTAAAGTTATCAAATATAAAGTATGTACCGGATATTATTAAAATTACTCCTAAGATACCAAATATATTTGGCATTTCATGCAGAAGTACCATCCCAAAAATTAATCCTATTACTGCTTTATAGGAGTTTATCGGTCCTAACACCGAAAGCTCTCCGTATTTAAGAGCAATTACCATAAAATAATTGCATAATGCCCCCGCAACCCCGCCGAGTACTGCATATAACCAAAATTCTGCTCCAAGAGTAAATATATTGGAAAAAAATAAGAAAGGCAGGCATGCAAGACTTAAAAGCAAATAATTTATGAAATTAATACATACAGGCTTTTCTCCCTCAAATGCAAGTTTTTTTTGTAAAACATTACTTAACGAATTTGTCATTATTCTAAGAAAAACTGCCGTAAAGTTTATAAATATCTGCATAAAAATTAATTCCAATCTCTTTATCTTAAAATATACGATGACATGCAATTTACATGCATTGGCAGATGTTTAATCTTATCCTGGTTAAGTTTTGAGATTTTATCAAATGCCGCATCAAAGATACTTTCATTTTCAGGCATGTATAATCCCATTGAACCGTTAAATTCAAAGTCATCTGATGTTAATCCGAACTTTTCAGGCTCTTTTTCAATAGGGGCATCTTTTAACAGTAAGAAATTGTTCGCTGCAATTATATCAATGCAGTCTGTATTTTCGGTTAAAAAATTTAAGGTTTTTTCAAGGTCTTGTTCATCTTCTTTCGGAAAACCTATTATTACGGATACAAAATTGAATATTCCGGCATCATGAGCATCTTTTAAAATTCTTTTATTATTCTCGATATTTGTGCCTTTGCTGTATAAATCAAGAATTCGTTGAGAACCGCTTTCAAGTCCCCAGAGGCAGAATTTTAATCCAGACTTTGAGAGTTGTTCAAGTAATTCTTTAGTAAATGTGTTTTCAAGTCTGGTGAATGCCGAATATTTTATATTAAGTCCTTTTTCAATAACCAATTTTGAAAAATCATCAAGAAATTTCGGGCTGACAGCCGGATCAATAAAAGAAAACTCATTAATCCCGAACTGTTTTTGAAATCCTTCTATTTCATCAATTACCTGTTGTGCTGATTTGTTATTTTTAATTACGCCGTTAGAGCAAGAACAGAATGCGCATTTATTCCAGTAGCATCCTCTTGAAGATTCTAATGAGATTACCTTAGGATATGAAAAATAAGAATTGAAATCAAACCCGTCATAACAAGGTGAAAACATTTCTTTAAATCCTTCTTTTGGAGGCGGTGTTATGCATACGTCACTGTCGTAATATACAAGACTGGGCACTTCATCAAGCCCGATTTCTCCGTTAAAATAATCACCGAGTTTTTTTAATGAAACTTCTCCGTCGCCGTATATTGCATAATCAGCATATGTTTCAAAAAATTCTTTATTCAGTATTTTTTCTTTAGAGTATGTGATTTGGGGACCGCCGTAGAATATTTTTGCATCTGTTTTTTGCTTCAAAAATTTTGTGAAATTTTTTGACCAATCAAGCTGCTTTTCCCAATAAACAGATAATCCGATTGCATCAGGGTTATATTCTTTTATTCTTTCATATACATTTTCATAAAAATCATTAAACAGGTTATAGCCAGTTTTTTGTTCGTTTTCAAAACATATTTGATTTAATTTTATTGCATCATAAGTTATTCTGTCAACGTTACTTAACGCATTGTTCAGTTTAGAGGGATTAAAAAATAAGTCCTCATTGCGAAAAGTCTGCATATAATCTTTTACTTTTTCAATATATTGTTCGGGGTTAAAACAAGCGGATTTTAAAGAACTTAAATACTGCTGTTCATCAGGATTTGTTGAGTTTTCCAACTCCTTATAATGTTCTGTGACTTTTGTCCAGAAATTTTCTGTTGAAACGTAATTATAAAATTCCGAATTTAAATCCAGAGCAAGCGTTGAGTGCCCGAAATATCTTAAACAGCCTGCTATTACAGGAACACCCAGCATCGGTAAAATGTTTAAGTCCCAAAGCGGTGGAAACACTAGTACTACTTTCATAAAAGGCACTCTCCTTGAACAAATATTATTATATTTCAGGCTAAAAGTCAAACTCAGTCATATAATTCAGCAATAAATTTCTTGTTGAGAATATGTGAAAACAGTTCTGCACCTTTGCCGTTAAAATGTGTTGCATCTCTAAAACAGGTATCGTCGAATTTATACCTGGTTTCTTTAATAAAATCAAATATTTTGATATTTTCACAACCTTTAGTACTGTTAATAATCTCATAAAATTCTTTTTGTAAATTGCTTACATATTCTTTATTAACTTCCAAAAACTTTTGACAGTAAGGATAAGTCACAACAGCTATTTTAATGTCAGGGTTTATCCGGTTTATAAGGTTTATAAATTCCTGAAAAATTTCTTTATTTTCCGCAATTGTGTTCTCATAACGTTTATACCATATTCCAGAGGCGGCAAAATAAGAGGCATCATTTGCTTTCTTAAGCATTTGTCCGTTTTCGTAATAATTGTTGGAACAAATACTCTTGTCAGACTCAAATCGCTCTGAGAACATATCTTTCAATATTCTGTAGCTGGTAATATATTTTTGTCCTGAAGGGCTTTCGCCGAATTTTCTGTAATCGTCAAACCTGTCAAAATATGCCATTCTGTAAAAAATTTGGCTTGTGCTTGTGATATCCCAGTTGAATATATAATAAGGCAAGTCTAAAACTACATATTTAACGGAATTTAAAAGCTCTTTATGGTTTTCAATAAGATAGCCGAGCCATTTTTTGTCAGTGTATAAATCTACTCCGCCCAATGAAAACTTGAAGAAATTTTTATCAAAATAATGGGTTAAAAATGCAAATCTTGAATAAGACATCCCGAATACAAGCCCGTCAAATTTGCTGTTTATATTTATGAAATCATCAAAAGTTGTTCTGAACATTCTCTCGTTCCAGGAAAGACAATAACTCTGAACAATTTTATCATCTTCTATTCCTAAATTTCTTAGTGTAACAAGAACTTTTTCGCTCTCTTTTTTATTGCTGTTACAGATAACAATATAATCAAATTCTGTTTTTAACAAATTTTCAGAATTATAAAATGGCTTGTATTCATAAGTGCTGATATTCTCATACTTTTTGTCAAAGTCTGAATATCCTTTAAGTTCATAATTAGAACTTAAAAGGTTTTCAAGTTTATTCTGAAATCTGTTAATTCCATAGAAAATTACTTTTTTCTTTTGATTATCCATAAACTTATCTTACTATAAAAAGCTATTCTTGTAACTCCATAATATTATTGAGAATTTCATACATTTTATCAGCAATTTTCTTGTGTTCCGAAGGCTCATAATGCAATCCGTCTATATCTGATGTGCTTGCTGTTTTGTCTAAATCTATAAAACTACAGCCGTTTTCTTTTGCTGCCTGTTCATATATTGAACCGATTAAATAAGATTTCTCTATTGAAGTCTCATCAAACATTGCTGCAAAACAGCTGTTTAAAATATTACGTGAAATTTTTGACGGAGCTGCAATTATAATTTTGGCATAAGGACTGCCAGACTTTATTATGTTAATAAGTTTTTCTATTCCTGCTTTTATCAGATCAGGCGTGTTGTTGTAAGATTTCTGTAAATCATTAATTCCTATTGCTAAAATTACACAGTCTAAATCATTTTTTAATAACGACGGCAAAATCTTATAACCTGTATGTTGAATGCCTGCCGGATTATCAGTGAAACCAGTTCTGTTATTGCATCCTGCCTCAATTATATCAAACTTGTTATGTGAATATTGCTCTAATATTCCTGTCCATCTTGTATTTTTATCATATCTTTGACCGTTTTTCGGTATAAAACCATAAACATTGCTGTCGCCAAAGCACAAAACCTTTTTCATTATTCCTCCCTATTATATGCTTCAGTATATTTTTCTCCCCATTTTTTCATTTCCAAAAGTACAGGAATTATACTTTTCCCGAGCTCTGTTAAAGAATATTCAACTCTAGGCGGAACTACAGGATAGACTTTGCGTTTTACCATTCCGTCTTCCTCAAGTTCACGAAGCTGTTGTATAAGCATTTTAGCTGTCACGCCTTCAAGAATTTTTGGCAGCTTATATAGTATATACCAAAAAAGTAAATACTTGTAAAAAATATAAAATTGGTTACAATAATAAAGAAAAGAAAGGATTATTTTATGAATTTTGTGAGGTGTGCCTTTCCTGATTATTTAACCGATATTTTGGATAAGCTATATTTATAAAAAACCTGAAAGAATTTGTGCATATAATATATTGGAAAATCGTAACCATTATTATACAATTATCAGGTAACATAAAGGAAAATATATTATGTCAGATAAAACAGATGAAATAGCTTCAGTTTTACTTGGTAAAAAGGTAAGCTACAGTGAGTTCTATGACCCGTCACTGCTTGTTGCGGTTCCAAGATGCGAAAACAGAAAACAATATAATATTCAAAATAACAACCTGCCTTTTGATGGGTGGGATGTTTGGCATGCTTATGAATTTTCTTCTATGACGGAAAACGGTTTGCCTGTTACCAGATTAATGAAAATTAAATATAACTGTAACAGTGAATTTATTATTGAATCCAAGTCTTTAAAACTATATCTTAATTCATTTAATATGACACGATTTGGAAAATCAATAAATAATTGTTTAGAGATCTGTAAACGACTTATCGAAAAAGATTTAAGCGAGAAATTGCAAACGGAAGTTACAGCTAATTTCATAGATAATGAAGCTGAAAGAATAGAGATTTTTGAAAATTTCAATAACATAATGAACTTTGTTGATGAATCAAGCCTAAAAATAGAAAAATTTAAAGAAGCTCCTGAACTTCTTGAAACAGAACAAAATAAAGAAATAAAAGATTTTTATTTGATGTTTGACTCTCTGCGATCAAACTGCAGAGTAACACACCAGCCTGATTTCGGTGATGTTTATATTTACTATAAATCGCAAAAGCATATAAAAGAAACCGGTCTATTAAAATATTTAAGTTCTTTCCGTTCCGAATATCATTTTCACGAAGAATGCTGTGAAATGATATTTAAAAGGTTATATGATTTATTAGATGAAAAAGATGAACTGTATGTCTGTGCCCTGTATACCCGCAGAGGTGGCATAGATATCTGTCCTACCCGCTGGAGTAAGAATTGTAATATAAATGATATTTTAGCATTAACAGATATTACGACGTATGCAAGAAAAAGTATAAAACAATAAACAAAAAGAGAAACCTTATAATGGTTTCTCTTTTAAAATGGTTGCGGGAGCTGGATTTGAACCAACGACCTTCGGGTTATGAGGAGATAAATGCACTATTTGCAAGGTTTTTTACTTGTAATTGCAATTTATCAGAATTTATCTCTGTTTGTTGCAGTGCATGAATTTGGGATTAAATTTATTCCCACACTTAATCATTATTATTTTAGATTTATCAGAATTTTTGCAACTATTCTGCAATCGGAATGCGATTAGTGAAAGATTGAAAATTGAAGAATTGCGATTTTACATAAGGGCGGAGGAGGGGTAAATCCCCTATTTAGCCTCCTTTAATCGGAGTCATAGAAAAATTTTGTATTTCTTGAAATTTAGTTGAACTAGATATGAGATTGAAATACTGTAACAAATTATTTAACCTTATTTCAATTTGGGTTGTTAAACTGAAATAAAGGTGCTATAATAAATATGTTATTTCAATTTCGGAGTTGTCATGAATAATCGAGCAGGAATATATAAAAAGAATTTATCAGGTGATATGGCATATAAATCATTTATGCCGGCTGTATTGCCGCCTAATCCGCCAATAGAACTTGATAAAGATATTGTAGATTTATTAGTAAAAGCTAATAAGCAGCTTGCATTACTTGAAGGAATTTCAAGCAGAATTCCTAATATTCATTTATTTATTTCTATGTATGTGAGAAAAGAAGCTCTTATGTCCTCACAAATTGAAGGGACTCAGGCTACTTTAGAAGATGTACTAGACCCGTGCTTGGAAGAAAACACAAACAGACCTGTCGGAGATGTTGTAAACTACATAAAAGCAACTGATTATGCAATTAATAGATTAAAAGAACTTCCTTTATGCAATCGATTAATTAAAGAGGCTCATGAAGTTTTATTGCAAGGGGCAAGAGGACAAAATAAAAATCCCGGTGAATTTAGGCATTCTCAAAACTGGATAGGTGCCACAGGGTGTAATTTGCAAAATGCCCGCTATATTCCACCATCTGTTGAAGATATGATTCAAGCAATGTCTGATTTAGAAAAATATATCAATGGTGATGATGACCTTGATGTTTTAATTAGAGCAGGCTTAATTCATTATCAATTTGAAACTATTCACCCATTCTTAGACGGCAATGGTAGAATTGGTCGCCTTTTGATAACTTTATATTTAATGGAAAAGAAAATTTTAAGTACTCCAGCATTGTATATTTCGTATTTCTTGAAGAAAAATAGAATTGAATATTACGACAGAATGAACGAAGTGCGATTAAAAGGTAACTATGAACAATGGATTAAATTTTTCTTGGAAGCTGTTTATGAATCTGCAAAAGACGCTGTGGAAACGATTGATAAATTAACTTATCTGCACGATAACTATTGCCTAAAAATTGAAGGCTTGGGACGCAGAGCTAAAAATGCAATGCGAGTATTTGAATATTTAGAATCAAACCCTATTATTGAGATTCAAAAAACAGCCAAAGAACTTGATATAGCATTTAACACAATGTCAAGCATAGTCAAAGACTTGACTAGTATCGGTGTCCTTGAACAAACTTCAACCCAAACAAGAAATAGAACCTTTGCATATAAGGAGTATTTGGAAATATTGAAAGAGGGAACTAATTAGCTTGAAATACTTGTAATTATTTGTTTATCAATACTTTCACTTAACTGAGTATAATTCTTGATTTTATCCAAGCCATTAAATATTTTTAAAGATTCAAATAATACGTTTCTTATGATTGGCTCTATTTTTTCTTGCAAAAAATAAAATAACGCTTCTATATTGGTGTTATATTTATTTTGCATTATATGTTTAATTTTTTTATATAATTCATTGCTTATATCACCACAATGAACAATAGAGCTTCTTGCGTCATAAAAAATGGAAAGTTCTTCACTAACATTTTTGCCTAGAAAATTACAAGTACGAAGATTTAGTCTATACTTTAACTCATCCCTACAGTTTGCTAACATGGTACATTCTAAAATAATTGCAAGTTTTATAATTCTATCAAATAAATTTGTTGCGCTATAACAATGTGTAAAATAAAGAATTGGAATAGAAAGTTTTAAATTATCCAAAACATTCAATAAATGAATATTATCAATAATACTATTAAACTTATCCTCATTCATTGAATAATAGCCTTCAAGTAAAGGTTTTTCTGAGTAAAAAAATGGTCTTATATGTTCAATACTAGTTGATGTATGAAGTTGAAAACATGCATAATAAGGAACTGAAAAAATATAACCATTGTGTACTTGCAACCTTCCGCTTGACAAAATTCTTGATATTAATATAAATTTATCAAAAGTCCGTTTTATTTCTCTAATTTCTTCATCAAATTGTTCTTTTTCTTCTGTATTGGCTATATTTTTAGGATAATTGATGTTTCACTTTTTTA
>HF991472.1:1852-36233 GCA_000433095.1 Clostridium sp. CAG:967 | reverse complement strand
CACTCTTTCATTAAAAGATACTTAGCATATTCTCTAGTGTAGCCTTCCCCCGCATGTGGCTTTCTAATATCTTCGTTCAATTCAATTAAAAATTCTTGACTTATCTGATTTATAATAAGAGGTTCATATTTTGTTTTAAAAAAGTTATTACTAATAATTTTAAAACCACCGAAATTCTTGTCTAAAACAGATTCTTCAACTTTAATATTATATAACGGAAGAAAAATATAAAATTGCACCCAAAACCTCTTTAGTAAATTAAAACTTTGAATCTAAATATTCTAATATTGACTTTATATTGTTTGTACTGGATTCTGAAAACTCAAATTTTTGTTCAGAAATGTATAATTCCTGTAATGTTCTATTAAACAATTTTTTACTATAACTCTTGCTATTAGAATCTGATATTTTCTGTAAACTAATTTTATCCTCTTTTATGATACAATCTTCCATTTTACTATTGTTTGCTAGTTCATTAATATCATTTAAAGAAAAGACTTTGTTTTTCAAAATACTTCCGAATTCATCAAGATACCTTTTTTTACTATCTTCACCTGCTCTATCGCCATCTAATAAAATTATAAAATTTTTCCCCCAAGCTAAATAATGCTGAATCAAAGGAAATAGTTTTTTACAAGACAAACCTGGCAAAAATTTATATTTTTTATTCTCTCTTTGCAAAATAATATCTTCAAAATACTTTAGGGTATAGTAATCATTTTTGCCTTCTACCATTACAACATCTGGAATCATATCTAATTCAGAAGGTTTATAATCAATAATATCTAAAACTGGCTTAAAATAACTTGTTTGGTCTGGATATGTTGAAACAAATTGCCTATATGGATGAATAGTAATCTTTGTTTTTTTAGGAGTGAAATCATCAATATTTTCATCTGTTTCATAAGATAATCCTTCATTTTTTACAATATAGGTAGTTTCCAACCATTTAGGATTTATTAAATACTGACTATGTGTTGTATATATAAATTTACAATCTTCTTTAGCCATTTCTGCTAAACTCTTTTGCAATCTATGTTGTGCAGTAGTGTGCAAATTAGAAGCTGGTTCATCTAATAAAAACAATATATTATTTGACTTACGACTTCTATATCCTCTGTACTTTGTAAATAATAAGAATGCGAAGAACCATCTAAAACCTAGAGAACGTTGATTAATAGAAAAATAGCCATCGTCTTCAATCATAAATTCAAGATAGACCTTATTGACGGTTCTGTCTAATTTGGCTTCTACAAGTATTCTTTTGTTTGAAATTTTCCTTTTAAAAATTTCATTCCATGCTCCAAGTATATTATTATTTAATTCTCTTGATAAATCTAACAAAACCTTTTTTAAGCTATTTTCATCATTGTCGTTACCAGAACGCTTTCGATTAACAATATGCGTCTGTATATCCAAATCCTGATTTAATGTATCTAGTAAATCTTGAATAATCTTTTTATAGAATAAATGTTCTTTTTGTTTTTTAGAATCTTCATCAAAGTCTTCTAAATATATTCGTTCTGGAAAATCGAACAAAAAATTGGGAAAATAAAGAATTGTTGGTAATAAATTATCTCTAATATATAAAGTAATACATTGCCATTCTTTTTCTTTTGATGACAAATCAATTACCTTTTTACTTCGTGAACCCTTTGTTTTACCCATAAGGCGAATAGTCCAATAATTACTAGAGCCAGTGCTTTGGGAATTTGCAAAAGTTTTAGATTTTGTTATTGTGATTTTATCAATTTTTTCGGTTAAAATAAAATTGCAATTTTCTTCAGCATATTTTTTTATATCTAATTCATCATTTTCTGACAACTTTAAAGTTGCAGATACAGATATTTGTTTACTAAAATTAGATGTTTCACCAATAGGGATTAACTCATAATCATCTTGAATTGTCTGAAATCCTAAACATTCTACAGTTTCTTTTGATTCTTGAGAGTAACTCCAATAATTTAAAGCTTCTAATACAGTTGTTTTCCCACTTTCATTAAGACCAATCAAAGTATAAATATTGGAATTTGAATTTAAATTTATAGTTGTATCTTCAATACCTTTAAAATTCTTAATTTTAAAATTTAAAAAATCCACTTATACCTCTCTTTTATTATCATTATAACAGCTACATGCGTAACTAAATTAAATATTAAGTTTTATGACAAAGTTGAAATAACCTAATTGTTTTTTTTAATATTTATTTCTTATTGCATATACTAACATTCGCAACAAGTATAAAATATCATGGTGCACAGAAATTTACTCTTGCGTTAATATGCGATTATGGCGGAATTGCTCATTATTAGAATGAGCCCCCTGTTATAAATATCATAAAGCAGCTAGATATACGCATACAAATACAAAGGAGTTAATTTTTATGTGCGATAAAAACGCATTAAATCGATTAGAAAATAAAATTTCTGATGCAAGAATGATTTTATACGATTTGCAAGTGTTCGTTAAGTTAGGTGCCCTCGCTAGTGATTCTGGGATTATTGATGAAGATTTACAACTCAATAAAGATAAAGACGATTATTACATACTTTTCAGAACATTAAACAAAAAGCTGCAAAAAGCAATAGATATTTTGCAGACTTAAAGTTCTTCAAATAGGTTAGAAGGCTTGATTCCTAAGGCTCTTGCGATTTTAAAAACATTTTCAACAGTTGTATTTCTCTCGCCTCGTTCAATCATTCCAATAAAATTAGGCGACATATCAAGAATTTCAGCTAATTCAAGCTGGGTTAACTCTTTATCAAGTCTCAGAAATTTTAATCTCTTGCCAAACTTTTGTAAATCTTTTTTACTCATATTGTAATTTTCGTGGTAATATAAAATCAATGGAACAAACTGACCGTGCGTTTATATGTGTTAATCTTCTGTATACCAAGATTTTAAAGACTAATACTATACGTGGTTAAGAAAGGTAAATTATGAAAAAGTTATTTATTTTGTTTTGTATCCTAACGGCTATCACAGGAAAATGTTTTGCCTATTACACAGTTGAGCAAATCAAGTATGAACAGAGTTTAGGCAAAACCGATACTTTGAATCGTGCAATGGAAAATCCTAAGCAGTTTGAAAAAATGTACAGCGATTATTACAACAAGCAAAATTATGAGAATAATCAGAATAATTACACTAGACCTGATTACACACAGGAAAGACCTTTGCACAAATTCGGTAACTCGTATGAATTGTAATAAATACAAAATTTAAGAAAGGTGGTTTTATGAAAAAGTTTTTAGTTTTGTTTGCAGTATTAATGCTTTTTGTTTCAACTCCTATGGCAGAAGCTAGAAAGCCAACTCCGGAAGATATTGCACCAATCGGATTTAAGATTTTAGAAACAAACAATATACAAAAAAGAATGGTGTTTAAATATACATTTTCTATCAAAAATCCTAGAGCAACATTAGATTACAAGCCGGAAAATATCGGTTTGGATTATACCGGACGAGTGTTGTGGGTTTATGGTGATGTTTTGAATTTAACTGATAATGAAGATGAATTAGCAGGACTTTTAAGCCATGCAATAGCTATGGGTGAAAATTCTTACAGAGGTTTATTTAGAGGTTTCTTCTCTCGTGCAGTCTATTCCTTTAATCCTCGACCAAAAGAAAACAAAGCAGATTTAAAAGCAGTAGATTATATGGTAAATGCAGGTTACAATCCGCTTGCATTGGTTACAGTTTACAGCAAAACTCTTGCACAGACTCGCTATGAATGGTGTCATTATTATCCGTTGGCAACTAAAAGAATGGTAAATATTTATGAGCATATCTATAAAAACTATCCACAATACTTAAAGAATAATGCTTATGCAAATAATATTTATTATCAAAATTTCTTACACAATACTACTAAAGAGATGAAGAAATTAGAAAAGAAGTTAAACAAATAGGTGAAGTATGAAAAAGATATTAATAATACTATTCTTAACTTTTTTTATTGTACCTTGTGTAGCAGAAACAATACATTGGTTACCATTGGATAATTCTTCTATAGATTTTTACGATAAAAATTTTACAGAAATTACAAATGGAATTTACTCTATTACTCTAAAGCACACTAATGGCGATAATGACTTACTATATGTTGGAGAGTTAGATTGCCAGAATGTACAAATAAGATACAAGGCAGCTATACTAACAGATAATATAAAAAATGTAACACTAGATATTATTCCAATGGATTATACTTGGGGAAGTATAATGCCAGGGGTTGCTCAAAAAGCTTACTTTAAAATTTGTAAATAAATAGTTAGAATTTGTGTAATTGGTTATGAAAAAAATTAAATCTACCTTTTTAATATTTTTAATTATATTACTAAATTGCTCTGCACAAGCAAGCCAAGACGCAGTTATACATGAAACATTACAAATTAATCCTAATATTGAAATGTTAATGTCACATGAATACTACAAGGGCATAAAGGTTAAAAGCATAAAAATCAAGCAAGTTGAAATTAAAAAAGATAATTATGTAAAGAATGGGACTCCGATAGAGGGCGAGCCTAATTGTATATCAGTAATTGTTGAAATAACTGATATGAAAGGAAATTCCATAGAACTACTTGGCATATCACCACTATCTCAAGGGGATTATGCTTTTAAAATAAAGGAATAATCTCACATTTTAGTTTCGGCGTCTTCCTATAACTTTGATTCTGCTATATGTAAGAAGAAAGACCGTAAATTTTATGGCAATTATTAAATCCGCATTACTTGTATTATTGGCAAATCTACAAGCATGAAAGGTGAATTCATTAAAAATTCTTTTGTTTTAAATTAACCATACTAACCAAAGTAACCGGTTAATATGGTTAATTAGGTTAGTTTGATTTGCGAAAGTTTATAACGAAATTTTTAATAAGTTAATAGCTTTATTATCTGATTCTTGTATTGTGTAATTTATTTTTAAATTTTCTTGATATTGATTTTCGCAAAAATCAATAAAAATCTTATCCAGTTTATTATTTAAAACAGCTTTCTGCTCATTACTCAATTTTTCATCTTCGTAATCTTCAATGTCGTGATATAAATTATCAACAACACTTAAAGCCTTTTCTAAAGATTTTCTTTTTCGTACCCATTTTGCATAACAACAATTATCATGTTTTTCAGGATTAGAGCTATTTTGACACTTATCCTTATGGCATAAAATTTCTTTTAAGTTAAATTTTTTAATTTTACCATTTCTTATATAATAGTTGGGTTTTCCACAATAGTAACATTGATGATATGGTATTAAAAGAAACTTTTTTAAATTTTTTGATAACTTAAAAATACCAAGTAAATCAACTTGAAATAAAAGCCAACTAAGGGCATTTTCTTTTCTTGTAAAACTTATATCATATTTTAATTTTAATTCACAACCAACTAGCAAAGAACCTTCCTTTATATATGTTTCAATTAATTCAGGTGCTAGAACTTTAAAAACAGTCTCTAAATCTTGTTTAGAGAGGCTCTTATATGGATTTATATATTTTTCATAAAATTCATTTTCGCTTATAGCAAGTCTTTTTAGCATATTTTTAGGTGGTTTATTCAAATTTTTATCAGCTTCAATTTCTTTCATTTTTTTAAGATACCAATTCTCAAAAACTGCTGATAACCTTAAATACTCTCTTTTACACGCTTCCTTTTTTCTCATAAATATATTCTCCTAAATCGATTATATCATACAAATTATACAATAAAAATAGTAGTACATAACACAAAGAAAAGGAGGAAAAATTTATGTACGAAAATTCAAAAAAGTTAGAAGAAAAGGGAAAGGAAAAGGAGAACAAAACAATGTTTAAAAACCTTAGTGAAGCAACAAAAGCCATGTATGGCAAAGAACTTGAAGAAAGAAAAGGCGCTCAGGAATGTGTGGAGTGCGAAAAAATACACATGCACAGGTATGGAGACAACTTAGAAAAAGCAAAATGCTTTGTGTGCGGTTTACATCTTAATCTTAATACAATAAATCACGGTGTAGATAATAAATCGGTTGTAATAGACAGATTTTTTAAAGCAGCCCACAAAGGTTTATTTGAAAACAAGCAAGACGGTAAACCATGTCAAGCATTTGTTTATGCGAATCAAATTAGAAAAATACCGGAGCATATTTTAAGGCGGTCTGACGTTGGTGTTATTCCTGCAAGCTATGATGTTAGAAAAGAAAACGAGGATTTAATTGCTGATTTTAACAAAAGAATTGAGGAAGAAACAGATGCCGAGAAAAAAGAAAGGCTGCAAACAGAATTAAAAAATCTTGAAGATTTTATTGAAAAATTACAGAAATTCATACGTGATAACTGGGATAGACTTATTTTCTTTTATCGTGATGAGAATGGACTTATTACTCAAATTAAAACAAGAAAACCATACATCGACACAAAAACATTTCAAATATTAAAGGTGCAAAATAAAGCGGGTATCTTTAATCAAGGTGTATTTTCTACTGATGAAATTTCAAAAGTTAAAAGTTATAAGAAAATACGCAAAGGCCTTATTGTTGTAGAGGGAGAGTTTGACCAACTCTCTCTGGTTACACAACTGCATAAAATGGATAAACCTATTGATGTTTGCGCATTAGGCGGTGCAAATGGTGACATAGATACAGCTATGAAAATACCCGCTGAAAGAGTTTGCATACTACACGATAACGACGAGGCAGGCAGAAAAGTATTAGAAAAAGCAAAAGAAATTCGTACTGTTTTCGGACTAACAACACCTGGAAGCATAAAAGATATTGACGAATTTATAAATGGTTTTGAAGATGAAAAGCAATGCAGTGAAGCTGTTTGGGAATTGTTAAAAACCATGAAACACTATCATAGAGACCTTAGCGGCATTGAGGCAGAAGTTAGAAGTATTATGAATAATACTAAAATAACACAACTTAATAGACAGCAGCTTGTTTCGTTACTAATTGAAAAGGAAATTCTACAGCGCGGGAAATTCTTCAAAGACAGTAATTACCAGTACATCTTCCTTGATGATGACAAAAAAATTATACCTATAATAGCTTCTGATGAATGGTTAAAAAGGTTGTTAAATCGTATGGGTATAAATCCGTCAAGAGAGTATTATAACTATACTGTTAACGATTTATCAACTTTTGCTTTTGACCATGGTGCCACGATAGAAACACACAATTTCTGCCACTATGATAAAAATAAAAATGCAATTTATATTTCTAACAACGATACTACAGTTTATACAATCACAACTGAAGGCATTGAAGAATTAGAAAACGGCGATGAAGGTATTATGTTCAATTATAGACCTGATTTCGAGCCGTTTAAATTGGTGCAGCCTGATGATTCGGTAAATTATTTTGACAAATATATTGCCGATTCAATGAATATCGACACAGATACAGGAACTTTGACGGCAGAAGAATTTAAAACACTTGTACGGGTATGGTTTTTAAGTACTTTCTTTGAGTCAATTATGCCTACAAAGGTTTTACTTGTTGCGGTCGGCGAAAAAGGAAGCGGTAAAACTTCAACATTGAGACGTATAGGAATAATCCTATTTGGCTCAAAATATAATGTAACACCTCTACCGAGCAAACCTGAGGATTTTGATACACTTGTAACAAATAACCATATGGTTATTCTTGATAATGTTGATACGGGCAAATCCTGGCTTAATGACAAACTTGCTTCTGTTGCAACGGGACAAAATATCGGTAAACGCAAATTATACACCGATAATGAAGAAATTAAGCTACCCACAAAGACATATCTTGCATTAACTTCAAGAACACCGCAATTTACTCGTGATGATGTGGCAGACAGGCTTATCGGTATACCTTTTAAGAGAATATTCGAATTTGTACCTGAAGGCGAACTGATAAAGGATATTTTAGACCACAGAGACGAGATAATGTCTTATATCATGTATGAACTTCAAAAAGTACTGAAAGCCCTTGATATAACTAAAGAGCACACTTATAAGACTAATTTAAGAAGTGCTGATTTTGCAACCTTTGGCTTGCGCATATTTGACTCATTAGGCAGAAAAGAAGAATTTGAAAGTATTTTAGACAAGATTATTGAAGCACAAAAAGCCTTTGCGGTTGAAGAAGATAGTCTTGTATATGCACTCAAAATCTTTGCCAAAAAGCAAATTAAACCCCATACGATGTCCGGTTTTGAACTGCACAAGCAGCTTTTATTTCTTGCAAATGAAGATAACTTTGATATACCTGAATTTCGGGCAAAATATAAGAGCGTAAAATCACTTACCCGCAGAATTGCTAACATTAAGGGCAATATCTCAAATGATGTCAAGATAACTATTTACAAGGAACGAGCAAACCAGAAGTCTTATAAAATCGAACTTACAGATAAAGATTTTGAGCTGCCGCCAACTAATGACAGTCTTTTTGATTCTGCTATGGATAAGGCGCAAAATATGACTTCCACTGATGACAAAGGGGGTAAAGATGAATAATACTCTCTTAAATGTTAAAGAAGCTGCCGGTTACTTAAATATATCAGCAAGCACGCTTTACAGGTGGATACATCATAAGAAAATAGAACATGTCAAAATCGGCTCCAGAGTGCTATTTTCGGAAGATATTTTAAAAAAGTTTGTTGAACAAAACACAGTACTTCGTGCTTAAGCTCCATTCCTTTCTTATTGGCTCCGTATTGTTTCGGTGATACGGTGCCTTTTCTTTAAAATTCATGTTTGCAAAAGTTAGCGAAGGGGCTCGCAAATCGCTCAAAACGCATTAAATTAAAATTAAAAGAAAGTTTTACAATATGATTGATTCAGTAAGAAAAAGTCCAAAAACTGCCAAATGGGAATTTGATTACAAAGACCTAAAAGGAAAAAGAAAAACCAAAAAAGGATTTAAAACCAAAGCTGAAGCCGAAAGAGCACAAGCAAAACGCTTTGAAGAATTGAATAAAGGTATTAATCCCATAAACAAAAAGACAACAATAAAAGAAGCCGGAGAGCTTTATTTAAGGCTTCACGCAAGTACAAACTGCAAACCCTCAACCTATCAAACTTATCAAGGCTACTTAAATAATGTAATTGTTCCATTCTTTGGGGACATAAACATAAATGAAATCAGCCCTATGCTTATTAAAGAATTTATGAAATATATGCAGGAAAAAGGTAGGGTAAATGCAACTGTAAATAAATACGTTAAATTCATAAGTGCGATTTATAATTTTATGATTGATAGCGATATTGCTGTAAGAAACCCTCTTGCTCGTATAAAATCACTCAAAGAAGTTAAGAATAAAAAGATTCGTGCTTTATGTACAGAAGAAGTTCAAGCACTACTTTCTAAAACTAAAAAGATTTATCCCGATTTTTATCCGCTTTTATTTACTGCTATATTCACCGGTATGAGACAGGGTGAATTAATGGCGTTAATGTGGGATTCAATAAATTGGATTACAAAAAAAATCACTATTGATAAAAATTACACTCATGGCAGACTTGGGACACCAAAGACAGGCAAAATAAGAGTAGTTGATATGTCTGATGAACTGGCAAAAGTTTTAAGAGAATGGCGTATAGCTTGCCCTATTAGTGAAAATAAATTAGTATTTCCAAATAATGAGGGTAATTATCAGAGTGCAGAAAATATGATGAAACGCAGATTCATACCTGCCTTAAATAGAGCAGGAATTGAGCAGATAAGATTTCACGACCTAAGGCACACATACGCAAGTTTACTTCTTGTAAACGGTGCCCCGATGAAATATGTTCAACATCAGCTCGGACATTCATCAATAACTATGACAATGGATTTATACACCCACTTATTACCAGAAGTTAATGATAAGTGCGTAAATTTGTTGAATAACATTGTAAATCAATCTATTGAACAACAAGAAGAAATTAGAAAATTTGGGACTTAATAAGATTATTACAAATTGCAATCATATTTATACTCGCTTGAATAAATCGAGTATTTTTATTTTAAAGTCTTTCCACATCATTTCATTATGGTCTAAAATGAAGTAGTTATGGTGTCTCCTGCTGCAATTTTTAACTTGTCGAGTATAAAAAACATACAAAAATAATTTCACAAGCCTTAAAACTCGTCGTACAAATAAAACTAAAATAAAGTGCGCCTCAAAATAATTTTGCAACATTTTTGCAACTTTGGCTTATTTTTGCACTAAAAAAGGGTTCAGCTAATTAGCTAAAACCCTTTAAAATAATTGGTTGCGGGAGCTGGATTTGAACCAACGACCTTCGGGTTATGAGTTGTGAAATTTACTTTTTATAACTTTTACAATTTCTTATTACCTTAAATATAATCAATATTTTAACTATTTTACTTTTTGTAATTTTTAATGATTTTTGTTGAATTTTTATAAAAAAGTTGAATTTTTGTTGAACTCAGAACTATAAAGCTAAATTTTTATGATATTATTGTATTAGGAGGCTTGCATGTCAGACTGGAATGTTTTTTATAGTTCATTGGCACAATCAACGGCTGCATTTGTTGGGTTATTGGGTGCATTTATTATTACCAAAATTATAAATAATGAACAACAATTTAATGAAAATAAAATTTTAATTGAAGATTGTATTGTAACTGCTAATAATTTAATAATGAGGTTAAAAGATAGGTATTTTAATTGGTATAATACAAGAATAAGAGAAAAGGCATTTGAAAAAATGGAAGATAACTCTTATGATGATAAAAATATTTTGTACAAATCACCTGAAATTATATATAATGAGTATAAGTTTTCAGAATTTGACCAAAAATCAGAAGTTTTAGTTGCCATAAAAGAACAACAAGAAAAATTATTAGGAGGCAGCCATGAAAATGAATGATATAAATAATTCATTAAAAAATTTAGGGATAAATCGTATAAATTCTTTATTAAGTAATAACCATTTAGGTTCACTTTCCAAATCATTACAACAAATTGCAGGTATAACTCCAGAATTAGCTAAAGCAAAAACATATATTTCTATTCCTAAAATGAAACCTTTACGAATGTATAATGCAAAATTAGAAGAGAACATAATAGAAGAAAAAGAAAAAATTAACGAAATATTAGCAGAAGTTTACTTACACCAAGAAAAAGTAGCACATTTATACAACAGACTTTCAAGTAATCCACAATCATCAAAAATAATTGCAAATTCTATTTATATTTCTTTGTTTTTGATTATAACTTGTATATCCATTCCATTATTGGTATTACCTACTGATACATATATTACAATTCAAGCATTTCCGCAAATATTATTAGAAAATTTTCTTACAATAAAAGGGGTATTTGTAGCAACTTCTACAATATTGACTTGTGCAATTTTTGTAACTTTTCTAATTAAAAATAATTCAATGAAATATTCAAGAGAAACAATGCAGAGATTAGAAGAAATAACTAAATTAGAAAATTATTCTGAATATTTGAAGAACTATGTTGAAAATACAAATATTGAAAATTAGTCTAATGATTTAAAATTCCATTTAATACCCTATATATTGTAATCATTTCATTATCATTAGCATTTTTAATAAGTTTATTTACTTCGCATGCCAGTTCTTTACGAGTTTTTATATGTTCTATTGCTAAAACTTCGGCTACATCAATATTAAATACTTTAGCATAATTTTCAACCAGTTCGGCAGAGGGATAATTTTTGCCTGTTTCAATACAACTTTGATGTTTTGTTGCAATTCCGACCTTTTCGGCAAGTTCAGACTGCTTTAAACCGTTTTTAAGTCGCAATTCCTGTATTCTTTTTCCTAATCGCTTTTTTAATTCCATTTTCAACCCCTTTATACATGTTATTTGCTACTACTCGCTCATAAACATTGCTAAAGGTTATACGATTTGCAAATAATCGTTTTTTGATGTAATTTGATGAATAATAAACATTGATTATTTTATAAATAGTCCTTGTTTTAGGTAATAAGCAATTAAAACAAATCAAGGAGGTTTTATGAAAAAGTTTTTAACCCTTATAATAATATATTTTGTTATAAATAGTTGTGCTTTTGCACAAGAAAAAGCCCCTTTTCTTGAACTTACAAAGCAACATTTAACTGCTATTGATAAATTAATGAATGACAATGAAAAAGCAAAATATTCAGGTGTAGCCTCAAGAACAAAATTCGCTTGTGATGAATTTCAAAGAAATTGCGTAGTAGATTATGAACATAGTTCATATATACATTTAGTTTTATTCTATTTTCCCGATGATAAAACTATGTATATGAGCATTTATAACAATGTAATATATAGAGCAAGTAATTTAGTAACATTTAGCGAATTAGGTGTTAAATTTAATGATGTTATAATGACAGTTCCATTAGAAAACAATTATAATATTGAGGCAAATACTTATAACTCTATGTATGATAATTTTACAATGAATAACAGAGTACATGGAAGATTTGCAGGAAAAGACCTTGAAAAATCAAGAAAAATATTTAATTCATGTAATGTCATATCTACAAAGCGTTTGTTAGGTTATAAACACGAATTACAATGCGAAAATAAGTTAACGTGCGAAACAAAAATATATCCTATGCTAAACTCTTTCGTAGGAGGTTATCATGTGCCGGAAATAGGTATGCATGATTTATTATTTTATAGTTCATTATTGCAAAAAATCGGTTATAGATGGATAGATGAAAAATAGTGCCTTAAAAATCCAAAAATTTTTTAGGGGTACTATCCATATATAGAGGCTTAATTTTTCTACTTTTTAATGGTAGGGGGGAGGGTTTAAACCTCTTTATAGTCAATTAGGGGTATCTCATGCCTGTTTTCTTCTATTGCTTTTTGTTTTTGAGCCTCCATTAAGGCTTTTACTTCTTCATAGGATTTTTGCAGGTTAATATTTGTAGTTGTCATACATAATTGCTCTATCGGTTTTTCCCCTATCGTATCTCTTATAATTTGAAATGCCTTTGTATCACCCTCTAAAGCCTTATCAATAAGCGATAAGCATATATTTTCCTGTATATCATTTTCTGAAAGTAACAATAATAATTGTTCTTTTAATGTCTTACGCATTCTACGCACCTCCCCTGATTTTATTCCGCCTTTTTGGCCTATTATCCTAACTTCGTCCTTGCTTCGTTTATTAGCCGGAATTAGATTTTTATAACCGTCTGATTTTGGCATTTTATTTTTCCCTCCATTTTTATACTTTTTGTATCTTTTGTGCCTTTTATCCTTATATAGACAGTCTTTTATAAAAGAGTATTATTAGTATTATTAGTATTATTAGTATTATTACTGCTTTTATACTCTTTTTTAAGATAATTACTTATATTAAACCCAAAATAAGTAAATATATAATCTAAAGTTTTATAATCCCCTGCAAGAGCATTATTTATGTTAAAGAATACTGGAATATTATATTTATTATTTCCAACTATTAAAAGCCGTTTTATAGCGTCAATTTCATAATGGCTAATGACAATATAATTTTCAGAATTAAAATTATTATTTTTGCGGTTTATAGTGGATGTATTTTTTATTATTTCATCAAATTTATTTAAAATATCAGTAATCATTTTTAAGTTTCCTAAAGGTATATAAGGTATTATCAGTCTTTAATGTGCATTTTTATAATTTGTGTGTTACTAGTGATGTTTAGCCTTAAAATGTATAAAAGGTATATTTATCCATAAAATATGAATTTATACCCCCTAGTACCGCTTTTACAAATCCTCCCATAGCCTTTACTTGCAAGATTTTCAAGTGCAATTTTTGCCATTTCAAGAGTTCTGAAACAACTTATATTTTTCTTGTATAATTCCGTAGGGGAAATAGTTTTTATATTTTTTATTCTTAAAAGATTTAAAGTGTAATCTTCAAGAGGATTTATAGTAATTCTTTCATTTAAAAGTTTATGAAAACAATAAATAAAATACTTGCTTAATTCTATTGCATTATTAAGTGTATTTATAGAAATTTCATCTTTTTCTATATTTTCTATACAATGTAAAACTAATGAAAATCTTGCTACATAACTTATTTGTTTTGACATATAACTTGCTATTAAATTAGAAATACTATTAGATTTTTTTAAATCAGAGATTTCTTTAAAAAATGTTTTGAATTGAATAAGTGCGTTGTCATCAAACTTATACCCTTTAGGAGTGTTATTAATTTTGTATTTAAAAATTTTTTCACAACAATTTTTTAATACTGAAATATCATATTTTTCTTTAAAATCCGGTAATATTCCTGTTTCTTCATAACCAGTACAACAAAATAACCAGCGTTCAAGCATTCCGTCTGTACTCTCTATGCCTTTTTTAAATAATGTTTCATCAAGAACTTTTGGCTGAATACCCCCAATAATATTATGACTTGCCTCTACTATAAAATCTTCATCAGTACCTTTTCTTATTATGTTTTGTCTATCTTTGCACCATGCCTGTAAAAAATACTCTTTATCATTTCCGCCACCACCTTTATATTGATTAAAACTTTTAAATAAATGTGCTAATTCGTCAGTAAAAATTCCAATTCCCAGCATAATATCTTTATTTGAATTAATAGCCATGCATAAAGCCTCTACTGTTGCATTTTGTGTTGTAATACGAGGTTTTAAAGGTTTTCTTGGCTCTTTTGGTATTTCTGCATTCTTCCCCTGCTTTATAAACTGTTTATATGCCTCTAATTCTGCTTTATATTGAATATAATCTTTTTTATACTGTTCTAATTTTATTTCATATTTTTCAAGTAATATAGCCTCAAAATTATCTAAAATTTTTTTGCCAATTTTCAGGCATGGTGTCTTTTTTTGAGAGGGTTTACCAACTAATGCAAGCCATAAAATAGGGTATTCTATAAAATTACTTGCCGGATTTGCATTTATATAAAATCTATAATCCATTAACATACTCACAGTTACTAAAAATACACATGCAATATACTCTAAAGGGGCGTCAAGTCTTTTATGTAAATCAATTATGATATTTTTTATATTTGCAGGAAAAATATCAATAGGAAAATTCTCATTACTATCAATTTTATCTGATAATATATTCTGAATTACACTCAAATCAAGTGTTTTTGCATTATTTAATAATTCTTGGAAATTATTTTTATCATATTTTATTAAATAATCGTCAAGCCCAATTTTATCATCAATTTCAGGCAATTTTATTATTTTTACTATTGCTTGCTTTTCTGCAATTAAATATGCAGAAAAATGATATAATGCTTGTTTTACTTGAGGTTTAGACCACATGTCATTGTCGTAACATAAATAAATCGTTTTATTTTTTAAATCCAAATTTACTATATCAGGTATAATATCTGCATTAATTTCAGTTTCATCGTCTTTAGGTGTCCTTTTCCAAGCCCACACACCTGAAAGAGCAAGGCAATTAAAACCCTCTTGAACGGCTTTTATTGCTTTCTTTTCCCCCTCTGTAATAATTATATATTCATTCCTATTACTTATGATATTTGGACTTAATGCAAGCGGTCTAAATAATCTTGAACACAATTCTTTTGGTTTTATATATTTTTTATTTTCAGTAGGATTTTTTAGCCTCATATTGTAATAATCAGTAGGCTTATTTTTGTATAATTCAGGATATTTTAATTGCCAACAATCAGGAGTTTCTAATAAATACCCATTATTTATATATTCATTTAAGGTTAAATCCGATATACCGCTTTTTATAAAGTCATTTCTTGTAAAATTTTGTATTATCATAATATGCCTCAATTTTTGTTTTGTATGGTTATCATTCCTGTTGCACGCTTTCACCGGCATTAAGAAATTCTATTAATTTTTCAACATTAATTAAAATCTTTTTTCCTGCTCTTACATGGCTTACTTTATTTTGCAAGGCTAATTGCCTTACATAATGTCTTGCAAGCCCTGTTATTTCTGCTACCTCATTTACAGTTGCCATTTTGGGTGTTTTTAGATTTTCCAACATTTTTCCTCCTTTTGTTTTTGTTATTGAAAATTACTAAATGTAACAAATTCTATTTTATATTACTGTAAAACACTTGAAATTAGAGCAATTTATGTTATATTGATAACATATCAGGAATTTATTATATAAAATTCCTGATTTAGTAACAAATAAGGTATATAAAATGCAAAAGAAAAATAAAAATTTTAAACTATGTAGTCGTTTTAAGGCATTGAGAGAGAGTAAAAGTAGTATTGAAAGAGATTATACGCAGGATATGCTTGCAAAAGCATTAAAAATCTCTAAAACTCAAATTTCTAATTTAGAAAATGGTAAAAAATTCCCTTCTTATACAGAATTACAACAATATAGCAAATTTTTTAATATCCCTGCTGATTACTTAATAAATGAAAAAGCAAGCATAAAAAATGAAAATTTTAAATTAGGTACAGATTTAGGACTTACCGATAAAACAATTAAACTTATATCAGACATTGTAAAAATTTCTGAAATGTATAATCCAAACTCTAAAAATATCCCTATAAAAATTTTAAACGAAATGTTGACATATAAAAATGGGGCTTTCGTTGTTTTATTAGCAAAAATTGTTGAATATTTAGAATATAACACCTATGACACATCAAAGTATTTCGATATTATTGGTATAGAAGAAAATGAAATTAAATATTATGAAGAAAATCCGTATAATGACGATAAAGAGGCTGAATTTATGCTATTTAGAATACAACATGATTTTATAAATATGCTCAAAGACATAAAAGAACAACATATACCAAAAAGGAGTAACGAAAATGGCAAACATTCAACCAAGAAAAAACAAAGACGGTAAAATTATCTCATACTGTATCAGAGTTCACAAAGGCAGAGATACAAACGGCAAGCAGTTAAAACCTTATACAATGACATTTTTCTTTGATGAAAAGTGGAGCGAAAAGAAAATACAAGCAGAATTGCAAAAAGCAGCTACACTTTTTGAAAATGAATGTAAAAAAGGTTTTGTTGCCGATAACAAGCAAACTTTTGAACGATATGCAAATTATGTTATTGATTTAAAAGAACGCATTGGGGTAAAACATAGAACAATAGTACGATACAAAGAACTATTGGAACGAATAAAACCAGCAATCGGACATTATAAGTTATGCGATTTAAAACCTCAACATTTAAACGCTTTCTATGACCAATTATCAAAAGACGGTATAAACAAAGCAACTGGCGGTAAATTAAGCAGTAAAACAATTATAGAACATCATAGACTTATAAGAACTATACTTGCAGAGGCAGAAAAAGAATTGCTTGTGCCTTATAATGCAGCCTCTAAAGCCACACCACCAAAGAATGAACGAAAAGAGGCAAATTATATTGAAATAGAAGATATTGAACGCATTTTATTTTATTCTTTGCAAGAACCTTTAAAAAAGCAAGTTGCATTGAATTTGCTTATATTTACAGGTTGTCGCAGGGGTGAAATTATGGGTTTACAATGGAGCGATATAGATTTTAAAAATAATCTGATAAATATTAAGCGTACTTCTTTATATTCAAAAGACAGGGGGATATATCAAGATACACCTAAAACCGAACAATCAAAAAGAAGTATTAGCGTTCCGGCAAAGGTTATGGAACTATTAAGAGTATACAAAAAAGAATATAATACAAAAAGACTTGCACTCGGTACGGCTTGGACTGATACAGGGTTTATACTTGTTCAAGAAAACGGTAAACCGATGCACCCTGATACATTAACCGATTATTGTTCAAGTTTTAGAACGAAATATAACAATATTATTGAAAAAGAGAACAAAGACAGACCTAAAACAAACAAATTGCCGTTATTACCACATATAAATCCTCACGCTTTCAGACATTCACAAGCAAGTATGCTGATATTAAGCGGTCTGGATTGTGCAACAGTCAGTAAAAGACTAGGACACGCAAATATAAGTACAACAACAAACATATATACACATATACTACATGAGGCAGACAAAAAAGCCAGTGATAAACTTGAAAATATTTTACTAAATCAAAACAAACAAAAACAGGTTATACTAAATTAACATTTTTTTATTAGCAGTAATAACTTCTAAAGGCGAATTTAACAAAGAATAGTCTACATCATCAGTAATTATTTTTATATCATTGTAATTACATAGATAATTAAAATACTCATCGTTAAAATCTATCTTAATATCATTAGTTAAATTTTCAATAGCCAATTCTTCAAAATTATCACTTAATTTTGTAAAAGTACTTAACATGCGTCTTATGATAGGCTTTATTTGTTCTATGGCATATGTATAGTCATCAGAATTTCTAAAATCTCTTTTCTTTTGATAACTGTCATCTTTACCTTGCTTTTTTATATTGTATTCTCTCGAAATAAGGACATTAACAAATTCTGCTAAATTTAATGATGTTAAATATATAGTAGCTCCAGACTTCACTATTTCAGCCATAAAATTACTATAAACTTCTGATTTGGTTTCATTTAAATCAGGATTTAAACTATTGTATAAAAAGACTAAAATATTTGTATCAAAGAGAAATTTATCAGTAGATTTTGGTTTATATGTTTTTAAATCATAAACACTAACCATTGTCTAATTCCTCTTTTAATGCTTCATCTAACTTTTCTCTATATTCAGGATTTTGATAATATTCTTTAGCTCTCTTTAAAACAGTTGCAAGGATATCCCAATCATCTTTTTTCATATTTGTTGTTTTAACATTGCTACGCAAAAATTCAACACTATAATTTTCTTTATATAATTGACCTACTGCTGTATTTAAAAAAGCAGAAATAACCATGTCAATATTTACAAAATCTAATAAAACGGAATTTCCGGCTTTTAGTGCTTTATTTATCTTCTCAAAAACTTTTTGTCCGTCAGTATCTGACACCGCAGCACTTCCACCAACTTCATTATAAATATTAATTTTTATCTCATTGTTTGACATTTTTTCTCCTATAAAAATAGCTCGTCAATTTGTTCATCCTCTGTCATATAATCTTGAGTGTCATCCATTTTGATTTTCAAATTGACAATAGTTCCAAGGAATGAATTATCAAATTCTTTCACATTAATTTTATCATAAACATTTTCATACCAATAACCATTATCTGATATTACCTGCAATGTTCCTTTATTTTGGCTTATAAATCTTCTTACGGTTTCAAAACCTAGTCCACCTGATATACCTTGTTTTGTGGTAGTATCTTTTTTTACTGCCCATTGTATTGCTCGTATTGCACTTATATCATTTCTATTAAAGTAATTGCACACATTTTGTTTAATTGTAGTTCCAGTATTTACTATTGTAAAATATAAGTCTTTTTTATTAGGAAAATACTGTCCACAAGTATAAACATAATCACAATCAGCATGGATTTTAGCATTAACAAAAATTTCCAATAAACTTTTGACAAAATCTTTTCTAAAACTTTCTGACATTTTAGGAAAGTCATGTTTTGTTAATAATTCATCATTTATATATTGGTAAAATGACTGATTATCAGTTGCTTTAAATTTCTTATATTTAATAGTTGTTGAATAATAATCATCTAATTTAGGGTATCCATAATTGCTTAAAAAATCATTTTTTTGTAATATGGTCTGTACTCGTGGTTGAAAATTTTCAAAAATTATATTTACAAACACTTCAGTATCATCAAATATAGCCCCCATTAAAGCTGATAAATTTGCTTCTAAATAGCTTGTGTTTGAAAAATCAATATATACATCTTCCACAAATAATTTTATCAATGCTTGATATAAATTAATTAAAGAAGAAAAACTTTGATAATTATTTTCAATTTTATTAGGAAGTTTGTATTTTATGCTCATATTTTACGACCTATTTATATATTAGCATACCAAATAATTATGTATAGTTGAATTAAAGTTGAATTATTTAAGTATTTTTATATTTAATAAGGGGACTTCAAAATCCTTGAAATCCCCTCTATTCAATTGGTTGCGGGAGCTGGATTTGAACCAACGACCTTCGGGTTATGAGCCCGACGAGCTACCAGACTGCTCCATCCCGCGATATTTTGTTTTCATATTGAGAGAACTCCCTCAACATCTATATTATGCTCCGTAAAAAATAAAAATCAAGTACCCCGATTTTTTAGTTAAAAATAATTTATACCTACAATTATTGTAGGTATGTTTGTAGGAGCGGTGCAGAGCGAAGTTTTTTGTGTAAATTTTAGATAAAAACCGCCAGCGCAAAATATTAAGAAATGTTTGCGGAACAGGGAAATTTGTATTTAGTAATAGAATATTATAATTAAGTATTCTATAAATACCAATAACACTTATTATATCAAGCAAGGAAGTAAAACTAAAAAGCGTCTTATGAGCCGACAAGCTACCAATCATAATACGTTATATTAAACAAACAATTCAAACATTTAGAACTTATCTTGATTTATTAATTTATAAGTACTCATGAATGCTTATTTTGTAAATATCCTAAGATAAAATGATGATTATTAAATCTGTTTAACATGTTTAGATTTATTAACAAACATTGACAAACATACCTTTAAGATATATGATATACATGTCAATGATAGTAAATAACAGGAGCACATATGAAAGAGAAAAATTCAAATAAAATTACAGAAACTACAAAGCAAACCAAACAGACAAGATTATCTCAAACATTTTGTCCGTTAGTTTCAATTAAAGAAATTTTACGTATTCCTCAAGCTATCAAAGATGATTACGCTGGGCAACCGACATCTCCTTTGCTTGTTGCAGAATCTTGCGGCATATCTCCAACCAGTTCAAATTGGAGAACTCTTACTGGAGCATCTGTTGCATACGGACTTACTAATGGCGGTTATAACTCTAAAAATATCAGTTTGACAGAACTTGGGGAAAGAATTGTTGCACCTATATTAGAAGGTGATGACTTAGTCGCACTAAGAGAATCCATAATGAAACCAACTTTATTTGCTGAAATATATTCTACATATAATGGAAACAAATTACCTAAGAATAATATTGCATATAATATTTTAGCTAAAAAAGGCGTATCTAAAGAAAAACAAGAAAACACTTGGCAAATTATAAAAGACAATGCTAATGAAGCAAAAATATTACGTATAATAAGTGGTAATGAATTTATTTGTCTTGAAGCAAATTCCAATCAAGCCTCTAAGATAATTGATAATGAAACAGATATAGAAAACGATTTTGATATAGACAACCAAGAAGAATTGATGGTCCCTAATGAATTATTAGAAAAGATGTCTATTTCAACCCCTACTTGCATAGAAAAACAAACGGGAACAGAAAAACGGAAACCCAATATATTTATTTCCCATGGAAAAAATAATACAGTTATAGTAGGACAATTAAAAGAATTATTAGCTTATGGTCAAATGGAGCCAGTAGTTTCTATTGAAAGAGAAACCACTGCTATTCCTGTTCCTGATAAAGTTTTTGACGATATGAGAAGTTGTGATGCAGGAATAATTCATATAGATTTCGAGAATGTACCTATAAATAATGGTGAAAATACATATGAAAGAATAAATGAAAATGTTTTAATTGAAATAGGTGCCGCAATAGCTTTATACGGTAAGAGAGTTATTCTATTATGCAAAAAGGACACAACCTTGCCTTCAAATTTGCAAGGATTATATCGCTGTGAGTATGAAGGTAATCAATTAGATTATAATTCTACAATGAAATTATTAAAAACAATGCAGGAATTACGAGAATTGATGTAAATATCAAATAAGAAGAGCTAATTAATTAGCTCTTCTTATTTCACCCCATATAGCCCCTCTCATTGCGTGATGAGATTTCTTGGTCGCAGATATAAGTTTTCGGTAGTGAGATTTTTCTCGGCTTGAAAAACCCCGCCGGTAAAAAGATTTTTCTCGGCTTGAAAACCCCCGCCGGTAAAAATTTCAGATGAGAGTATTCTCTGGCGAATGATGAAATGTTTTAGGGTGGTGAGGTATAAAATTACCGAGAATTATTTTAGCAAGAATGTCCGCACATATTTATGCGCAAGTGATAATTCGTCTTGATTTAGTTTATCAAGCATTGAGATTAAATCTGATTTTAGGTCGGCGGTTTCTTGCAGGTAGTAAAATTCAAATAAGTCTTTAGGCTCAACTTCTAAAGATGTTGCAAGTCTTTCGATTAAATCAGCAGAAGGAAAGTTTTTACCGCTCTCAATACAGCTTATATGTTTGTCATCTACATTCACAAGCTCTGCAAGTTGCGCCTGCGTTAGATTTCTTTTTTTACGATACTCTTTAATTTTACGACCGAACAAATTTTTAATATTCATATAAACCTCTCTTTCAATTTTATTAAGTATTTTGACAATTCAGAATGGGAAATAAGGTAAATATTTGACTTAAATTTACTTAATTGATAGAATTTATTACAGAATGGGTAATTTTTATGCAAATTTTTACCTAAAAAATGGATTGAGAATGGTTTTAAATGTAACAGCTAAAACTAAATTTGATATTTATAGGGTTTTGCAGGAACTATCAAAGACAAATCCGTTGTTCTGTAGCGAACTTGAATTTCAATTTTACTTAGCCTGGAAAATTAAAGAATTATATAAAGACCAATTCACAATTTGTATTGAATATCCTTTGAAAAATTATGAAGGCAAAAATAGAAATATAGATTTGTTAGTAATTGACAGCTCTGGCGGATATATTCCAATAGAATTAAAATATAAAACAAGTAAATTTGAACAGATTTGGAATGGATTAACATTCAACTTAAAAGACCAAAGTGCAAATGATTTAACTAAATATGGGCACATAAAAGATATTTCAAGAATTGAATATTTCAAAGAAACTGAAACAAATTTTTTGGTTGGTTATGCTATTACAATTACCAATCAAAGTCGGACTTGGCAAAAAATTGTAAATACTGAACAGACAGATTATGAATTTTCTTTAGAGAACGGTATAACAATCAACAAAGGTATAAAGAAATGGCATGAATGTACTTCCGATTACAATAAAAAACATAATCCGTCGGTATTTTTAAAAAATGATTATTTTATACATTGGCAAGATTTCTGCAACTTCAATAAACCGCGCGGAGTATTTAAAATTTTAGTTACAGAAATAGTATAAAGAGGTTTATATGACAAGACAAATTGAAATAGAAATTGAGAAACTACTATCAATAATGCCACTAGGGCTAGAATTTACTACAAAATGGTTTAAGGATACTTTAAGCGGATTATATGGAAGACCACGCGACAGTTATATACCGTCAGATTACTGCCATAATATAAGAAATAATGGGATTGACTGGGAAACACAACCGCATTATTTTAAAGCTTTGGAACATGGGAAATATCGTTATGTTGGGAAAGATTATAAAGAATAAATTTTTAGACATCTTGCAATCATTTCTCGTTGTGCATAAATAGTTTTAGCAAATAAAACAGAACAGGCGGTGGAATAATGAAACTATTAGATTGGTTATGGACTATTATATGTATTTTAATAACTTTGTTAATATTTGGAGATTAATTATGACTTGGTTGATAAGTTTATTATTTACTTTAAGTGGCATAACTATTACAGAAGACGGATATATCATTGATAGGCAGCAAAAAGAACTAGAAAAATTGGAGCGTATTTTTTGGGATGCGGATTATGTAGACAAATTAAAATATAATAAAAATTATATTTACATTGAACCTATTACTAATAAAAAGGAAGGAAGATAATTGTGGATATTTTCACTTTAAGTGTTTTATTAGCATTCTTATGGGAAAGTGGCATTATAGGAATAGTCGTTATTGCTTGTATTGTAGCTTTTCTATGGGAAAGTAAAATTATTCAATGGTTGTTAATCAGTACAGGGATAGTAATTGCAATTATAGCAACAATAGAACATTTAATAAAAATTGAAAAATATAAAAACGAAACGCCTCAAGAAAGAGCAGAAAGATTAAAAACAGAACAAATGATTGAAAATTGGCGAAAACAGTTTAAATAATTTTGCACCGGCGGGGAAAAGAAAAACAAAAAAAGAACAAGTTTAATATAAATATCCTATATATGGAAGTATAGGAAGTAATAAATTATACAGATATCCCGATGATTACATTGACCTTATTATCATGACAAAGTTTGAGCTATCATAAAACCGAAATTTTAGCACAAGAAAAAAGTAACGATTGGTAAGGAAAAGGTAAAAGTTTTATATATTTAGTTCGTGATTATCTCGAAAAATTTATCATGACAAAGTTTGAACTATCATAGAACCAAAATTTTAGCTAGAGATTAAGAGAGAGATTGGTGAGGGCCAGACAAAAATTTTGTAAAGTATTTAACATTTCTTCATAATTTTTATTTTTTAAAATGCTGATTTAGAGAGGATTTCCGAGTTATTGAAAATTTATTGTATAACATAAATTCAATAATAACAAGGGTTTATAGAGTTTTTTATTTGACAAAGTCTAAAAATTTTAGTATCATACAAGTGGTAATGCCAGCGGTTGAGAATGTATATAACCCGAGAGCTAGGAATATTTTGACGTTTCGCCAAGGAAAACGTCCCTGATGAGCCACCTAGGTAACCATAGGCTCGCAATGGTGACATTATTTTTTTACCAAGGAGGAAGCGGCATGAACCATAAAATAAGATTTGGATAGCAGTTCTATCGTCCATAGAGGCTATTTGTCTTGTAGAGTTAAGCATATTTTATAGAAACACCCTCTTAAAATAGCTTAATTTGCTATGCCAAATTAACAGAACTTGATTAAGTTTTATCACTTGTTAGGGTACACTCTATTCGGGCGATTTTTTGGTGCTTAAAAAGTGTTTGTTTAGACTTGATTTTTTAATTTTCACTCATTTCCCTGATAAAGTCTTTACTTCAAACACTCGTTGTCCTAAAAAATAAAAAAAGGAGGAAATGATGACAGGACAAAGGATTGGGTACATTAGAGTTAGTGCTATCGACCAAAATACGGAAAGTCAAAAAGCAATTTTAGCCAAACTTGGCATTGATAAGTATTTTGAAGAAAAGGTCAGCGGTAAGAATACAACAGACCGCCGCGAACTTCAAAATATGCTTAATTATGCAAGGCAAGGCGATACGATTTGCGTTAAAGACTTATCGCGGTTAGCTCGTAATACCAAAGATTTGTTAGATATTGTTGAATATCTGACAAACAAAGGCGTTACTCTATATAGCGACAAAGAAAAAATCGACACATCCACAAACTTTGGCAAACTGATGCTGACATTCTTAGGTGCGATTTATGAATTTGAGCGTGCAAATCTTTTGGAACGCCAGCGCGACGGAATTGCAGTTGCGAAAAAACAAGGCAAGTATAAGGGGCGAAAGCAAGTACCAAAACCTGCAAACTTCAAAGAGGTTTATCAAAAATGGATTAACCGTCAGATTACATCAATATCTGCTATTCGTGAGTTGAATATTAGCGAATACGCATTCTACAAATTTGTTAAGGAGGAGAATGCAAATGGCTAAGAATACAACTCCTAAAACTAAAAGACCAAAACGTAAAAATGGTGAAGGCTGTTTTACAAAAAGTACAGACGGCAGATACATTGAATACAAAGTTACTTATCACGATGAGTTTGGCAAAAGTAAGATAAAAAGTTTTTCTCGCAAAACCAAAGAAGAATGCCTAACCGCCTACAAAGAATGGAAAGCGGAGCAAGAGGGCAGATATTCTGATGATATTAGCGAAAATATGACAATCGCTCAATGGGCAAATTGTTGGTTTGACAATTATGTTGTAGGTCATGTCAAAATTACTACTATTAACGATGATAGGAGTATTTTAGACAAACATATAATTCCAGACTTAGGACATATACTTATAAAGAAACTAAAACCGCACCGATTGACAGTATTTTATAATACTTGTTTAGAAAAAAGCAATGGCAAAAACGGAACCCTTGACCCGAAAACAGTTAAGAATATTAGAGCGGTAGTAAACAGAATGCTTGTGAGGGCTCGGAAACTCGGTATCATAGAGAAAAACCCGAATGACGATGCAGAATATCCAAAATGCACAAAGAAAGAAACGCAAATATTAAGCCCAGAGGATTACGATAAACTTGTTAAATATTGTATTGAACAAGGTACTCAATGGGATATGCTTATAGTGTTCTTCCTTTGCATTGGCACGAGATTAGGCGAAGCATTGGGCTTGCAATGGTCTAAGGTTAATTTTGAGAAACGAGAAATTAGGATTAGCCAACAGTTGCAGGCAGTGCCTGATAATGATAAAAATGCGAAATACAAGTATAAAAAAGAAATTATAGATTCAACCAAAACTAAAACTTCAAACCGCACAATATCAATGTCAGAGCCTGTTGAGAAAATACTCCGCCGAGTTAGAAGTTTGCAGGCAGAAAATAAGTTAAAACTTAGAGAGAAGTACCATAGAGATTTAGACCTTGTATTTGCAAGAGATGACGGCTATTTTATCTGTGATACGACTTTTAGAGCCTTTGTAAACAAGCGGTTAGCGGAAGCAGGGATTGAACATCATAAAATACATTCATTTAGGCATTCGTGTGCAACATCTTTATTTGAGGATAAAATCGATATTAAAAAAGTATCGGCTTGGTTAGGTCATAGCTGTATCGGTATTACTTTAGATACTTATACACATGTCCTGCCTCATCATTTAGAAGAAGTTGCGCAAGCACAAAATAAGCGTTTCAAACGGATATTCAGCAGTAATGAAAAAGACATTCCAGACGAAATGCTGCCGCAGAAAGAAACATCTCAACAAGATGATTGGGGTGCATAAAAAATAATAAGTTGTGGGGGAAAATAGACCTATAATTATTGTAGGTCTTCCCTACAATTTACATCAAAAATTAAGTATTCTATAAATACCAATAACACTTATTATATCAAGCAAGGAAGTAAATCTAAAATGAGTCTTATGAGCCCGACGAGCTACCAGACTGCTCCATCCTGCGATGAATTCTCTTATACCCCATTATTAAACGCTGAAAATTAAATTGCAACCCCTGATTTTATTAATTCTTGAAATGCAGGATGCATATTATCATATGTACAAAAATATTTGTAGCCGAGGGATATTAAAATGCTTTGGGCTTCTTTTATATGGCTGTTTACATGTTCGGGACAATGAGAATCTGAACCGATTGTTATGATTTCTCCGCCAAGATCTCTATATAATTTTAGTATATTTTTTGATGGCATTAAATCTTTTAATCTGTATCTGTAACTTGAGGTGTTTAATTCTATTCCTTTGCCTTGTGATATTACACGTTTTAAAATAGCTTCTATAACAGGCTTTACATTATTAAATTCATACTCTCCGTTTAAGTCGTATCTTCTTATTACATCAAGGTGACCCAGTACGGAATAGTTATCAAAGGTGTTTACAAGATTTAAAATTTCTGCATAGTATTGTTCATTATATTCTTTTTGAGTTTTTCCTGCTTGGAATTCATTTGACCAGAACCATTGATCATTTATAAGATGACAAGACATTAACACAAAGTCAAAATTTCCCTGTGCATAAATTTCTTCAAATTGAGGGATGGTTGACGTCTGCATTCCAAATTCAATTCCAAGCTTAAGATTAATTTTATCAGAATATTTTTCTTTACAGTTTTTAAATTCCCGTTCATATGATTTGTAAGGGAAATTAGGATTTATACCTGTCAGACAGTCAATATGATCAGTAATACATATTTCATCAAGTCCGCAAGATATTGATTTTTTCACAACATCTTCCATTTTGAAAGATGAATCGTCACTGTAATTTGTATGCATATGATAATTGGCGAGCATAATTTACCTTTTTTTATTTTTTATATTAATATTAAACCTTTTAAATTCTCAAAAATCAAGAATTATTTAACCCTTAAATGCTCCCCAGGCTTTTATTGTTCCTCTTTGATATTTTATAAGGTAATAATCATCTTTTTGAATGTATTCAATGGATGCTTCATTATAAATTTGAGGTTCATCAGGCGGCATCCCTACTTTAGCACGTTTTTTATTTGTTTTTTCTCTTTCTTTTTCTTCTTTTTTAAGTTGTTTTTTTACTGTTTTATTATTTAATCTGTTTTCTTCCGTAGCATCTTCTTCAATTTTTATAACAGGAATAATTGCACGTGGATTTTTGGATTCCAAAAGAATGAGAAAATCTCTGGAGTCTGTAAGTGCGAGTTCGTAAAATCCCGGTTTTATAGCACCACCTTCGTTGTCATATAAAGGATCGGGGATAATTAATGTTGGGTAATCCGAGGATTTTAAGGAGTATCTGTAAATAGCCTGTGAACCGACAAAGTAGCCTGAAGTTTCCTGAGGTTCCTGCGGGTATGGACGAATATATTCCTGAGTTAAAACTTTTTCAACAAACATTCCTTCAAGCATTTATTTATCTCCTCAAATCCTATTTATAAGATTATTAATGATATTTTGAATTTCTGCAAAATTTTTATCAAGGGCTTTTTGAGAACCTATAAAAATCAAAGACATGTATCTTTGGGAATTTCCTAAGTTTCCTGATTTTAATAAAAGCCTGTAACTTTCTCTCATAAGGCGTTTAAGTCGATTTCTTTTAACTGCTCTTTTATGTGTTTTTTTACTTACGACAAATCCTACACGGGTATCAGTTTCGGCATCAGTTTTTTCTTTTCCTGCGAACAATGTTACTCCGCCGATATTAGTGGAGTTTTTCAATCTGTAAATTGCATTGAAAGCTGCTTTATTTTTTAATCTAAACTGTTTTTTTAACATATATTTGTACAAGAACACAGCACGCCTGAATATTCCGACCTGCTGTGTTAAATTATTTTAAAACTACGCAATTAGTTATCAATTTTCAACATACTATAATTAAGCACGTTTTTTAGCAGAGATAGCTAATTTATGACGACCTTTAGCACGGCGTCTGTTTAAAACTTCTTGTCCGCCGGGTGTAGCCATTCTTGCTCTAAATCCGCTTACTCTTTGTCTTTTTACTTTTGTTCCTTCTAGTGTACGTCTCATTTCTTTATTCCTTTTATTTATATTTGTCGTATAATCTTAATGTTAAATGAAAAAAACTTATTAGTCAACACAAAAAGAGGGGCAGGTTAAATAATATGAACAAAAAATGTAAAATAGGGTTCATCGGTTGCGGAAAAATGGCAAGTGCGATTATAAAGGGTGCAATTTCTTCAAAGTTTTTGCCGAAAGAGAACCTTAAGGGATCAGAGGTAAACTGTGCGATTGCTGAACTTGCTCAAAGTCGTTTAGATATAAATGTTATAACCGATAACAGATTTTTGACTATGGATAGTGATATTATTTTCATTGCAACAAAGCCTAATTATGTAGTGGATGTATTGGAAGAAATTAAAGACGAGCTGACACCTGAAAAGTTAATAGTTTCTATTGCAGCAGGAGTTTCTACAAAGAAAATTGAAAAGATTATCGGAAGAAAAAGAGTTGTTCGTGTAATGCCTAATACACCTGCGCTTGTGTTAGAAGGAATGAGTGGAGTTTGTAAAGGAACTTATGCTGACGAGGAAGATGTTGAATTTGTAATGGAAATGCTTTCAAGCATAGGAAAATGTATTGAAGTTTCTGAAGAACAAATAGATATAGTAACAGCGATATCAGGCTCGGGACCTGCATTTTTCTACAAGGTAATAGAGGATATGGCTCGTGCGGGAGAAAAATTAGGATTAGATTATGAAAAATCTCTTATGCTCGCAACTCAGACGGCTTTGGGTTCGGCAAAAATGGTAATGAGCAGAGGTGAGATACCTGTACAGACATTAATTGATAATGTTGCAACAAAAGGCGGTTGTACGTTTGTCGGAATAACAGTAATGAATGATGAGGGATCCGATAAATTATTTTATGATGTAATTGATAAAACTGCTCAAAAAGCAAACGAACTTGGCAGATAAAAAAAAGACCTGTTGAACAGGTCTTTTTTTTATTTATTGTTCATTAATCATTTGTGTAGCTGATTTTCCGCCTTTTTCTGTGGCATATGTACTGCCAACCATTGAGGTAATACCATCTTCATTCCCTTTTAGTGTGAATGTAAAAATATCATGTCCCCATTTATTAGGCTTTTTGTGACCGTTAATATCAATTGTATAAATCGGGTAATTAGATTTGTATGTTCCGTATTTAAAGATTACCATACCATTAGATAAAACCCACGCAGAGTATTTATTTTTAATATTAGTATCGCTGAAATCAATATTTGGGTCTGCTTTATAATCAGGATTGCTGGAATTCAGTTCTTGTTTAACTTTGTCTGTACCTCTGTACTCATCTGTTAAACATCCGTTTTCAAGAGCTTTTGTCGGGCAGCTTTTTATAACTTTTAATGTTTTTGTAAATAATTGTTCTTCAAACTTATCACAATTAGCACGCAAACCATTATAATTTGTAGGTAAAGGTGTACCGTCAGAGCAAGTCCATGATACACAGGTTCCATATTCATTGTTTTTTGTGCATTTTGCAGTGCAGGCAGTTGGTCTGTCCCAATATGTGCAATATACAGGATATCCTAATTCTGCTTGAGCTTGCATTACAGCATTATAAAATAATGAATATGCCTTTTTAAATTGAGCCTTCTGTACGGTTTTTTGGTGGTTAGCCATTAATGTCGGCATTGTTAAGGCTGCAACTATTCCGATAACTCCCAATGTAACAAGCACTTCAGCAAGTGTGAAACCATATTTTTTAAATTTATCCATAATATTCTTTTCCCAAATTCTTATTAAATAAAACAATATATACTATATAATTTTTTTCTTACTTTGTCAATTATTAATTTCGGCTTTAGATAGAAAATCAGTTAAGCTCAAAACTTTTGGTCTGCCTGTAATTCCCGCTAATCCTTGTTGAAGCCCCAGTTCACATCCGGGGCAAGAAGTTATAACATATTTAGCATTTGAATTTATAATATTTGCGGCTTTGTTTTTAGCAATTAAACGAGAAATTTTGTTGTTTTTTAATGCAAATTCTCCTGCAAAACCGCAGCATTCATCATAATCTTTCATTTCAATATATTCAACATTTTCGCAATTATCAATTAAAGGTTTTAGAAAGTCGTCATTTTCAAGATGGCAGGGCTTATGGAATGTTACAGTGACAGGTTTTTTAAAGCGGAATTTTATGTTTAGCATAACAATGAGTTCGCCGATATTTATGAATTTTGCATCAACATATTTTTTTAATGTGCTTTCACAGCTTGCACAATCTGTCAAAATGTAATCAAAATCACAATCAAACATTTTCAGATTATGCTGCTTAACTTCTTCAAATCTTTCTAAATTCCCGCTTGATAGTAACGGAAGTCCGCAGCAATCGAAATCTTTTTCAATAATTTCCACGTTAGAATTTTCTAATAATTTGTTTAGAATATTGTCAGTATGCGGTAATATGTTATTTACGCAGCCTTTAAAGTATAATACTTTTAAACAGTCAGGGGATTTTTTTGAAAACTTTTTCCTGAATGGTTTTGATAAAGTTTTAAATAGATTTATAAAATTACCGAATATGTATTTTGATTCGAGGAAGAAAATAAATTTTCCTGATAAAGTTTTTTTTGCATACTCATATTTTGCTGTTTCAAATATTTTGCATACGTCGATTGCACTGGGGCAAAAGCTCTTACACTTATCGCATTTAAGGCATAAGTCAAGATATTTGTTTATGTTTTTATTAAGTTTCAAATCACCTTTTAAAACTCCGTCAAGCATAACAAATTTCCCTCGTGAAACAGCGCAGTCATTTCCCGTTATCTTATAAACAGGACAAACTGACTGGCAAAGACCGCATTTGGAACATTTGTTGATATCTTCGGCGAAATCTTCAAGTTTTTTCATATCTATATGTTATCATAGACATTAATATTTAGTTAACATATATGCTGTACAATAAAATCCAGTTTGTGGTCTTTTACATCTGTTTTTTGTTGTCCCTGCATCCTGGTCAGCACCTAATGGTATAAGTCCTTTTTGAGTTACAAAAAATCTAAAAATATCTTCTCCTGGTTTGTTTGGTTTTTTATCTCCATTAACATCAACTGTAAAATCTATAAAATTTCTGAGAGTAACGTTTTTAATTCCATATGAAGGATATAAACTATCCGGATCTTCATTTTTATTATTAAGATCAAGTGATACCATACTCCCGTCGTTTAAACAGAATGTATAATAGTGAAGCGGTTGAAGATTATATGAGCTAAAACATTCTTCAGAGTTTTTACATTCTTTTGTTATATTTAAATATGGTTTTATGTAATGATTGTATATTGTATCTGTTGAATTCATGTCTCCATCTTTTACAGGCCATTCTGAAATGTCGCCATATTCAGCTTCAGCCATTTTGACAGCTTGTGACAGAGTAGAATATACTTTTTTTAGTTGGCTAACAATAACTCTTTCTTGATAATTAGCAATTAAAGCCGGCATCGTCATCGCCGCAACTATACCAATAATTCCGAGAGTAATTAAAACTTCTGCTAAAGTAAATGCAAATAATTTCTTTGTAATATTGTGATGTTTCATGTCACTATTATTGCACATGTTTTTTTTAAGTAAAGAGTTTTAGCTAAAACCCTTTTTATACTTGTGTTTTTCGGGGGGGGGGCAATCTCAAAGCTTCTGATTTAAACATTTTTCTACCTCCTGTTTTCAATCATTATTTATGATTTTCCTATATTTGTCAAGTGTTATGCAATAGCTCCGTGCGAAGCATCCTGTACATTTTGGGAATATTTATATAAATATCCTGACTTAACTTTAGGCTCAAAAGGTTTTAGATTTTTACTGCGTTCTTCAAGTGTTTTTTCATCTACAAGAAGTTCAATTGAACGATTTGTAATATCAATTTTGATTTTATCGCCATTTTCGATTAATGCTATAGTTCCGCCGTTTGCTGCTTCGGGACAAATATGTCCTACACATATTCCTCTTGTTGCTCCCGAAAAACGTCCGTCTGTAATAAGTGCACATTTTTTACCTAAGCCTTTACCGACCAACAGTGATGTCGGTGCGAGCATTTCACGCATTCCCGGGCCGCCTTTTGGTCCTTCATAGCGTATTACTATAACATCACCTTCTGTAATTTCGTCATTTTCAAGTGCTTCCATTGCATCTTCTTCACTGTCAAAAGTTTTTGCATTACCTTCAAAAGTGTAGCATTCAGGTGCAACTCCCGATGTTTTTATTACACACCCGTCTTTAGCAAGGTTGCCGTATAGAATGCTTAAACCTGCTTGAGTGTATGTCGACTGATCGTAATCAGGAATTATGTTATCGTCTTTGTAAGCTTGTTTTGCGATATTTTTTGCAGAAATCCCGGATACTGTTTTTGTGTCATTTAAGAACTTTCCTAAAGATTTCAAAGTTGCAGGAACTCCTCCTGCGTTATGGAAATCTGTCATTGTCAAAGTTGATGAAGGATTTATTTTTACAATTTGATGAATTTTTTTGCTCAATTCTTCAAAATCATCTAGTGTAACGTTTATCCCGCCTGCATTTGCAATAGCAAGAATATGCAAAAAAGTATTTGTAGAGCCGCCGAGAGCTAAATCAACGGTAATGGCGTTTCTTAAACTTTTTCTTGTAATAATATCTGACGGTTTCAAATCTTTTTTAATAAGCTCAACAATCTGCATTCCGCTGTCAAAGGCTATACGGCGTTTTTGGGAAGATACTGCAGAGGCAGATGCACAGTAGGGAAGGCTCATTCCCATTACTTCCGCTAAACAGGCCATAGTGTTTGCGGTGTACATTCCCTGACAGGCTCCTGCTGACGGGCAGGAAGCTTCTTCCAGTTCAAGAAGTTCTTCATCTGTGATTTCACCGTTTCTGAATTTACCTACGGCTTCAAAAGAACCTGTAACCATTGTTAATTTTTTATGCCCTCTGCATTCACCGTCTAGCATAGGACCTGCTGTGACAATTATTGCGGGAATATTTAATCTTAAAGCGCCAATGAGCATTCCCGGAGTAATTTTGTCGCAATTTGAAAGTAAAACAATACCGTCAAGCTGATGAGCAGCCACAACGCTTTCCACGCAATCCGCAATCAAATCTCTTGACGGAAGCGAATAACGCATTCCGTCATGTCCCATAGCTATCCCGTCACAAATTGCAGGAACTCCGAAAATAAAAGATTGACCGCCTGCGCTGTGAATTCCTTTTTCAATTTGTCTTTCCAAATCCCGCATTCCTATATGTCCCGGAACTAAGTCGGAAAATGAACTGGCAATCCCGATAAACGGAGCTTTCATATTATTTTTGCTAACGCCTGTTGCCATAAGAAGTCCTCTGTGAGGAGTTCTGGCTATCCCTTTTTTTATATTATCGCTTTTCATAAAGGTATTATACAACAATACTTGAAAAAAAGTAAAAATATGTTAAAATTATAATATATATACGAAAGAAGCAATAAATGACCAGCG
>HF991472.1:0-1809 GCA_000433095.1 Clostridium sp. CAG:967 | reverse complement strand
CGCTGGACCCGCCACAAGGGTTTTGCATAATTATTAAAAGATTATAGAAAGGAGCGATTATGAAAAAGTTAAGTAACATCGGGGGGGGGGCAGCCATTTAAGCTCCTGTAGCAAGGGTTTTACGCTTGCAGAGGTCTTGATTACCTTAGGTGTTATAGGTATAGTAGCAGCCTTAACTATGCCTGTGATAACAGAAAATGTGCAAAAAAATGTTTTAAGAAATCAATTTAAAAAAGTGTATTCTACTTTTTCCCAAGCAGTATTTCAGGCGCAAAATCAGCTTGATATGCCTGTAGCCTGTTCTTTTTGGCTAAATGGGCCATTGTGTAATGTAGTTTGCACACAAAAAGATCCTGTATATAATACCTGTGTATCGCACAAATGTGAAGACGGCTCTCCTCTGGATGTTAATCATAGAGGTATACGTAGTGATTGTTCCGTATTTGAAGAAGAATTGTTTAATAAAGTGTTAAAGGTTGTCAAATTTTGTGAAAATAATGCTTTGTCCAACGGCTGTTTAACAAGTGATTATAAAGGAACGGATAAAGTTAAAGAAATTCAAAATCCCAACCCTGAGTATCCTTATAACCCTGACTCTGACTTCAGTGATGCTAATATAAAAAATAAATATGCATCATGGATATTATCAGACGGCACTGTTATAATAAAATACGGTCAATTTAGAGGATCAACTCCGATATACACTGTTGATATTAACGGTCACAAAGGGCCTAATAAATGGGGGTATGATATTTTTACATTCGAGCTGGAAGGTGACTACGGAGGAATTAAAAAGATTGTAGGTACTAATTATGCTGTGGAAAAGGGCGGGAAAACTACTATAGAAATGATACAGGATAAGAAATAATTCTTCTATATTATATTCCAATCCTCATCCCACTCAATATAGCCGTCTAAATCAATATTGTGGTAGTTATAAGGATTGTTGATATATTCTGGATTAAACAGCCCGATTGCCGCAAGTCGTTTTATTATATCAGGTAAGAGGGCTGTACTTCCGGCAATAGTTCCATCTTTGGAAGTAGCTTTTATCCCGTCATAGTAAACTTTTTCATCAGCAAAAGTCATTTCTTTAAGACTGCTTTTTGTTATCGGCAGGCTGTCGCTTATCAAAATAATTTTGTCTGACGGTTTTGTTTTAAATACAAGTTTTAAAGCATCATCGTAAACGTGAACACCGTCAGCAATAATTTCAGTATAAATGTTATCATTAATTAAAGCCGAAAGTGCTGTTGAGCTTTCTCTGTGTGTAATCCCTGACATTGCGTTAAAAAGATGAGTGATGCCTGTGCAGCCTGTTAAATTTCCTCCAATACAATGACCTGCCTGAATTTTTATATCTTTCTGTGATAAATAATCTAAAAGTCCTTCATCCAATTCAGGAGCAACAGTTATTATTTTTATGAAATCATCCTCGATAAGCTTGTAATTCTCAGCGGTAAGCTTCATAAAGTGTTCAGTATTATGAATTCCTTTTTTCTTTTCGTTTAAAAATATTCCTTCAAGGTGAATGCCAAAAATCTTTGCCATATTTGAAGTCTGCTTTTGTGATGCTTCTTTAATAATGTTTATTGCTCTTTTGGTATTTTCAACGTTGTCGGTAACAATAGTCGGAAAAATTCCGCCAATGCCGTATTTTCTAATTTCTTTAGAGAGGAACAAAACTTCATCAACATCAGCTTTGTTAAAATCAATCCCGAAACATCCGTGAAAATGTTGTTCAATAAGTAGTTTAGTTTTCATAGAACTATTATACAACAATACTTGAAAAAAAGTAAAAATATGTTA
>HF991471.1:79774-123716 GCA_000433095.1 Clostridium sp. CAG:967 | reverse complement strand
GCGCCTTTGTTTAAAAAAGAGAATTTGAGAAAATCAGATTCTCTTTTTTTATTATATAATGTATTTATGAAGTTGAAGTATAAGAAAAAGATTATTAGTTTTATTATTTCATTCCTATTAATTCTTTCAGGGATTTATTATTGCGGGCTTAATTATGTACCAAAAGAATTATATGATACTAAGGTTATGCAGGCTGATATGCCTGAAAGTTTTTACGTTAACCAATGGTGCAGCCCTGAATTTGGCCGTAGAGAAGCTGTTTTGTGGGATATGACAAGAGTTGACTGCTTAACTAAAGATTATGCTATCGAATTTGATTTTGCAAAAAAATGGGCGGAAAGTGTAGGTCAATCTTTGTATTATGCAAAGATGACAAATAAAGCTCCTGCTGTTGTTATTATACTTACAAAGTGGTCTGATATGAGGTATGTCAAAAGAATAGAACGATTAAATAATGATATTAAAATATTTTTGGTAAAAGCTTTTTAACTTTAATTGACTATTTGCTTAATATTATTATAAAAATAGTATGACTATATTGGAGTTATTTAAATTTAATAAGGTTTGTCAGCATTCTAAGGTCAGACCTGATGTTGATTTTGCATATTGTCCTGATTGCGGCGAGCTGATTGAAAATCAATGGTATCTTGTAAGATGCGCCTGCTGCGGTGTTAAGATTAAGGGAGTTATTAAAAACGGTGAAATTATACCTGAAAGAAATTTTTGTCACAATTGTGGTACAAAAGACTTTATTATAGAAAGAATAAATAAAATAAATTTTATAGATATCAGTTATGCAGTTCTTGTAAAAGCTGTTGTAAGTCATAATTTTACAAATTTTACACAGAGCTGGGTTGAGAATGATTTTAGAACATCAAATTACAGACAGCGATTGCTGCAAGTATTCCGATAAAGTCAGCTAATAGTCCAACTATTAGAGCATATCTGAGTTTTGAAATTCCGACGGCTCCAAAGTATACTGCCAGAACATAAAATGTTGTTTCACTGGAGCCTACCATTACAGCTGAAAGTTTTGTTGCATAGTCATCAGGACCGAGCTTATGAGCTATGTCAGAGAATACTCCCAATGCAGCAGAACCTGATAGAGAACGGACTATCATAACGGGAATAGTGTCGGCCGGTATATTAAAATGGTTAAGCAGAGGTTTTAAAGCTTCGCCTGTCATTTCAATGATTCCTGATGCTCTGAACATTGAAATTGCAACAATTATTGCAACAAGGTATGGGATGATATTTACTGCAACTTTAAAACCGTCTTTTGCACCATCTGTAAACGTTTCGTAAAGCGGTACTTTTTTAAACAATCCCATTGTAAGGATTAAGATTATTATAGCCGGAAGTGTCCAAAGGGAGATTATGTCCATTAATGATTGAAACATTATTCATCTCCTTTATCTGGCTTTTGTGGTTGCCAGAATTTTTGGAATATTTTGGCTATTATAATTGCGCTTATGAAAGCAATTGTTGTTACAAGCAGAGTTGGTGCTATTATTTCCGTTGGATTTTTGTATCCTATGCTGATTAAAACAGCTATTACTGTTGCAGGGATTAATTGAAAACCTGCTGTGCTCATTGCAAGAAACATACACATTGCATTGGAAGCTGATGTTTTATCAGCGTTATTTTTTTGAAGTTCTTCCATTGCTTTTATGCCTATGGGAGTTGCAGCGTTAGACAAACCAAAAGCGTTTGCGGCAAAAGCCATTGCTATATCGCCTATCGCAGGTGAATCCTCAGGAATTTCATTAAATAACTTTTTGGTTACAGGTTTAATCAACTTTGCTATCAAAGCTATTAGACCGCATTTTTCGGCAATTTTCATCATTCCAAGCCAAAAAGCCATTATCCCTATAAGAGAAAATGCTACTTTAACCGATAATTCAGCACCTGTTAGTATTGAATTTACAACTTCTGAAAGTCTTCCGTTTGCAGCTCCAACTACTATTGAAATTACTATTAAAAAATAAAATATGTAATTCATAGGTAGATTATAGCATAAATTTTATTTTAGTTATGCATTTGCTGCCACATTTTAGTAGAAGAAATTCCGCCTTTTTCGGTAGAGCTAACTCCGCAGCCTATTGGAGCAAACTTGTAATTATTACCGTCTTTATAAAAAGACATTTTAAATAAATCATAACCCCATTTGTTTGGACCTTTTTGTCCGTTGACATCAATAAGCATTGAAATTGGTACCCTGTCTTGAAGATATGATATTACAATTGCGCCGTCGTTAAGAACATAAACAAGGTTGGTGTTATTTATCGCATTTTTGGTTAGACCGCCACAACCACTTGTGCCGGCTGCAAGTTCTTCATCAGTTATATCAGGGTTCTGATCAATTAGAAGTGAATCCAGACCTTTGTATTGGTCTTTTTGCAGGCAGCCGTTATCAGCAGCTTTTGTTGTGCAGATTTTACCTATTAAAAGATTTTTTTCCACTGCTTCACGAAAATCTTCGCAAGCGGCTTTATCAGTCCAATTGCCGTGCACACCCGTATTAATATCTTCATGGTAACAGTCTGTTATACCGCCAACATCATAAACTGATTTGTTGTAAGCCTGATACAATGTAGAATACAGCTTTTTATACTGATTTTTAAATACCATTTTCTGGTGGTGACTAACAAGTGCAGGCATTGTCATTGCTGCAACTACACCAATAATTCCGAGAGTAATTAAAACCTCTGCCAATGTAAACGCCCGGCAAAGCCGATTTCCCTGTGAAAAAATTTCTGAGAAGTGTTTGTTTAAATAGTGATGTTCCATATCACTATTATTGCACATGTTTTTTAAAAAGTAAAGTCTTTTGTTTGAAATCCCGTCTATACTTGTGTTTCTCGGGGGGGGGGCACTCTCAAAGCTTCTTGATTAAACATTTTTCATCCTCCTTTTTTACCATATTTGATAATATTTATTAAATTTTCTATATATTCACCAGAGGCTAAGCCTTCTTTTTTATTATTTATTATAGTCAGCTATTTGTCAATACAGAGTTTATTTTAGTGTCTGTGTCCTCTATGGTGATGCGGCGGAGGTGGAGCAACATGATGGTGAGGATGCGGTGGGCATACAAAACCCGGTATAGTAAATACCTTCATTAAGTTAATAAAGGTATTTATATTTTTTGTTTCCATAAAATCTTTCATTATAGCTTTGTATTCTCTGTAATTTATCGTATTAGGATCAGAGTCGTCTTCATTATAGATTTCTGATAATGCATTGAATTGGGCTTGTGTCTGTTGCATCTGATAATTATTATAAGGATATATATTATTCATATTCCAGTTATTACGTTCTGTTCTTACAACTTCTTTTGCAGAGATTACTCCGTTTTCGTTGCCGTTTGAGTCAATTTCATCAAAAACTTCCCGCATAGTTTTGTTATAATCAAAATTTCTTAAATCACCTACTACAAAACAATTTGGTACAGAAGTTACTGACGGTGCAGGAATGGTTGTATATGGCGGTCTTATGACCGGTGGAAAATAAACTTGAGCTTCAGCATCTGACATTGGAGCTGCCGTTGCTACAGCTATAGCTGCTGCGCCTGCTGCGGTTTTAAGTTTGTTCTTTTTTGAGCCTTCACCTATAAAATTCGGATTTGTTTGATAACTTATTGCAGTAATTCTCATATACATACTCCCTATTTAGACCACATGATTATATTATGTTACTCAAGGAATTTTTTGTTAGTTTATTAAGAAACTTTTACATGTTGTTAAAATTTATAAGGGTAGTCTTTAGGAATTTTCCAGCCGTTATGCTGAATTATTGCTGTACAGTAAAAGTTTCCGGCATCCTTATTGCAACCAAAACCTGAGTTTGTATATAAAGTGGATTCATTGCCGTCCCATTGGTTTAAATATGGTTCTACACCTTTGTCTTTGTGATATTTTGCAGCTACTTCTCCTCCAGGCCAATAGCCGAATACAAATTGCTTTTTACCCCATTTTTTTTTATCATTCCCGGCTGTGCAGTCTTTTGCATAAGGACAAAAAATAAAATGGCCGCCGTTTGATTTAAATGTCTGATTTCCCTCATCATCCCAGACTCCGTATATATCGACCAAAAAACTACTGCCATCTGCTAAATATACCAGCAGAAAATCGTTGCTTGTACCAACTCTTTTGCTTTCTGTTTTTAAGTATTTTAAATAATTTTTTAAATATCTATTGAAAAATTCCTGTGTATCTGCCGGTGTCCAGTCAGATTTGTTTCCATAATCCAATTCAGCCATTGTTAATGATTGGTTAATCATCGAATAAAATTTTTGGAGACGAGTTTCTACAACATTAGCTCTGTTTTTTTGAATAAGTACAGGCATTGTCATAGCTGCAACTACGCCAATAATTCCCAGAGTAATCAAAACCTCTGCCAATGTAAATGCCCGGCAAAGCCGGTTTTCATGTGGATAAGCCTCTGAAAAGTTTGTCAACTCTTGTGCCTGTTTGCAAAGCCGGTTCTCCTGTGAGTAAATTTTTGAAAAATTCTTCAAATTTCGTGTCTGTTTCTGCATATTATGTAACATATTAAATTTTCCTACTATTATAATACTGTATACACTATTATAATAGTGTAGAAGGAACATTGTCAATAGTATAAAATTTTATTATGACAGATTATAAAGATGTTCTTAAAAAGATAGGGCTTAATTTTAGGGTTGAAAGAACGAAAAGGCGCCTGTCACAGGAAAAATTTGCCGAACTTGCAAATGTTCATCCTAACTATATTGGTAAGGTTGAAAGAGGCGAACAAAATTTAACTGTCAGAAAAATAGTTGAACTTACTAATGTTTTAGATTTATCGGTTGATAAAATTATGAACTTTGATTAAAAAAAGAACGGGATTTTTTTAATCCCGTTCTTCTGTTTATTTGTCAAGAATGATTAGTGGCAGCAAGAGCATTCAGAGCAAGTGCATCCCAATGCTTCTTTAGCTTCTTCTAATCTTACTTTGATACGACCGTCAACTGCAATTCCTTCGCCTGTTGCTTCAGAAATTAACAGCGGGTTAATATCTAATTCATCAATGAATTTGAAGTCAGAAACAAGTTGAGATAATCTCAATAATGTTTCCTGAATTTGGTCGATTTGTGCAGGTTTTGTACCTCTTGCACCTTCTAACAATTTGTATGCTTTTACTGATTTAATCATTTCATCAGCATCAACATCTGTTAAAGGAGCAATTCTGAAAGTTACGTCTTTCATAACTTCTACGAATACACCGCCTAAACCGAACATCATCATAGGACCGTATTGTGGATCTGTTGCAATACCGCAAACCATTTCACGAGAACCTTTAACCATTTCCTGAATGATTACACCTTCAAGACCTTCCAACAATCCTTTTGCTTCAAGTCTTTCAAGAAGTCCTTTGTATTCTTTTCTCAATTGGTCTTCTGATTTAATGTTAACAACAACACCGCCGACATCTGTTTTGTGAGATGTTGTTTTTGAAGTCATTTTCATAACAACAGGGTAGCCGATTGAGTTACCGAGAGTTACAACTTCTTCTTCATTGGTTGCTAAGCCGTATTTGCAAGCTCTGATACCGTATGCTTGTAATACATCAATTGATTCAAGAGTTGTAAGCTGAGCTCTGCCTTCTTTAAGTGAGTTAGCAATGATTTTTTCAACTTTAGCTCTGTCAACATCAAAGCAAGGAATTTTGCCTTCAGGTTTAGCCATCCATTGACGTTGTTCGTCAAGTCTGCAAAGAGCTTCTGCTGCTTCTTCCGCATACATGTAGAACGGCATGTTAACATCCATATTAGAAATTTCAGTAAAGAAGCTGCTTGTTGTCATGAATACACCAACGATTGGTTTTTCAGGATTTTTAGCTTTAATTTCCATTAATGCTTTAGCAACATCAATATCTTTCAAACCTAAGAATGGTAAGTAAATTACCATAATCATGTCAACGCTTTCGTCTTTAATAACTGTTTCCAAAGTTTGGGTATAGTGCTCAATCGGAGCAGAAGCAATCATATCTACAGGGTTTTTAACTGATGCTGCTGCCGGTAAGAAGCTTCTCAATTGTTCTTTTGTAGCATCTGAAATTTTAGCCATTTGCATACCGCTTTCGCAGATAGCATCTGTAGCCATAATTCCAGGACCGCCTGAATTAGTGATGATTGCAACTTTGTTTCCTTTTGGAATTGGGCAGTTAGAGAAAGCTTTAGCGTTAGCAAACAAGTTTTTCAAAGAGAATTCTCTAATTACTCCTGATTGTTTCAACAAAGCTGCCGCAGCTTTATCAGCACCTGCTAATGAACCTGTGTGAGAAGATGCAGCAGATGCTCCGGCTGCTGAACGTCCTGCTTTTAATGCAAGGATAGGTTTTTTCTTAGTAATTCTTGAAGCTAATTTTCTAAAGTTAGCAGGATTTTGGATTGATTCCATGTATAAAAGAATTTGTTTAACGTCATCATCGTTTTCCCAGTATTCAAGAGCTGTTTCAGCATTAACATCCGCCTGATTACCGATAGAGATGAATTGAGCAAAACCAATGTTTAAATCTTTTAAGATGTTCAAGATACCGCCGCCTAAAGCACCTGATTGAGAAACGAAACCGATGTCGCCTCTTACAGGTAAAGATTCTGCGAAAGTTGCATCCATCATTACATCAGGATTTGTGTTAAGTACGCCTAAGCAGTTAGGACCAACACATCTCATTCCGTATTCTTTTACTTTAGCTAATAATTGTTTTTCCATTTCAGCACCTTCAGCACCTGTTTCTTTGAAACCGGCTGTGATGATGCAAAGTCCTTTAATGCCTTTTGCATTACATTGGTCAATTGTATCTAAAACGAATTTAGCGTTTACAACGATAACAGCCAAATCAACTTCACCCGGAATTTCAGAAATTGAAGTATATGCCTGAAAGCCTTCAATCATACCGCCTTTAGGGTTTACAGGGTAGATTTTGCCGTTAAATTTGTAATCTCTTAATCTTTGCATAATTTCAGAACCGATTGTTTTCGGCTTTGTAGATGCACCGACAACCGCAATTGATTTCGGTTTCATGATTTTGTCTAAAACGTTCATGTTTTGTCCTTTCTTGTGACGTGTACGTTCAAAATATACGTACAACTTTTTATTTATATATTAGTTACTTAAAAATTATTTATGAATATCCGTTCGGAATCCATTCTCTCACTCTGAATTTTGCACCTAAATCAGATGCAATTTCTTCACAGGTTTTAAGGTCAATGTGTTTCCCCTTATAACCTTCAACAACGCTTGCAACTACAGAAATGCCTTCGTCAGAACAACATTTTATGAATTTTTTAACTTCATCATATGCTGTATCAAATTTTGGCTGAGATAGTTCATTATATTCTTCTTTAGTCGGGGCGTTCAAACTTACTGAAAATTCATCAATTAATCCCTTTAATTCGGGAACAACATTTTTTTTGTTCGCAAAATTAGCATGACCGTTGGTATTAACTCTAATTTTTGTTTCAGGGTATTTGTCTTTAATATATTTTGCTACTTGTTTTAAAACTTCAAATTTTAATAAAGGTTCACCATATCCGCAGAAAATTATTTCTTTAGAAGGCTCAAATTTATTAAACTGCTCAATAACATCATCAGCTGTAGAACTTTCATTATCAAGCCATAATGCCTGACCGCAAACATCATCTTTGTCTTTTCTGAGGCAAAAGATACAATCATTTGTGCATAGATTTGTTAAATTAATGTATATTTTTCCGTCTAGTAAATAAACTAAAGTGTTTGCCATATCAAGCCTTTCAATAATAAAATTATCGCATGGGCAAAAATAATTTACAAGCAGAAATTATTTATTTTTAGCTTTTTTTTCGTTTGAGTAGTCTGCAGTACCCGGGAATTTATCCTGACCTGTTGTCATTTTGGTAATCCAGTATTGCATTTTTGGAATTAAAGTTGACAGGAATAAGGCTGAAACAGCAAAACCAACACCCCAATTGAATGAGTTTTTAATAAAGTTTTCTTTGCAGGCTTTTTTGAGAGTATCGGTTGTAATTTCCGAACCGTTTTTGCGTGCTTTTTCAACTATTTTGCTCACATAGTGGACAACATCTTCTTTAAGTTCTTTAAGTTCATCATAGTTTACGTATTTGTATTTATCTGTTGATGCGTTTTGGGTTGCAACGCTGAATATATTTTGTAAAAATTCAGGCATATTAACGGCACCTTCTCTGAATACGTCTTTAATTTGGTTTTTAGTAAGAACTGATACGCCTTCTACTTCAGGCTGTAATTTTGACATACGCTCTGCAAGATTTGTATATCTTGAAATATCTTCAGCAGAGAAGTTTTTATGGTCTTTAAGATATTGCTTGAATGTATCAAGAGTTATAACTTTATGTTCATCGAATTTTTGCAGAAGATCTTTATCAATGAATCCAACATTAGCATTATCACCGAATACTTTTCTTGCAAATGTTTCAGCATCAAGTTTTCCGCCGTTTTCTTGCAGCACTGCATCGAGGTGATCTGTAACCTGTTTTGCTGCAACAGGATCAAGTCTTGTTTTTCTGCCATCTTCAATCTGGTTCAGCCATCTGTTGATATTTGGCATATTGAACATATAGAAGTAAATTGATGTTAAATCACGGAACAGAACTTCTGTTCTTTCGTGGTTGTTTCTTGAACTTACTGCACGTCCGCCTGCAATACCAACGTCTGTTGAAAGAAGTTGATATGTCGCATTATTTTCAAATTTGTTTGCAATAGATAATAATGCGTTGTAGTTCATACCGAATGACACTTTTTTATTGTCTTCGGATTTCATAAATTTATCCATTGAAACTTGTTGAGAATTCATAGCTGAATGATTTGTTTCAACAGGTTTTTGTTTAGTATTGTCTTCAAGGTGTTTCTGGTGGTAAACAGCTGTAATATGCTGGTTAATTTTAGGCACTACCAAACCAACAAGAACGTTTGCTAAAAGTATGCTTGAACCGATTTTTAAGGCTTTAAATACAGCAATTTGTTCTTTTGTCAGGTTTTTAATTAACTTGCCGGTTTTACCGTTAAGTTTTGCTTGTTCTTTTAATGATTTATCATCGTGCAAGAAGTTTTTAAGAGGTTTTCTTATACCGTCTTCCTGGGCATCAAAGCCTGTTGTATGTAGATTTAGCACTTTTTTACCAATGTGGTCGTTCATTTTGTTGAACATTTTCACTCCGGCAAACCAGAATGCGGCACCTATAGATTCTTCTGTAAATCTTTCCCTTGCTTCTTCAAAACCGCCTCTTTTATATGCCTGAACCGTTCTTCCGCCTGTTACAAAGCATTCAAGTAAAATTAGAGGAGCAAGACTTTTGCTCGCAATGCCACGAACGAATCTTCTCGGATAACTAAAGTTTGAGATTGTTTGAGGGGTTACATTCATATTTCTTTTTCTACCACTTGAACATGTTATTTAATAAACCTGAATAATTTTTTTTGCCTGCTGGTAGGATATTTTTAATATTTTGTTACACTGTTATAAGTGTAACATGAACTCTAATTAAGTTTTGTTAATATTTATTGTCTGAACTAGCAATGTTTTTTATTTAGTGTTTTTGTTACAATGTGTGTGAAAGGCGTAGATATGTCAGTAAATTCTATAACATCTTTCAAAGCTAACAGATCTTCAGCGGTTGTTCGACATGATTCTGTTAATAAAAAAGAAGATGCTTCTCATAAAAATTCTAAAGAAGGGAAAAACCTGAAAACCGGAGTTGCGCTGACTTCTGCATTGGGAGTTGGTACAGCACTTGCATGTATTGCAAAAAAACAAGGCTTTTCACTGTCGCCTAAAGCTATAAAAGATACTCCTGTCAAGGATTGGGCTATTTTTAAGATTTTTAATAAAAATCATCCCGAAAGAAGATTAATGGAAATTGAGGAAATTGAAATTCTGGAATTAGCAGGAGCTTCTGTTGCAGGAGGACTTGCAGGCGGAATGATTTTAGATGATAAAAAGAATGCAAAAGCAAAACTCAGAGAATCAGTTAATCAGATGCTCGGTAATGTTTTGGTTCCTGTTGCTTGTGTCGGCGGAGCATCAAGATTATACAAAAAGAATGAAAAAAGTATTTTGAAATATATTCCTCAAATGGCAGAAAAGGGAAAAGCTTCTGTTGCTGCCAATAAAATTTTAAAAGGTATACCTTCCGCACTCATTACAATTGCAGCTCTCGGAGTTGGTATCATTACAGGAAACAGAGTTTCAAATATGTTAAATGAAAAAGTTTTCCATAGAAAAGTTGACAGAAAAATTAAGGGAACAGATTTTGCTCCTCACGTTGATGATTTAAGTATGGCTGTTACTTTAATGGCAGAAAAATCAGCTCTGTCCACTTCTATAACAAGAACTGTTCCTGCATTCTTATGTGTACCCGGAATACAAACAGGTATTGCTAAAGAAACTGATATTAGAGCTTAAAGAATTAAGATAATAATAAAAATTATCAGCTTTATTATTCGTTTTCCGGTTCTTTTAGAATATCTGCATATTTTTGCAAGTCAGCTAAAAGAGGTTTATATTTTTCGTTTAATTCAGCTCTTGTTTTATTTTTGTCATTACTTTGCATTACCTGCATATCAATTTTTGCCTGCAAAGCTTTTTTAAGCAATTCAGGTATGTTTAGTGCTGTAGGATTTTCGCTTGACAGGTTTTCATAATATTTGTCCAGATAGTCGGCTGAAATACGTTCTTCCCAGTTTTCTTTACGTTTAGAGCCGCCAATATTATATGTAACATCGGTAATACCAAGCAAGTCTGCAAATGATATCTGGAATTTCGGAGTTGTCATTAGTTCGGCAAATTTTGCTCTAATTCTTTCTCTGTCATTTGAATTATACAAATCAATTAATTCTTTTCTGATGTTCTGGATGTTATCTCTGTCATCATCCATATTCAGATAACCGGCAAGATAGCCTGTGTTCCAGGCATCGTGTTCTCTGGTGTATTCACCTTTGGAACCGTCTTTCATATCACCTATACGCTGCATGTAAGTCATTGCAGGAATATTGTCATGAGAGCCTACCAGATACCAGTCATTTACTCTGCCCGAATTTAATTTTTCTTGAGCTCTGCTCCAATCTAAGTTTTGGATTTTCGGTAAATTTAATTGCTGTTCGTATATTTTTACAAATCTGTCAGGATAACTGCATATATCTTCCCATACAGGCATGTCATTTGTCAGACCGTGTTCGTGTAATGCAGGAAGAATAAGGTCTGTTAAAAGTTTTGGATAATCCCAATATCTATCATATTCTTCGCCGTTTTTATCTTTTAATTCGGAAATGTATTTTTCTAAATTAGTATTTTTAGCCCCCGGGTTATCTTTATTTTCAAAGTCACTGTCAGAAGCTGATTTCGATAACAGATAAGGTTCAACCAGACCCATTGCATGGTCTACTCTGATGTTTTCACAAAATTCAAGAGCAAAGTCTATTTTTTCTTTCAGGAATTTTCCGCCGATATTTAACTCATTTTTACCGTTTTTATTAACAAATATTTTTTTAGGATCGATTACGGGGATATGCCATCTTTGAGATGTTCCTTCACTTTCTCTTGCGCCCATTTCCCAATCAGGTAAGAATGCTTCTTTGTAACGCCATCTGTCCATTTTAGAACAGCCTACAAGTAAGTCATTGATATATTTGAAGCCTAATTTGTCACGCCAATCTTTATTCTCTTTTATTTGTTTGGTTGCTATGAATTGTTCAAATTTATATTGCTCAATTTCATTTTTGTTTGAGTTTTTTATATCGTTATAGCGGTCGATTGCATCTAAGTCGCCTTCATTAATGTGTACAATCAAATTGCTGTCAAGGTCATTATTCCAGTCATCTGTCTCATCGGTGTTGTAGTGTTTTGCAAGAATCTTGAAAATGCCTTCATCTGTTAATCTTTCATCATGTCTTTTCAAGAATGTATTAAATTCTTTGTTAAGTGCTAATGCTTCGGGCTGTCCTTTTGAAAGGTTTGCTTTAAAATTTTTGTAGCTTTCAGCAAGAGCAATATCATAGGTTTTGGCAGCTTCTGCAAAGTTTGTCGTGTCATAGTTTTTGTCGCCTGTTTCGGGCACAGTTGTAACATTTTCGAATGTTTTTTCAGAAAGAATTTTTCCGTATTTATCCTGGGTCAACTGTTCAAGATCAATGAACATTCGGTTTTTAGCAAAAGCTGATGCATTATAAGGGGATTTTTTTATTTCTCCGTCTTTAAATTCCAATTCTCCGCCGGGACCGAGCTGGTTTCCGTTAAAGCCGTACAGAGTTAAAAATTTTATATATTCCTTTGCTGCATTTCCGTATGGTGAACCGATATATGTGCTTCTGTTCAACGCAGGAAAGCATGAACCGTGAGTAATAATTACACGTTCTTTTGTACCCAAAGCTTCATAAGTTTTGGCAATAGTCGATTTAAGCCCGTATTCTTCATCTTGTTTCGGTCGTCTTTCAAATGATATTCTATTGTCTATCCCTAATACATGCATGCTTTTTCAAAACCCGAATAAATTATTTTTTGCTAGTTTGTGTCTTTATGTTAAATTTCTGTTAAAATTTCTATCTGAGCATTGCAGCCTACTTCTTCTCTTGCAAGAACGGTTATATCGTTCATGTAGTTGCTTAGCAGAGTAAAAATCAGGTGTCTGAATTCCATTGGAACAAAAAGTTTCGGATTTTCAATGTCTAATTGTTTGATTTTTTGTTTTAGTTTTTCAGCCAGCTTTTCAGCAAAATCCGCATCAATTCGTATTATTGCATCATCGCTTTCATCGAAATTAGGATTAAATTTGTCTAATGTTTTTTCGGACATTTCGATTGCAGTTATTATACCGTCTTGATTTGCGTTCTTTTTACAAATTTGACGTGACAATGAAAGTCTGATTTTTTTCAGCAAGTCTGATTTGGAGCTGTCTTCTGCGAAGTCATTAATTTTTTCAAATATATATACAATGTCTTTGATAGAAATTTTTTCTCTGATAAGACTTGTTAGTATAAATCTTAAATCAGAAAGTGATATGAAATCGGGAATTATGTTTTCTACAAGAAATCTGTTTGCCTCTGCAACAATATCAACGTATTTGTCTAATTCTTCATAAGTTAATAAGTCATCGACATATTTAACAGCAACATATTCCAGAGCTTTTGCAATGTATTCTGAGCAAGATATTCCCTGTTCCCAGAAATCTTTTGTTTTGCTTGTTTCTATCCAAACGATTTTTTTTCCTGTGATTTTGTCAGTATCTGTTATGGAATTTTTTATTTTCTTTTCCAGATGAATATTGTCTGAAAAATACATTACATAGTTCGGATAAACAGTTGTTTTAAATACTTCAAGCCCTCTGATTTTTATACTGAATTCATACGGGTTAAGATTTACATCGTCCTGAAAAATAATTTTAGGAATAACATAACCGAGTTCTTCTGTTAGTTTTAGTCTTAATTTAACAGTTTCGGCAACAAGTTCTTCTTCTAAGGAATCCTGTTCATTATAGGAATGGTTTAAAATTTCTTCACTGAGGTGAATTGAGAGTTTTTCTTCTTTTAATTTAGAATACATTTCATCCGGAGAAGTTGCTTTAGCAAGGGTTTGTTTCAATTCTTCCAAAGCCTTCAAGCCTGCTGAAATTTTATCGTTAAGTTTTTTTCTGCCTACAGATGCAGGTGCTTCACCTTCAAGTTCGGCTTTTATCTTTGCAATCTTTTCTTTTTGATCTCTTATTTTTCCCTGAATTTCAAGACAAATATCGTATGGTGACTGGGCTTGGGAAAGCATTTTTTCCATCTGGCTTTTGAATGATGATATATTCATGACATCTGCATTGGCACTGCCTGAATTCAGTTCGCTTTCTTTCATAAAAATGCAATGGCACAAGACACCTTCGTCAGTTTCAACTTCCTGCATGCTGTAAAGCTCCCAGTTATTCATTGACATTTCGTTAAGAAGATTTTGAAGTTCTTGGGTGTTTTCACTTGAACAAGTCTTAATAACGTATTGCATTTTTTTGTTATACATAATAGTGCTCCTATTTTTTGTCGTTTGCTATAAGAATTTTTAAAGCTTCAATTGCTGTTTTTATAGCGGAATCTGTGTCATGAACAACAGGATTTTCAAGATTTTGTTTTTCTCTTTCCTGATTAGCAACAGTTAAAAATACTGAACCGGCTTTTACATTTAATGTGCTTGCCACAATAAACAGGGCTGCTGATTCCATTTCTGAAGCAAGACAGCCGAGTTTTTTCCAGGCTTCCCATTTGTTTAGCAATTCATAATTAACAGGCATTCTTTGAGGGTCATGCTGACCGTAGAACGAGTCTTTGCATTCAACAACACCTGTATGGTATGTGTAATTCAATTTTTTTGCGGCTTCAACAAGCGAGCAGGTGATATCTAAATTGGCAACCGCAGGAAATTCTATCGGGGCATATTCTTTGCTGGTGCCTTCCATTCTTATTGCGCCTGTAGCAATGACAATATCGCCGCCTTTTACATTCAAATCCATACCGCCGCAGGTGCCGACTCTGATAAATGTTTTGGCTCCGACTTTTACAAGTTCTTCCATTGCTATCGCAGCAGAAGGACCACCTATACCTGTTGAAGTAACACTGACTTTTGTTCCGTTTAAGTAACCTGTATAGGTGGTATATTCTCTGTTATCTGCAATAAACTCTGCGTTATCGAAATATTCGGCAATTTTTTTGCATCTTTTTGGATCACCGGGGAGTATTACATACTCGCCGATATCTCCGTTTTTCAGTCCTATATGGTATTGTTTTCCTTCTTCCGAATATTTCATGGCTGCTCCTATTTAATTTGACCGCTTTTTAATTTTTGAAGAACAGTATCAGTAACATCAACACCGCCAACAAAAATTACTCTGTAATCAACGATAGCATCAAGTTTTTGTTCTACCAGAACCTGTTTTGTTGCAGCTTGAATTTTGTTGAAGATTTGTTCTTCTTTTTGTGCTTTTAATCTCATGTATGCTTCTTCTTTAAGCTTAAATTCACGTGCAGTTTGTTCTTCAAAGTTTTGTTTTTTCAATGGTGTGTCTAAAGATTTGTATTGTTTTTCTTTATCAACCATATATTGCTGCATTTCCAAAGCTTTTGCATCAACTTCTTTTACTGCTTGTTGAGCAAAAGGAAAACCTTCCTGCACTTTTTGATAGTTTATGTAACCTACGCCTGCAGCATCAGCCTGATTGCCAAGAGTAAAGAATAATCCTGCTGTCATTAATAGTGCTGCTAATTTAAATTTTTTCATAAAAACCTCCTTAAGGATTGTTATATATTAATACATTATATCGCCTACGCCGAAAGTAAAGTAACCATTTCTATTACCGTTGTCACCCGGATTTGTAAGCGGGATACCATAGTCGATAGATAGAGGACCCATTCCCGGTATATACAGTTTCAAACCTACACCGGCAGATACTGCATAAAGCGGTCTGTCGTATATTTTGTCTGTAATTGATGGGTTAAATATTTTACCTGCATCAGCCCATACGGTAAATCTTAAGTTATTTAAGAAGTTAATTCTTGTTCTGTCAAGGAACGGAATTGGTGTTGCGAATTCTGCACTACCCATAATGAAAGCATCACCAGTACCTACACCGCTCATCTTGAAACCTCTGACAGTGTATGGACCGCCCAATCTGTATGCCATTACTTCAGGCATATTGTCGCCGTGAATTTTTCCGCCGCCTTTTGCTGTGAATGATAATGAAGATTTTTTACCAACAGGTATATATTGTTTAACCATACCGGTTAATTTACCGTGAGTTTTGTCAAAGTCAATGACACCGACTTCTTCATCAAATCGTATGCTTGCCATTGTACCTTTTCTTGTAACCGTTGCATTGTCACGTGTATCGTATAATAATGCAGGGCTTAAAGACAGGAATAAACCGCCTTCCAATTGTTTTGCACGTTCGGAAATCGGAATATTGTATTTTGAATACAGATTAGTAATTTTGCCTTTATCGCCTTCTGATACATCAATATTTTCAATACCGAGAGAGAATGTTGATGTTACATGAGGATTGCTTTTCATTCTGTGAGCAACAGTAGATTCTAGCCCTACTCTGCGTTCAATTGCCAGTGGAACCTGATAGCTGCCGAAATCTCTATAGAAAATTTTACTCATTAAAGAGGTGTCTGCGTTATAGAAATATGGTTTGAAATAGCTTAATTCAGCCTGCAAGTTCATACGTCTTTTGATAGATGAATCGTTAAGGATTACACCTGTACCTGCTATACCGTTTAATGATATTCTTTCTGCTCTGCCAAGGAAGTTATTATCCGCAATACCGACAGAACCGAATACACCTGTAACCGAATCAACACCACCGCCTACTGAGATGCTTGCAGTTCTTTGTTCTTCTACATTGATTGTAATATTGTAGATATCAGGATTTTCAGTCGGCTCAATTTCTCTTGTTACATCTTTAAATGCCTGAGTTGCATAAAGCCTTACCAGGTCCTGTTTAAGAAGGTTTTCGTTATAAACCATACCGGGTTCGGTCAGGATGTTACGTTCAATAACGTAATCTTTTGTTTTTTCGTTGCCGGCAATCATTATTTTGTCGATAAGACCTTCTTTGATGCTTACGTTAACTGTACCGTCAGGATCATCGGAAACTGAATCTATTCTTGCAAGAATATAACCTTTTGAACTGTAGCATTCTTGAATTTTTGCAATGGCTTCATTAATTTCAGCTATGTTTTGGGGTTTGCCTTTCATAGGCAGAAGGTAAGATAATATTTCATCGGTAGATACTACAGTGTTTCCTTCAATGGTAAAGTCAGTTACGGGGGTATTTTCTTCAAGCATAATTTTTAAGGTAACTGTACCGTCTGAATTATTGATAGGAATAGCTTTCATCTTTTCTGAGAAAAATCCCAGTTCGTATATTGCTTTAAGGTCAGCTTGAACTGCATTACGGGTATAAACATCGCCTTGCTGCATTTTCATCTTATCTAAAATTACTGATGTGTCGATGACGTTATTGCCGTATATTTCGATATTTTTTAAAACTCTTTTATCTTTGTCAGTGGCATTCGTGCTTACAGAACCTGAAGTTACGGGTGTGCTCCTAACTTCTGATGCAGCAGGGGACTGGACTTCATGTATGTCATAATCTACCGTATCTCCCCAGAAATTTCCTTTAGCTGCACTCTGTAACGGACACATTATAACCAGTAACAGGGCTATTAAGGATATATATAATTTGTTCAGTGAATTCAAGAAATATCTACCTTAAAAACTTCATTATACTATTCTAAAAATATTATATCATAAATTAAAAAAAGTGGAATATATTAATTATATTTAATTCATTTGAATGATATCTCCGAAAACTATTGATAACAGCTTAATTTAAGCATCTTTTGTATACATCGTTTTTATTTATATTGTAAAGCTCTGATAATATTACGGAAATTTCTTTTGCCTTAAAACCTTTTGATTTTAATATCTCAATTTTTTCATTTATGTTAATGTCTTCTATGCTATTTTTTTCTCTGAAAACAAGACCTGCAATTTCGCCTTTCAATATATTGGTTTGAAAATGTTGTATAATGTTTTCGGTTTTGTCTATTACAATTTCTTCAAAAACTTTTGTCAGTTCTCTACCTACAGCCGAACGTGATTGAGGTCTTACTGCTTTTATAACTTCAAGGGTATTTAAAATTCTGTTTGGAGAGTCATAAAATACAATATCAGTATGTTTATATTTTTTTAAAAGGTTTTCTATTTGGGTTTTTGTTTTGGGCAGGAACCCTGCAAATAGAAAGTCTTCATCTTCTCTGGGAATCTGGGAAAGAAAAGTTGCAACTGCATTTGCTCCGGCAAGTGCTGTTACTGTATAATTATGTTTTCTCAATTCTTCAACAATTATTGCTCCGGGGTCGCAGAATAGCGGAGTGCCTGCATCTGAAACAAGAGCTATTTTTTTTCCTTCCCCCAGAATTTCAAGAAAATAATTTATGCGTTCTTTTTCGTTAAATTTGTGATATGAAACACATTTGGTTTTTATATCGAAGTGGTTGAGAAGTTTTTGGGTTACTCTCATATCTTCGCAGGCAATTATATCAACAGAATTTAAAACTTCTATTGCTCTGTTTGTTATGTCGCCTAAATTTCCTATCGGTGTCGGAACTATATAAAAATCGTATTCTTTCATAATCTATTAAACCTTGCTTCCATTTCTTTTTTCAAATTATCTAAAATTTCTCTGTAATTAACGGTTACAGGAGTTGGTTTTGATGTTTTTATTATATTTGTAAAAATTTTTGCATTTTCTGGTTTTTGACCTTCAAGAAAATATTTTGAATTTGCAACTTCTTCTCTTGCGGGGACAATTAATCCGCTTTCCGTAAATTTTTCCGAACTTTCTTTAGAAGACAAAAAGTTAACCAGTTTTAATGCTTCCTGCTTATGTTTTGATGATTTGGATACAGCCCAGCCGGATGCATCAAGCGGCACTATACTGCCTTTAGTACCTTTTGGAAACTGTGCAATATCCCAATCAAACTTTGCTTCTTCCCTGAATTTAGGCACCATCCATCGTCCCGACAGATACATTCCTAAGCGTTCTTGTAAAAATAACTGTGCCATAGTTGCACTGGCACTTTCTGATTTTAGCGGGGCAACGTGATATTTATTTCTTAAATCCGCATAAAAATTAAGTGCGTTTTGGCTTTCAGGTTTATTTATTTCGTCAGGTAAAAATCCGCCGCCGTTACTCATTAAATATGGAAGGTAGAAAAGCGGATCTTCTTCAAAGCTTATACCGAAAGTATTTTGGTCCGTAAGTTTTTGAGCTGTTTTCAAAAAGTCATCAAAAGTCCAGTTTGCTGACGGATATGGTATATGTTTTTTATCAAATATATTCTTATTATAATAAATTACAAGGTTTGAAACATCACGTGGTATCGCATAAAGTTTTCCGTTCAGACTTAATGCCTCAAGCGATTTCGGGTAGAAGCCGTTTGAAGCATGTAATTCTTCAAGAAGTCCTGCATTAGCATATACAGGCAGGTACTGGTTATTAATGAAAATAACGTCAGGTGCTGTGTTAGAGGCAAAAAGCAAGTGTATTTTCTGGAAGTAGTTTTGCGGAATATGCATGAAGTCTACTTTTATATCCGGATTTTCATTTTCAAAGTCCGATAATATGGGTTTTAAAATATCAACTTCTGATTTAGACCCCCAGCTTGCAAACTGCACCACTGTTTTTGTATCTTGTTTATTGCAGCCGCAAAAAGCCAGTACACAAATTAACAAAACCGCACACAAATTAAACTTTATGGTGCTAATCACTTCTCACCTTCCGTTTTTACTTTACTATAATTCGATTAAAACGCCCATTTTGTCTTCATTTACTTCAACCAGTGATTTAAAACCACCTGCTTTTACCATATAAACGTTAGCGTTATCGTGTCTTACCTGAACAGGTTTTTCCACGTTTCTGTCGAATTTTTTCAATACAAAAATTTCGTCGTTAATTCTTCCTACAAGCGCTGAATTGCCTTCAAGGTTGACTACATAGAAGCCTTTGTTTTCATCAATGTTAAATCCTGATTTAATTATTAAGCCGTTGAGGTAAGAATCTTTTGTTTCGTTTCTTAATTTTGAAATAGGATTTGTCTGCTTCGCAGGGTTAGAGAATTGCTGATTAAGTTTTGGAGCTTCATCGTTTTTCTCAATATTAATTGAAGGTTTGAATTTGGATGAATTTGAAGCTATAGGACTGGTAGCATTGTTTACTGCAGGTTGTTGTTCTTTATCAAGAATTGAGAAGAACTCGTCTACTGAAGACATAATATAATCTTGTACTTTAAATTTCATACCACTACCTCTTTTATCTATATCAGCAATATCTAAATTAGCATCTTTAAAGTGTCTCGGATTTGAGTGAAGCATAGACGTTCCAAGTTCTATATTTTTTTGTTCTTTTAGCGGAAGTTCAACTTCATACTTTTTAAATCTGCTTTTTCTGTTTTTCATTCTAGCACGATTTGTCATTTTTAGGGAAGCTTTTTCTGTGTCAAAAGCTTTAAATTTAATTGTTTTTTGGATTGCATCTTCTTCGTTTTGAACTTCTGTAATTTCAGGAACTGTTTCTTGTGAATGGTTGGGTTCTGCAAGCAGTTTTTCAAGTTCGCTGCGTTTTTGTGTTATTTCTTCAGGTTCTACAGGCTTTTTAATAAATGTGTAGTTGCCTTTGTTTTTGCCTCTGGAAACAGGTCTTGCCGATTCATCAAGATATCTTTGATATTTTTCCTGCCATGAGAGTTCATCATCATTGACGATATTGTTGTATTTTACTGTGTTTAGTATCGGAGGTCTGCTTGCAAGGTGGTCGATAAACGATTCTTTAAGCTCGGCAGATTTACGTAATGATGCTTTGATTAATTTTGTTAGAAGTATAAGTCCTAATACGGGTATTAAGATTACAACCGCAGTAGGTGTATTAACAGGAAGTTTGGTTTTTAATTTGTTTATAACCAATTTAGCTGCTGTTTTTGATTTATGCATAAATGTTGAAAGAACTGATGTTGTTTCATTTGTTTGAGGCAGTTCTTCAACAAAAGGTTGTGGAGCTTTTGATACTGTCTGCTCGATTAATTTTTCCTGTTTGACTTCTTCTATAAGTTCTGCAAGATGTGCTTTTCTTGATTGTTTTTCCTCAATTTTTTGCGGTTTTGTATCTTGTTTAATCTCATTTGCTTTAACGGATTGAGGGGCAGTTGGTTGTGCGGGCTGTTTAACTTCCTGCACTTTATTTTCTTTTATTTTAGTTTCTTGAACTTTGGTTTCCTGTTTAACAATTTCTTTTTTAGGAGTTTCTTTTGCCGGAGCAGCGGCAGGAGTTTTTGCTTTGTTTACCGTAACTTCTGTTTTTTGCGGTTTTGGAGGTTCTTGTTTACCGATTTTATTTTTAACCGCATTTGCTTCAGCAATAAGAGTTCTGTATTCTTTTTGTTCTTCTGTTACGGGTCCGCTTTTTTGTGTACGGGTTTTAATATCGAGCGGTTTGGTAGTAATCAAGGTTACTTTGGTGTAACCGCCTGATGTGTCGTTAACGGTTTTTACATCAATATTTGAAACGAGGTCTTTTACCCCGCTTAAGCTTGAATTGCTGAAACCTGAACTTTGAACTTTTGGTATAAGGATAACGTATTTATTATCAGATTTTTTTCTGACCATAACGTTGTCACTATAATTGTTTGTAGTAAACAAAGTGACATCAACGGTATTATTTGAAGTTTTTTTCAAATCTAATTGTACAAGGTTATTTTCCCCGTTTGCAAACGTTCCTGATACAGGAGTTAATGCAAGAGTGAGCAATAGTGCTATGCCGAATATATTGGATTTTTTTACTACCATTTTCTACCGTTAAAATTTTTCCCTATACATATATATAATACTTTGAGTAAAAAAAAATTGCTAGTTTGTAAAAAAAATATACTTTTTATGTTACAATTTATTTCATGAAAAGCGGTTTTACAGCAATAATAGGGCGCCCTAACGTAGGCAAATCAACTCTTTTGAACCAAATTTTAGGTCAAAAGATTGTAATTGCCACAGATAAAGCACAGACTACAAGAAAAAGAATTAAAGGTATATACACAACCGGCGAGGGACAGATAGTCTTTATTGATACTCCCGGAGTGCATAAGCCTTTGAATAAACTCGGGGAATTTCTGCTTGATGAGGCAAAAATTGCGGTACCTGATGCGGATTTAATTTTGTTTTTAGTCGACGGCTCTGAGCCTGCCGGCAAGGGCGACAAATGGATTGCGCAAAATATTTTGCAGACTGACATTCCCGTAATTATTGTTATGAATAAGGTTGATAAGATTAAGAATATGGGTAAAGTTGAAGAAAATTTAATCTCATATAAAACTTTATTCGATAAAAATTATCCTGTTGTAAAAGTTTCAGCAAAGACAGGCAGAAATATTGATACACTTATAAAAAATATTTATAAATATCTTCCCGAAGGCGAACTTTTGTATCCGGAAGATGTTGTAACGGAAGAAACAATGCGTGATGTTACAGAAGAAGTTATCAGAGAAAAAATTCTTCTTAATACCTCTGATGAAATTCCGCATTCTGTAGCCGTGAAAATTGAAAGTTATACTGAAAGCGATGATATTGACAGGATTTATGCAACAATTTATTGCGAAACAAAAAGTCAAAAAGGTATTTTAATCGGCAAAGGCGGAGGTCTTCTGAAAAAAATCGGGACAGAAGCCCGTTTGGAACTTGAAAAAATTGTTGAGAAAAAAGTTTTTTTAGGTCTTGAGGTTAAGGTAGAAAAAGACTGGCGCAAAAAGCAAAGCTCTTTGAAAAACTTTGGTTATGAACAGGATAAATAATTTATCCTATCTCCAAGGGTAGTCTTTTTCAATATTCCATTGGTCATTCATAATAAGTGCGGAACACCAGTAGCCTGTGCCTGTTTTGCTGCAACTCAGGCTGCCGCTGCCCATAATTTTTTCTCTTGAATATGTTCCATAGCTCCAACTATCAGGAGTTCCTGCTTCTCCGAGCGGCTGCAAACCATGTTTTGAAGAAAACACAAACAGAAAGGTATCTTTTCCAATTTGATTAGGTTTTTTAATGCCATTTGTGTCTATCCCAACCCATATACCATCTGTTACAAAATTCAGGGTAATCATACTTCCGTCTGACAGTATAAAGTTTGTTGCAGTGGTTGAGCCGGAAGCATAAGTTGTACCGGTATAGTTTGAACCGTTCAAAAGTTTTCTCGGTGCCATTGACCATAATTCTGCTGGGGTAATTTCTTGTGTATACTGAACGTATTTTTTTATATATTTTTCAAAAAAGTCATGTCCGTTCAAATTGTTATCCCAGTTGGTGACTGATTCATTTTCAACCTCAGAAAGCTTAATTGCCTGTTGTACAATACTGTATGCTTTCTTTAGCCTGGAAAGTGTTTCCTGCTTTTGATAATTGGTTATAACAGCAGGAATAGTTAAGGCTGCAACCACGCCAATAACACCGAGAGTAATCAATACCTCAGCAAGAGTAAAACCATTGGTAAAACGTGCAAAATTCCAGTTGTAAGTGCCAGAATTAAAGTCCCCTAAAGAGTTTTCGGGGGGGGGGCAATCCTTAAAGCTTCTTGGTTAAACATTTTTCATCCTCCATGTTTTTTCTCATTATTTAACATGTTTACATTTTTGTCAAGTACAAACCCTAAAGTTATTTTTATATACTTAACTTATAACCGCCGCCGTATATTGTTTCAATGTATTTTTTACCGTCTGAAATTTTATCAAGTTTTGTGCGCAAATGTCTTATGTGAACCCGTATTGTCTCAATGTCATCGTCTGGTGAGTATCCCCATATATCTTTTAGTAGCTGGGATGAGGAAACCATATTCCCGTGGTTTTGAAACAGCAAATTAAATATTTCAAACTCAATCGGTGTTAATTTTGCCGTTTTTTCGTTAATTTTTACGCTGTATACCTCAGGTAGAATTGTGATATCGCCAAGTGTTAAAAGTTCTCTTGTTGATGCACTTTCAGGTATCTGACGTGTACGCTTTAAAAGTGCACGTACCCTTACCTGCAACTCTTCCATTTCAAAAGGTTTTACAAGGTAATCGTCAACGCCGATATTAAATCCGTTAACTTTATCATTTATTTGAGAAAGTGCTGTAAGCATTAATATCGGAATATCTTTTGTGGCTTCATTTTTTCTTATTCTTTGAGCAACTGTGAAACCGTCAACTTCAGGCATCATTACATCTAAAATTACCAGTGCCGGTAATTCCTGCTTGCACAATGCAAAACCCTTTATGCCGTCCGGTGCCTGTACAACATTATACCCGCACAATTCCAGATTAACTTTTATAAGCTCGTTTATTGCTGTGTCGTCATCAATTACTAAGATTTTATTCATATTTGAATTCTATATTTAATAAAATAAAAATTCAACTGTATTTGTTAAAAAATCTTAATAAAAATAGCCTGTTTGAATGATACAATATATCTTATTTTTAGGCATATTTATGTGAAAAGATTTGTAAAATTTTTATTTTAAAGTGTAAAATTTACAAATTTTCGGATTTTTATTGTAATATGTTTATTGCGAAAGCAAATAGGTAGTAAATAAGTATACATTTATAGGAGGCACATGAATTGGCAGTAACATCACCATTTACAACGTTTCAGGAAAACGGCAGAAAAGAAATCCACTTAGGACAACACGTTTTAGCAGAATTTTTTGAATGTGATCCAAACACATTAAATAGTATTGATAAAGTAGAAAAGTACATGGTGGATGCCGCCCTTGAATGTGGTGCTACTATTGTCCAAAAATGTTTCCATATGTTTAACCCGTACGGTGTTTCAGGTGTAGTTATTATTTCAGAAAGCCATTTGGCTATTCATACATGGCCTGAATTGGGTTATGCAGCTGTTGATTTATTCACTTGCGGTGACAAATGTGATCCGAAAGTGTCTTATGAATTCTTGAAAAAGAAATTCAATTCTAAAAAAGCAACTTTCTCTGAATTGAAAAGAGGTATTATTGATGAAGAAACTCTGAAAGTTGCTGAAAAACCTTTTGAACTTATGCAGCAGTTCGCTGACTAGTGTTACACTCATAGACACATTGGGTTTTTGATATATTTTAAAGAGACCGATTTTTAATCGGTTTCTTTTTTTTGTGTTAAATCATGTAAAACATTTGACAAATTGTCATGACAATAAACTTCTCTTTTTGTATGATGATTGTATCAGGGGGTTGAAATGCCGGAAGAAATCATTGAAAAGAAATCTAATTTTGACTTAACTTCAAGAAGTGCTTTTTCAAGAGAAGAAGAAGTATTTACTTCACGTTCTTATGCAGCGCTTTTAGCAAAAAATATCATACCTTATTCTCACAGAAAAATTGCTGATAATTATGTTATTGTAAAGCGTATTTTTAAATTTCAGGCTGTTATGTCAAGAATTTCAAACGCCGAAAAAGCTGTTCTGGCAAAATATGATTTTAATACACTGGAATTCACTACTGTTAAACAAATGTATGAAGAACTTGCGCTTCTTCAAAGATGGTCTGTTACAGGTGATGAAAAACTTAAGGCGGATGCTGATTTAATTCTTGAAATCAGGACTAAAGAACTTAAATTCATTGTTGCTAACAGGTATGCAAATATTTCTAACGAAATTTACAAGGGCTATCTTGCTTTAGAAAATTATTTTCAGGAAATCAGTAAGTATAACGATTAATTGTTAACTGTTGTAAATGTTGTAAGAATTAGGGCGCAATAAAATCTTTCTTTCTGTATTAATAAAAAAGAAAGGTCTTTTATATGAATATAACTGCAATAAATTCTTATACACCTAAACCTAATGTTACTCCCGTTTCATTTCAGGAAGTAATCTCCCCTGTATCATATCCTGAAAAGAAAAAAATGAGTGATTCAACAAAAGCTATGATTGGTCTTGGGGCTTTAGGCACGGTTGCTGCCGGAACGTTGCTTGTTAAAAGACACTGTGATACAAAAGCAGCTAATGAAATTAAAGAACTGGCGCAAAAAATGTTAAAAAAGCCTGAAAAGTTTGATTTAAATTCAATTAAAGATATAATAGGCGGGTTTACTAAAGACGGAATTCTGGAAAAAGGTGATTCTCTGGTATTTATGCCTGTTAATATGCTTGATGAATTAGTTGCAAAATCTCCGTCAAGCAAATGGTCAAAAATTGTAAAAGCAATGGGGCTTTCTGAAAACGCTTTTACTGTAGTTGTAAGAAAGTCTGATAAAGAAATACTTAATGACACAATGAGATATTTTCAACCGAAAGAGATTTTATATAAAGATATGAATGATGCGTTCAAAAACGGTGAAATATTTGTAACTAATATTGTATAAAAAATGCCTCTTATTAGAGGCATTTTTTGTGTTTATTAAAATTTCTTTAAGCTTACGCTTCAGCAGCAGCTTCTTCTGCCGGAGCTTCTTGTTCTGCTTCTGCCGCCGCTTTTGCTTCAGCTTCAGCAGCTGCTTTTGCTTCAGCTTCTGCTTGTGCCTTAGCTTGAGCTTTTTTAGAAAGTTTTACTGTTTCTTTTTTTACGTAATTCAATGTACCATCTTCGTTACAGTTTTTGATTAAGTAAGCAACAGTTTCTGTAGGTTGAGCACCTTTTTTAATCCATTCTAATGCTGATGATTTGTCTAATTTCATAACTTTAGTTTTAGGATTATAGTGTCCCAATTCTTGAACTGGTCTGCCTTCACGTTTTGTTGTTGAATTGATTACGATAATTCTGTATGTAGGGTTCTTTTTAGCGCCCAATCTTTTTAATCTGATTTTTAGCATTTGTTGTTTTTCCTTCTTATTAGTAGTACTTTACGGGATTATAACCGCCGCTTGTTACTTTCCCTTGAACAAGGCTAAGAGGAATTGCCCGTTCCAAAATCTATAAAACCACAAACGTATTTGCTAATCAAGTGTTATGTTAACAAATTGAAAAATACTTATTAATAAGTATAATAATGTTATGGATGGTTTAGATACAAGCAAGCTTGATGAACTTAAATATAAAGTTAAGGATAAGTTGGATGAAACGCAATTATTTCGTTTTAAAGGTACTGTATCTAAACTTTTGGGGTTGACGGTCGAGGTTAAACTGCCGGGACTGAAAATCGGTGATTTATGCTATATAGAAACCTATGACGGACGTAAAAAGCCTGCTGAAGTTGTTGCTTTTAAAGGCGAAGCAGCCCAGTTGCTTTTGCTTTATGACGGTGAAGGCATAGGGCAGGGAAGTCTGGTTACTACAACGGGAAGACCTATTATTATTCCTGTCGGGGATTTTCTTCTGGGACGTCTTATAAATCCTATGGGAGAGCCTATTGACGGAATGCCGCTTGATACAACCGGAGCTACATGGCGCCCTGTTGAGGGACCGCCTCCGGGTCCGTTTGAGAGACCGATTATTACTGAGATTTTCTCAACAGGTGTAAGAGCAATCGACAGTTGTATGACTATGGGCTGCGGTCAGCGTTTGGGCTTGTTCGCAGGTTCAGGGGTAGGTAAAAGTACGCTTCTGGGTATGATTGCAAGAAATTCCGATGCCGATGTCAACGTTGTTGCCCTGATTGGTGAACGTGGACGTGAAGTTAAAGAGTTTGTTGAGGATGCGCTGGGTGAACTCGGAATGGCTAAATCCGTTCTTGTATGCTCAACAGGCGATCAGCCGCCCTTAATCCGTCAAAAGGCTTTGCTTACCGCAACTGCTGTTTGTGAATATTTCAGGGATCAGGGTAAAAAAGTTTTCTTAATGACGGATACCGTAACACGTTGTGCAATGGCAGGACGTGAAGTCGGTTTGTCTATCGGAGAACCGCCGACAATGAAAGGTTATCCGCCTTCTATATTTTCGTGGCTTCAAAAAGTTCTGGAACGTGCCGGAAACAGTCCTAAAGGTTCAATTACGGCTCTGTATACCGTTCTTATGGAGGGTGATGATATTTCGGATCCTATTGTAGATATTGTGCGTGGTATTGTTGACGGACACATTTTCCTTTCAAGAAAAGTTGCCGAAATGAACCATTATCCTGCAATTGATGTTTTAGGAAGTATTTCAAGACTTATGTCTGCAATTGCTACTCCCGAACATAAAGAAGCTGCGGGGAAAATGCGTGCAATAATGGCGCTTTATCGTGAAAACAAAGATTTGATTGATGTGGGTATGTATCAGCCGGGGACAAACCCTCGTTTGGATACTGCAATAGAAATGATGCCGAAAATTAATGCTTTTTTACAGCAAAGAACAACTGATATTGTTAGTATGGATACAACTATACAAACACTTGTTGATATGATGCAGGGAGTTGAAATTTAATACTTTTTCTTTTGTGGTAGAATATTTGCGGAGGAAAGTATTATGAATTTACCGCAAAATTTTGTTCCGGCTATGTTGATTACCCTTTTTGCAGGGTTGGCAACTGCAATAGGCGGAGGAATAGCTTTTATTGTTAAAAAAGATAATCTGAAGGCTTTATCTGTAGGATTAGGTTTTTCAGCAGGGGTAATGATTTTTCTTTCTTTCACAGATATTTTGCCTGAGGCAGGAAAGCTGCTTGCGGTAAATTTTCCGCATAAATATGAATGGCTTGTTTACGGCGGTTTTATTATAGGTATTGTTGTTGCTATGCTGATTGATTATTTTCTGCCGGATCACATTGATACGGAAGAAGTGCTGAATCCGGATGCGCCTTGCAAACATCATCATAAGATTAAGCGTGCCGGGTTATTCACTGCCGTTGCTATCTGCGTGCATAACTTTCCGGAAGGAATGGCTACTTTTTTAACTACAACACAAAATATTACTCTGGGGATTTCTGTAGGTTTGGCTATTGCTATTCATAATATCCCCGAAGGGATTGCTGTTGCACTGCCGATTTATCACGTAACAGGTAAAAAACGTTACGCAATGCTTTATGCAGCTTTGTCAGGTATTACAGAGCCGATAGGAGCTGTTGTTGGATTATTTTTATTCAGCTTATTCTTGCCGCAAATTATGATTGGTATGCTTATGGCAGCTGTTGCAGGTATTATGATTTATCTTTCTTTTGATACGCTTCTTCCGCTTGCAAGAGAATACGGAAACTGGCATTTGTCTATGGTGGGTATTGTATCAGGAATGCTTGTAATTTGGGTTAGTCTTATACTGATAGGAGCGTAGGCGGAATATGTTTAATCTTTCAGAAATGTTTGATATTGCAAGAAATTTATATGCTTTGCCTTCTTATAACGATAAAAGCGGGAAAGCTTTAATTCCTTTGAGATACTTTTTTGAGCTGACATACCGTTGTAATCTGCAATGTCCGTACTGTTACGTCGGTGATGACAGAAAAAAACAGGAGCTGACAACAGAAGAATGGTTTAATATCATTGAACAAATTCCTTTTTATTCATTTGTTACGCTTGTCGGCGGTGAACCCTTAATAAGAAAAGATTTCATTGATATTTTAATGAAAACTTCTAAAAAAACTATGGGAAAACTTAATGTTGTTTCAAACGGAATTTTGATTAATGATGAAATTATTGATGCATTTATTAAAAGTAAAATGATGCTTTTATCTGTATCTTTGGATGGTTACGGCAGAAACCACGATATTAACAGGGCAAAAGACGGGATTTGGGACAAGATTATGGATAATTTTGACAATATGAATTCCCGTAAGAAGCGCCCTATGATTGATATTAAAACTATTGTACTTGAAAATAATCTTGATGATTTGCCGAAACTTTACAAAATGTGTGATGAGAAAAATTTCAATTTCTTATCAATATCTTTTTTAAGGAACAACAATCTCAAACAAAATTCGGTTTTGTTTGATAGTTTTGTGCCTGAATTTAATGCAAATTATCCGATTGAAAAATATTTTGATATGGACCATTTTAAAGAAGTTTATAAAGAGTTAACGAGTTTAAGTAAAAATTCAAAAGTGAAGCTTCGTTTTTCGCCAAAGTTTGAGTATTGTGAAAATCCTCTTGAAAAAATTGAAGAATTTTTTAACACACCTTCTGACAAGCCTGTTTCTGAAATTTATAAGCCTTGTATGTATCCGTATTCAAATATGATGATTACTCCGTCAGGTGATGTTTATCCTTGTCTTTCTCAAAAGATTGGAAACGTTAAAGACATGAAAATAAAGGAGGTATTTAACCTCCCTCATTACAGGTGTTTCAGAAAAAATTTGAAAGCCGCAAAGGTTTTTGGTGCCTGCCAGATGTGCTGTGAACTTTGTGTAAAATAATTTTTATTTTTAAAGGATATATTATCAAAATGCCTATCCATGAATTCATGGGCATGTGTGCATGAATATACAAGCGTGGACTTTTCAAATTTTTCAGATAAGTTATACTAAGAATGTGGTTAAGGTTCACGCCCTTGATGGCAAAATCGTTTACCACACGGGTTAGGGAATAACAGTATGGGTTATATTCACTGCTGCGGAGCTTTGCACAGGACTAAAACGTTCAGGCTCGTACCGCAGGATAAATTTATGTTGTGTGAAGTTGATTATTTATCGAAATGTCCGGTATGCGGACATACGGTAGTGCAGCTTACAAGAATTGATAAAGACGATAATATTTCTGTTGTCAGAAAAGTTAACAAGAAAGCTAAAGATTTTTTGACAAAATTGAAAAATAAGGTTTTATATGAAATTCGTCCTATAAATTACAGTAAAACTAATTGTGGAAAGTTTTATCTTAATTATAACGAATTTGGGGTAATGAAGCGGTGTTATTCAAATTTAAGTACTATGAAAATGGGACTTACGGAAGATAAATATTTAAAAATTAATCCTTAAATTATCTTACTCTCTCTGGGAGGAATTTTCCTCCCGCCTTTTTTTCAGCGGAATTATTATGAATGCAGTAAAACTATTTTTTAGTATGCTAAATGTAAATTTTAAGTAAAGGGAATTAAGCAGATGACACTATCTCCAAAGGAAATTGAAGTATTGACTTTGGTTGCTATGGGTTATTCAGATAAGCAAATCGGAGTGGATTTAAAAATAGCTTACGGTACGGTAAGAAACCATATCGACAGGGCTGTTTTAAAACTTAATGCACAGAATAGAACTCATGCAGCTATGATTTATAAATTGAAGAATAAAGATTGGTTAGAGGAATTATATGAAGAGAATAATAATACATTGGACCGCAGGAAATTATTATCCAAGCGATTATGAAAAGGAGCATTATCATTTTCTGATAGATAAAGACGGTAGGGTGCATAATGGAAAATTTAGTCCGGAATGTAATGAAATTTGCAGGGTTGGAAAATATGCAGCACATACAGGCGGCGGTAATACCGGAAGCATAGGAGTGGCAATTTGTGCAATGGCAGGATTTAAGAGTAAAAATTCTGTCGGTAATTATCCTATTACTAAAAAACAATTTGAAAGTACTATGGAATTTTGTGCCGAACTTTGTAAAAAGTACTCCATTGAAATTACTCCGCAAAATGTTATGACACATTATGAGTTTGGAATAAAGAACCCTAAAACTACATCTGCGGGAAAAATTGATATTATTTTCATTCCGCCTTATTCCTGGGTAGCCGGAGATGAGGTCGGAAGTTTTATTCGTTCGAAGATTAAATGGTACAAACTAAAAGGAAATTAACTATGGAAGTCGCTTATTACAATTTATCCGGAGGTATTAATCAGGCACTTACTAAAACAGAGCTTGGGATTGATACTAAAAAAGTCTACTGGGCAGATTCTGAAAATGTGGAAATATTTCAGAACAGAGGAGTTGTTAAACAAAAGGGTAATACTTTATTTTATGAACTTGATGAAGATATTACCGGTTTAGCCGAGATGACGGCGTACGACAGGAGTAAACTGGTTATTACAACTGTTTCGGGAAAAGTTTATGTTTACGATGACAATCATGCAAAATTGTCGCTTGTTGACAAAACTTTAACAGGTCAAAAACCTTCATTTATAAGTTTTCTTAACGGAATTCTTGTTATAACCGAAAGTGACGGATTATTTTATATTAAAAATAATTCTTCTTATGATGTGGTTGAATGTAATTTAAATGATTTGGAAGACAATATTATTACTGATGCGGTTATTACGGTTTTTAAAGGCAGAGTTTGGGCTGCATCGGGAGCTACTCTTTATTATTCTGCATTAGGGTCTTATAATGATTTTACAACAGAAGATGATGCAGGTTATATCAACGAATTCCACACTGATACAGGCTCAATTACGGCTCTCAAACCTTATAAAGATTATCTTGCAATTTATAAAAAAAACAGTGTTTATCTCTTAACAGGCACAAGCCCTGATGATTTTGCTATTGTGCCTTTTGCAAATAAAGGGGCTTACAGTAATAATTCGATAGTAAACGTAGACAACAAACAATACTTTTTAAGCAATGGTATTTTTGCTCTTGAGCAGGTAGGAGAATTAAATCAAATACAGCTCGGAAGCGAAATTTCTCAAAAAATTAAGCTGGAATTCAATAATTTTGGTGACTTGAAAAAGGCTTTTTGTCTTCATTATGAAACAAGAAATCAAATCTGGTATTTCTTTCCGTATGCTGATGATAATTATTTTCATACTGTATGGATTAATGACTATGTTAATAAGGCGTGGTATAAGCGTGTAATTCCTCAGAATATCAAAACTGCATGTTTGTATAACGGCTATATTTATACTGTTGATAATCAGGGCAGGATTTTTAAAGAGGATTTCGGAACTACTTTTAGCGGTGAGCCTGTTAAATTTATGTGGAAATCTCCGTTTTTGGCAATTAATTCTCCTCATCACAGGAAAATGGTTGATGAATTTTATTTTTTACTGGATACGGAGCAGGATAACAATTTTAATTTTTCTGTATATAAAGACTACGACAGTGAGTTTTCTGATGATATAGAAAAGATTTATTCAATTCATCAGGAACATATGATTTGGGGTGATGATAGCGAAGATGCAACAATACAATGCACATGGCCTTCTGATGATGCTTCGGTTCCCGTCTGGTCAATAAATAAAGACACAATGGAAAAAGCCGAAATTTCAGAATCTAATTATTCGGTCCAGTTATGTGTTTCTGGTGAAGAAATTACAAATTCCTGTGCAATCATAGGTCTGCAATTCAGAGAAATATATAACGATGATTAAAGCACCACTTATAAAAATATACATTTAAGAAAAAGAAAGGAAAATCAAAATGACAGAAAATGCTTATGCAGCTTTTATCCCTGAAATTTGGAGCCAAAAATTGAACAATATTCTTGAAAAAGAGTGTGTAATGCTTCAATGTGTTAACAGAAATTATGAAGGTGAAATTAAAAATCAAGGTGATAAGGTTAAAATCATTACTCCCGCAGATGTTACAATTTCGACTTTAGGTTCTACAAATATTTCATACAGTGAATTAGAACCGACTTCTATGGAGCTTGTAATTGACCAGAAAAAATTCTTTGCTTTTAAAATTAATGATGTAGCTCAGGTTCAGGCTAATACAGATATTATGGAAGCTCATTTGAAAAATGCTAAAAAAGCAATTGAACAAGTTCAAGATGCATACCTTTTATCTCAGCATGCTAATGTAGCTTCAGACAATATTGTTGGTACTGATGAAGCTCCTGTTGCTTTGGATAAAACAACTATTTATTCTCAATTTGTAAAACTGGCTCTTTGTTTGAAAAATTCTGATGCTGTTTCTTCAACAGTTCGTCCTTGGGTGGTTATCAACCCAACTATTGAATCTTATTTATTACAAAGCTCAGAATTTATCGGTGCACATAACGTTGCTGACGAAACTTTAAGAGAAGGTGCAATCGGCAGAATTGCCGGCATGGATGTTCTTGTAAGTACTAACCTTACTGCTGTTGATAATAAATATTATGTACTTGCCGGTACAAATGAAGCTATTACTTTTGCTTCTCAATTGGCTAAAATCGAAAGTTTAAGAGATAAAGATTCATTCTCTGATCTGGTTAGAGGATTATATTTATACGGAGCTAAAACTGTTCAGCCTAAAGCTCTTGCCAAAATGGTTGTCAGTGCAGGTACAGCTGCTTCTGAAACAGAAGAAACAGATGCAGTTGAATAAATAGTAAACCCCAATAAATGTATCTCCGGATAAAGTATTTCCGGAGATACATTTTAAAAATCAAAGGAAAGAATTATGTTTAGTAAATTAAAAGTAAAAATTAAGGAGCTTGCTAAATCAGCGGTTAAACTCGCAGAAGAAACACTTGGAAGCAATAAAGGCAAAGAAAAAAAAGAAATGGCAATTAATTATATTGTTTCTAATATTCCTGTTCCGGCTCCTTTTAAGCCCGCAATTAAACTGCTTTTGTCAGCATTTATTGATGAAGCTGTAGAATTTGCGGTTGAATACATGAATAAGGAGGTCTTATGAATCCAATAGAATTACAAAAAGTTTCATCCGCTGCCGATATTCAACAGGCAGTACCGCAAGCTGCTCAGCCCTTAGCAGATGAAAATGCTATTAAACAGCAGGCAGCAAACGATATTAATATAATTCAAAATCTGGTTCAGGCAGGTGTGATGAGCTCTGAACAAGGATATAATTTGATGAATTATGTAACTCAAAAGGCGTTTGAAAAGTACAGTACACAACAACAAGGTGCTCAAATTCCGCCTGAAGCTCAGCCTTATATGTTTGAAAACGATGAGTTTTTTAACAGAGAAGGCAGAACAGATGTTTTGAATTATTTGAAAAATTCTAATACTGCTTTTGATAAGGATGAAATCGCAAAAATCTCAACAATGATTGAAAATATTGAAAAAACAGCTGTTGCAAGATATTTGCGTGAACTTGATCACGAAAAAACATTGAATAACGAGAACGAATCCGCAAAACAGAGATTGCGTGCAAACGCACAAAAAGCAGTTTCTGACGGAACAAAAAATATGGTTTTTACACGTGAACAAATCGGCAAAATGAGTGGTGCAGAATTTGCTAAAAATGAACGTATGATTATGGAACAGCTTAGAAAAGGGCTTATCCGTTAGCAATTTCAAATCTTTGAGGGAACAGCTTATTTAAGCTGTTCTTTCTCAAAGGTTAAAAAGGAGAATTTATGAATTATTTGGAACTTATTAATAAATGTCTTGTAGAATTAAACTATAAGCAGGTCAGTTCTTTTTCCGAACTGACTAAAAATGACCATAAAAAATTAAAAAATATTTTAAATGTTTTAAATGCTGAAGTATGCGGCTCTGACAGATGGAGTTTCCTTTTAAGAAAACAGCAGCTTACAATCCCTGCAAATACAGGTGAAGTGACCAATTCAATTGACGGAAGAATTGAAACGGTGATTGTGGACGGTGTTAAATTTGATTATTATGAGGATTTTGAAAAGTTCTTTACAAATGCCCAGCCTATGCATACTTACAGTCTTTTCAACGATAAAATTCTATTCCCTGTTTTTGATAAAGAGAAAACTGTTGAAATTATTTATTACACTAAAAATCATGCTAAAGATGAAGACGGCAGTGAAAAATATTTAATGGAGGAAGACACAGATACAACATTAATTCCGGAACCTTTTGCCGAACCTGTTTTAGTTTACGGTGCTTGTATGAGGCTGAAAGGCAACCCGCAGCATGTGAGATTTTCTTACTGGATGAGCATGTATAAAGATGCTCTTGCAAATATGCGTTCGAGAGTTTGTGCAAGTATTGACGAAACCCCGTCAGTTAAGATGCACAGAAGATAATGCTTTCGCTTACGCTCTTACCTCTGCTTGCGACACAAAAAAAACAGGAAGTTTAAAATTCATTTCCCCTCCTGTTAAGATTTACACTAGCCGAAATATAAATAGCATGTCTATTATACAATTTTTTTCACCAAAAGACAAATTATGCTAAGAAATGTAAAGTATGGAACAATTAACAAAACAACAAAAGAAATTTGTAAAAGAATATATAAAGACCCTTAATGGTGAACAAGCTGCAAAAAATGCAGGCTACAGGTCAAAAGATTTGAAAGAAATCGCCAACAATTTGTTGTGTGATGATGCTGTTATCAAAGAGATAAATTCTCAGCTGCGGACACAGATTTTGTCATTAAGGGTGAATAAAGGATACGTAATCCAAAAATTGCTGCAAATAGCAGAATTCTCGCTTGAAGAAGAAGATATTTTAGACAAGGACGGAGGCTATACCGGAAAAAAGAAGCTTCGTGATACCTCCGCAGGTCTGAAAGCTCTGGAAAGTCTTTGTAAATATCTCGGATTTAATACAAATTGCGAAGATAAAGATTATAAGGAAGCCAAAATTATTACCATAGCAAATTTGGATGATAACAAAATATAAGGAATTTAAATTATGAAAAATAAAGATAATGCAGAAGAAATGCTTTTAAATAATGCTTCTTTGGAAGAATTGATAAAAATGAAAATTGAAAAAGAATTCATGTCAGAACTTAAAAAATCAAAAGAAAAACCTGTAAAAAAAGTTTATAAAGAAATTTCCGAAGTTCCTCAAGACATTATTTTTTCTCAAAAAGCAGTGTACAGATACTATAACAGAAATTCAAAGTGTGAAACTTTTATCAATGGAGTTCAGGCAGAAGCTCTAACAGGAATTCAAAACAATATCAGAGAAAAAATGCTCAAGGGAGAATTGAGTGCATTCACAACAGAAGATGCTTATGTGAAATTTGAAAAGGCAATTGTATGACAAGGTTTGTAAATCCGTTCGAAAAAGAGAAATATTTTGAACAGGCATTGTTTCTGTATCTTAGATATTCAAGATTTTTAGACGATGACTATGCTCAAAAAGGGATGCCTGTTTTTGAATATTTTACACGGTTAATCAGCAGTGTATCCCCGTTTTTCTGGGTTATTACGGAAGGTGATGAGGTTAGCGGATTTGTTTATCTTGATAATCTTATAGGTGATAATGAAAGATTACACAGTGCTGAATTGAGCACTTGTTTTAAAATGAAATACTGGGGCGATTACACCAAAAAGTGTGCAAAGCTTTTTTTGAATTTTTGTTTTGAACGGTTTGGATTTTATAAAATTAAAGCTCTTGTATATCCTGAAAATTCCCGTGTAATAACTCTTTTAAAACACGCCGGATTTGAGAAAGAAGCATTATTAAAGAATGAAACCCTCAGAAATAATTCTTTGCAGGATATAGAAGTTTATTCGGTTTTTAACACCAGAAAGGCAGAAAAATGAAAATAGAAACAGAAGATTTAACCCAAAAGCTCTCTGAAAATGAGGAGCTTTTTTTAGTAAGCAATATTACTGAAAAATTTGACAGGTATGAGGAATTAAGAAATTCGCAATTGACTGATATAAAGCTTGTGCGTGATGCAATTTATAATTCCGATATCCCGAAACTAAACGGCTGGGACAGCAAGATTGAGTTACCCGATATTTATGAATTGGCTCAAACATTAAAATCTCATATCAGTGAAAATTTATACTCACATCCTGATGCAATGTTTGACGTTTCGGGAACAACACCGCAGACACAAGCTTATGCAAACCGCCAGAAAGCAATGCTTGTTAATACATTTGAACAAATGAATATTGAAAATGAGATTGAAAAAATTATAGACGGGATTGTTGAAACCGGTGAAAGCACTATATTTGTGGGATGGGAAACAAAAATAAAATCCGTAAGGAGAGCACAAACTCTTGAAGAACAGCTGCAAAATCCTGAAAAACGAGGTTTTGTGATTGAAGACAGAGTTATTTATGACAACGCCAGAATTAAATATATAAAATCTGAAGATTTTGTTTTTGACAAATATAACAAGGATAACTGGGATGCGTGTGCAAAGATTTACAGGACTTATGCTACGGTTGATGAATTATTTTCCGATAAGTCAAACAATCTTTTAACTGATGAAAAACTGGAAATTTTGAAAGGAGTGGTGGCAAAAAATAAAAACCGTTCGGATGAAGATATATCAGTTGACGGTAAAAAGTTAGAAATATTGGAGTTTTGGGGCGATATAGAGCTGGCAGACGGAAATATTTTAAAAAATTGGCTTATTGTTATAGCCGGAAGACGTGAGATTATCAGATTTGAATCAAACCCGTTTGTAACAAATCCTTTCATACACGCAAATATTATAGAATCACCTAAAACAGGTAGAGGTATTTCACCATTACGTGTTGCGCTAATTCTAAACAATATTGCTTCAACAATTTTAAATAAACAGGTTGATGCTCTTGCTTTGATGATGAACCCTCCTTATTTAGCTCCAAAAGGCTGTTTTAAAGGACAGCAGGATGTGAAACCTGGTAAAATTATTGAATACGATGCTGCTTTGATGCCTACAGCTCCTACACCTTTATCATTTGATAAAGCTATGGTAGGCTGGGATTTCTTGAGTTATTTCAAATCAACAATTGAAAGTGCAACGGGAATATTCAAAAATATGGCAGGAAATCTTCAAACAGCACAGCGTACCGCTACAGAATTAAACTATTCAGTCAGCGGTCAGGAAGCTCGTTTGAATATGATTTTGGATGCGGTAAATCGTAAAATTATTGTTCCAATGGTTGAAAAAACAGCAGAAATAATATCAAACTTTAAACTGGGCAGAGAATTAATCGGAGTTAATGACAGAGGAAAAACAAGTTTTCTTGAAATTGATGATGAAGTTCGTAATGCAAATTATATATATCGCTATGGTGACAGAAGAGCAACTTTTGAGAGAAAGAACCGTTTAAAAGAACTTTTTGAAGTTGTGAGCTCATTTGCTCAAGTTCCTGAGGTCGAGGAAAAAATCGACTGGCTTGAGTGTTTTAAATTTGCCTTGGAGCAGTATGGAATAGAAAACGCCAATAATTTTTTATTAAGTGATGAATAAGGCATATTAAATGCCTTATTCTCCAAAAGCTTTTATAACTAAAATACTTATGTACATTTGTTCAGTTTTTTAGTAGTGTAATAATATGAAAAGATTTATTATTTTAATTTTAGTATTATTGATGTTTCCGTTAATTAGCAATGCGGAGGAAATTCCTCCACGTGGTACATTAATGACAAAGGAAACAAATCCGATATACTGGAGTTATTTTGAAGATTATGCCGCATTATTAAAAAAAGCATTTGAGGCAAAAAAAATACGTCACCGTCGTGGCTGGGGTGCAGCCTATGACTTTACAATAACCAATATTGGTGAAATAAAAGATATAGAAGGTTCAGTATTCCAAAATGATTACTATGATGAAGCTGTGAAAGAGATTATATTATCAGTCAAACCAAAACCTTTTTATAAAGGTATGGATGCTGAAGATTTATTATTTACTGTTTATTTAGGTTATCAGCGTTATGAAGAAGTTGATATACAGGTAGGATTTTCATTAATAAACAATAGAAAAATTGTTGGAATAGATATAGATTTAAACAAGTAATTAAGAACAGTTAGGAAGTATATATAACAAACCGCTTTTTAAAAGCGGTTTTATTTTATAAGTTTAATTTTATTGGTAGGGGAGGTTATGCTATACAAGTTATTGAAAGCTCAGAGGGAATTTTTGGAAATTCCTCATGACTATACTTTGGATGTTGCGGTTTATCAGGGCGGCTACGGTTCGGGGAAAACTTTTTCAGGGTCTTTGCTCGGAATTTTACTTGCTTTAAAATTTCCCGGAGTAAGAGGTCTGGTCGGTGCACAAACTTACACACTTGTCAGAGATACTACTTTGCAGACTTATTTTGAACATCTGGACAATTTTGGTTTTATTGAGGGAAAAGACTACGAATGGTCGTCATCTTTGCAAAAGTTATCTTTTAAAAACGGTTCGGAAATCCTTTTCAGACATTTTGATGAACCTAATAAGCTAAAATCTTTGAACCTGGGTTTTGTTGAAATTGAGGAAATGTCAGATATTCCTTATGATACATTTAAGATGCTTCTGGGACGTATGCGCCAAAGAGTAAAAAAAGTTTGGAAAGAGTTTACATACAGGATTTTCGGACATACAAACCCTGAAATGCAAAGAGGCTGGGTATATAAAACCTTTATTGAAAATCCTGCTCCAAACTACAGATTAATAACAGCGCCTACTACGCAAAATATTTATTTGCCTGAAGGGTTTTGTAATGAATTAAAAAAAATTTATGATGAACAATATTATAATATTTTTGTTCTTGCTCAAAACGGGGAATATAATAACGGGCTGGTTGTTAAGGATTTTACGGCCGAAAATGTGCGTGAAATTACATATCAGCCTGATATGGATTTACATATTTCGTGTGATTTCAACGTTGATCCTATGTGCTGGGTTCTTGCTCATAAGACTGATGACAAAGTTTTTTATTTTGATGAAATCGCAATGGAAAACACTACTACGGCAAAAGCCTGTGATGAATTTTACAGACGTTATCCGCATCATAAAGGAAAAGTAATCGTAAACGGTGATGCATCAGGGGATAACAGAAGCTGTACGAGCGAATATACGAATTACGTTATAATCAAGAAAAAACTTTTGCAGTACGGATATGATGTTGAAATTCAGATAAAAGCGTTTAATCCGCCGATTAAAAACAGAATAATGGCATTTAATGCAAAAGTTCGTTCGGCAGATGGTGAAATTTGCCTTTTTGTGGACAAAAAATGCGAAAAGCTTTTATACAATATTTATAATTTGAAGTACAAAGAAGGTTCGTCAAGAATTGATGTACCTACATATCAGCAGATAAAGCAGTCTAAAGAGTTGAAATTTCTTTCTCATCCTATGGATGCTGCATCATATCTTGTTGATTTTTATTGGCCGATTACACTGTAAAGAAGGGATATTATGGAAGATTTTATACAATATTCTCCTATATTGATAGTTATTTTTATGTTTTTTATTCAGCATAGGATTTTTGTAACACCTGAACAACTGGAAAAGAAACACAGAGAGATTATAGAAGAAATAGAAGAAAAATTTGTAACAATAAACAGTTTTAAAGATTTGAAGGATCAGTTCAGCGAAGTAAAAGAAAAAATTGATAAAATGTATGATTTGTTGATTGATTTAAAATAATGTTAATAAATTGTTACAAAAAACTGTTTTTTATTAAAGTTCACTCATAATAATGCCGTCAATTCGAATAACGGACATGTTGTTACTAAGATAAATTAAGCGTAAATCTACAGAAAGGGTAAAAAATGGGATTGGCAGCTTCACAAGCAAGATTTTTAGCCATAACATCCAGAAAGATGAATTGCGAATTTCAATCAATGCAAATTGCGCAAGAGAAGCTTTCTGTTACCCGTGACCTGCAAAAAGCATCTCAGGAATATCAAAACTCATTGTCTGCAACAAAACTTGTCTGGGATACAGAGGATAATACTGTATACGACTTATCTTACGATGTAATGATGACACCGTCTATGGCAAACGATTATAATCCTTACCTTGTTACAGATACCAAGGGTAAGATTGTTCTTTCAACAAGTATGTTCCAAGCTGCTGTTGATGCAGGTGTTATCGATGCAAAAACAGGTGATCCGAAAGGTAGTCGTTCAATAGGCAGTTCTGATATGAGTAAAACAGAGAACCAAACAAACGGTTCACGTAACGCATTCTTGTATCAATTAGGTGTAAAAAATCAGGTAACTCCTGAGACTGTAACTTCTATTATAAACCTTGGCAATAAAGGATACAGTAATTCTGGTATTGGCGGTGAGGCACTTGATAAAACTATAGCTAATGCATTCAATACAAATTCATTTATTACTTATATGAAAAACGCCGAAGATGATGACGGCAATTCTATATATGCTCTTAAAGTAAGTGATATATTAGCAAACAATGGCGGATACAGTTTTGGAACATCTAAAAATGAATTAAGTAATAATCAGGTCTTAATTACAAAATCAGGTTCACCGATATCAGAAAGTGAAATGCAGAAGCTGACACTTGGCGAGTTGTTATCAGGTCAATATGAATTAACAGGTCGTATGGATGCTGAGGCAATGAGAAAACTTGCAGAAGCCTTCTTAAAATCTATGGGTGAAACATTAGGCTATAAAAACTCAAATATCGGCGGTTTAAATGTTGATGACGAGTCAAATGAAGCATTAAATCAAGCAATGGAATTCACCTTAAAATGTTTAAATAAAGATTATGATACATCTTCCGGCGGGGGTATACTGTCCAAATCTGTTACAAGCGCTATTAATCAGGCAGCATCAACAAACAGTATAGTTGCGGGTTCAAATAATGTATCATCCGTAAGTTTAACAAACATGTTAAAATCATTCCTTACCAACTTTGCTGTTGCAATAGAAGGTTTTGGCTGCGGATATTACGTAACAGAAAATGACAAGAATAAATCCACTTATGTAACTGATGATATCGGCTATCAATTCTTGATTAAGAATGACAATACATCAATTGATGAAAAAGATGTATTAATGGCTGATTTCTATAACCAGTTATATAACAACTTATGTGTAAGCGGCGCTTCTACTGATACTAATAAACAACAGCAGGTTACCGATAAGAGCTACCTGTCAAATGCGATTAAGAACGGTCAATTGTTTATATCATCATTGAATAATGACGGATATTTCTATCAAGGTGCATATACATTGAACGGACACGTAGCGGAAGTTGCTGACGAAGATGCGATTGCACAGGCGGAAGCTGAATACAATGTAACTAAAAATAAATTAAACTATAAAGAAGAAACTCTGGAACTTGATATGAAAAATATTGATACTGAATTATCATCATTAACAACAGAGTACGATACAGTTAAAAACTTAATCAGTAAAAACGTAGAAAAAGTATTTACAATGTTCAGTACATAATGAACAAGTTCCAATTATAAATATTTCCTTAAGAAATAACAAAATTTCCTTGTCCGTGGTAGTATTATTATAAGAGTACCGGACGGAGAGGAAATTTTTATAATGATAAGCTTCTTATTAAATATGTTGGGCGATCCTAACGAAAAAAAAGTTAAAAGTATAATGGGAATTATAGACCATATTAACGCACTTGAACCTCAGTTTGAGCAGTTATCCGATGAGGAATTGCGGGCTAAGACTGATGAATTCAAGGAGATTTTGGCAAAACGTCCGACATCATCAGATTTTAAAACAGACAGAAGACTTGAAAAAGAGGCTCTTGATAAAATTCTTCCCGAGGCATTTGCAACTGTTCGAGAAGCAGGAAAACGTGTTTTAAATATGCGTCACTTTGATGTTCAGCTTATCGGCGGATACTTTCTTCATAACGGTCACATTGCCGAGATGAGAACAGGTGAGGGTAAAACTCTTGTTGCAACTCTGCCTGCTTACCTTAATGCATTGACAGGAAAAGGTGTTCACGTAATCACTGTTAACGATTACCTTGCAAAACGTGACAGCGAATGGATGGGTAAGATTTATAAATTTTTAGGATTGTCTGTCGGCGTAATCCTTTCCGGCGGTCGTTCAGCCGAGGATTTTGAAGCTAAGAAAGCAGCTTATGACTGTGATATTACTTACGGTACAAATAATGAATTCGGTTTTGACTACCTGCGTGATAATATGGCGGGAAGCCTTGAAATGCTTGTGCAGCGCCCTTATAACTATGCGATTATCGACGAAGTTGACAGTATTTTGATTGATGAGGCAAGAACTCCTCTTATTATCAGCGGACGTCTTGAAAAATCTGCCGAAACTTACCAGTTAATGGCGAAAGTTGCTCCTCAGCTTGAAAAGATTAAAGACTACGAAGTTGATGAAAAGAATAAAAATATTATTCTGACAGAAGACGGTATTGACAGAGCGCAAGAGATTATTGGTGTTCAAGACTTGTTTGACATCAATACGCAGTATGCTCACCACCTTTTACAGGCACTTAAAGCAAAAGAACTGTTTGTAAAAGATACCGATTATGTTGTAAGAAACGGAGAAGTAATGATTGTTGATGAATTTACCGGACGTCTAATGGAAGGCAGACGTTGGTCAGACGGACTTCATCAGGCTATTGAAGCTAAAGAAGGCGTTAAAATTCAGGATGAAACCCAAACTCTTGCAAGTATTACTTTCCAAAACCTTTTCAGACTTTATCCGAAACTTTCCGGTATGACAGGTACCGCAATGACAGAGGAAGCGGAATTCGGCAAGATTTATAACCTTGAGGTAACAACAATTCCGACAAACAAACCTGACATCAGGATAAATTATTCGGATGTAATTTATAAAAACGAACGTGCGAAATATAATGCTGTTGTAGAAGATATTATTCAAATGCATGAAATCGGACGTCCTGTTCTTGTAGGTACAATCAGTATTGAAAAATCCGAATACGTGTCAGAATTGTTAAAAAGACGGGGCATTCCTCATCACGTTTTGAACGCAAAACATCACGAAAGAGAAGCTTACATTATTGCACAGGCAGGTCGTGTAGG
>HF991471.1:66704-79742 GCA_000433095.1 Clostridium sp. CAG:967 | reverse complement strand
TCGTGTAGGGGCAGTTACAATTGCAACAAATATGGCAGGTCGTGGAACTGATATTTTGTTAGGCGGTAATGCGGAGTTTCTTGCTAAAGAAATGCTTGATGAAAAAGGCATTACTCCTGAGAGTGAAAATTACGAAGCCGAAAAAGATGCAGCTCTTGCAAAAGCACGTGAAATTACGGAAGCAGAACATGCAAAAGTTGTAGAAGCGGGCGGTTTGCACGTAATCGGTACTGAACGTCACGAATCAAGACGTATTGACAACCAGTTGAGAGGTCGTGCGGCACGTCAGGGGGACCCGGGTTCTACCAGATTTTTCTTGTCTTTGGAAGATAACCTTATGAGAATTTTCGGCGGTGATAAAATTACCGCATTAATGAATATGCTTAATGTTGAAGAAAACATGGCTATTGAAAACTCTCTTATTACAAGACAAATTCAGTCAGCACAGAAGAAAGTTGAAACTTATCACTTTGATATAAGAAAAAGCGTACTTGAATACGATGATGTTATGAATATTCAGCGTGAAAAATTTTACGCACAGCGAAGAAAAGTTCTTAGAGGCGGAAATTTGTCAGAAGATATTTACTATATGATAGAAAAAGAAATTGACAGATTGTTGAGAAGCTATATAGCACCTGATTTACATCCGGAAGAATATATTTATGAAGACTTGCAGACAATGGTAAAAGAGCTTCATTCAATTATTCCTCAATTATCAGGTATTCAGGTATCAGATATTCAAACCCTGAGATTTGAAGCAATATATGACAAATTGAAAGAATTTGCATTACAGTCATATAAAGACCATGAAGTTGAGGTAATAAATTTCTATAATCAGGTTGTAGCGCAATATGATACTGAAGCGGTTCCACAGGAGGCGTTCCGCGATAATAACGTAATCAGAAATCTGGAAAAAGATATCTTGCTTCGTGTTGTAGATAACAAATGGATAGACCACCTTCATAATATTGATATGTTGCGTGAAGGTATCGGCTTGCGAGCTTACGGTCAGAAAGATCCGTTGATTGAATACAAACGTGAAGCATACGACTTGTTCAATAAGATGATGTATGAAATACAGGGTGACACAGTAAAACACCTGTTCAGAACAAAATTCGGCATACAGGTAATCGGGCCTTCTGACGAAGATGTTGCTTAATAGATAAGGTCGTTGACGGTTACGTTAAGGGCTTCGGCAATTTTGATTACAGTTTCCAGTTTAGGACAGGCTTTGCCATTTTCAATAAAGCTTATTTGCTGCTGATTTATTCCTGCCAGCTCAGACAGTTTGTCTTGCGATATTCTATTTTTTGTACGCAACAATCTTATGTTATTACTAATGTTATTTTTTAATTTTTCTTTGTCCATTAATTGAATTATATATTATTTACAAATAATTTTTTATGTGTTATAACAAATATATTATTTGTTGCAACACATAAAATGAGGAAATTATGGACGAAGAAAAGCTGAATGAAATTTGGATTGCACTTAACGATATGGAAACTATGTTTCATGAAATGAATGCTGTCTTTGATGTATTAGAGGTGTACGGAGATAAGTTTGATAAAAAAAACTATATTGAAGGGGTCTTCTTTCTTACAAGCAACCTTTACAACAGGTTTAAATGCATTTCGCTTAAATATCAAAAAACTCAGGATGACGTTTTTAAACTTATCAAAAATCTTAAATAAAAATATTTCTGTTTATGATAAAATATCTTATAGTAATTAAGAATAAAAAAGGAAATATAAATATGCTTAGAACAGGGATTGTCGGATTGCCGAATGTAGGAAAATCAACTTTATTTAACGCTTTGACAAGTGCGAAAAATGCACAAAGTGCTAACTATCCGTTCTGTACAATTGAACCGAATGTAGGCGTTGTTACTGTGCCTGACGAAAGATTGGAAATCTTACAAAAACTTTGCAAATGTTCTGATATTATCCCGACAGCTATTGAGTTTGTAGATATAGCAGGTCTTGTTAAAGGTGCAAGCAAAGGCGAAGGCTTAGGAAACCAGTTCCTGCACAATATCAGAGAAGTTGATGCAATTATTCAGGTCGTTAGATGCTTTGATGACCCGAATACAATTCACGTTGCTGGAAAAGTTAACCCTCTTGATGATATTGAAGTTATAAATACTGAACTTGCTCTTGCTGATTTAGCTTCTGTTGAAAAACGTCAGGCAAGAATTGCCAAACAGGCTAAAGGCGGTGATAAAGATGCGGTTCTTGAAGATAAAGTACTGACAAAACTTACAGACCTCCTCTCAGAAGGAACATTCATAAATATTAATGACCATTTTAACGAAGAAGAAATCCCTGTTGTTAAACAATTAAACCTTATGTCAACTAAACCGGTAATTTATGCCGCTAACGTTTCAGAGTATGACCTCAAAGACGGAAATGCTTATACCCAACAGGTTAAAGAATACGCTGCAAAACATAATGCCGAAGTTGTACTGATTTCTGCAAAAATTGAAGAAGAACTTGCTGAACTCGGGGCAGAAGAAGCTAAAGAATATTTGAACGAACTCGGAATTGAAGACAGCGGTATTAACAGAATGATTAAATCCGTTTATCGTCTTTTGAATTTACGAACATTCATCACAGCAGGCGAAAAAGAAGTTCACGCATGGACTATTCCGGCTGGTGCAAAAGCTCCTCAGGCGGCAGGGGTTATCCACACCGATTTTGAAAAAGGTTTTATCAGAGCCGAAATTACTCCGTACGAAGAATTTGTTAAAAACGGCTCCTATGCAGCATGCAAAGAAAAAGGTGTAACACGTCTTGAAGGTAAAGACTATGTTGTTCAAGACGGTGACTTAGTCCACTTTAGATTTGCTGTATAAGTCAGCAGGCTAATTGAATATCTCATTAAGGTTCGTTTTAATCATCGTATGAACGATATATTAAACAATCTTACGGAATATTTTAATTCAGGAGTTACACGTGATGTAAACTTCAGAATACAAGCATTAAAAAAATTGAAAAAAGCTTTTGAGAAATACGAACCTCAAATTATTCAGGCTTTGCGTGATGATTTGCGCAAACCTGATTTAGAAATTTATACTATGGAATTCGGTTACGTAATCGAAGAAATTAAATTCGCAATTCGTCATCTGAAAAAATGGGCAAGCCCCAAACGTGTGCCAATTCCTATGTATTTACAGCCTGCAAAGGGATATATAGTTAAAGAACCTTACGGAAATGTTTTAATAATCGGTGCTTTCAACTACCCTTTCCAGCTGGTGTTTGTGCCTCTGGTCGGTGCAATTGCAGCAGGGAACTGCGCTCTTGTTAAACCCTCTAAAAGTGCGGTTGAATCCGCAAAGGTTATTCATAAAATCATTGAAGAAACCTTTGATAAAAATTATATCAGATGCATTATGCCTGATGATCATTCATCTTCTGAACTTGTCAGTGCAAAATTTGATTACATCTTCTTTACGGGAAGCTCCAAAAAAGGTGCGCTTGTAGCAGAAGCAGCAGGCAAAAATTTGGTTCCTTATACACTTGAACTCGGCGGAAAAAGTCCTGCAATAGTTGATAAAACAGCTAACCTTGAGTTTGCTGCGAAAAAAATTGCCTGGGGCAAGTTTGTAAATGCTGGTCAAACCTGTATTGCTCCTGATTTTGTTTATGTGGATGCAGAGGTCAGAGCCGGCTTTGTTGAAGAACTTAAAAAAGCCGTAAAAGGTTTCTTTGGTCCGTTGCCGCAGGAAAGTAAGGATTACGGCAGAATTGTTAATGAAGAAGCTTTTCACAGACTGGCTGCTTTAATAAACCATGAACAAGTTATTATCGGCGGCAACAGCGATGAATGCGGACTTTATATAGAACCGACAGTCGTAAATGCTGATTCATTTGATGACAAAACAATGCAGGATGAAATCTTCGGACCGATATTACCTGTTTTGACTTATTATAATATTGAAGAAGTTATTATAAATTTAAGAAAACGTCCGAAACCGCTCGCTTTATATGTATTCTCCGAGGATAAAAAACTTGAATGGAGAATAATTAAAGAAGTGTCGTTCGGCGGCGGTGCCGTTAATGAAGTTCTTGCGCATACAGTTAGTCCTTATATGCCGTTCGGCGGTGTAGGAATGTCAGGTATCGGGCAGTATCACGGCAAATATTCGTTTGATACGTTTACGCATCAAAAAAGTATCCTTATCAGAAATTATGATAAGGTTTCAGGAAAGATGTACCCGCCTTATGATTTCGAAGAAGTTAAAAAACTTCGTAAATTCATAGGTTAACTACTTGCACTTTGTTTTATTTTCCCAATTTAAATCATTACAGTGCATGTAATCCAGATTTTCGTTAAATATAACCCATGCAGTACATCCAAAACCATGATGTGTAGATATGTCTTTACAGTTGTTATCAAATGAATACATTGTTTCCTGCTCTGAGCCATGCGGAATAATGCCATATTTGCTTAAGATAAATCCAAATCTGTCACGCCCGATCTGATTTGGCGGTTTAGGACCGTTTATGTCTACAGAAAATGTCCCGCAGACATTTTTTAATACGGCAGTATTTCCACGCTCTTGTTTACAATCCGGTTCTCGAATATTTACTGCAAGCATAGTCCCGTCAGCAAGGATTAATTTAGCATAAGTTGTGTTGGAATCTAAATCGTAATTATACTTACTTCCGTTAAGATATTTATATTGAACATCTGTATTACAACCGGCTGCATTGCCGCAATATTTAGCTACATTCATAAATTCAGCTAATTTGCTTAATAAATTATTTGCTCCTTCAGGACTATCATATTCTATTAATTCCCAATTGTCAGGAGTACCATATTTTTCATCCGCAAGTAAAAAAGCATTAGACAAAGTTGAATAAACTTTTTTAAGTTTAGAAACAGTTTCTTTTTCCTTGTGACTTGCTATCAAAGACGGCATCGTCATCGCCGCAACTACACCGTGTACCGCTTTCATCTATAGCACTGACAAGTGCCTGACCTAATATGGAGTTAATTTTTTTTAATTTAGCAACAGTTTCTTTTTCTTTGTGGTTTTGAATAAGTACCGGCATCGTCATCGCCGCAACCACACCGATAATGCCGAGAGTAATTAGAACCTCAGCGAGTGTAAAAGCCCTTAACCCCTTAAAATAATGCAAACCTTGCTCGGGGGGGGGGCAACCCTTAATGCTCTTGACTCAATCATTTTCAGCCTCCTTTTTACATATTTACATTATTTATTATATCAGGAGATTTGTCAATAGTGTTGTTATTTAGTCAAAGCAAGCTTTGCACCTGTAACAGTTTGAGGTTTTTGCTGATAAGGATTTGATGTGAAGCTGTATTGAGGGTTATACAATACTTTACGTCTGCCTGTAAATGAAGGTTGATGATACAGAACAAGTGTTGTATCTTTAAACTTAATCTGTTCATCTTTACCTGTTTCAGGATTATGACGTCTTAAGCAATATTCGCCGTTATCATCATGTCTTGTATAATATATTTCGTTAGGATTATTGGCATTTACAAACTTCAATCCCTGACGAATACCGCATTGCAATCCTGCCCTGCCGCCACGTGCATCATGGAACTTAATTTTGTCCATTGTGATTTCTGCAGGTTCGTAGTATTCATCATACTCGTGGTTTAGACCTTTTGTGTTGAATACTGTAACTGTCATTGCACCGTTAGGGCTTTGCCTTAACAAGGTTGATAAGTTTGCATCGCCTTCTTCATAACCTTTAAGGTTTTCTGAATTATGATATCCTTTCGGATCTTTATATAATTCTTTTTTGTATCTTGCCGGCTGTGCATCAAGTGCAAACGGAGCACCGTCATTTAATGCCTGTAATTCAGGACGTGAACGTAATCCCATTTGATAATCAATATAATCTTTATAAGTTTTAATAAACGGTTTAAATGTATTGCTTGAAGAATCTGCCCATTCATCATGAACTACGTTGCGGTTTTGAAGATAGATGTTTTTGGAAGTTGTTTCAAAACCTGTTGCACCTAAATCGTCGCCATCAAATAATGTCGGGTTGCCTACAAGTCCTGACAAGAATTTAATTACACCTAATGCTTTTGAAGTTGCAGGTCCGACAATACGTTCAAATGCTTTTTCTTTTAAGTCATGTCTTTCCTTTTTAGTTAATTTTTTATTACTGTCAGGTTCCAGATAATCCATTTCGTCTAAAACAATATCAAGAGCTATATCATAAGGCTTTGTGCCAAAACCTTCCGCATCGTGTATTTCGCCTTTGAATTTGTTATTTGTCAGATTTTTAAGAGCTTGAACCATCTTGTCATAGATGTAATCTTTTCTTTCCTGACTTAAACCGATTTCTTCTTTGGCTTTTCCCATTCCGCTTGCAATGGATTCACTTTTTGCAAGTGCGATATTGCTTACTCTGTTATAGTTATAGTTTTGTACAGCCTCAGGATCAACGAACTCACCGTATTTAACACCGTTAAGAATTCTGTATGCTCTTTCACGGTAAGGATTTCCTTTTTCTGTTAAGTCAGCATGGTGAACGAAATCCATATCCATTGCAAAGCCTTCTAAGATACGGCATTTATCGTGGTTGCCTGCAAATGTATAAGAATATAATAAAGAATACAGCGGAGCTGAATTTAAGTAATTGTCGCCTCCGACAAGTTTTTCTAGAATAGTTCCGTCTTGAGCAAGTCCTTTGTCAGGGCTGTTTTCTCCGTCGTAATCAAATAGTTTTCCAAATATTTTAGTAATGTCAGATGAGAAGTAGCTGTAGTTTACGGTTGTTGTAAATCCTGCTTCTGTCAACAGTTTTTTTACTGCTTCCTGACTGCTTGAATATCTTGCGCCTGATTTGCTTCCGTAGCCTTTGTCATATATATCTACTTCATTTGTAATTTCGGCTGCGATGTATACGTCAGGATGAAATTCTTTTACTCCGTCGGTAAATCTTGACCAGAAATCAATAACTTTATCCCAGGTATATTCAAAATCAGTTAGTTTATTTCTTACAGATTCTATGTCGCCGATATCTTTTGTTGCATCAATTCTCCAGTCCAAACCTGCTTCTGCTCTGCTTACTATCATTTCAGCAAGTTTAAAGCTGTCAGCGTTTGTACCTTTAATAGATTTCCATAATGCACTTGCAAGTTTTTCTTTATCAGCGACACTGATTTTATTTATTCCTGATTTAATTTTATTTATTACAGATTTTGCTTCATCTTCAGGGCTGTCTGCAATAATTCCCATACTTAGCAGTGAAGTATTTTTCAAGTCTTTATATTTATATGTGATTTCACCTGTTTCTCTGTCGTATGAAAATTCTGCATCAGGTTTTACACCTTTAATGATAGCAAATTTCGCAATTTCAGCAGTTAATAAAGGTATAACGTATTTACCGAATTGGGTTGCGTTGCCGTTTTCATCATTAAGTTTGTTGCCTTCGGGCAATTTACTGTTGAGGGCATTTAATACTTCTCTTGCCAGAGATAACATTTCTTTAGTATACATTTTATCGGCAAGATCATATGTTTCTTGTGTGTCCGGTCTTAAGTGCTGGTTGCCTGTCTGATACATTTCAAATCTGGAAACGCCAATTTGGTCTTCTTTCACAGCTCTTTTAGAAACAAGAGGGGAAGATAAGACTGAAACGATGTCATCACCGACTTCTACGGAATCAAGAGGCACATCCATTAAGCCTTTAAGGATTATATCTTTGTAAGATTCGTCGGTATCCGCACCTGAAAGATTATATCTGTCACGCAAAACGTTTTTAACAATTGCCGGAGTAACATCTAAGTCTTTAGGGAATACTTTTCCGTTTGATTGTTTTTCGATTAATTGATAAATCTCATCAGAGCTCATACCGTCAATGTTTCTAAGATGCTGTGCAGCATTTAGATTTAAAATCTGATTAGTTTTGTTTGTCCAATATTTAGCAGATGAAACAGCATAATCCTGTACTTCCATGTTTTTACGTTTCATCAATTTCATTGTTTCTGCACGTTTTTTAGGATCAGCGATATTTTTCAATGCTTTTGTATCTGTGTGTGAGAATACATAGTTTAATTTTGCGATATCCGGGTTTGCATCCCAGGTTTCAAACCCGCTTTCCTGTTTTCCGCCCAAACCGAAGTATTCAAATTGGGAAAGCATTCTTGTAGCATCGCCGCTTTTATAACTTATACGTTTATGTTGAGGAATACTTTTGTTGTATTCGTTTAAAATTTCTACATTCTTTTTGTAAGCATCTGAATCAATTCTAAAGCTGTAAGGAACTACTGTGTCATTGTGGTTATTAATTTCCAAATGATTATCTGTGTTTAATTTATCATAAGCTTTGATTAATTCTTTGTCACTTAAATTTTCAGCATTAACAAGTCTTTTATCATAAATTTGGATATAAGTAGGAGCTTTTGAATTATATTTATTATTGCGTGATATTTTTACGATTCCGTCGCTTTGGGGTTCGAATTTGTATTTTGAGTTAACTACTCTGTGTGTAACATGTTCTGTTTTCTTTCCGAAAACACCCATACGTAACGGGCTGTCTTGTAATCCTGAAATTTTAAACCAGTTAAAGTAAGGTGATTTATCACCCCATTTTAAAATATGCTGGAAGTGTACGCCTTCCAAACCTTCGTTAACGTAAGCTCCGTCTGATACAAGGTTAATACCTTTAGCAAACATTTTTTTCTGAACGGAAATATAGTTGTTTATATTTCCCAGAGTTTGAGCCATCTGGAAACAGTTCTTGTTCCAGTAAGCATGGGCAGTAAGAGAGTCATCGGTAAATAAAGGTGTTGTGATTACTCTTCTATAGCCGTCAAGTTTTCCGTTGTTTAAATCTTGTTCTATACCTGCTAGAGAACCGCCGATTTTGTTAGCAAAGTTTTTGGATGAACTTAAAATATCAACAATTTTTTGCGGTGATTTCATAATAATATTATTGTTATCATCATAAGTCCAGATAACATTGTGGTTATCAGGAATTATTAACTTCATCGCACCGCCTTTTGTAAGGGTTGAAGCGCCGTAAGGAACTACGTTATAAACATCCCATGCATTTCCTGTACTGCCTGATTCGTTTATAACCATACCTGCATCAAGTTTGTATACAGGAGGGGCATCTTTATGACCTTTCGGGTATAATTTATAGTGATATGCAAAAGCTTCATCAGGAGCTAAGTGATAATCTTTAGCAAGGTCAACTTTTGTTGCCTTACCGCTTTCAAGCTTAATGCCTCTTTCTTTATCGCCGGCTGTACGCATTTGTTCTGCATTTTCAAGAATGCCGTTGCTTATATAATTGCCGTCAGAATCCTGTTTGACTGCAAAAAGCTCTACATAGCAATCCCAATTTTCATCATCGTAAACATAATTAAATTCATATTCAGTGTCACCATATTTGGATTTTATGGGTTTATAACCTTCAAAATTAACGTTATTTCTGGTGTTTGGTTGATTTAAATTTAAATTGACTTTCACGTGAGAAACTCCTTACTACTTCATTTATAACTCAAGTGAATATTTTTTTTTGACAAAATGATGTGCATTATTAAGAAAATTTTACATAAATTGGTTGCTGAAAAATATTCCTGTTATAATTTTTAGGAAAAGGAGACTTAGAATGTTGATGAAAGAAATGAAATACGATATTAAAGATATTAATTTGGCAGATCAAGGCAAAAATCAGATTGAATGGGCTTTCAAAGATATGCCTGTTTTAAGACAAATTCAGAAAAGATTTATTGAAGAACAGCCTTTTAAAGGTTTGAAATTATCAGCCTGCGTTCACGTTACAAAAGAAACGGCAGCTTTATGCGTTGTTATGAAATCAGGCGGTGCTGATGCTGTTCTTGTTGCTTCAAATCCTCTTTCTACACAGGACGATGTTGCAGCTGCACTTGTTAAGCATTATGGTATTCCTACATTTGCTGTTGCAGGTGAAACTGTTGAACAGTATAAATCTCATATTGTGGAAGCATTAAATCATAACCCTGATATTATCATTGATGACGGCTGCGACGTGGTATCAATGATACATGCCGAAAGACCTGAACTGGCTTCAAAAATTATCGGTTCTACAGAAGAAACCACAACAGGCATCATAAGACTTCAAGCTCTTGAAGCTCAAGGCGAATTAAGATTTCCTGCCGTTGGCGTAAATACAAGTTTAACAAAACACCTTTACGATAACAGATACGGTACCGGACAAAGTTCATTAGACGGTATTATCAGAGGTGCAAATATTCTTATTGCAGGCAAAACAGTTGTAATTTCAGGTTACGGCTGGTGCGGAAGAGGCTGTGCACTGCGTGCTAAAGCGCTTGGTGCAAACGTAATCGTTTGTGAAGTTGATCCGCTTAAAGCTCTTGAAGCTGCAATGGAAGGCTACAGAGTTATGCCTATTGAAAAAGCAGCTCTTGAAGGTGATATTTTCTTAACAGTTACGGGTGACAAACATGTTGTTGATGTTAAACACTTGTTAACAATGAAAGACGGTGCTTTTGTTGCCAACGCAGGTCACTTTGACTGGGAAGTTAATGTAGGTGATTTAAAAGCTTACACAACTGAAATAAAACAAATCAGACCTTCTCTGGAAGAGTATAAACTTAACAACGGAAAATCCGTTTACGTATTTGCGGAAGGCAGACTTGTGAACCTTGTTGCTGCGGAAGGACACCCTGCAAGCGTTATGGATATGAGTTTTGCTAACCAGGCTTTAGGTATCGAATTCCTTGTTAAAAATTACGGAAAACTGGAAAATAAATTATATACACTTCCTCACGAAGTTGATGTTAAGATTGCAGAATTGAAATTAAAATCAATGGGCATCGAAATTGATACATTGACTGCTGAACAGGAAGAATATTTAAACAGCTGGAAATTCTAGGAGCGTAGCCGCTCCATCCGTAACCGGCTTAGAACAAGATTAAAAGGATTAACTTTAGGGTATTTCGATATCCTAAAGTTTTTCTTTCCTGCCACAAAAATTTAATTGTTTCGGGACGGATTTTAATGTTATTTGAAATATTTATTCGGGTCGTATAATCGCTGTGCAGTCTTTTATTACCTGTAACAAGTGTGCAGTTCCCCGCATTGTTTTTATGGCGTCTGTATCCGATGAGCGGCTCATAAATTATTGCTGAACCGCCTATTAAATGGGCATAATTGAATATGAATTTATCTGGACAAATTTTCCATTTATCAGAATTTTTATAATCCTTCAATAACTCAATTGAAGCTTTTCTAAACATGGCAGAACTGTTTGGGGACCAGTACCAGCCGCCAAAACGTTTTCTTTTTAAAATTTCATAATTTGTTTTTTCTGATGAAATCAAACCTGTCAGGTCTTTGCATTCAGGTGAAGCCTTGGAATTTGTAGTATGCACCTCGTCGTCTTCGCCTATTTCAATAATCCTGCATGACGTAAAAGCAACAGATGTGTCAAGATGTGTTTTTATATGCTTGTGAGTATATTCAGGCATCAAAATATCGTCGCTGTCAACAAAACTTACAAACTGTCCTTTTGCTTCTTTTAATCCTCTTAGCATTGAGGCAAGCTGTCCTTGATTTTCTTGTTGTTCAAGAAGTGTAATTTTCAAATCCTGATTTTCGGCAATAAATTGTTCAATAATTTGGCGTGAATTGTCAGAGGAGCAGTCATCAACAATTACAATCTCAAAATTTCGATAAGTTTGTGATTTTATACTCTCAAGAGTTTTTAATATATATTTTTCGTAATTATAAGAAGTTACGATGAATGTTACCAGAGGCAGTTTAAGCATTTTTAGTATCCTGTTCTGCTAAAAGCCTTTCCATTTTTTTGTTATGCATAACAGAAGATATAAATGCAATTACAATAAAGCCTAAACCTATACCGCCCGTTACAACTTCGGGAATTTCTTTAACAGTAGATACAAGCATTAAACAGGCTAAAGCTCCGATTGCCCAATGTGCGCCATGCTCAAGATATAAAAATTGTTTTAAGGTTTTCTTTTCCACAAGCATAATTGTTAAGGAGCGGACAAACATTGCGCCTATTGCAAGACCTATTGAAATGATTATAATATCTTTGCTCAATGCAAAAGCTCCCAGCACTCCGTCAAGAGAGAACGATGCATCAATTAATTCAAGATAAATAAAGCTTATTAATCCTGTACATCCGACAGCTCCTGTCGCACATTTAGCAAGTCTCATTTCTTCGTGCTTCTCAAGATAATGTGTAAAACCGTCAATAACAAGGTAAGTTATGATACCTGAAATACCTGCAATCATAACATGAACTTTCTGTTCTACAGGTACAAAGTTCTGTGTTGCAAGAAGCATTAATAAAGAAATTACAACTTCAATTCCTTTTAAATGGTCTAAGTGAGAAAGCCAGTTTTCCAGCGGTCTTATCCAATGAACTTCTTTTTCATGATTAAAGAAGTAATTAAGAAACAACATAATTAAAAACATCCCGCCGAATGTTACTATAGGTGCATGAGTTTGGTGTAAATAATATGCGTATTTATCAGCATTGGTAAGTGCTATTTTAGCCACTTCAAACATACTTAATTTTGCAAAGATTGAAACAACAAGTATAGGGAATACAAATCTCATACCGAATACAGCGATAATAATCCCCCAGGTTAAAAATCTGTGACGCCATTTATGGCTCATTTTTTCTAACTTCATTGCGTTTACAACAGCATTGTCAAACGACAAACTTACTTCAAGAACGCTAAGTACAAGTGCTATAAAAACGCACGCCAGACCGGTTCCGGCATGAACGTGTTCACCCCACAGATAAGCACCGATTAAACCTGCTATTGTTACTATATATGAGCCTAAAAAATATTCCAGCATATTATTCTCCTTTAATTTCAAAACAATTATACCCGAAATCCCAAATTTAGCAATCAATCAAAACTATTATAAAACTATTGAAATATGTATATAATAGTTGTATAATTATTAATAAAAATTATTTATGAAAGGAGCATATTATGAAAAGATTTAGCAAAGAATGTGCCTGGTCAGCCATAAAAATTGTGACGAATGTCCAATATGGC
>HF991471.1:30330-66645 GCA_000433095.1 Clostridium sp. CAG:967 | reverse complement strand
GGGGGCAGCCGTTTAAGCTCCAGCAGCAGTGCGTTTACATTGGCTGAGGTATTGATTACACTCGGTATTATCGGTGTTGTCGCTGCATTAACAATGCCTGCATTGATTACCAATCACCGTAGTATGGTTTTGGAAAATCAGTTTAAGAAGTCTTACAGTATATTATCTCAGGCACTAATAAATACAACAGAAGAATTGGGGGAAAATTTACACCAAAACTATATCCCGAATCAGCCCGAAGGCTGGAGTGGTGCCGCTGAATTCAGAGAAACGTATTTTAAATGTTTAAATAATCTTTCCCCGGGCAGCATTAATCAAATGAATACATTTGGTCAGGACTGGAAATCTTTTTCCGGAGTGAAAGAATCACAGTATTTAGGCTTAGGAGCTACTCCCGGTTATTTAGTGCTGGCTGACGGAACTTATGTGACCGTATTAAAGAATAATTCAAGACTTAATATTCTTGTTGATATTAACGGGAGGAAGAAACCTAACAGAACAGGTTATGACATATTTTTATTTGTAGTTTCCTCGCATCAGGATAAACTTGTATCCTGGTCAGAAGATAAGGCATATTGCGATAAAAATTCAAAGACTGCAAGTTACAACGGCAGAGCTTGTACTTATTTTGCCATGATTAATGAAAATCCTGACGACAAAACAAAAAAATATTTCCAATCGTTAAAATGGTGAGTTCTAAATTTGAAAAATATTTTGTTCCTGATATAATCAGGGTATGAAAGATATGTTAGACAAAATTCTCCAGATTGAGAAAAAATATAATGAATTGGGTGTCACATTATCAGACCCTGCCGTAATTCAGGATTACAACAAGTTTAGAGACCTTTCTAAGCAGAGAAAGTCTATGGAAGAAACTGTTAATCTGTATTATGAATGGAAAAAAGCTGTTGATGCTATAGATGAAGCTAAAGAATTAATCCGTGCGGAATCTGATGATGAAATGAAAGCGTTTTTGAAAGCCGAAATGGAAGAAAATGAAGCAAAACTTCCGGAATTCGAAGAAAAGATGAAAGTTCTTTTATTGCCCCGTGACCCTATGGATGATAAAGATATTATGCTTGAAATCAGAGGCGGTGCAGGAGGCGATGAAGCGAATATTTTTGCAGGCGACCTTGCAAGAATGTATATGAGATATGCTGACAAACAAGGCTGGCAGACACAAGTTTTGAGTAAAACAGAATGTGAAGCGGGCGGTGTTTCCGAAATAATTATTTCAATGAAAGGCGACAGCATATATTCTAAGTTGAAATATGAATCAGGAGTTCACCGTGTACAGCGTGTTCCAGCTACAGAATCACAGGGACGTGTACATACATCAACCGCAACAGTTGCAGTTATGCCTGAAGTTGATGACGTTGAAGTTGAACTTAATATGAACGATGTTGAAATTACAACAGCTCGTTCAGGCGGAGCAGGCGGTCAAAACGTTAACAAAGTTGAAACCGCAGCAAGAGTTTTTCATAAACCTACAGGAATTATGATTTTCTGTACTGAAGAACGTTCTCAATTGCAGAACAAAGAACGTGCTTTGCAAATCCTTAAAGCAAAACTTTATGATATGGAAGTGCAAAAACAGATGCAGGAAATTACAGACTTAAGACGTTCTCAAGTCGGAACAGGCGACAGAAGTGAACGCATCAGAACTTATAATTTCCCGCAAGGTCGTTTAACAGACCACAGAATTAACCATAATTTAAATGTGAACACTGTTATTGACGGTGATTTGGACGAGCTTATCGGTTTGTTAATGGAACACGACCAGAAATTGAAGTTGGAAAAACTGGCTGAGGTGAATTAGTGGTTGAACGAAAATGTGCAGGATGCGGTAAGATTAAGAATAGGGATGAATTAATAAAGATTACTAAGGAAAAACTGCACGGTGACATCGTTATAAACCACAGCAATAAAATATTTGGCAGATCGGTATATCTCTGCTATAATAATGCTTGTATAGAAGCTGCTTTTAAAAAAAACAGAATTTCTAAGGCATTAAAAGCTTCTGTACCGGAAGATTTGAAAGGAAAATTAATAAATGAGTTTTGAGACAATTAGAATAAATGAACTAGCTAAAGAACTTGGGCTTACCAGCAAGGAAGTCATAGAGAAATTTGCACAGCTATCTATCACAGGCAAAACTCATTCAAGTACTGTAACTGTTGATCAGGTGAAAAAATTGAAAGATTTTATAAATGCCGGCGGAGTTAAAGAGGTAAAGAAGCCTAAAGCTTTTGTTGTTAAAAAAGCCAAAACTGCCGAACCGGAAGTAAAAGAAGAAACTAAAAAAGAAGAAACGGAAGCGGAAGTAAAACAAAGCTCTGCTCCTAAAGTAGAAGTTGTAAAAACAAAACCTCAAAGCAGATTGGAAATTGTGCGCCGTGCACCTCAAAAACCTACAGGTGATGCAGCTTCTGCCGAAAGAAGACCTAATGCGGACAGAAGATTTCCCGCACGTACGGATAAACCTCAAAGAGGTGACAGACAGCCACGAAGCGAAAGACCACAGTATGGCGATAAATCGCAGCGTACAGACAGAGGGCAAAATAGCGACAGAGCTCAAAGACCTTTCCCGCCTCGTCGTGAGGGGGCTGCTGCCGGTAAAAAACCGTTTGATAAACCTGCAACAGGAACAGGTGAAAGAAAACCTATCCAGAGAACTATTATCTCTCAAGAGATTTACGATAATAAAGGTCCTTCCAGAAAACGCACCGGTCCTGATGCTAAGAAAAAAGGAAAAGATTTTAACTCCAAGAAAGAAGAACAGGAAAGAATTTCTTTAGAAAAAGCAGCCGCACAAAAACATAAAAAAAGAGCACATAAAGAGGAAGAAATTCTTGAAGTTAAACAGATAGTTGTAAATCAAGCCATGACTATCAGTGAACTTGCAGACAAAATTCAAAAAACTCCGGCAGAAATCGTAAAATTTCTTATGTTCCAGGGAATTATGGCAACTGTTAACCAGTTAATCGATGTTGATGTAATTAAGAAGGTTTGTGCCGAATATGAACTTGAGGTTCTTGATGAAGATTTAGAAGCTTTCATGGAAGAGGAACTTGAAAAAGAAGAAAAAGTTAAAAAATTAACCGAAGTTGATAAAAAATTACTTAAAAAACGTGCTCCTGTCGTAAGTATTATGGGTCACGTAGACCACGGTAAAACAACATTATTGGATAGCATAAGAGCTTCAAAACACAAAATTGTAGCAACTGAAGTCGGAGGTATTACCCAATCAATCGGTGCTTATACAGTATATTTAGATAATACTCAGGATAAAAAGATTGTATTTGTTGATACACCCGGTCACGAAGCTTTTACGGAAATGAGAGCCCGTGGTGCTAAAGCTACTGATATCGCAATTCTTGTAGTTGCGGCTGATGACGGTATTATGCCTCAAACAATTGAAGCCATAAACCACGCTAAAGCAGCAGAAGTTCCTATTATTGTTGCTGTTAACAAAATTGATAAACCCGGTGCAAATCCCGATAAAATTTTACAGCAGCTTACAGAACACGGTCTTGTTCCGGAAGAATGGGGCGGCGATACAATTACCGTTAAAGTTTCAGCCTTGCAGGGATTAGGTATTGATGAACTTTTGGAATATATTCTGCTTGTTGCTGATGTTCAAGACTTAAAAGCTAACCCTAAAGCAGAGGCTTCGGGCGTTGTTATTGAAGCTAACTTAGACAAAGGTAAAGGCCCTGTTGCAACATTATTGGTTCAAAACGGTACTTTACGTGTCGGTAACTGTATTGTTGTTGGTACAGCTTGCGGTCGTGTAAGAGCATTGCTGTCTGATGCGGGTGAAAGAATTCAAAAAGCTGAGCCTTCTACTCCTGTAGAAATATTGGGGTTAACAGAGGTTCCTCAAGCCGGCGATTACTTTGAAGTCGTACAAAACGAAAAAGAAATGAAATCAATTGTTCAGGAACGTAAAGAAAAAGAACGTAATAAACGTCTTGATGCAATGCTTCCTGCACATGTCAGACGTGAAGCTGTTGCCGGTGAAGATGATGTTCCGCAATTGAACCTTATTATTAAAGCTAACACTAACGGGTCTGCTGAGGCTGTATCTCAAGCTATTGCACAGGTTGAATCCAGTGAAATTAAAACTAAAATTATTCACGTTGGTGTCGGTGATATTTCAGAAGCAGATGTTATGCTTGCATCAGCATCTAATGCCTTGATTTTAGGTTTCACCGTTAAAGAAGATACTAATGCACTTGTTGCAGCGGAAAAAGAAGGCGTAACTATTAAAAAATATGATATTATCTATCAAATCTTAGAGGATATCGAAAAGACAATGTTATCACTTCTTGAACCTGAAATTAAGGAAGTTGAACTCGGTAAAGCTGAAATTCGTCAGGTATTTACAATCGGCAAGACTACAAGAATTGCAGGCTGCTATGTTACTGAAGGTAAGATTGTCAGAAGTAAGGATGCAGTTCTTATTCGTGACGGAAAAGAAATATTCAGAGGAGCAATTGACCAGCTTAAACGTTTCAAAGATGATGTGAAAGAAGTTGCTCAAGGTTTTGAATGCGGTATATCTTTCGCTAAATTCAACGATATTGAAGTCGGTGATATTATCGAAGTTTCAACTAAAGAAGAAGTAGAACGTAAAGCATTATAATTCAAATGTATATTGTGAATTAGTTATTTAATATGAGGATAGTCTTTGGGGATTTTCCAACCGTTCTGTTGTATTATTGCAGCACAATAATAAGTATAGCTGCCGTCATAGCAGTCGGCTTTTTGGGATTCATAAAGACTGGTTGAAGTTAAATCTTTTCCATTAGCCCAATATATTCCGTATGGAGCTACTACATGTCTTGTCGGATTATATTCAAAATAGAATTCATATTGTTTCTTATCTTTAGCATTTGCTTTATCTACATCGATATAATAAAGGAATTTTAATTCTGTGTGATAATTACGAACACGAAAACCACTGCCATCAGCAAAAACGATATGGTTTTCGCTGTTAACATAATAATCTTTTTTTGGGGGTCTGATTATTACATTACTCATATAGGGAGTAAAATATTTTTCATAAAACTCTTTACTGAAATATGATGTATCTTTGTTGTTTGTAGTTACTTCTGAAATTTCTCCATAATTTTCTTCAATCATTTTCATGGCATTATTTATTACAGAATAAAATTTTTGTAATTTAACCTCTGCAACATGTCTTTTGTGTTTTGTAATTAATGCTGGTATAGTCATAGCAGCGACAATACCGATTATACCAAGAGTAATTAATATTTCAGCTAAAGTAAATCCAAAAAATTTCATAAAAACTCCAATAAATGTATTTTATATGAATAATATTCATTAATATGAATAGTATTCATAATTATACAATATTTTTCATAACTTGTCAATACAATTTATAATTATTGTATGAATATTAAAGATGAAGTTAAGATTATGCTTTTTTCTAAGGGAATGACACTTACCGAGCTTGCAAAAAAGATGACGGAGTTAAGCGGAAAAAATTATTCTCAAAGTTTGATATCTCATAAGCTTGCAAGTGAATCACTCAGGTATACTGAAATGAAAATGATTTGTAAAATCTTAGGATACAGAATTTATATAGACTTTGATGAAATCCGATTGGGGCGTTAATTTTTATTATTTCATGGTATACTTATTATACCAAGGAGAAAATTATGACTCTTAGAAATGAACGTGTTAGAAAAGAATTAATGAGAGATATCTCAGATATATTGCAAAAAGAAATTCGTGGGCTTGCGGGTGTAGTATCTGTATTGGATGTAGAAGTTTCTCATGATAATTCTTTTGCAAAAGTTATATATAGTGTTTTGGGTTCGGCAGAACAGGTTGAAAAGACAAAAGAAGTTATTGAAAAAAGCACGCCTAAAATCCGTTACGAAGTCGGAAAACGTATTCGTTTACGCTTAACCCCGGAATTGAAATTTGTTTATACAGATTCATTGGAACAAGGTTCAAGAGTAAGTGAAATTATAGATAAAATCTCACGGGGAGAACTGTAAAAATTTATGTTCGGATTTTTGAATGTCTATAAACCATCTGCTATGACTTCTCATGATGTTGTTGCAAGGTTACGCAGGCTTACAAAAATCAGACAAATCGGACATACGGGAACACTTGATCCGTTTGCGGAAGGTGTTCTGCCTGTATGTATAGGCAAGGCAACCCGTCTTATAGAATACTTAAAAGATGATAAGGAATATATTGCAACCGTTCAATTCGGCTGTGCAACAAGTACTTATGATTTAGAGGGTGAAAAAACTTTTGTTTCCGATGCTAAAGTTTCAAAGGAAGATATTGTTCAAGCTTTAAAAGATTTTGAAGGCGAAATCTCTCAAACGCCGCCGATTTATTCTGCTATAAAAGTAGGCGGTAAAAAGCTTTATGAATATGCAAGGAAAGGTGAGCAAGTCGAGATTAAGCCTCGAAAAGTTGTTATTGAAAAGATAGAGTTATTAAATTTTGATGCGGAAAGTCAACAGGCTGAAATTCTGATTAAATGTTCCAAAGGGACTTATATTCGCTCAATTGCACATGATTTGGGAGAAAAAGTCAAAGCAGGTGCTCATTTGATTAAGCTTATCAGAACTCAGGCAGGAAAGTTTAGAGTTGAAACCAGCGTTAAACTTGATGAAATTGATGTGAGTAAAAACTTAATTAATCCTCTTGAAATGCTCGATTTAGAAAAAGTTGAAGTTCAGCAACAAGAGCTGGAAAAAATACGTAACGGACAATTTCTTCAAAATAAAAACATAAGGCATGGCGATTTTGTTATTTTGATTTATAATGAAAACGTAGAGAAAATCTGTGCGATTGGTGTTGCAGATAATGATAAAATAAGAGTTAAGAAAGTGTTTTTATAATGAAAAAATTGTTATTATTGCTTGGAATTATTGCTGTAGGTTCAATGACTTTAGCATCTGAGTGCGAAACATTATATTGCGCAGAACCTTATAATTTAACTTCAGGTTTTTCAAGATTTTTCAGCAACGTTACAGGTCAAAACTTTTTAGGTGAAAAAATAGGCGAAAGTCTTACCAAAAAAGCAATAAAAAAAGAAATTATCAGCGGTAAAATAAAAGTTAATCTTGATTCATACAGTGTCAGAGATTTGAAAGCCGGTAAGTTTAAATCTCTGGAAATAACAGGAAAGAATGTTAATGTTCAAGGGGTTTATATATCTTACTTTAATACAAAAACTTTATGTAATTTTAATTATATTGTTCAGGATAAAAACGGTAATGTGACTGTTAAGGAAGATATCCCTGTTGCATTTAAAACAGAAATAACCGAGGAAGATTTAAACAAAACAATGAATTCTTCCGATTACAAAAGACTTTTAAACGACATAAACAGCATCGGAGGAAGTTTTAACATCTTTCAAATTACATCTACAAGCGTAAAGCTTAAAAACGGCAAAATGTATTATGTAATGAAATATGCCATGCCTTTTATGAGAAAATCGCAAGAAGCAGTTATTAGTGCTGATTTATGCGTAGACAACGGTAAGATTGTTCTTGCAAATACAAATCTTGTAAATAATAATCTTTCGCTGGATGTTAACAAATTCTCAAGAATATTAAATTATATCAACCCACTTGATTTTTCTGCTAAAATACTGGAAAATAAAGATGCAAGATTTAGCATTGAAAATGTAAAAATCAGTGATAAAAAAATAACTGTTGACGGTAGAATGACCGTTCTTAAGGATAAGGAATAAATTATGCGTAAAAATGAAAGAATGTTTCTGTTGGTTACAGCCGTAATAATGATTGCAGTTTGCGGTTTTCTTACATTAAGAATGCTTTATCACAATGATGAAAATGTTTCAGGACCTATTCTTCCTGTACCGGGAGAACAGCTTCCGCCTGATGAGGAAACTCCTAAACCTCAAGAGAAAGAAAAGGTTTATGTTAATGTTTTCTTTATCGGACAAAACGATAATAAAGAAGAAGTGTATAAAGCTGTTAACCGAGAATACGACAAGGACATCGACGGAACAAAAATTAAATTTGCGATTGATTGTCTGATTGCAGGACCTAGACAAAATGAAAAAGCAAAAGGCGTATACTCTGAAATCCCTGCTGGAACCCGCATAATTTCCATTAACGAAACAAATGACAAAGTTATTATTAACTTGAACTCCGCATTTGAAAACGGCGGCGGTACGGATAGTATTTATAAAAGACTTTACCAGTTGATAAAAACTGCAAAACGAAATACCGATAAACCTGTATACTTATATATTGAAGGCAATAAAGCTGAGGTAATAGGCGGTGAAGGTATAATGATTAACCAGCCTTTGAATGAAAAATCTCTGGAAGGATAAATGACTGAAAAAGATTTGGATTACTACCTAAACCTTGATTGGACTTTAATTGAAGGGCAGGATTTGGATTTTGACGGAAATCCTTACTTTTATATTGAAATAAAAGAAATTCCCAGCTTTACTTTCTGTGCAAAAACACAGGAGAGAGCAAGGGAAAGATACAAACAGCAGTTAAAATGGACTTTGCAGGTAATGCTTGAAAGCGGCGAACATATTATTGAACCTGGTGAAGAAGATGATGAACCTGATTGGGAAAGCTTGTGCCCTTAATAGAAAAATGTTATAATAACTTATAGAAAGGAGCAATTTATGAAAAGATTTATCAATTTCGGGGGGGGGGCAACCATTTAAGCCTCTGTGACAGGGATTTCGCCGTTGCAAAAAATGCTCGCCGTAATACGTTTACTCTCGCTGAAGGTAATACGCACGTAGCTATGTTGAATAGTCTGAGCAAATATGCATTTACTCTCGCTGAAGTTTTGGTCACACTCGGTATTATCGGTGTGGTTTCTGCTATGACAATGCCGGTTTTGATTAGCAATCACAGGCATAAGGTTTATGAAGCACAGTTTAAAGTCGCTCACTCACTTGTTGCCCAGACATTAACTCAAATGGGGAATGAAAATATTGACCTGACAAAAATGTATTGCGGTACAGGTATGGCTGATAGAACACAAAACATTTTTATACAGGATTTTGCGAAATATTTTAAAGTAGTTACAAGTGACTATGGGAATACAGCAGATTTAACAAAATTAGGTTATAAAGATAAAACTTTTTTTCAATCAGCACCGGGCAGAAATGTTTTCAATGTTGATGCTCATAATAACGGAGCTATAGTTTTAAGTAACGGTATGATGATAGCCTCAAGCGGCTGCTGGTGGACAAAAGGAGGTATCGGTATTGATTTTATAATTGATACTAACGGTCCTAAACGTCCTAATAAATTTGGTTATGATGTATTTTATTTCCAGTTGGGTACTGATAATAAATTATACCCTGATACAGGAAATTATTTATATGCACAAACTGATGAAGAACAACTTGCCTGCTGTAATTTTGAGAAAGCTAATACATGTTCCGTACCTCAAGATACCGGTGTTTCTTGTGCACAGTATGCTATCAGAAATGTATACCCGCATGACAACAAAAAAGGGTACTGGGAAAGTTTACCTTAATTTTTATAAACTTCAGCATATTTAGGGTTAACGGCAAGCCATTTGAATGCTTGTTCTTCCATTTCAGGAATGTCAATAACAAATGTTCCGCCGTAACGTCCTCGTGAAAATGCGAGATAACCTTCTTTAGCTAAGTTATGGAAGGCTTTTCTTATTGTGTTCGGGCTTAAGTCAAGCTCTTTGGACAGCTCTATGATTGAAGGCAGTTTAGAGCCTATTTCATAGTTCTCTGCAATCATCTTCTTGATGTGATTTTGAGTTTTTTCATAGTAATAAAATGCTGTGTCCTGAGCTTGTGCAAATATAGATGTTTCTTTCTTTTCAAAAGCTGTTTTGTCATTAGGAATTCTCGTTACGGTTGTTCCGTATCTTCCCCTGCGTGCAAGCAAAATGCCTTCATCTATAAGCGTTTTGAGGGCATCGTGAATTGTTTTAATGCTTACAGACAATTCAGTTGACAAATCAGCGTGAGCAGGCATTTTGTCACCTACTTTCAGGTTGTTGGAAATATAGTTTTTCAAATCTTCTTCAACTTTTTTTACAAGTGTTATATTTGAATCAACAGTTTCATCACAGGTAAAGTCAACAGATTTTACAGCCCAGCCTGTTTCATTGGCATTTTTAAATTTATGCTCAAGAATACCTGCTGTCCCGAGATATTCAAGCGCAAGTCTTGTTGTATTTGCAGAACAGCCGATATTTGCTGCTATATTTCTGGCAGAAGGTAAATGCTGACCTGTTTTGAATTTTTTATCAAGGATATATTTTTTTATAGCATTAATTGTAATTTCTCTTTTGGATGTTAGTTTTCGAATGCAAGTACTGCTGTTTTTTCTGTCCCTGATAATAGTTCCTATGCATTGTTTAGATTCAACATAGCCTAAATCTTCAATATATCTCAATGAGTTTTGTATAGTTCCGATACTTACGCCCAGAAGATATGCTAAATCGGGTTTTGACGGCAAAAGAAAGTTAGGTTTTACGTTTACATCACTGTCAATCCAATTTATCATCCATTTGGCAATAGCAATTGCTTTTGACTCGGAAATATTCTTCAAGTCAGGCAAATCAATTTCAATATCGCTTACTTTAATTTGTTTTAAACTGGATTTTTGCGGAAGTACATACTTAACTTCTTTCATACACACACCTCTGTTGCCAATAATACACTATTTGTAAAAAAACATCAAATATTTTTTTGCTAGTTTGTGAAGTTATTTTACGTATTTATATTAGTAAGCCCCCGATATAAATCGAGGGCTTCATAAACTTCCTGCTTTTCTCTTATTCCAACAATGATTCCAACAACTCGGCATTTCTGCTTGCCGTAGTTGATTCACGAACCTTTTGTTTGTAGATGTAAGTTCGCAATGCTTCTCTAATTAATTCACTGCGTGAACGATTCTCTCCATCTGCAACCTGATCAATTCTGTTTAAAAATTCTTCAGGCATAGAAATTAATACTCGAGCCATATATTCTCCTTTTCTTTAAATGAAATAGTTCGCTGATATTTAAATAAAAACAATTTGATTTAAAAAAGTGCTATTCTTTATCTAAAAAATATATACTAATTTTTAAAACAGTTGATTTTATTGTCTTTCAGCTGTTAAATCCTTCTTTACAAACCGTAACAAATTGCAATCTCTATAATCGGCTAAGTCTCTTTACAAGGGAGTTCTTTTAAGTTAATATTAGGAAAAGAGGTATCCCAATGGATTTAAAATATAAAAGAATACTATTAAAAATAAGCGGAGAGGCACTTTTAGGTGACCAACAATTCGGTATTGATCAAAAACCAATCAAAATGATTTCAGAAGAGATTAGAAAAGCAAGAGATTTAGGTGCTGAAATAGCTGTGGTTGTCGGCGGCGGAAATATTTTTCGGGGGATGAAAAACAGTGCAAAACTCGGTATGGATCAGGCTTCAGGTGATTATGTGGGAATGCTTGCTACTGTTATGAACGCTATTGCTTTGCAAAGTGCTTTAAATCAAATGAAAATTCCATGCCGTGTTCAAAGTGCTATTGCAATGAACCAGATTGCAGAGCCTTACATAAGACACAGAGCAATAAGACACCTTGAAAAAGGCAGAGTAGTTATTTTTGCAGCAGGTACCGGAAATCCTTTCTTTACAACCGATACAGCAGCAGCATTAAGAGCTTCTGAAATTAATGCAGAAGCTATGTTAATGGCGAAAAACGGCGTTGACGGAGTTTATACCGATGATCCCAAAACTAATGCAAATGCTAAAAAGCTAGAGAAAATTACATATGATGATATAATAATTAACGGTTTAAAAGTTATGGATACATCTGCATGTGCATTATGTAAACAAAACAATATCCCGATTGTGGTATTTGATTTTGAGGCAAAAGACGGTATTGTAGATATATTAAGCGGCAGCGAAATAGGAACATATATAAGTTAATATAAAGGAGAAAAAACGGAGGCTTTAGCCTCTGGCGGCGGGATAAAAAGTCCGACCAGTGTCGGCGGAAAGGATATAAAAAATGTCAGAAGCTTTAGAAGAGTTATTTTTATCAGGTGAAGAGAAAATGGAAAAGGCAATTGCCCAATTGCACAGAGAGTTCGGTTCTATCCGTTCTGGTCGTGCTAATCCTATGATTTTAGATAAAGTTCTTGTTGATTATTACGGAGCTCCTACTCCTTTAAGACAAATGTCTCAAGTGACTGTACAAGACGGTACTACACTTGTTATTACTCCTTACGATAAAACTATTTTGAAAGAAATAGAAAAAGCAATTATCAAAGCTGAAATCGGTATTACACCTAACAGTGACGGTATTTGTATCAGATTGGCATTCCCTCCTCTTACCGAAGAAAGAAGACGTGAAACTGCTAAAGAAGTTAAAAAATTAGGAGAAGAAGCAAAAGTTGCTGTAAGAAATGTTCGTCGTGATATGTCAGATGATTTGAAAAAATTGGAAAAAAGCGAAAATCTTCCTGAAGATATGGTAAAAGATAATCAGGATAAAATCCAAAAGTTAACAGATAAATATACTGGAATTATTGACAAATCAGTTGCAGATAAAGAAAAAGAGGTTATGACAGTATAATGAGTGAAACTAAAGGCTTGAATAAAAATGCTACAAGAATGCTGACAGGTTTTATAATGGGCACAATCGCTATGGGTTGTATTATGCTCGGCGGGGTTGCTCTGTTATGTCTTCTTGCTGTTGTAATATTTTTTGCATCAAAAGAATATGTTAAAATTCTTGAGCACAAAGGTTTTTATCCAAGCCTTAAAATTATGCTGGCATCAGAAGCTTTGCTTGCTATTATAACTTATTTTGACAGAACGGAATATGTTGCTTTAGCATTGACTTTATGTACATTTGCAGCGTTTATGTGGGTGCTTTTCAGAGGAAGGCAGCCTTATATTGCAAATGTTTCTACAACAATTTTAGGTTTTGTATATTGCGGATATTTCCCGCTTCATTTACAGTTGTTAAGAGATATAAGTTCAGAACAGTATCATGACGGTTTGGGATTTGTTGTAATGATGTTTGTTGCAATATTGTTAACAGATGTAGGCTGTTATTATGCAGGTACAAGGTTCGGTAAACACAAACTTGCTCCTGTTATAAGCCCGAACAAAACAATTGAGGGATCTGTAGGCGGTGCAGTCAGTGCAATTACGGGGGCATTAATTGTCGGATATTTCATTGGTGTTGAATGGTACTTGTCGGTTGTTGCAGGGCTAATTTGTACTGCTTTTGCTCAAATAGGTGATTTATGCGAATCTCTCATCAAACGTGATGCGGGGGTTAAAGATTCAGGTAATTCACTGCCGGGACATGGCGGTTTCCTGGACAGAACAGACAGCTTTGTATTTACAATTCCTGTTATGTTTTACTTCTGTAAATATTTTATTTTCTCTAATGATATAATGAATTACTTAAAGGGATTATTTTAGATGAAGAAATTAGAAGAAATTTACGGTATAAAAATTGATAATCCTGATTTCTTCAAAAAAGCTCTTACTCATCCTTCATATACAAAAGAAAAGGAGTTAAGCTTTACTGAAAGTTATGAAAGAATGGAGTTTTTGGGTGATGCGGTTTTAAAGCTTATTACTTCTGATATTTTGTTTAAAAAATATCCTGAATATCCTGAGGGCGAGCTTTCTAAAATTCGTTCGATTGTCGTTGCTGATGTTACTTTAAATAAAATAGCCAATGAAATCGGGCTTTGTGAATTAATAATTCTGGGACGTCATGAAGAAAAACAGGGGTTTCGCAAACTTGAATCTATATGTGCATGCGTGTTTGAAGCTGTTTTGGGAGCATATTATCTTGACGGAAAGTTTAATGAGCTTGTAAAATTTTTGGAAAAGGTTTTAGTTAAATATATTGAAGAAGTCGACAAAAATTTTGAAAAATATAATGCAAAAGCACTTCTTCAGGAATACACACAATCCTTAAACAAAGAAATACCTGTATATACCTTGGTAAATCAGTCAGGACCTGATCATAACAAAGTATTTGTTGTAGAAGTTTCATATAACAACCGGGTATTGGCAAGCGGCGAGGGAAAATCTAAAAAAGAAGCTGAACAGCACGCTGCGTATGAAGCTTGTAAAATTTTAGGAGTGGCAGGATGTCAAAAACAATAATATCACCGTCGATTTTGTCGGCTGATTTCGCTAACCTTGAAAGAGATATTAAACTGGTAGAAAATGCAGGAGCTGATTGGCTTCATGTAGATGTTATGGATGGTCATTTTGTTCCTAATATTACAATTGGTGTTCCTGTGGTTGCTTCTATTAAAAAAGTTACATCATTACCGCTGGATGTTCATTTGATGATTGAAAATCCTGAAAAATATATAGAGGCTTTTGCAAAAGCAGGTGCTGATATTTTGACTTTCCATTATGAGGCTGTGAGTGATGTAAAAGGAATTATTGATATAATTAAATCTAAAGGTGTTAAAGCCGGTATGTCAATAAAACCAAATACAGCAGTTGATACAGTATTCCCTTATTTAAATGATTTGGATTTACTTCTTATAATGACTGTTGAGCCGGGCTTTGGAGGTCAGAAGTTTATGCAGAACTGTGCGGAAAAAATTCCTGCAATAAAAGTTCAGGCTCCTGAAAATCTTATAATTCAGGTTGACGGCGGAATAAATGCCGAAACAGCAAGAATTTGCACGTCTTACGGTGCAAATTCTTTAGTGGCAGGTAATTATATTTATAAGTCAAATGACGTTAAGTCAGCTATTCAATCTTTACTCTAATCCTCTGCGTGCTTTACGTTTTCTTATTTCTTCAGGATCAGTGGTAAGTGAGGGATCTGCAAGAGTTATCGCTTCTTCCTGCTGATTTTCTTCTTCTGATTTAGTATTGTTGTTTGCTGAATTTCTTCTTCTGATTTAGTATTGTTGTTTGTTTCTGCCGCAAATCCGGGTGTCGGGTTCATAAATATGTTTTGGTCTGTAGTTGTTTCTTGTCCGAGTTCTTCCGGTCTTGCAGGATCTTTCACTGCATCAGGCTGCGCAGTAGCAGTCGGTGCTTCAGCATTTTGAGCTTCAGGAGCAGTAACATCAAGTCCTTCTTCGTTAAGTCCGAGTTTATCCAGCGCATCAATTCCAATATCACCGTCTACCTGTTCATAGGTTACGTTATCAGGAATTTTTGAAAAAGCTGCCATTTGTTGAGCCCACGTTAATATCTCGGCAGGTATTTCTTCGCCTTTACTTTCTTCTTTTATAATTTCCTGTGCTGTCAGTCGTTTCCACTTGGCGGTATCTATACCTGTAGTTGAACCTGTTACATTCATTGAATCTGCCATTAACTTTCTCCTTTCATATATGGTTAATATATACGGAATTTTTAAACTAAATCTTTAGCAAATATGAAGTTATGTAACAAAAAGTATATAAATTGAATATAAAAAGTCAATATTTTTTTATGAAAATTTTTTATATAAGTACGAGAGAGAAATAAAGATAAAGAGAGGTTTTCAAGGCTATGGCAACTATGCTTTTATTTTCTAATACAATTACAGATACATATAAACAAACATCTGAAGCCGTTAATTCGGTTAATTTATCAGATAAAGTAGTTATTAAAAAAACTTTAGTTGAAATTATGAGACAGTCATTCTTTCACGGACCTAACAGGTTTGGACGTAATTTTATAGCATAACGTTGGAAAATCAATAAGGAAGATAAGGAAATATTTAGGATAGGATGGAATAAAAAAGACCGGTTGTTTGCCGGTCTTTTTTTATAGTTATTATAATTTAGAAGTTTTCTTGAATGGTTTTATTTAATTGATCTTTTCCCTGTTGGTCTGATTCAAAGAACTTTTTAATTGTTTTTTCGTTTCTTACAGCGTTTTCTGCATTACTTCCGAGTTGGGAAAAATCAACATTGAAATATGCCCATGCACCTGCTGCAACTAATAATAAAAGAATAATCCATTTCATATCTAATTCCTCAATTTTATCATCATTATTATTATATACATGTAAACGAATTTCAAAATCAGGTTATTGGTTGATTTTTAAAACGTATTTGTTGATGTGCTTTTCAAGCCTTTCCAGAAAAAGAGGAATATCAGGATGTTTTACAACATCATTACAGGAAAAGGTTTTAATTTTTTCCATGCCGCAGTACTGTTGAAGTTTGTGCATAGCAATGATAACTTCATCCATTCCTCTGCCGTCATAAAAACCTCCAAACTCAGAAAATGCATAGCAGGGTGAATTCCAGGTGAGCGAATACATGTATTTTTTATTTTTTAAAAGTCCTCCTTTTCCGTATTCTTCGCTTGCTCCGTAGAAGCTGCCATGTTTATAAACGTCATCAATATAACTTTTAAACATTCCCGGAAATGAGAACCAATTTATAGGTGTCTGCATAATTATTATGTCAGCCCACAAAAATTTTTCAATTTCTTCATTCAAATCATAGCCGTTTTCAACTATAGTTGTTTTTATTTGGTTATCAGGTGTTACAAGTTCTATTATTTTATCAAACAAAGTTTTATTTAGTCTGCCCTGTGCGAAAGGATAATATTTATGACCGTTTAATACAAATATATTCATAAATACATAATCCTATTAATATGACTGTAAAACATTCCCCGATTAAGTTATTAAATCTCCTGTTCTTGCAGTTTAATATAGGTGTCATTAGATTGTAGAAAGTTCTACCCGTATTGTCAAAAACGCTGCCGAATGTTATGATTTTAATTTGAAAGGTGTTTATATGGGTAAAGATAAAACAAAAAATGTTCCTTATGTGGAAAGTGTTCCGTACAAACTAGCTGAAACATCAAGAATATCAGAGTTAATGGCTCGTAATTATTATAAAGATTTTGTTAACAGTTCGCAAAATCTTCTGGAACTTGATGAATTTATAATCTTATCTCATATTATTGCAAAGCCCGATTTATCGCAAAGCGATATTTCCAAACTGGTATATAAAGGTAAAGCCCATGTCGGTAAAATCTTAAACAGTATGGAGCAAAAAGGTTATATAACACGAGTTGTGAGCACACATAACAATATGATGGTTAAGCACACAGCTCTAACTGATTATGGTCAAAAATTGTATTATGATACAAATGAGTTGTTTCGTCAGCTGGGTAATAATGTTTTAGGCTGCTTTTCAGACAAGGAAATTATAACTTTTCAGTATCTTTTAGATAAGCTGCAAAACAGTATTCTTGAAAAATATAAAATTTATTTCTAAAAAATGTTGACTTATTAAAAAAATAGTATTAAATTCTATAGGTAGAAAAATATACTGGTCTAAAAATGAAAGATGGAGATACCTATGGATAAAAAAATGTGTTTTGTTAACAGCCTGACATTTCAATTTGAGATTACTGCAAGAATATTTTATGGTATTGCAAAAGATTTGTTTAAAGAAGATGTAAAAAATAAAATTACCCTTGAAGAATTCCTTGTTCTTGAAGCACTGGTATGTTATCCGCATTTAAATATAAATACTCTTGCCAAAACACTTGTTAGAGAAAAATTGTGTGTTGAAAAAATTATAACTAAATTGATAAAAAAGAAATTCCTAAAAGAAATAAATAATAACGGCACTGAAATTCAGGTTAAATACTATGAACTAACCAAAGCAGGCGATAAAGTTTATCAGGACTGTGCTCCAAAAAACGATAAAATGTTAGCGGTTATTGCTAAATTTATATCAGAAAATGAACTTTTAGCTTTCACGAAAACTTTGCTAAAAATAAGAAACATATTAATATCATTAGGATATGTATCTTATTAAAAAAAAGATTACCTGTAACTTCTTTCTTACTTATAAAAGTTCCGCTTATTTTAAGCGGTTTTTTTTATTTATAAAAATTTGTTTTGTATTTCTTCTAAAAAGAGTTTTGCGGCAGAAGAGAATACCTGATTTTTTTTCCACACAATATCCAGCCCTGATTCTAACTTAGGACTTAAAGGTCTGAAACACAGCTCATTATCATTCGGGTTAACAAGCTTGTCAAGTGTTACAGCATAACCTATTCCTGTTTTTACCATAATAGCTGCATTAAATATTAAATTGTAAGTTGAAGCTATATTTAAATTTTTAAATTCTTCACCGAACCAATCAAGAAAACCGCTGTCTGCAGAATATTTTTCTGACATTTGTCTTGAAGCTATAATCGGAACAGAACGCAACTCCTTTAATGTAATCACTTTTTTTTCAGCCAGCGGACTGTCTTTTCGCATAATAACTCCCCAAACATCTTTTTCAGGCAAAGTTATACTGTCATATTTGGATAAGTCTATTGGTTGAATTAAAACACCGAAGTCTAATAAACCTTTATCAAGCTTTTCTGTTACATCTTCTGCGTTACCGCTGTATATATGAAATTTTATCTTAGGATATTGCGAACGTAAATCTTTCATAATTTCTGCAATATGCTTCATAGAATCTGTTTCACCGCATCCTATATAAATATCACCGCTGATATCTTCACTTAGCGAGTTAAATTCAGCTTCGGTTTTTTCAACCATTTCTATAATCTCTTCTGCACGTTTTTTTAGTATTACGCCTTCAGGAGTTAGAGTAACTCTATATTTGCCACGAATAAGCAGTTTTTGTTTCAGCTCTTTTTCCAAATCCTGTAATTGTCTGGTTAAAGTGGGCTGGGTAAGATGCAGTGAGTTTGCAGCTTTTGTAATACTGCCTTCTCTTACGACAGCGAGAAAATATTTTAAAACTCTTATTTCCATTTTTCTATAATAAATTGTATAAATATGCCTGTCAAGTATTTTTAAATATGTAATATAGGTATTTGCTATTTTTATAATATCGTAAATAATAAATAATATAAGGAGAATTATAATATGGAAATAATTAGAGTTAATACACCGAGAGGAATAGAATTAAAAGGCGCAATGTGGGGGAATTCGTCAGAAAACGATACAGTTGTTGTTATGATGAGCGGTATTTGTTCTAATGTCTTTCAAAATGATTTATTATCAGCGGCAGGAAATCTTCTTTATGAAAATAACATCGCTTTTATTGCAGGTCACGCAATGGATGCGTTTTCCTGTCTTGCTTATACTGATTTTTCAACAGGAAAGCAGAGAAATACAGGAGTTGTTTTTGACGATTTCAGTATAATATATGAAGATGTTGAAGCTTATGTAAAATATTCACGTGAACTCGGTTTTAAAAACATAATCTTAGCCGGTCATTCACTGGGATCAAATAAAATTATCAATTATCTCGGCAATACAAATGAAAATTTGGTTGATTACTTTATTGTCAGCTCGCCTGTTGATTTAACTCACTGGTGGAAAGTAATGCCAAATATGGATTTGTGTCTGGAAACTGCTAAAAAGTTTGTTAATGAAGGAAAAGGCAAAGATATACTTCCGTTTCTTTTTGGCGGTTTTTCACCAATGTGTGCTGAAACCGTATTAAGTTTTTACAATGCTTTTAATCTTAAAAACTGTCCGGTTATCAGCGGTGATGGCGAAACAAATTCACTTGCTTCAATACGTATAAACGGTTCATTTGTTATAGGCGGAAAGGATTCATTAACAGAAAATGACCCGAAAGGTTTTATGGAAAAAATAAATTCTTATTGTAAACATCCTGAAAAAAATCAGGTTATTGTTGTGCCGGATGCATCACACATTTTCTATAACAAACATGATGAATATGCTCAAACAATTCTTGATTGTGTACAGCATCATTACGCATTATCTTATTCCGTTTGATAAAGCTAAAATATTTGTATAAGTTGATACAGTATATCAAATGGCTTGGAACGGTTTCAAGTAAAAAACTAAATATTTACAATTAAACGGCAGCAAGTTTTTTAACATCAGTCTTAGGCGGATTTCCAAACATTTTTTTGTATTCACGGCTGAATTGTGTCGGACTTTCATACCCTACTTCATAACCTGCTGTTGCAGCATCATAATTGCCGGTTAACATTAATCTTTGGGCTTCATACAATTTTAACTGTTTTTGGTATTGTAAAGGGCTTACTTGTGTAACTTTTTTAAAATTTCTGTAAAATGATGACGGTGCCATATTTACACTCTGTGCAAGTTCATCCATATTAAGTTTTTGACTATAACGATCTTTAATTAAAGAAATTGCTTGAGCAATCTGGTTTGAACGTGTACCTTTCGTATTAATCAAACGTAATTGGTTCCCAAGAGTTCCGCTCAGAAGTCTGTAATAAATTTCTTTAATAATAATCTGCGACATAATCTCTTGTTCAGACTTTGGCTTTTCAATAAGCTGTGCCAGACGATAAAAGGAGTCAAGCAAATCAGTATCAATATCAGCTATTGCAAGAGCTTTTTCGTTACTAACAGGAGTTTTGGGCAGTTTGGTTTCCAGTATAAGGTCAGAGATTATATTTGCATCCAACTCAAGAATAAGAGCAACGAAAGGTTCTTCCAACGTTGCTTCGGCAACACGGCTTGAAACCGGAATATCTGTGCAAGATACTACATATTGTCCTTTGGTATAAAGAATATTTTCATTTCCATAAAGCATGTGTTTTAATCCCTGTAAAACAATTATGCAGCTGGGGTTATAAAAACATCTTAGAAATTCTGTCGTATTCTCACGTCTTACAATTCTTAGTCCGTTGATAGAAGTCGGATAATTCCCTGCTCCGGGAATATTTCTTAAAATTATATCTCTTATTTCAATATATTTTGATTCCACCGGGAAACCTCCTGTTTATATTATATCAAAAAAATAAAATGAGAGAATTAGATAAGAAAAAGGTAGGATAAGGTCTTAAATTAATCGCAAAATCGTTAATAATAAAATATGAGGTTTAATAGATACTTCCGGATTAATCAAATGACGACAGATAAATGAAAGGACTTTTATGAAAGACGTATTAATATTAACGGGCGCAGGTCAAATAAGTCTTGCAATAGCCAGAAGAATTGGTGATGATAAAAAAATCATTGTCGGAGATTGGAATATTGGTAATGCAAATAATATTTCGCAAATTCTAAATATGGCAGGATTTGATGCTGTGCCTTTTAAAATGGATTTATCAAACAAAGATTCTATTCTTGAGATGATAGATGAAGCCCGAAAATACGGTGAAGTAGCAATGCTTGTTAACGGTGCAGGGGTTTCTCCGTCACAAGCTTCTATTGAACAGATTTTGAAAATTGATTTATATGGAACAGCCGTTTTGCTTGAAGAAGTTGGAAAAGTAATAAAACATGGCGGCTGCGGAGTTACCATTTCAAGCCAATCAGGTCATAGAATGCCTGCTCTTACACAAAAAGAAGATGAAGAACTTGCAACAACTCCTGTTCAGGAGCTTTTAAATCTTGAAATTTTAAAACCCGAAAATATTAAAGATACTTTGCATGCATATCAAATGGCAAAACGCTGTAATGTAAAAAGAGTTATGGCAGAAGCTGTTAAATGGGGCAAAGTAGGAGCAAGAATAAATTCAATCTCACCTGGTATTATTGTAACCCCATTAGCTATAGATGAATTCAACGGTCCGAGAGGTGATTTTTATAAAAACATGTTTGCCAAATGCCCTGCAGGTCGTCCGGGTACAGCTGATGAGGTTGCAAATGTTGCAGACCTTTTGATGAGTGAAAAAGGTAAATTTATAACTGGTTCAGACTTCTTAATTGATGGCGGTGCTACAGCATCATATTTTTATGGTGAATTAAGACAAACAACATAATAGGTATTAAATTACTAAGAGGACATATTAAATGAAAAAATTATTATTAATTATTACTACAGGAATTAATTATTCGACAGTGAAAAAAAGTTTTGTTTTAATTCTATCAGCTATACTGTTGATATGTTTATTTGAAATCCAAACATTTGCGAAAGGCGAAGCAATGAAAGAAAAAGTATTTTATAATCAAAAATTTAACAACGTAAAATTAGCAGGTGAATTATATAAACCTGAAAATTTTGATAGCACAAAAAAATATCCGGCAATTATTGTTGTTCATCCTGCCGGAGGAGTTAAAGAACAGGTTGCAGGTTTGTATGCCAAAAGACTTGCAGAAAATGGCTTTGTAACACTTGCCTATGATGCAGCATTTCAGGGTGAAAGCGGAGGGGAGCCACGTTTCCTTGAAAATCCTTCGGCACGGGTTGAAGATGTCCGCTCAAGTGTTGATTATTTAACAACTTTACCTTTTGTAGATAAAGACAATATAGGTGTTTTAGGAATTTGTGCAGGAGGCGGTTATGCATTTAACGCAGCTCAAACAGAAATGAGAATTAAGGCTGTTGGAACGGTTTCTGCATTTGATTTGGGCAGAGCAAGACGTCAAGGCTTAAATGATTCAATGACCATTAAGCAACAACAGCAAAAACTCAAAGATGCAGCAGAACAAAGAACCAAAGAAGTAAACGGTGGAGAAATAAAATACAACGGTTACGTTCCTAACTCATTGGAAGAAATTCCAAAAAATGCTACTACTATGTATCGTCAAGGATATGAATACTATAGAACACCTATTGCACAGCACCATAGAAGCGTAAACAAATATATTTTCTCAAATTATGCACAGCAGGCAGCATTCACTGCATTTGACCATCCTGAACTTATTTCCCCTCGACCTGTTATGTTTATTGTTGGTGAAAATGCAGAATCTGCTTATTTCAGCAAGGAGGCTTATGATAAAATTTCTGAAAATAAAGAATATATTGTAGTCCCTAATGCTACTCATATTGAGATGTACTACAAACCTGATTATGTAAATCAGGCTGTAGAAAATTTGACTGAGTTTTACTGCAAAAATTTAAACAAAAAAGAATAGCTTGTTATATATATGCATTGTAATTGTTGTTATTTATATCTATGTCCTTTGTACCGGTTTTGTATCAATTATGATATATTTAATTTATGCAAATTAAAGAAATAACAACAAATAAAGCTGATTATATGGATATTCTGTTAATCGGTGATGAAGACGAAAATATGATTAATAAATATATAAAGCAGTCAACTATTTTTGCTTTATATGTAAATAGAACATTAACTTCCGTGTGTGCGGTTATAACGGTAGATAATGAAACGATTGAAATAAAAAATCTTGCAACTTATCCGGAATATCAAAATAGAGGGTATGCATCAACATTGGTTGATTTTGTATGTAATAAATATAAAACAGAGTTTAAATACCTAATTCTTGGAACCGGCGAAAATAACAAGACACTAAATTTTTATAAAAAATGTGGTTTTAAAGAAACCCATCGACTAAAAAACTTTTTTATTGAAAATTACTCACACCCAATTTTTGAAGAGGGAAAACAATTGATTGATATGATTTACTTAAAAAAAATTTTATAATGTTCCGGCTAAAGTATCAATATAACAGCATTTTTCTAAAATTCATGTTATTATTGAATTGTGATACGAATTAAAAAATATATTATTTTTTTAGCAGTTATTATATTGTTTTATATAATCTATCTAAATAGCCTGAGTATAAAACTCAATTGCCTTATTCTAAATAAAGATGCAGTGGTTGGTATTGCAATTATTAAAAATCAAAAAGAATGGATTATAGGAAGCAAAAATTCTCTTCCTATGTTAAGTGTATTTAAATATTTTGTTGCCCTTAAGGTTTTAGATAAATTAGAAAAAGAAAAAATATCCTTAAATAAAGAAATAACCATAAATAAAAATATGGTTGATGAAAAGTTGTATAGTCAGATGTTAGATAAGTACAAAACTTTTCCTTTTAAAATTAGCATAGCAAATCTTCTTAAATATACGATTTCAGAGAGTGACAATAATGCTTGCGATATTTTAATTGGTTATGCTGGTGGTACAAAAGAAATTCAGGAATATATTAATTCTATCGGTTTTGTAGATGTTGAAATTTCAGAAACCGAGTTTGATATGAATAAAGAAATTGAAAAACAATATTTAAACCAGGCACGCCCCATTGATATTATAAGAGCGATGAAATTTGTTAGAGATAGAAATATATTATCGGATGCTTCTTGCAAATTTTTAGACGAGATAATGATAAATACAACAACAGGTAAAGATAAACTAAAAGCAGGTTTACCTCAAAATATAACCTTGGGTCACAAAACAGGTTCGTCTTCAAGAAAATCAAACGGTATAAAAATTGCAGACAATGATACCGGATATGTTTTTCTTCCGGATGGAAATGTGTATTATATCGCTGTTATGATAAAGGATTCCAAAATGTCCGACGAAGAAAATGCTAAATTAATAAGCAGTATTTCAAAAATAACATATACGCATTTTAAAAAGTAAGTTATTATATTTATATTAATTACATTGTTATATCAACGTCTTTTAGAAATTTATCTTTATTTTGCATAGCTTTTGCTTCTTGATTTGCAATATTTTCGGATTCGTTCCATATTTTCATTTTATCCAGTTCACTGTTTTTAGTGACTTTTGATAGTTTTTCTACATACTGGTAGGTTATATCAAATATTTTTTCTTTGCGGGATGATATGTCAAGTATTTTTTTGAATTTTTGAGCGATTGAATCATCTTTCATGTTGAGTAATCTGTCAAATGTTTCGCCATTGATATCTACAGAAAAGTCTTCTCCCGTTGTTTTATTATAGTTGTATATATTTATTCTGTTAGGCGTATTTTCTATATAAAAAGTGTCGTTTGGGTATTTTTGTGTTTTTTGCTCAAATATAGTTGCAATGTTTTCCCAACGGCTTTTGTTTATTTTAATTCCTTTTAAGTCCATTCTTGCTTGAAAATTTACATTGTTGTTGATCTTACTCATCTTACATCCTTCCATTTTGCATTATTTAAATATCGTGAAAATTTTTATTTGCCAAAATAATCTAAAATATTAAATAATATTTACATTAAATGCTCTACACACCGATTAAAAATCTCGGCAACAAATGCAAGAAAATATTATGAAAAAAAGATTGCAGAAGGTAAGTCTCCAAGAAGAGCCAGAAAAGCTGTTGCAAGAAACTTGGTTAATATTGTATTCACGATAACACAACTAGTTGTCAGACCATCAAAAGAGTCATTTGACCGTTTTGTTTGACACCTAGTTTGATTATTTCTGTAAAAAGACACTTGGTCTAATTATTTTGCACAGAAGGTTTGATTATTATTCGGTGCAAAAAATTGCACCCTACATACTTCAGTAAATCCAACCTACTTAACTATTATTGTTCCAGATATTAGTAACACATCCAATATGTTTTTTATCATAATTATACACCCCTTTCATCGTTTAATATTAATATTTGTAAAGAAATATATTATAATCGGCAAAAAAAATTTTTCATTTTTTTAACTATACTGAAAGGTAGAGAAAATGTTAGTTAATAATTTTAATTGTTTTTATAACAAACAGGTAAAAAAAGACAACCCTCACTTCGGTGCTTTAAAAATCGACCGTGAAGTCGTGTCAAATGTGGATTTTTTTAAAAAAAATGAAAATCTAAAATATGTAACAGAAATAGCAGAAGAACTTAAAAATACAAAGTTTTATGATTTACATGTTAAATATACTGGAGATAGAACTTGGCACTGCGGTATAATTGATAAACAAGCAAGGCAAGATATTCACAAGTCAATAGATAAAGATATATATGCCCCCTTTCGTAGATATGAAACAGGTTACCTTACACAGAATAAAAATTTTATAGTACTAAATTATGTTGGTGAACATCACAATTCTATACCTAGTTGGTGGTCTACGTATTTTGAAGTAGGAACAGAAGAGGAAGCAGAAAAACTGATATATGATTTTAAAATCGCAAATAGAGCCAGATTAGCATCTGAGAGTGGCAAGGTCCCAAAGTTAGACATTAATGCATACGTAAAATATCTAAAAGTGCTTGAGGCTGTAAAAGCAAATTCTTATAAACGTAAGGAAGTGCCTCCGGATGTAACGGAGTATATAAATAAAAATCTTAAAGATTGTATAATAGATGATGATTGGGAAACGGGTTGGCAACAATAAAAATTCATAATTTACATGATACAATTTCTCAAACTACAAGTGTAAAAAGTCAGTAGGTAAGTCGGTTGGGCATACTTGCCCAACAATTTTAAAATACTCAAACTACTCTTTTATTATTCTGGGGTAAAATTGGCTTATGGAGTAAAGATAGGAGGATTTTTCAGAAAAATAAAAATTTAAAGTGAGTAAGAAAAGAGTAAACTGAGTAATTTCAAACGGGAATACTCAACCGACTTCCTACCGCCTGTGATTTAGTGATATTGGGTGAAATTCCCATTTTACTCCATTTACCCCTTCCGACCCAATTACTCAAAAAAGTACAATTTCTGACCCCTCAAACCCCGATATATAGCCAACTTTCCCCAATAATACAACTACCCGCCATAATCCAAATGCCTCAAAAAATACATATTGTTTAGTAGAAACATTCTCAAATTAAAAAGCGGCAAGATAAAAATCTACCGCTTTTTAATTCGGGAACGACGAGGCTCGAACTCGCGACCTCATGCGTGACAGGCATGCGCTCTAACCAAACTGAGCTACGCTCCCATATATGTTGAGGTTAATCAGGAATTCTGCTTATAGGCTTACCCCTGCCCCTTTGTCACTGTCTTTCGACAAGTTTTATTATAATATGCTGAATTTTTTTTTGCAAGAGCTTTTTTTAATTTTTTTTAATATTTTAGCAATTTTTATTTTTACAAACTTTAATCATTATATGCTAGTCTCTTTTTCTAATAATTATAATAACTGTAGTTTTTCTGCAAACCATTTTCAGGTGTATAGAGCAAAAGAAGTTTGTGAATGCGTAAAAGAAGCGTTTCCGTATATTTCTCCAACAAGAGTCAGCTCTAAATATAGAAATAAATTACTCGGGCATGAAAGAATTTTAAATAATATAAGAGAACTTCAAAAAAAAATAGAACGTACAAGGTTCAAACGTGAGGCTGTTTATGATAAGCCGGTTGAATATTATAAAGCGTTAATTCAGGATACTAAAAACATAAAAGCATTAAATTGCGGTGAATATGCTTCTCTTTCTTACCTCTCTTTAAAAATGAACGGTGTTGAAAATTGCAAGCTTGCAAAAGTTGTGACCGGTAACGGAAGAAATATTGATCACACTGTCGTTGTTGCAGAAGGTGAATCCGAAAATATTATTCTGGATGCATGGTTAGGTGTTGCGGATACGGAAAAGAATATGAACGTACTTTATAACACAAAGTATGCAGATATGTTTGATTTAGTGCCTGATGAAAAAGTTAAGTTTGTTCCGGTTAAGTCTGTTGATATTGATGAAAATTCTCTTAAACAGATTAAAAATATAGTTCCTGAATTATATTTAACAGTATAAAAAAAAGACCTGATTAATATCAGGTCTTTTTAGTTATTTTTTACATTACTGATAAAGCGGTGCTAATTTAGCTGATTGTTGAGGAATAACACCTTCTTCAAGCGATTGGTATACTCTGTAATCAATTACAGGGAAGCAGTTGTCAATGCTTTCAATTTCTTGAAGCGCATGGTCATCAATATTTCCGCTTTCAATCATATCAGCGATTTTTTCAAATCTTTCAACGTGTTCTCTAAATCTGTCAGTAGCGTAATCTTTAGCCTGCCATGTTGTTATTAAGAAAGGCCAGTCTGAACTTTGTAATAACAGATTTTCTCTTGAAAGTTGGTTTAATGCTCTGTGTAATAATTTATCTTCAGGAATTTCCGGATATTTATCAGCTATGGCATTAATACGTTTTTCACAGGAGTGAATAATAGGCCACATCCATTCGGTTAAGTGGTTTTGCCATACATAGAAGTGTCCGCCTTGTCCCCAGGAGCTTTCAGGAATTTGAATTGCTTCTTTTGGAGGATGAGAATGAACATATTCACCTGCTGTCATTCTTTCAACTTCCGGAAGATAAGTATTGAATTTTTTAATTACCTGTTTAATAAATTCAACGCCTTCAAACCACCAGTGTCCGAACAATTCGGTATCGAATGATACCATTACAAGACCTTCTTTACCTGTAGCTTTTTTGTAATCGTTAAGCATATGATAAATCAAAGTTGTGTAGTGGTCAGAGTTTTCGTTAATTTTGTTTAAAGCTAAAACAGGATCATATAGCATTTTGTCGCCTAAATCAGTTTTAGGTGAAGTAATTCTCCAATAGTGCATACCTGATTTAGCATCTTTTTTATGGAATTCACGGAAGCAGCCGTCGCCCGGGTAACCGTCAGCAGCAGACCATACCTGATATCCTGCTCTTTCGTTTCTTCCCATAACAGCAACCTGAGCATCAGGAAGCCAGTAAGCAGAGTATGTATCATAACCTGTTGCAGGTCTTTCCGGAAGCGGGATATATTCAATGTTTCCGTAGACACCTATAACACGTCTGTTACCGATAGAATTTCCGCCTTCAATTACGTGAGATTCTGTAAAGAAGTATTCGATATCGTTGTTTTGTAAAGTTACTTCAATAGCAGGTCTCCAGTGTTTTTTACCGTCTTTACCCACATATTCATAACCTTGTCTGTATGCACATTCCGGCAGCCAGCATCCGCTTGCTTTTTTACCGAACAATCTTTTGGTTGTATCAGAACCGACTTTAAATTGAGCATTTAAGTTGCTGTCAGTTGCCAGTAACGGAGAGAAACCGTGAGTAGCACCTGATGTTGTAATTTCGATACAGCCTAAATCTTGATATTTTTTAAATTGGGCAATTAAGTCCATTTCGTATTTATTAACAAATGAATCTTTGATGTGAGTAAACCAATCAAAATAATATTTTGCGAGGTATTTTAAATGTTGTGAATGTGCAACTTTAGGATCAGGATATCTTTCAAGGTCTTTAGAAACCTGTTCAATTCTAGAATCCAGATATTTTACAAACCCATGTTTCAAATGCTCATCATTAAGCTGTTCTGCAAGAATTGGCGTAATACCTACAGTAAGCTTAGCTTTTATGCCTTCATCATATAATTCTGAAATTGCATTCAATAACGGAATGTAAGTTTCTGCCATACATTCATAAAGGTTTTCTTCCCCGAAAGGCCACATACCGGCTTTTCTATAGTAAGGAAGGTGGCTGTGTAACATAAATACGAATTGTCCTACTGACATCTTTGCCTCCATATCTTATTTAAACGAATTATTATATAACTATAATTCTTACTTATATATTATTTATACCACAAATGGCTAAAAAATATAATCCTTAAGAACTAGTTCTGACGTATAATCGTTACAAAAGTTAAAAGAAAATTTGCAACAATATTGATATTACTAAACACAAGCTGTAATGTTATTTAGATACCTTAACTAATCTTAAAATTTTTAATTTAAATTGTAAGACTTGAATAAGTATTCAAAGTATTTTAAAATATAAATTATAGAAAGGAGCAAGATTATGAAAAGATTTGATTTATTCGGGGGGGGGGCAACCGTTTAAGCTCCTGTTGTAATGGATTTACCCTTGCAGAGGTTTTGGTTACATTGGGCATTATCGGTGTTGTTGCTGCAATGACTATGCCGTCTTTAATTGCAAATTATCAAAAAAAAGCGTTGCTGGAACAGTTTAAGGTTGCACATTCTCTTATTCAACAAGCTTGGAAAAAAGCTGAAAGTTCTCTGGGCTATACCCCTGAATGTTACTATTGGTTAAATGGCACCAAGTATTCTTCAGTGTGTCAGGAATATGATGAATATGGTTCTTGTCTAAAGAGGACTTTACCTGACGGAAGTCCCCTGCCGGCTGATTACATGGGAAGTTTTTCGGAATGCAGTGTATTTATGGGACAAATTGTTAAAGAATTAAATATTATCAGGGTTTGTAACGGTAACGGATTTAAAAGCGGTTGTATTCCTGATTATAAAGGTTATGATACTGTACAAGCTTCTCTGGATGATAGCTTGAGTGACGAAGCTATTGCATCTAAAAGTAAAGGCTGTAGTAACTTTAGGGAAAGTGAAATCAAGAATAACAGAACAATATATATTATGTCTAACGGTATGATAATGTTTCCATTTAGCGGTCCGCAATTATTTGCTGTGGATATTAATGGCAAGAAAGGTCCTAATAAATGGGGATATGATTTATTTACGTTTAGTTTCAAGGGAAATGTTACGTCAACCCCAAGAATTGTCGACGGCGGATGTATGCAGGTTGAAAAAGGCGGAAACAGCACTAAACAGATGATAATAAATTCATATAAATAGTTTACCTTGCTTTACAAACAGCTTGCAAATAAAAGTTTTTCGGATAAAATTAAATTACTCACATCCTCAAATGTGTCCGAAGTCATTAATCGGACGTAAGAGTAAAGAAAGGCAAAATAAAATGGCAAATATTAAATCTGCTAAAAAAAGAGTATTAACAGCTGAAAAAAACAGAATTAGAAACGTAGCTTTTAAAACTTCTATCAAATCTGCTGTTAAGAAAGTACTAGAACTTGCTAAGGCTGAAGATAAAGATGCTTTGAATGCGGCAATGTCAAAAGCATACCAATTATGCGACAAAGCTGTTTCAAAAGGTATTTTACACAAAAATACAGCAGCAAGAAAAAAATCCAGATTAACTAAAGCTGTTAACAAATTACAAGCTAAATAGTTTAAAATCTGAAAAGTATAAAAACACCTTCATGTGAAGGTGTTTTTTTTGTTATGTATATATATTGCAATGTTTGTTTAAAATACTTGCATGAATTGTAAAAAAGCGTTAAAATATATGTATGGTTTCTGCAGCTCTTTTATTATTTATATTTGTGTTGTTGTTTTCTTCGGTAGTGTATTATTTTTGTAAAAAATTAATATACAAGCTGAATAAACGTGTGTTAGCAAGAAATCTTGCGGTTATTAAAAACGGTCCTACATTAAAAAAATATAACGAGCTTGATAAAAGTGAGAAAATAGAAAAACTCGTTATACCGTTCTTTATGGTTATGGGGTACAATACTTATGATATGCGTGAGTTTGTCAGGGTAAATAAAAATGCAAGTTTTGCTCCTGATTTTGTTACGAAAAAATGGGATAAAAGTAAACTGCGTAAAAAATCGCTTTATATAAAATATGCTGATTTTACGGAAGATGATATTGATTTAAATAATAAAACTTTAAAATGTATAAACAGGTCTGACTGCGATTTGGATGAGTTAATGAATCCTTTGTATTTTCAAGGAGAATTTGTTGTTTTGACAAACGGTTATTTGTATCTTTTCTTCTCTAAAAATCGTGTAAAAGGCAGTTTTAATTATTCAACATTTTTTAATTTAAAAAATTACGGTAAAAATGATATTGCAGAGCTTGCATATTTTACAAAACAATGCATGTTTCTTGAGGTTTCGGATGTCTTTTCAGCCTGCTGATTTCTATTAATATTATGTAAAGATTGTGGTATTTAATTATTTATCGAGTATAATTATTTCATTAAAAGATAAAATTTTAACAAGAAAGATAATTATGCAAGATATTTTAGAAAAAAAATCAATCAAAAATATAGATTTTAATATAGATTTAGCTCAAAGCTTCGGAATTTATAAAAATAATGCGGAATTTGAACTGCTTGATTATGCAAGTTCGGTAAACATTGCCTGCGGTTTTCACTCAGGTGACCCTTTGACTATACGTAATGCTTTGTTGAAAGCAAAAGAAAAAAATGTTGTGGTCGGTGCTCATATCGGTTATGATGATATTCAGGGGTTTGGCTACAGGGATATGGATTTGACGGAAGATGAGATTGAAGCGCTTGTAGTTTATCAGGTTGGTGCTTTGATGTCATTTGCAAAAACTTTTAATATGGAAATAGAACATGTTCGCCCGCACGGAGCAATGTATAAAAGATGTGCTTCCGATTTCAATTTTGCCTGTTCTGTAGCCAAAGCTGTCCAAAAGTGTTCAAAATGGCTCGTTTATTATGGCGCAACAGGTGAGGTTACAGCTAAAGTCGGTGATTATATAAACATTCCCGTTGCACAAGAAATTTGTCTTGAAAAGATGTATAATGTTGACGGAACCGTTAACAGCGTTGCTAAGGATAATGAAAATACAGAAATGGAAATTCAACGTTTGAAACAGCTGCTTGCGACTTCGCAGGTGCCGAATGTTGAGGGAGGAAAAACAATAGTTGCTGCAGATACTATTCACTTTACAAACAGATTGTCAAACTCTCTGGAATTAATAAAGGCAGCTAGTTCAGTAATTACTCCTGTTCCTGTTAATTATAAAAATGCATGTTTATCGGGATGGGTAGAATAAGGAATGGGTAACAAGGTGATGAAAAGTTTTAAAAATAATATGAAGATGCCGGAAGAAGCAAGATGGTTAATGCCCGGTTTGCAAGTTAAAAGATGGTTTGCGCTGATTTTTTTAGGCGCTGTTTTAATGACACTTGGTGTTTTAATATTATTTGATATTAAACCCGTATTCTATACAATGGAATTTATCCGTAAAATTGCAATGAATATTTCAACCGAATGGGTTGCATTTGCTGTTGTTATGTTCGGTGCAGGAATGTTCTTTAAAGGCTGGCAGAAAACAAACCTTTCTATGCTTGACGGAGGTGACAACCAGACACTTCTGGAAGCTTTATACCGGAGAAGAAAACTAAACAGAGGTCCTAAAATTGTTGCAGTTGGCGGCGGTACAGGACTTTCAATGCTGTTAAAAGGCATTAAACATATAACAAATAATATAACAGCTGTTGTTACCGTAGGTGATGACGGCGGAAGTTCAGGCAGATTGAGAGAAGAAATGGGTGTTCTTCCTCCAGGTGATATCAGAAACTGTATTGCTGCTCTGGCTGATGACGAAGATTTGGTTACAAAACTTTTTCAATACAGATTTAAAACAGGTGAAGGTCTTGAAGGTCACAGCTTCGGAAACCTTTTCCTGACAGCTCTTTGTTCTATCACGGGTGATATGGTAAGAGCTGTTAAAGAAAGTTCTAATGTTCTTTCAATTCGTGGCAGAGTATTGCCTTCAACTCTTGATGATATGAAACTTGTTGCTGAAATGGAAGACGGAAGAATTATCCACGGAGAATCTAATATTCCCGAAGCTCACGGCAAAATTAAAAGATTATTCACAGATCCTCAAACCTGTAAAGCGCTTGACGATGTTATTGCAGCAATTAAAGATGCCGAACTGATTATCCTCGGACCCGGAAGCTTATATACAAGCGTAATTCCAAATCTGTTAATTCAGGAAATATCTCATGAAATTGCTAAATCTAATGCTAAAAAGATTTATGTCTGCAATATTATGACACAACCCGGCGAAACTGACGGTTACAGTGTTTCAGACCACGTTAACGCTTTGATGAAACATGCAGGAAGCAAAAAAATTATTGATGCCGTTCTTGTGAATGATTTTATGCCTTCAAATCTTGCCCAAAAATACCAAATGTCAGGTTCTTATCCTGTAAAATTAGATTTTGAAAACCTTAAAAAACTTGGTGTAAATCTTTTCTCAAGAAAACTCATTGAAGATAATAAGGAAGGACTTGTAAGACACAGTTCAAATCGTGTTGCAAGGGCTATCTATTACTGGTACAGAAAAGAACACAAAAATGAAGGAAAAGGCTTTTTTGCACCCGAAAAAGAAATTGAAAAACAAGGCTGCGAAGTATAATGGCAAAAAAAGTTACTGTTAAAACAATTCAAAAAATTAAAGATGATAATGAAAAATTTTCAGTTTTAACCGCATACGATTATTCTACAGCTAAATACATAGACGAGGCGGGAATTGATATTGTCTTGATAGGCGACAGCCTTGCTATGGTAGCTTTGGGTTATGAAACAACTCACCTTGTAGGTGTTGAGGAAATGACTATTTTTACCCGTGCTGTGGCTAAAGGTGTTCAAAGAGCAATGGTTGTTACCGATATGCCTTTCATGAGTTATCATACCGATGTGGCAGAAGCGATTAAAAATTGCGGGGAGATGATTAAATCAGGCGCAAATGCAGTTAAAATTGAAGGTTGCAATGATTATATAATAGAGGTTATAAAACGGCTTGTTGAAACAGGAATTCCTGTAATGGGGCATTTAGGTTTTACTCCTCAATTTTTAAACACTCTCGGCGGATACAAAATTCAGGGAAAAACACAAGAAGCTGCCGAAGAAATTTTAAATCAGGCTAAAAGGCTTGAGAAAGCCGGAGTATTTTCAATTGTGCTGGAAATGGTTCCACAAGAGAGTGCAAAATATATTACGGAAAACTTGAAAGTTCCTACCATTTCGTGCGGAGCAGGAAAACATTGTACTGCACAGGTTCTTGTATCAGATGATGTTTTCGGAAAATATTCTGATTTTAAACCTAAATTTGCGAGAAAATACGGCGATATGAAATCTTTAATTTATGAATGCGCCAAAAAGTTTGATGAAGACGTTAAAAGTGGAACTTTTCCATCAGAAGACGAAATATTTTAGAGAAATTTTTTCGAAAGAGAGATGAGATTATGTTGGTTCATACAATAGCTGAAGTAAGAGAACAGGTAAAAAAGTGGAAAAAAGAAGGACTGACCGTAGGTTTGGTTCCTACAATGGGAGCTTTGCACAACGGGCATAAAAGTTTGATTGACAAATCGGTTTCTAAATGCGACAGAACTGTAGTTTCTGTATTTGTTAATCCTATTCAGTTCTGCCCGGGTGAAGATTTGGATAAATATCCGAGAACTCTTGAAATGGATGAAAAACTTTGTAATGATGCAGGAGTTGATATAGTTTTTGCTCCAACACCAAACGAAATGTACAGTGAGGGGCATATATTGTCAAATGACTTTTTGACTTATGTTATTCCGCCTTATTTTTATGTGGACAAGCTTTGCGGTAAATCACGTGTCGGACATTTTGACGGCGTTTGTACCGTAGTTAATAAATTGTTTAACATAGTTCAGCCCGACTTTGCATTTTTTGGAGAAAAAGATAGGCAACAGTTAATAATTCTTAAAAAAATGGTTAAAGATTTAAATATACCGGTTGAGATTATACCTTGCCCTATAGTCAGGGAAGAAAGCGGATTAGCACTCAGTTCACGTAATAAATATTTATCAGAAGAAGATAAAGTAAATGCTCTGGCATTAAGTAAAATTTTGTTTAATATAAAAGCATGTTATAATAAAGGTATAACTGATATCAGAGCTTTAACAGAAACTGCATATTCCTATCTTAATGAAAAACATTCTTTGGAATATCTGGAATTCAGAGATGCTGATGATTTGGAAGAAAAAAAGAATGCAGACAATAACACAATAGTGTTTATAGCAGTAAAAATCGGTAATGTAAGATTGATTGACAACATAGCGTTGGTGTGAGGTTGAATGATTTTAATTTATAAACTCTTATCAAAATTTATAAAGTTTATAATAAACATATTGTTTGTAGTTCAAATTACCTTAATGGTGCTGGTATTTTTAACTGCAACTTACTGGTTTTTGACTCTTATTAATGTTACAGCTTTTGATTTTGCAAGACCTATTGCAGATGCTATTTCAGATTTAGTTAAACTGTTTTATCATCAGGAAGTAATGATGGGCGGTATTTATATTGACGGCTCGCTTTTGTTGTTTGATTTAATCGCCGTTGCAATAGTTTTCGGTATTACAAAATCAAAATATTATATACATAAACTTGTTGATTTTATTGAACTTCAAATTAATAAATGTGAAAACAGAATTGAGGCAAAGTTCAATCAGAAACTTCAAAAAGAAGTAGAAAAAAATATAAAACAAAGTAACAATGTTGCTTTACTTGTGCAGTTTTGTGCAAAGAATATGCTTGTTGATGCCTGCTGGGGCGGAGATGCAAATGCAGGAATTAAAGAAAAAGAAGACGAAGCTTTCAAAACCTTTTACGCTTCAATAAAAAATATTGAAGGCTGTAAATTCGCAAAAACCGGCGACAAAATGCTTATTTTGCTTGATGATTTTGAAAAAGTTGATAACCTTTTAAACTATGTTGATTTGTCAATAAACAGAATTCGTATTAATATGAAAAAGAAAAAATGGGCTTTATACAGCTATGTTGCCGTAGATGTTTATGACAATAATACTAACTTTAAAAATATAGTTTATCCTACATTAGAAAAACTGCTTGCATTAAGAAATCATAACGAGGCTACCTGTTTAGGAAACTTCTGTATGCGTTATGAATTAAATAATGAGCCTATGTATGAGCCATTCTTAAAAGGTATTTATAATGTGGGTGAAGAATGCGAAGTCTGGTCATTAGTTAAGAAAAATTAACAACCCTATTGATTTTTAAAACCTTTTGAAGTAATATTGACATACAACCGCAGACAGTTAGCGGGGGGGGGGCAACCTTAAA
>HF991471.1:0-30307 GCA_000433095.1 Clostridium sp. CAG:967 | reverse complement strand
GGGGGGCAACCTAAAAGCCCCGGTGTTTGAAAAACTAACATAATCTCCCCTTAATATACCAGCTAACCGAGGTGAAACAGTCGAAATATTTAAATAGATTTGTTAACCTGTAGATTTTGCGGTCCAAATATGAAGGATGCGAAATCTTTTGTATTTTATACAGAGGTCGAGCGGATTGCAAGCTTAGGGCGTAGTCCGAACCGGCGGCGGTGAACCGGCGGAGCAGGACGAAGACCCGTTAAATGCGAGCAACCAGGTGGATAATTCCAAACATACAAAACAAAGGAGCTAAACATGGCAACAAAAGCTTTTAAATCTGAAAAAATAGATGCTATAAAAGCAAAAGTAGAAAAAGCCCAGGTAGCAATTTTAACTGAATACAAAGGTTATTCCGTAGAAGAAATCACTAACTTAAGACGTGCTTTGCAAAAAGACGGCGGTGATTACATGGTAACTAAAAATACATTGGCTAAAATCGCTGTAAAGGGTACTGATTTTGAAGTTCTTGCTGATGCTTTAACCGGTCCTATCGCTATTGCGTTCGGTTTTGAAGATCAGGTAAGTCCTGCAAAAGCAGTTGCAAAATTTATTAAAGATACTAAAAAAGGTGCTATACTTGGCGGTGCTTTAGATGGTAAATTCTTATCAGCTAAAGAAGCTGAAGAACTTGCAAAAATGCCTTCAAAAGAAGAACTTATTGCAAAAATTCTCGGTTCTGTCAACTCACCTGCTTCAGGTATCGTTGGATCTATCAATGCAGTTATGTCACAACTTACAAGAACTATGGCTGCTGTTAGAGATGCTAAGGCTTAATAAGTCTTTAAAAGTACAAAATTAAAAGGAGAAATAATTATGAGTAATGTAGAAACTATTTTAGAATCAATTGAAAAATTAACTTTATTAGAAGCAGCTGAATTAGTAAAAGCTATGGAAGAAAAATTCGGCGTATCTGCAGCAGCTCCTGTAGCTGTAGCAGCAGCTCCTGCAGCAGCTGGTGAAGCAGCAGCTGATGAAGCATCTGAAGTAAGCGTAATCTTGGCTTCTGCTGGTGCTAACAAAATCGCTGTATTGAAAGAAGTTAGAACTATTACAGGTCTTGGCTTGAAAGAAGCTAAAGATTTAGTAGACGGTGCTCCTAAACCTGTTAAAGAAGGCATTAAAAAAGAAGATGCTGAAGCTATCAAAAAACAACTTGAAGCTGCAGGTGCAACTGTTGAAATCAAATAGTCAATTGAATAAAATAATTGATATTGAAAAACCTCTCTTATTAAAGAGAGGTTTTTTATTACTTGAATATGATATGAAAATTTGTTATAATAAAAATGTTGGCAGGAAGCTATATATAAGAAAGGGGCAATGAAATATGAAAAGATTTATTATTTTCGCATTTTGCGGGGGGGGGGCAGATTTTTAAGCTCCTGTAAAGCGTTTTGGGAGGGTTGTAAAAAGTTAAAAACCTGTTATAATGGTGATATATTACATCACAATTATAACGGAGTTATTATGAAGAGAAAATATGCATTTACACTTGCTGAGGTTTTGGTTACTTTAGGTATTATCGGTGTAGTTTCAGCTATGACCGTACCTTCCTTGATGCAGAATTACCAGAGACAATCGTATGTTACACAGTTACATAAAGCATACAATGAACTCTCTCAGGCATTAGTCCGCTACCAAAATGATAAAAATGCCATCAATTTAACAGAAGCAGGTTTATCAAGCGAAACTGCTGCACAGAATTTTTTGAAAGATTATTTTAAAGTTGTTTCAGAGTGTGACACATTTACAACTCCTTGTTTTGCCGCTACTTACAAAACAATGGGCGGAAGTACAATTACTGATGCATATTTCCAGTTTAATCATAAAACTTATGTATTAGCTAACGGAATTTCACTTCGTCCTTTGTATAGTAAAATTAATGATAAAATTTTAAATATTATTGTTGATATTAACGGGCAAAAGGGACCTAACATTCTTGGCAGAGATTTATTTATGATTATTATTTATAACAACGGTATTATTGACACATATAGTGATGGTGTTGTAAGTGCTCCTTTGACAAAAGAACAGCGTGAAGCAGGAACAACTATTTACAAACCTTTTGGTCAAATTTTGAATGACAACTGGGAAATGAATTACTAAATACAAATCTTTTTGTATTCGCAGAAGTCGCAAGATTTAGAGTGCTCAATTTCTTCTGGAAGTTGGGCACTTTCAATTTTTTTGCATATATCAATAATTAATTTTTCATACTCTGATTGTTTGGTTAAATCAAAATTTGTAATATTATTAACGTTGTTTTTCAAATCAATATAAACAAATTTCAATTTATCACCGAACATTTTGCTTGCACTTAATAAATAAACCATAGTTTGAAAATCATATTCAGGTTTTTGCGGAATTGTTCCGGTTTTGTAATCAAGAATATAATAAAATTCATCGTCTTTAACAAGGGCATCAAGACGTCCGCCAATCCAAAAATCTCCGACCTTGCATGAAATGTTATATTCTGAATTTACACAGGTCTTTTTAAAGTATTCGTTGTTTTTTAAATTTTCCCATATTTGTTTTTCATCAGATGTTAAAGCTTTTTCAAGTTTGTCGATATTGTCACCTCGCAGGTAATAGTTTGCAAGTGCGTGAATTTTTTTACCTTTTTCAAATGTTGATGCTTTTTGCGGTATAGCAATTTTTTTATTATATTTAAAATTATATTTCACAGGACAGTTTTGAAACGTTTTAAGCATATTGGGAGAAAAATTATTCATAACAAACCTCCTTGCTGTCTAATAGTTCGGAAAATATAAGACTTGGCTGCTGTTCAACTATTTTTTCAAAAGATTTTGTTTTTCTGCTTGCTGAAAAATATAAGTGTTTTTTTGCACGTGTTATTGCAACGTAAAGAAGCCTCAGGTTTTCTGAAATAAGTTCTTGTTTAAGCTCGTATTCGGATTTTTGTTTGTAATTCGGGTTCAGCTGTTTTACGTTTTCCATAAAATCAGAAGATTTAAGTTTTATTTGTTCTAAATCAAGTGTTAAACTTTTCTCTGTCATTTCAGGGATAAATACATAATCAAACTCATCTCCTTTAGACTTGTGCAAAGTCATTACCTGCACCTTCCCTGCCAGGAATTCTCTGTCACTTTCGTCTTCTTCAGAGAAGAATTTAAATCCGCTTAGTGACGGTTTTTTCGCAAGTTCTGCAAGTCTTTCCGTTAGAGTTGAGAAGTTTTTATTATTTAAGCTCAAACGTTTTATAAGGGTTGCAATCAGATATACGTTGGATTTTTCGATTTCCGATGTGTAATAGTGCTGGCCGATTTTTATTGCAATTTCTTCGGGCGAAAGATGAGGGAAAGAAAGCCAGTATGTTAAATCCCAGTAAAATTGTGCAAGGTGAATATTTTCAATGTTATCGCAATCTATTTGAACAAAAGGGTTTTCATATTTTCTGATTTCAAGCCCCAATCTTTGTTTATAAAAACCGAGTTCTGCAAGGATTTCGTAGTTATCTGCAATAACACCGTTGTCAAAAGGGTGTAAAATCATTTGCATAACGGCAAAAATTGTTCTGAAAATTGATTTTTGTTCAAGGCTTTCGCTTCGGGTAATACTTTTCAACCCGCTGTCATTGATAAAGCTCATCCATTGAGCAACCTGATAGTTACTTCTTAAAAGAATTCCTATTGTGCATTTAGGCTCTTTTTTCAACGCCTGTTTGATTTCTTTTAGTATATAATTTCTTTCTTCAAGCGGTTTTTCAAAAATATTTGCATGAATAGCGTTTTCAGAAACAGGGTTTCTTCCCTCAACGGGATGCATAAATATTTTGTAAAACGCATTTTGGCATCCGTCCTGCGTATCTGCCCAGTGAACAAGATTATTAGCCAGTGTCCAGACATCTTTTGTACAGCGTTGTGAGCAGTCCATACTTACGGGATTGCTCTCTTTTATAAATTTTCTAAATCCTTCTACATCAGCGTTTGAAAAAGTTGTTGTAATTGCCTGATTGATGTCGCCGCATCTGATTAAGTTTTTGTGTTTAGCGCTCAAAAGATTTATTAATCGCTGTTGAATTGATGATGAATCCTGCGCTTCATCTTCTATAATGTAATGACAGATTTCCTGATAATATGCCTGAATATCAGGGTTTTCTTCCAGAAGCTTTACCGATGAAATAAGCATGTCATCGTAATCTATTAGGTTTGCTTCTTTTAGTGTTTTTTGATAGTCTTCAAAAAACATCCGGAATTTTTCAACTTTTTTGTCCGAAACTTGTTTGAATTCTCCCGATCCTATTTTAAAAACAGAAACAGCTCTGTCAAATTCGTCAGTTTCGGTCTTTTTAAGTTTTAATTTATTTGCTATTTCTCTTACAATTCTTGAACGCTGTGTATCATCACAAATTTCAAAGTCAGAAGATAATCCAAGTCTTTCAAAATTCCCGTTTTCTTTTAAAATTCTAAGTGCAAGCCCGTGAATTGTACTGATGTTTGGGAGCTGCGATGAATTTGAACGTATTGTTTTAATTCTGTCACGGAAATTTCTTGCTGCACTTTCCATATAAGTCATTACAAATATATTTTCCGGATTAACGCCGTTATCAAGAAGTTTAATTATTAACGCAAGAAGTATTGTTGTTTTTCCTGCGCCTGGAACTGCCGAAATTGCCATTTTACCCGATTTGTAATCAAGTACGGGTTTCTGGTCATCACGTGGTATTATTTTAAATGCAGGTTTGTTATCCTGTTGAATGCTCAAATTTTCTTCTATTTTTATGTATTCTTCAATCCCGCCGAAATTTTCAATACCGTTTCCGTCAAAAAGGCTTGAGAAAGCATATATGTGCTCATTTGCACATAATATAAGTTTTCTCAAAATTCTTGCTGTTTTTTCTTTTGAAAGCTCAATGTTATCATCAATGGTGAATTCATCCTTTGCCCAGCCACGCTGGAAAACCCAGGCATTATATAAAGGTCCTGTATCGCTTTTAATCCATTCATCGCTTGAAACGTCAAGCCAGAACTGGTACTTTGTTTTAACCTGATTGTCAATAATTTTTTGCGGAGTTGAAATTATTAAATCATTTGTATCAATCTCCAGAGTTGAATACGGGTTTTCTGAAATTATTGAGTTTTCAATCTGTGTAATAATTTCATCCTGTTTAGAGTTAAAACTTTCACCGAAAATGTTTTCAAAGTCTTGAAGCTGTTTAATGAAAAAGTTAAACTTATTCAACTCTTGCGGCTTAATACACGTACTGTCTGCAAGAGAGTTAAAAATATCGCAAACTTTTTCGGAAAGTTTTGCTTTACTTTGTGCAATGTTTTCAACTACATTCTTAAATTTTTTATACTTTTCGTTATATTCTTCGAGCTTAAACTCGTGTTCAATAAGTGTATATGTTTTGTCAAAACTTTCCAGAATATCTTTGCAATATTTAACAGGTATCCCCAAAAATTCCGATAAAACAACACGCAGGTCAAATTCAGTCAGCTGCAAACCGCTGTTGAGCTTTAAAATCGTTAGTACAGATTTTACAAGTCTGTTTTGTATAAGTTTTTCACTCCCTGAAAGATAAACAAGATTACAGGTGAGGTTCTCTTTCAGAGTAAATTTGAGCATGTCATCAATTACAGGCGTAATTATTGAAATATCGGAAGGTAAAATGTTTTTGCCAAGAAGCTCTTTAATTGTTTTGATTGCATCATCAAGCATTGCTGCCCTTTTGGACGGAGCTTGAAGTGAAAAGTATTTTAACTTTTCATTTTTGTTTTCTGTTATATTATTATAAACAGTTTGTGCATCAACAACCAATTTATTTTGCGATTGAATTTGATGTGAATTTTGTTTAAAAAGTTTCTCAAATTCCCAAACCGCAGTCCTGTCAGCACTCAAATAACCTGCACGGCTTGCGCCTTTATCATCATATGCGGCAAATACTTCTTTGAGCTGGGGAGTTAAATATTTTATGAAGTCGAAACATATCGGCGTAATTTCATCTCCGTCATCAAGAATGAGGTATTTTATATTTGAAAAATAATCAGTATTTTTATAAATATAATTGAATACAAGGCTTTGTCTTAAATAGTCAAAATCTCTCAGTTGTAATGTTTTTTTCAGCAGCTCTTTTAAGGCAGATTTTGCATCATCAGCAAAGCTTTCTCCAAGAATTCTTGAACGCCATTCAACTTCTTCTTCTGTTAAATTGTTTTGCACAATTAATGAATATCTTCTGAAAATCTGATGCAAAAGTGATTTTTTGGAGTTATAACCCTTAAATTTGATTTCTTTAATAATATCTTTCAATAAAAACTGTGAAACCTCCAACCCCGCAAGATTAGGTAAGATTGTAGGATTTGGGTAGGGATTGTTGTTTTCAAGAAAAGCCCAGTTGTCATTAATAGTGTTGTATACAAGCGAGAAGAATGAATGTACCTGCATTTTTTCAAGATGATTAATGTTTAATTTTTCAAGTGTTTTGTTAATAAAATTATTTTTTAATGTGGAGTTCTGGACAAGAACAAGAATTTCAGATGCTTTAACACCTGAGTTTAAAAGTCCGGCATACTTATTTATCAGTAAATCCGTTTTGTCTGTAGATAAATCTGCACAAATTAACATCTATACTCCTCAATAAAAACATTTTATCATAAATAACAGAAAAATTTTTTTTGTCCTCATCTCAATAACCTATTGCATTTTTTTGGACATTCTACTATTATATAAGCATAAACGGAGAGGTAAAAGGTACATTAAAAAAAAGCATGGAGGTTAAATGATGCAAGAATTACAAGAACAAATCGGATTTTCAGCAGGACAAATTTACAATTATTTATCTAACAACGGAGAAGCAACTTTTTCTAAAATGAAAAAAGAATTAGACCTTAAAGGCAACTTTGCAGACCTTGGTTTAGGCTGGTTAGCAAGAGAAGATAAAATCGAAATCTCTAAAAAAGGTTCTTCAGTTAACGTTAGACTTAAATAGTTAAGTTTTAAAATGTTATACAAAATTGCACTCCTTGAGGAGTGCTTTTTTGTTATGTTTTGTGAATAATATTGAAACTAAGTTATTTAATGTTATAATTTACATATAAAAAGGTTATACTATTGCAGAAATTATTAGGAGGTTAAAATGCAAGAATTAAAAGATCAAATCGGTTATTCAGCAGGTCAAATCTATAATTATTTGAACAGCAACGGAGAATCAACTTTTTCTAAAATAAAAAAAGAATTAGACCTTAAAGGTAACTTTGCGGATTTAGGCTTAGGCTGGCTGGCTCGAGAAGACAAAGTAGAAATTTCAAAAAAAGGCGCATCAGTAAGCGTAAGACTTAAATAAATAAAATAATCATAAAATTGAAAAAGCACCTTACAGGTGCTTTTTTTATTACAAATAAAAAGAGCTTCTAAATATTTAGAAGCTTTTGGAATTCTTGTGTATTCCTCGTGTAAAAGGTAGTAGGTAGAAAGTAGTAGGTTATGTGAAATTTGTATTTGTATCTGTTTTATATATTAATTAAGTATTTTTTATATATAAGATTTCAAAAAACGCTGGTTTTTGTTACAAAACTTTACGATATTTTGAATTATAATAAGTTGGAAATAAGGAACGAAATATGAAAATAGCAATTTATCCGGGAAGTTTTGATCCCATTACAAAAGGTCATTTAGATATACTCATAACAGCAACCGAGATTTTTGATAAAGTTATTATTGCTGTTGCAAGAAATTCTGAAAAACATGGTTTTTTAAGTGTGGATGAACGTGTAAAACTCATCAAAGAAAGCGTTAAAGACTTGCCTAATGTTGAAGTTGACTGCTTTGAAGGGTTGACAATCAATTATGCAAGAGAAAAAGGTGCCAAAGTTTTGATAAGAGGCTTGCGTGCCGTTTCCGACTTTGAATACGAAATGCAGCTTTCTCAGGCTAACAGTGCTTTAGCAAGCGAAGTTAAAACAGTATTTCTTACAACAAAACCAAAATACAACTTTATTTCATCAAGTACAATAAAAGAAATTTTCTTAAATAACGGTGATGTTTCAAAATTTGTGCCCGAACCTGTTTATGAATATTTAACAAATACTTATAAATGTTAAAATATGTGGCTTTTTGAATATAATTATTTGACAATTATTTTACCCTTATGTAGAATGAAAGTAGTAAGAAAGGGATATGTGTGACAGCATGCAACAAAATAATGGCGTATATGATTTATTAAAAATGTTAGAAATTTCTTTGGAGGAAGGTTTCCCTATTATTCCACGTAAATTTACCGTAGTAAAAACAAAAGAAATTGAAACTTTAATTGATAGAATTTATGCTTCTTTACCCGTAGAAGTACAAGAAGCAAGGGCGTTTTTACGACGCAGAGAAGAACTTCAAATTGAAGCTCAGCAAAAAGCTGAAAAAATTATAACAGATGCTCAGATGGAAGCTGACAGAAAACTGTCTGAAGCTGACTTTATTAAAGCACTTGAACGTGAAGGCATAAGAATTAGAACTCAAGTTCAGGAAGAATGTGAAGAAATTAAGCGCAAAGCTATGGAAGAAGCTGAAAATATCAGAGCTCAAGCTATGGCAGAAGCAATGAAAACTAAAGAAGGCGCTGAACTTTATGCCGAACAAGTATTAACAAATCTTGAAAAGAACTTGACCCAGCAGCAGCAAATTGTTAAAAACGGTCAGGTTTATATGGAAAAACTTCGTACTGATGCTTTCGGAAGCTATGATATTCCTACTTCTTACTCATCTGAAAGAGCACAGTCAAGTTCTGATTTTATTATCAAATAACATCTTCAAAAAATAATCTGACAAAAGTTTGCTTATTAAAAGCAAACTTTTTAGTTTGTAATATTACCTTATTGTTTTTTAACATATTATTTGCAATTTATTTTGTTTGTTTTATTATGTAAACATAAGCCGATTTAATAGAATGTGAGTTATATCACATTCTTTTTTAAAGAGGAAAGAAATTTTTAAAATAAGCAAAAAAAGGAAAAATAAAATTATGGGTATCAAAGGAAAAAATGACAGAATGGTAGTTCTTGCATGTGAAGAATGCAAAGAAAGAAACTACACTACAACTAAAAACAAAAAAAATATTAAAGAAAGACTTGAATTGAATAAATTCTGCCCTTCTTGCAAAAAACACACTACTCACAAAGAAACCAAATAGTGTAATTTAAAAGGATAAAACGGGGAAACTTCCCCGCTGTGCGTCCTTAGTTCAGTTGGTAGAACGTCGGTCTCCAAAACCGGATGTCGAGGGTTCGAGTCCTTCAGGGCGCGATTTATAAAAAAATAAGGAAACAAAAATATGATAGGTGCAGAAAATTCAACGCCTTCTTGGCTTTCAAATATGACTAACTCTATTAAAACTTACTTCAGAGGAGTAAGAACAGAATGGGGTAAAATCAGCTGGCCTGAAAAACGCCAGGTAGTAGCAGAAACTTTATTTGTAATAGTTATAGTTTTTGTTTTCACTGTAGCAATTTATTTAATGGATATAATTTTTAAAGGTTTGTTCGGATTAATTAAATAGTCCGGTTTACAAGAATAAAGGTGGCTTATGACTAAGAAAGAAAAATCAATGGAAGATCAACTTAACGAAGATAAAGCTCAAGAAGCTTTAGAAGCGGAAGTTGCAGCAGAAGCGGAAGCTGAAGAAAAAAAAGCTAAGAAAAATCAAAAACGCTGGTACATTGTTCATACATATTCAGGATATGAAAACAAAGTAAAAGTTAACCTTGAAAAACGTATTGAATATATGAATATGGGTGACAAAATCTTTAGAATTGAAGTTCCTCAAAAAACTGTTACTCAACTTAAAGGCGGTAAAAAACAAGAACGTGAAGAAAAAATCTTCCCCGGTTATGTCTTAGTCGAAATGATTATGGATGAAGACAGCTGGTACGTTGTAAGACACACATCAGGTGTTACAAAATTCGTTGGCTCGGCTAAAAAACCTATCCCTGCCCGTGACAGCGAAATCAAAAAGATTATTAACAGATCTACTTCAACATCACAAAAAATTGAACTTGATGTTAAAGCAGGCGACAAAGTCAGAATTACTTCAGGACCTTTCGCAGACTTTATTGCGGATATTATCGAAGTTTATCCTGACAAATCTAAACTACGTGCAAATGTTTCAATCTTCGGACGTGAAACTCCTGTAGAACTTGAATACAAGCAAATCAATAAATTATAATATTAAAAGATAAATAGTACAAAAACTGTGGAAGGACCCTTCCGCTAAAGATAAATGCGGCAGACCGTTAGTACCACAAAAGGAGAAAAAAATGGCAAAAAAAGTAGTAGGAAAAATCAAGCTTCAAATCGAAGCAGGTAAAGCAAATCCGTCACCACCGGTTGGTCCTGCATTAGGTCAGCATGGTGTTAACATCATGGATTTTTGTAAGCAATTTAACGCTAAAACAGAATCTCAAGCAGGATACATTATCCCTGTTGTTATTGATGTTTATGAAGACAGAAGTTTTTCTTTTATCGTAAAATCACCTCCGGCTCCGGTTCTTATTAAAAAGGCATTAAACTTGTCTAAAGGATCAGCTGTTCCTAACAAAGATAAAGTTGGTGAAATTACTCAAGAACAACTTGAAGAAATTGCTAAAATTAAAATGAACGACTTAAATGCAACAACACTTGAAGCTGCTGTAAAAATGATTAAAGGTTCTTGCAGAGCTATGGGTGTTACAGTTAAAGAAGGTTAGATGGAAGGACGTTAGTCCGTTATTACCACGAAAGGAATTAAATAATGAGTAAATTAACTAAAAAACAAAAGAAAATGCAGGAAATGCTGGAAGGATTTGTTCAACCGGCTACTGCAGTTGATTCTATTAAAAAATTACAAGAAATTTCTAAAGAAGTTTCTAAGTTCAATGAAACAGTTGAATGCCATATGAGATTAGGTATTGATGTTCGTCAAGCTGATCAGCAAATTCGTTCAACAGTTGTATTGCCTGCAGGTTTAGGTAAAACTGTTAGAGTTTGTGTTATCGCTAAAGGACCTAAAGCTACAGAAGCAAAAGATGCAGGTGCTGATTTTGCTGGAGCTGAAGAAATTATCGATAAAATTTCTGACGGCTGGTTTGAATTCGATACATTAATCGCTACACCTGACTGTATGGGTATGTTGGGTAAATTAGGTAGAGTATTGGGACCTAAAGGTTTAATGCCTAACCCTAAAACCGGTACGGTTACTATGGATGTTGCTAAAGCAGTTAAAGATGCTAAAGCTGGTAAAGTTGAATTCAGAGCTGATAAACAAGGTATGATTCACTGTCCTATCGGTAAAGTTCAGTTTACTGAAGAAGATTTACTTAAAAACTATGCAACTTTAGCGGATGCTATTTTGAGAGCAAAACCTGCTTCTGCAAAAGGTACTTTTGTTAAATCAGTTTACCTTTCTACAACAATGGGACCTGGTTTAAAATTAGACCCGAAAACTTTTGCAGCTGAAGTAAAAGAACTTGTTTAATTTTAATTTAACAATTATAAAAAGCATTCTCGTTGAGAGGGTGCTTTTTTTATTGTATAATCATAAAAGAATTGGAGAGAAAGATTATGTCAAAAGGATTATTTGTAACCTTTGAAGGAGCAGACGGGTGCGGCAAGACTACCCAGATGAAACTGCTTAAAGAATATTTGCTGTGTAAAGGAATAGATGTTGTTTTAACAAGAGAACCCGGTGGTAGAGGGCTTGGTGAAAAAGTTCGTGAAATCCTTTTGAATTATGATGGTGCTGTTTCTGACAGATGTGAATCGTTTTTGTTTTTGGCAGATAGAGCACAAAATATAGATATTATAGTAAATCCGGCTGTCGAAAGTGGCAAAATTGTACTTTGTGACAGACATATAGATTCTACTGTGGCTTATCAAGGTTATGGTAGAGGACTTGATTTGGAACGTATAAAAATGCTTAACAGTATTGCTACAAATAACAGAAAACCTGATTTAACTTTTGTGTTTGATATTGATGTTGAAACTTCAATGCAGCGGGTAGGTAAAGAAAAAGACCGGCTTGAAAGCGAGGGAAAAGAGTTTCATAATCGTGTAAGAAACGGTTACTTAGAGATTGCCAAACAAGAACCTGAGAGAATTAAGGTTATTGATGCATCAATGTCTATAGAAGAAATTCATGAAGAAGTTAAGAAAGTAATTGATTTTTATTTAAATTACGGCAAACATTCCCAGTAAGTTTTTTTATCATCATACGGGCAAGTGTTAGATAAAGCAAATTGAGAGCAAGTTATGCCGTTAATTTTAGATTTACTTGACGGCGAACATTTATTTGCAGCTTCAGGAGAATTATTATATCCACCTTGCGGATTGCCGTTTTCGTCATAGTTGCCTTCTGCTTCTGAGGTTGTAGGTCCGAATATTCCTGTTTTATAAATATTAAATGAAAAAATATCGTGTCCATAAGCATTTGGTCCTTTGTTAATCCCGTTTGTATCAATTATAACCCAATTCCTATAGCAATTTTGAGAAACAGAAATTGCACTTCCGTCAGGTGTTATAACACTTCCTTCGTTTCTGAATAATTGGCTGCATTCAGGCAATACTGCTTTTTCGAAAGTATATGTTCTAACTTTTGATAAATATTTTTTATTTGTGTCATTATTAATATTTTCTATTTTTATGTATTCTTTATAAATTGCTTTTGCTATTTCAGGATATGGATTAACAAGATCTGTATCATCCCATAAAGGCGGTTCATTAATTTTAGCTTTATTATATGCATTATAGAAATTAGCATATGATTTTTTGAATGCTGTTTCTAATTCTTTTTTTTGTTTATTCTGTATTAAAGACGGCATAGTCAAAGCTGCAACAACACCAATAATGCCAAGAGTAATCAGGACTTCGGCGAGTGTGAATGCACACCGATGAACATCTGTTAACAGTGCAACATGTGTAGCACTTTCAGGCAATATAAACGCATCGTACTTTTTCATATTCTCTCCTCTCGGACAAATAGGTCACTGACAATGTCTTTAGTTTAAGGCAGAATAGGTCACATGTCAAGGCTTAAAGAATTAGGGAAAAATATAGCAAGATACAGACAAGCTAAAGGTTTGTCTCAAGAAAAACTTGCAGAGATAGTTGATTTATCCCGTGAATACGTTACCAGAGTGGAAAATGGTCAAAAAAATATTAGCCTTAAAAAGTTGTTTGCTATAGCTGATGCTTTAGAAGTTGATTTTTGTATGTTAACAAATTTTAAGTAACTAGCAAAATTTTTTATTATGTGTTTTTTAATACTAGCGTAAAACTGTGAGGTTATCTTGTGACAACTACAGATGCATCAATGAATACTTATTATTCGAGCTATCCGACTTCACCAGCCGTAAGCCGAAAGAAAATTGCCGGTGCAATGCTTGCCGGAGGTTTGCTTGGTATGAATGCGTATTATTTCCCAGTAAATAAAGATATCTTTGTGCAAAAATCTTTTGATTTAACCAAAGCTGAAGCAGATAACCAAATTGCGGTTTTGACAGGTATTGCTAAAGAAGTTGATAATAAAAGCGTTAGTACCCAAAGCAAAATGATTTTGCAGGAGATGGGGCTTGGACAGGACGTAGTAGAGATTACAAAGAAATGCATTGATTTGGATAAAAGTGTAACAGATCCTGCTGCTGTCAAAAAACTTAAAGCAGGTTTTGACTCTAATTTTGCAAGTTATAAAAAACAGCCGAGTTTAATGGACAATACTTGTGCAGAGGCATTCAGAACAATTAAGAGAAATAAGTTCAAATGGGGTACGGGTATCGGAGCAGCAATCGGGCTTGCTTTAGGATTAATTTTGAGCAAAAATTAGCGCTGCGCCGTTAAATCAGGTTTACTTACAACATCAATAACCTTGAAGTCTTTAAATGTTGAAATTACTTTAATATTATTGTTATTTTTTGAGTTCTCTTTTGCAAGAAGAGCACCTACAATAGCTTCAAGCTGTGACATAGGCATCATATTTGCAGGTAAGTCAATTCCCCACTCATTTCTTAATGCCTGTTGTAAAAATTTACAGTCGGCAGGCGAACGTTCTTTGTAGCAAGAGTTCAAATTCAGGCTCTGTCTTGTTAAATACAATTCAAAACGATTAATCTCAATTCCCTTTTCTGTTAAAGACTTAAAATATTCACATCCTCTTGTAGAATATCTTTGTGTCCAGCCTTCACGGTTAGGAATTAACGGATTTGTTGCGACCATTTGATAAGGTTTGCCGAGTATACGCCATTTACCGTTAAGCATTGTTCTGTCCCAAACAAGAGATGCACATATTTTTGAATATTTAAGTGAAGGGAAATTATCAAAGAAATATATTATGTCGTTAATTGTGTATAATTTATCGACAAGTATAAGGTTGTTGTCCTCATCCATAACAGCTACTCCGGTATCCATACCGGATGAAGCTGCTAATGATAGTCCTATATAGTAATTCATTTATTCTCCTAAGGAATTAATTTAGTTAGGATTAAAGGTTCTTCTTCTGTAACAAGAACAGTATGTTCAAAGTGAGCAGACGGTTTTTTATCAATTGTGCTTACAGTCCATTCATCATCTGCCACTTCAACTTCATCAACTCCAAGATTTAACATTGGTTCAATTGCAATAGCCATTCCTTGTTTTAAAAGAGTTTTGTCGCCAACTTTGTAGTTAAACAAAAACGGATCTTCGTGCATTTGATGACCTACACCATGACCGCCGTATTGACGAACGATACCGAGTTTTTCTCTTTTTGCCACAGACTCGATTGCACCGGATACGTCATCAAGCACATTGCCTGCACGCATTTGATTTATGCCTGCAAAAAGAGCTTCCTCCGTTGTTTTCAAAAGATGCTGAACTTCTGCGCTAACATTTCCCACAGGATAAGTCCAGGCTCCGTCGCCTACCATACCTGCATAAGTTGCACCAACATCAATGCTTATGATATCTCCTTCTTTGACTTTTACATCATCATGAGGAATTCCGTGCACCACCTGCTCATTTATTGAAGCACAGATTGAACCTGGAAATCCGTGATATCCTAAGAAAGTAGGTATTGCACGTTCTTTTTTTATAATTTTGAAGGCAATATCATCAAGTTCTTTAGTGCTTATGCCTGGTTCAATTACTCTTGCCATTTCCTGATGTACAAGTGCAACGATATGACCTGCATAGCGCATTCTTTTAATTTCATCTCTTGATTTTCTGTTTATCATTTAATTACCTGTAATAATCTTTCCCAAACTTCGTCAATTGAACCGTTTGCATCAATTGATTTTAAAACACCTTTATTTGTGTAATATTCAATCAACGGAGCTGTTTCTTTATTATATGTATCAAATCTTGATTGTGCAACTTCTCTGGTATCATCTTTACGCTGAGTAAGTTCTGCACCGTCTTTATCACAGTGTCCAGCTGTTTTTGGAGGTTTGAATTCAAGGTTATAAATCTCTCCGCAAACAGGGCAGGAACGGCGGTTAACAATTCTTTCAACAAGAATGCTTGTATCTATGTCAAAGTAAATTGCTATAAATTGAGTTAGTTCATCTTTATCAATTTCTTTATTCATTTTTTCAAGCTGTTCTGCCTGTTCAACGCTTCTTGGAAAACCGTCAAGTATATAACCGTTTTTGCAGTCCTCTTGAGAAAGTCTGTTTTTAATAATTCTTGAAACTAATTCGACAGGAACAAGTTGTCCTTTATCAATAAAAGACTTAGCTTCTTTTCCGGCTTCGGTTTCAGCTTTAATTTCAGCTCTTAACAAAGAGCCGGTATCAACGTGCGGAAAGTTCAAATATTCTGCTAATTTATTAGTTTGAGTTCCTTTTCCGCAAGCAGGGGGTCCTAAAAAAATAAGTTCTTTTTTTGTCATTTGTATATTCTCTCTTTCGTCTGATTATACAATAATCTTACATCAAGAAAATTTTGAATTCAAGAAATACATATGCAATAAGACAATTTATAAAAATATGTTTTTTATAATAGCAAAATAATAAAAAAGAGGACGAATAAGTCCTCTTTTTTCTATGTATCAATGTTTGTTGCATAAACCGCATTAGCTTCAATAAAGTTTCTTCTCGGGTCAACTTTATCTCCCATTAATATATCAAATAACTGGTCACAAAGCATTGCATCTTCTACATTTACTTTTAATAAAGTTCTTGTTGCAGGATCCATAGTTGTTTCCCACAATTGTTGAGGCATCATTTCGCCTAAACCTTTGAAGCGTTGGATTTGTAATCCTTTTTGACCTCTGTCATCAATTATTTTTTGCAGTTTTTCAAATGAATTGATTTCATATTGTTCTGTATCTGTTTCAAGAATTAAAGTATCTTCTTCTTCAATCAAATAATCTCTGATTAATGGATATGATGCTTTTAGTCTTTTATATTCAGAACTTTTAATAATGTTTTGTGTAATTATTACGTGCTCTTCTTCGTTAAGGTTCAACTGAATTGAATATTTTGCATTTTCTGCATTATATTTTGCAGAAACCACGTAATTAGCAGCTTCCTGAATATTGTAATTCTTAGCGTGGTCTTGAAGATAATGGTTCAAGTATGCAATAATTTCATTCATTTTTGCCTGATCTTCAAAACATTCTACAGTAATATTTGAACGTACAAGTCCTCTCAACACTACAGCAGGATACAAGTTCAAGATAGGATTGTTGTATGAATTATAGAATGCTGACATGTTTTTAATCAATTCTAATAACTCATCACCTGTTTTTGTTCTTGCTTTTGTTTTATCAGAAAGGCTCAGGTTTTTAATACCACGTTCTTTAAGCATTTTGTCAAGAGCATGTTCATCGTATAAGTATTCTGACGTTTTGCCTTGAGTAACCTTAAACAGCGGAGGCTGAGCAATGTATACAAAACCGTTTTCAATTAAAGGTCTTGCATATCTGAAGAAGAATGTTAAAAGAAGTGTTCTGATATGAGCGCCGTCAACATCCGCATCGGTCATAATAATAATTTTATGGTAACGAAGTTTTTCCAAATCAACTTCATCGGCATTTCTGCTGATATTAATACCGAAAGCCTGAACCATAGATTGGATTTCATTGTTGCCGTAAATTTTATCAAGTCTTGCTTTTTCTACGTTTAAGATTTTACCTCTCAACGGCAGAATAGCCTGAAACATTCTGTTTCTGCCCTGTTTTGCAGAACCGCCCGCAGAATCACCCTCAACTATATAAATTTCACATTTTTCAGGTTCTCTGTTTGAGCAGTCAGCAAGTTTACCCGGCAATGTAGAGTTTTCAAGAACGGATTTTCTTCTTGTTAATTCTCTTGCTTTTCTTGCAGCTTCTCTTGCACGCTGTGCCTGTAAAGTTTTTTCTATAATAATTTTTGCAATTTTCGGATTAAATTCAAGCCATTCTTGAAGTTTGTCACGGACTGCATCCTGAGTTGCGCCCATAGCTTCCTGATTACCGAGTTTTTCTTTTGTTTGTCCTTCGAATTCAGGGTTAGGTATTTTTACGCTGACAATTGCAGTCAAACCCTCACGAACATCTTCACCTGAAAGGTTTGAGTCAGAATCTTTTAAGATGTTATTTTTTCTTGCGTAATCATTGAATACACGTGTTAAAGAGTTTCTGAAACCTGTTAAGTGAGTACCACCCGAATTTGTGTTAATGTTGTTGGCAAAAGATAATACACTTTCACTGTATGCATCTGTATATTGCATAGCAACTTCGATTTGCATACCGTCAACAACTTTATCAATATAAATAGGTCTGTCATGAAGAACATTTTTGTTCTGGTTTAAGAATTCAACATAACTTGCAATACCGCCGACATAGTGGAAAATTTCCTGTTCGCCTGTATGTCCGTCAATGAATATGATTTTTAAGCCTTTGTTTAAGAAAGCCATTTCACGTAATCTGTTAGCGATTACATCTCTGTCAATTTCTGTAGTATCAGTAAAGATTTCAGGATCAGGCCAGAAAGTAGTTTTAGTCCCTGTTTTATCTGTAGCTTCTCCTTTTTCAACAGGAGCAACCGGTTCGCCTCTCATGTATTCCTGACGCCAAACAAAACCTTGTCTTGAAACTTCAACAATATATTTTTCTGAAAGAGCATTAACAACAGAAGCACCAACGCCGTGAAGACCGCCTGATACTTTGTAGCCGCCGTCGCCGAATTTTCCGCCTGCGTGAAGTACTGTGTGAACGATTTCCAAAGCTGATTTGCCTGTTTCAGGTTTAATATCAACAGGAATACCACGACCGTTATCTTCAACAGTAACACTGTTGTCTTTATTAACAGTTACATAAATATCTGTACAGAAGCCTGCAAGAGATTCGTCAATAGAGTTATCCACAATTTCATAAATACAGTGATGCAAACCTCTTTGAGATGTAGAACCGATATACATACCCGGTCGCATTCTTACGGCTTCCAACCCTTCTAATACACGAATATTGCTGGCATCATAGGATTGAGAAGTTTTTGTTTCAATAGCTTCATCGTTGTCCGGCAGATCCACAACCTCGATTTTTTCAGCAGGCTGCACCTGTTCTTTCTGTTCATTGGTTACTTCTGTAATTCCATCAGCCATATTCTTATATTCTCCCCTTAAATTAGTCTAATTCCCTTACCAATATTGTAACACAAACATATTAAAATGCCTAATTTATGACAAAAAGTAACGGAAATCAGCACTTGAAAACGGTTTAAAAATGTTATATAATAAACTTACTTATTATATTTGCATTTCAAACAGGGAGTTGGAAAAAATTTGAAACTTAATACCGGAAAATTTTTAAGAAACATTCATGCTTTATGTGCTTTTACACTGGCAGAGGTTTTGATTACACTCGGTATTATCGGCGTTGTTGCGGCTATGACTATGCCTTCTCTTGTTAACGACCACAGAAACAAGCAATATGTCGTTGCTTTTAAGAAACTGTATTCAAATTTTTCTAATGCAATTATTATGTTTAAAGCAGATCAGGGGTGCGACGGCATTGATATTTCAACCTGTATAGAAGGAATGGGGTATGGGGATAATAATTGTAGTGCGTTTGCAGAAGTTGCAAAGAAAATGAAATACGTTAAAATGGCTCCTGACGGTGCTAACGCAGCCGGCTGGGTTGCAGATGCAAGCTATAATTATTACGGCGATAAAGTCAGCAACGGCTACGGAATGGTTAACAGTACAGGTATAGGTTGTTTTTACGGACTTCCCGACGGTATGGTTTTAAACGTTGACGTAGATACTAACGGATTTAAAGTTTTTGTGGATACAAACGGCAGAAAAGGTCCTAACAGAATGGGCAAAGATGTTCACACATTTACTGTAGGCTGCGGATCTGCATCTGCTGATAAGGTTGCAGCTTGTATTGCAACGGGTAAAGATATTTTCCCTTTTGTTCATGAATCATTTCCTTCGCAAATAACTAAAGGTTTATGTACAATGGGAAGTTTTTTGGATGATACTTGTGATCAGGATAATATGTTTCCTAATGTTTCAGGCGGAGCATCTCCATCTGCATATATATTAATTAATGATAAATTACCTGATTATAGAGAAATAGCATCAAGAGTTTCAGGTTTTAAACCGTAAAATATAGAAAGGAGCACCAGCGTAGCCGCTGGACCCGCCAATCGGGCATTGCATAATAATTAAAACATATAGAAAGGAGCAATTTATGAAAAGATTTGATTTATTCGGGGGGGGGGCAACCGTTTAAGCTCCCTTAGTAAGGCATTTACGCTTGCGGAAATTTTAATTACTTTAGGCATTATCGGTGTTGTTGCGGCATTGACTATGCCATCTTTGATTAACAAAACCCAAAATAAAGAACTGCACGCACAGTATAAAAAAACTTATGCAGAATTAAATCAGGTTTCGCAGTTATTTATGCAAGATAACGGAATCTCTGCAACAGATTATGCACAAACTTATGGTACGCCTAATTTTGTTAGAAACAAGATGCCAAATTATTTCAAAGGATTTGAACTGATTGACGATACTACTTTTGGTTCAACTGATGAAGAAGGGAATAAGTTATCAAATGCATATCAGATGTATACGTTTAATGGCAGCAAGGTTAGTTTGGGACCTTGTGATGATATTGGTTTTAGAACCGATGTCGGAGGCAGAATATATTCTTTTGTTGGAGATAACATACAAGAAGGACAGCAGGGACCGGTTATTTGTGTTGATATTAACGGACAAAAAAGACCTAATAAGTGGGGGTATGACATATATATATTCCGATTTACCAGAAACGGGTATGTTATCCCTATGGGACAGGAATATAAGAGTGGAGAAGAAGCGTATGGAAGCGCAGGTGACAGAACTTCAAGTAATTTCTTTATAAAAAATCAATGCAGAGCAACAAGCAGTGTTTCCAATCAGTTTTCCTGTTCGTATTATGCTCTTGCTGATAAGCACCCGACAATTGAAGGGAAAAACTATTGGCAGGATTTTTTAGGCACTTCCAGATAGCCTTATAGAGTAATTATATTTTTAATTTTCTCCTATATACTTCATTTTGTAGAAATTATATAGGAGAATATTTTATGTCTAAACATTTACTTAAATCTATCGGCAAAATTATTGAAGACAGCGGCTCTGATAAAATTACTGTTTTTACGGGGCATTTAAAAATAGATGGTAATGTATTTCAACCTGAAGGCAGATGTGAAGAGTGTCATGATGACTTTATTACATTAGAAAATGCTCTTGTTTGCAGACTTAATGACTATTGTACTTGCGATGAAGACGATTGCGAATGTAATGATTACGTATGTTTCAGATATGATTGGCTAAATATTGCCATTGATGATATTGTAGCTTTCAGTATCGTTAAATAGAATTGAAAAGAGCCGTTTATTTAACTAACGGCTCTTTTATTTTATTTTACTGTTTGAATAAGTGCTTCTATTACTACCGGATCCCACTTTGTACCTGATTCGGATTTCATAATTTCAACTGCTTTTTCAACAGGCATTGCTTTTCTGTAAGGTCTGTCAGATGTCATGGCTGAATATGCATCAGCAGCAGCTATTATTCTTGAACCAAAAGGAATTGATTGCCCTTTTAAGCCTTCGGGAGCACCTGAACCGTCATATCTTTCTTTCTGGTAAGTTATATATGGTACAACTTCTGAAAGGAAGTTGATGTTCATTAACAGGTGCACACCGACATTTGAGTGGTTTTGGATTTTTTTGAAGTCTTCATCCGAAAGTTTGCCGTTTGCTGCAAAGATTTTTTCAGGTAAAGCTATTTTGCCGATATTTTGTAAAAGTCCTGCGTAATATATCAAATCTGTTGTTTTTTCGTTTAATCCTAATTCCCTGCAAATTTTTCTTGCAATATTTGCAGTATTTTTTGAATGTGATACAGTGTATTGACCTTTAGTGTCAACAGCGTTTGCAAGATGTTCCACAAAACTTTGCTGATAATCGCATAAGTCGCCGATTAAAGCTGTAAGCTCAGCTCTTATATGCTGTAAATCGCTTGTTTGTGAATGCTCATCTTCAATAAGTTTATTTGTTTCATCTATTGTTTGCTGCAATGTCATTGATGTTGCAAAAAGTATAGCAATGCTTTCGACCAATTCCAGATATTCTTCGTTAACGGCTTTATCGGAATTGTTTTCAAGAATTATTACACCTGTTGATTTTATGTTGCAGTGCATAGGAACAGCAATTACATTTTCTAAAACAGTTTCTTTTGATAAGAATGCTTTTCCGGCAGCAGATGTTTCGTCAACGGTAATAACGGCAGGTGCTTGAGAAGTTGTACCTGCAAGTTCTAAACAATTTTGTTTTTCAAGATAAATATGGCATGCTTCTATTTCAAGCATTTGCTTGATTGATTCGGCTATTGATGTAAAAATAGCTTGTTTTTCTGTTGAATCAAAACTTAAAACACAAAGAGTATTCTGCATTGAATATATAGAAATAAGCTCTTTCAGCTGGTTAATCAGCCCTGCTTTTTTATCTTTAACGTTAGCTCCTATTTTCTTTGCCAAATCCTCTGAAATGAGGTTCTCAGCAATAAAATCACCTAAATTAAGTGCAAAAATTTCTTCAATAGGATCCTGATCAATTAAGTAATCTGATTGGGAAAAAAGTGAAACACCATTATTCTTCTCTTCTTTTTTCATTAAAATTTTCCTTACTTACATACATGCCTTCATTTATACTTACGGCACATGGCAGAAAAAACTTTAATGATTTTTACAAAAGTTCATACTTTAGTATGGGAAAGTTCAAACTTAAGTATAAAAAATAATAAAAATTATGTATTAATAACCGATAGCCCAATTAAAAGATGCTGTTTTTTCAGGTTTTGCTGCTGCTGGAACTGCTGTGCTAACTGCTTGAACTTCAATAACTTTGGCTGCTTTTTGAAGCATGTTATACTGCATCATTTTGCTGTCGACATTATTAAATGACTTTAATCTGTCTAAATGGTTTTGCAACTCTGCATTTTCATCATTAAGGGTAGTAATTTGACGGCTTAATTTATTAAGACTTAATTCATTAGACATGGCAAAATAATAGCTGATAAATGCGAACACTATTGCTATTCCTAATAAACCGCATAAAGTTTTATTTACTTTTCTGATTGCCATAGCTTTTTGTGAAATCTCCTTTTGGAAATAACCTTCAATAACCTGATTTTCTTCTTTAATAGGATTGTTTACATATGATTGATTATCTTGCTGTGAATAATAATTTGTTCTTACTCTTGCTGTATTCAACTTCTCTACCCCAACTACTGTTTTTAATCAGTTAATTATGTCTTATACATCTGGCAATTCTTAACTTTGCGCTTCTGGAAGGCGGATTTTCCAAAACTTCCTTTTCACTAGCCTCAATTGGTTTTTTGTTTACCAGTTCCAATATTGGAGGCGGACATTTGCATATCATCTGTGTTTTATCGCAATGACACCTCTGTGAATGGTACTTGAATAAGTGTTTCACCAATCTATCCTCCAGTGAGTGAAAACTTATTACACTTATTATAGCACCAAAATCAAGCAAATCCAACACATCGTTTAGAGTATTTTTTACATTTGTTAACTCTTGATTTACTTCTATTCTGATTGCCTGAAAAACCCTTGTAGCAGGGTGTATTGAGGATTTTACACGTGGTGTGCAATTCGTAATCAAATCGGCTAATTCTGTTGTTGTTTCAAGCTTTTTGAGCTTTCTTTGTTCAACTATTTTTTTTGCAATTCTTTTTGAAAATCTTTCCTCTCCGTATTCGGAGAATATTCTTACCAAATCGTCTTCACTGTATGAGTTTACAACATCATAGGCGGAGAATCGGGCATCCTGATTAAAACGCATGTCAAGAGGAGCTTCTTTGGAAAAAGAAAATCCCCGTTCGCCTTTATGAAATTGATGATATGATGCTCCCAGGTCAAAAAGCACGCCGCCTGTGATTTTTTCAATCCCGAGTTCATGTAACACTTTTTTAATATTTGCGTAGGAATTTTTAACGATTGTAATGTTTTTGTAATCTTTCAACCGTTCGGATGCTGCTTTTATAGCATCATCATCGACATCAAAAGCTATTAAGTGTCCGTCAGGCTGAATTCGGCTTAATATTAAACCAGAATGTCCTCCACCGCCAAGAGTGCAGTCAACATATATTTTACCGTTTTTACATTCCAGCGCATCAACGGCTTCATTTTTCATCACTGTATAGTGTTTAAATTCTTCCATAAAGGAATTGTAGCATGAAAAAGCTTTATTAAAGTATTATTCCGCAATTTGATTAAGCCCGTAATGATCGTAAGTACTTATAAAGTTTTCATAAGCCATTTTTTTGACGTTGCATTCACTGTCAGCAATGTTAATCATCATGCCGCTTTGCTCCAGTACTCTGGGGAATACTGCATTAAATAAGACAATTAAAAAGATGTACTTCTTAATTTCGTCAGCATGTATATTTATTTCGACCATAAGCAAAAAACTCCGTTACCCCAATCTTTAACAATACATATATATTCTTATTAACGGCATAATTTTTTATTTTCTTTAAAAGTAAATGAATTATGTAAAAATATATTAAAAAGTAAAAACAAGTCCGATTTATTTAACCGGACTTGTTTTTATATATTTTGTATTCTAAACAGTTTGCTTAATAGCATTTTCTACACGTTTAAGAACTTTGTCTTTACCTAAAATTGCAAGAATTGCAGTCATATCGGCACCACGTGTTCTGCCTGTAACAGCTGCTCTGACAGCCCACATAGTTACTTTAGGTTTAATGCCCTGTTCTTTAAAGTGTCCTCTGAAAGCTTCGAGTTTTTCGTGAAGATTTTCTTCTTCAAATTCCCAATCCTTTGCTTGTTCTGCAAACTCTTTAAGGACTTGTTGAGACACTTCAGTATCAAGAACATCGGTTTGAACTTCAGGTTCAATATCAACTGAATTTCCGAAGAAATAAGGAACAGCATCTGTGATATCAGAAAGTAAAGTCAGAGGTTCACGTGTAACTTCAACCATTCTTGTGTACTGAGCATCTGTAAGTTCTGTTAAATCATATTTTGTTAAATAAGGTTTTAATCTTTCTTTCAGTTCTTCAATAGGAAGCATTTTGATATAGTGGCTGTTCATCCAGTTCAATTTGTCATATTCAAAAATTGAATTAGATGAGGAAATTTCTCCAATTCTGAAATCCTGAGCAATTTCGTCAACAGTTTTAATTTCCTGACCGTCAGAAGGTGACCAGCCCAAAAGTGCTACAAAGTTGATTAAAGCATCTGTTAAGTAGCCTTTTTCAACGAATTCCGAAACAGCAGTTGCGCCGTGACGTTTTGAAAGTTTGCTTCTGTCAGGTGCCAAGATCATACCTAAGTGTCCGAAGTGAGGAACTTCTGCACCTAAAGCTTCAAATATAAGAATTTGTTTGAATGTATTTGAAATGTGGTCTTCGCCTCTGATTACGTGAGAAATTTTCATTAACATATCATCAATAACAACGGCAAAGTTGTATGTCGGCGATCCGTTTGATTTCATAATTACAAAGTCGCCCAAAAGGTCTGTATCCATATGTAATTCACCTTTTACAAGGTCATCAAAGGTTAACATTGAAGAATTGTGAAAAGCTTTTTGAGCTTTTGCAATGTTAAATCTTATAGCAGGTTTTCTGCCTTCTGCTCTCAATTTTTCTTTTTCTTCTTCTGTTAAGTTTTCGCATTTTTTTGAATAAACATAAGCTTTTTTATTTTGGGTAGCTTCTTCTTTTTCGGCTTCCAATTCTTCAGGAGTACAGAAGCATTCGTAAGCAAAGCCTTTATCTAAAAGTTCCTGAACGTATTTAGGATAAATATCAAATCTTTCTGATTGTGTATAAGGACCGTAAGGACCTCCAACATCAGGACCTTCATCCCAGTTTAAACCTAAAGCTTTTAAACTGTCAAAAATATTATCAATATATGCCTGGCTTGTACGTTCGGCATCCGTATCTTCAATTCTTAAAACGAATTTACCGTTATTTTTCTTTGCAAACAAGTAGTTAAACAAAGCAGTTCTTGCTGTTCCTACATGTAAATTTCCGCTTGGTGACGGAGCTATTCTGACTCTGACTTCTGACATTTTTATCCTTCTTTCTTATTTATAAATCAGCATCAAAAGAATAACACGGGCAAGGTCTTATTTCAAGTTGGCTATGGTAAATTTTTCCAGTAACTTTTTTTATATGCATAAGGCGAAATATCTTGAAGTGCGTAATAGAAACATCCTTTTCCCGTAGTGTTCCTGTTTAATGTTGATTTAAATTCACAATTTTTACAATTTTCGCAGGTTCCTTCAATATCTATTCTGCCATTTTTGCCAATAACAAAAATAAATAAATCATAACCGTACCTGTTTGGACCTTTGTATGGTCCGTTTGTATCCCAATGAACACTTATAAAATCTCTCTTTTCTGTACCTTTCCAGGAGATAGAATGGCTAAACAACATCCCGTTATTTAATATAAAGGTTCCTGAAGCATATTGTAAGAAATCATTTGTATAATTATATACAAAATTATTGGCTGTATACATTTTTATGTTTTCAAATTCACTATTATTTGGTTTGCTAATAACTTTATAATATTTAGGTACAAGAGATACATATTTGTTTCTGGCGCTGCTTTCTTGTCCAAATGTAGCATTGTTAAAAAAAGACAAGTCTCCCTCGTTTTCCATATACATCTGGTACGTAGCACGGGCAATTATTGAATAAGCGGTTTTGAACTGTGTTTCCAGTACTTTATTTCTGTTCTTTTGGATTAATGACGGCATAGTCAATGCCGCAACCACACCAATAATGCCGAGAGTAATTAGAACCTCAGCTAATGTAAACCCTCTTAACCCCTTAAGATAATGCAAACCTTGCTCGGGGGGGGGGCAACCCTTAATGCTCTTGACTCAATCATTTTCAGCCTCCTTTTTATTATTTATTATTTACTATTTTTATATATTTGTCAATGTATATCAGGCTTTAAAAATTTAATGTATCTAAACGATTTGACCTGATGCCATAAGGGTATAAAATAGTATTATGAAGAAAGTTTTGTTATTGTCGGCGGTATTGTTAATTTCCGGATTGCCTGTGTTTTCTGCTGAGGGAGAGGATGTCAAGCTTCCGAATATTTTCATCTACACAATTCCTGATGATATAAAACATAAACCTGAAATTCCTGATGATGCTGATGCCCCTGAAGATGCATATATCAATGAAACTAATGTTTCCGGTAAGTCTGATGAAGTGTCAGAAGAAGAAATTAATCTTAATTTAGATTACGTTGCAGAGGAAGATGATGAGTTTACGCTTAACGCTACTACCTTGAAAGGGTATGCAGAATACGTAGAGGATGCAAATGCTATTCATTTAAAAGATGATAATAACAATTTTGTTCTGAACTTAAAAGTTCCTCAGAAAATATCAGCATCCAAAGGTCTTGATTTGCAAAATGCGATTAATGCCAAACGTATGGCAAGGTATTCTGATGCAGAATACGCTATTGCACCGAATTCTATAAGGACGTCAAGCAAAAAAGGAGATTTTACTTTCGGCGCTTTATACGGTAATGAGGTTGATAATATTGCAATGCTTGAATCTGAAACAGGACTTTTTACAAAATATGAAAAAAGCAGATTTGCCTTGAGTACAACTTATAAAAAGAACTTAAACACTACATATAATCAGTTCTATGACACAATTTCGCTTGCACCTGAGTTTAAGCTTAATAATTATATGTCTATTAAAAATGAATATAAAGCTGATTTAACACGTAACAGAAAATCAGGTGCATTAATATTTTCTTTTAATCCTTTCGGAAGTAAAGATTCTGACAGGATGAGATTAGAACTTGGGGCTAAGCAAACGGTTTATGATGATAATGTCACAACCAAAACAGAATTCAGTTTTTCAACTCAGTTTAAATTGTAAATTTATACAAATTTTGTTGTTTTAATCGTTTATTTTAGTTATAATTCAGGTGTGAGGTTTTATGTCTGAAAATGCAGAACACCAAAATACTCAGGAAGATTATGCCAGACCTTCTTCCGCCAGAAATAAAAACAAGAATAAAACTGGATTTTATTATTCGTTTTTAACTCTTGTACTTTTGTTTTGCCTTATTCAGATTGGTTTTGGAGCTATTTTAAATATTTCCAAAACAATTTCTTACCGTGCAAAAATTTCTACATTAACTAAAATTCGTGATGCCGCTGAAGCACAAAATCAGGATTTGAAACAGGATATTAAACTCTTTTCATCAATGTCAAGTCTTGAGGGAATTGCCAGAAACAATCTTAAAATGGCAGGCGAAGATGAGGTCCTGATTTTGATTAACCCTAATCAGCCGCAAAACGTTAAAAAGAAAAAGAATAAGAAAAAACAACATAAAAAATAATCGGGAGAGTAAATGCAGGAAACTATTGAATATATCAGGCAGGCTTTTGAATTAAAATCACAGCAGTGCTATAAGCAGGCTATTGAAATGCTTTATAAGGCTTTAGAACTTGAAAATGATAATTTGGAAATTCTTTTTCAGTTAGGAGAACTATATTATCTTTTAAAAAACTTTCCACGTGCTGTCGGCTATTTGGAAAAAGTTACTGCCAGAAATTCAAATCATATTGAGAGTTTAAATATTTTGAAGCAAATTCATATTTTTCAAAACGAATACAAAGAAGCTTATAAAATGGCAGAGCGGGTTTTTAATATTCAAAAAACTCCCGAAAATCTTTCAGAACTCATTAAAATTGCTGCCAAACTCGGTAATATTGATAAAATAAAAGAGTTTGAAAAATCTGAGATTGCGGACGGAAATGTTATTTATAACTGTGCAAAAGCTTATTATGACAATGCTTGTCTTGACGATGCAAAAAAATCACTGAATAAAGCGCTTGAAATTGATGCAGAACATGAAGATGCTCTCGTTTTACTTGGTAAAATATATTTTGATGAGAGTGAATTTGACAAGTCCAAAGAAATTTTTAATAAGTTTTCAAAAACTTCCGAAAATCCTGAAATCCTTAACTATCTGGGACTTTTTGCTCTGGAAGATATGAAATTTATTGATGCGATAAAATATTTTTCCAAAGCTTCTGCTTTGAACAAACAAAACCATAAATATTTTTATAATCTGGCTAATGCATATTTTTACAACGGCTGGTTTGATGAAGCTTCTAAAGCTTATTTGCAGGCAATTTGTCTTGCTCCTGATATTGTTGATTACAGATATTCGCTTGCATATTTGTATTTTGAGGATAAAAAATATGACAAAGCACAAAAAGAAGTTGATTATATTTTCTCAATAGATAAAGATCATCCGCAGACAAAAGTATTAAATGCTTTGTTGAAGTTTGAGAATAAAGATTTTCTAGGTGCTCAAAGTGAACTTGAAAGCAATGTAAAATCAGGTATTGAAGATAATTTTACACTGGTATCTCTATCTAAGGTATACAGTGAACTCGGACTATATGAAAAAGCTGAGGATATGGTTAAAAAAGTTATTGCCAACAACCCTGAAAGCCTGAATTATAATTGTAAACTTGCAGAAGTTTATATTGCCGAAAAAAAATATGAAGAAGCTGTAAAACTTGTTCAGGATGTAATAGATAAGAATGAAAATTATATTGCAGCATATATAATAGGTGCTAAAGCCTGCTATGAAACAGGTGATTTGGAGCATACCAAGCTTTTTGCGCAGGAAGCGATTTCTCTTGACATGAATTATGCACAGGGGTATTATTATCTTTCGCTTGTACGTTTTGCCGAAAAGGATTACGATGAGGCAATAGAATGCATGAAACGTGCAATTATGTTTGATGTTAATAATGCGGCGTATTATGCTAAAATGAGTGAAATATACAAGGCTGTGGAAGACTATAAAACAGCTCTTGAATATATTAAGGAAGCTGAAAGTATTTCAGGAAACACCGAATATAAGATAATGTTTACGGAATTAGCGGGATTGAACAGGAAATCTAAGTAAGATTTGACCTCTAAATAATAATAATTATAATGTAATTATCTGCTACAGATGTAGTTTTTAATTGGAGGAGATTTAGTGGATAGAACAAAATTAAACAAAATGATATGTGTAACAATGCTTGTTTCAGCATTTCAATTACCTGCTTTTTCAGCAAAGAAAACTCAAGAACTTATTGAAATGCCGAAAACATATCCGGCAAAATACAGTGCACAGTATGTAAAACAGATTACGCCAATGTATAAAGATGTTGGAAAAGACGAGATAATATATGTTGCACTGGATATGCTGAGAGGTACTAACGGTGAATTTTCACGCAATGCAATTTTAGGGAATAACCTTTCAGGAAAACCCGTAAAAATTGAATTCAGAGATTTGGGCGCTATCAATAGTGAATATGCTGAGTTTGATGCTCTGGGCTGGAAAAAGAAGAACCAGCTGTATATTTATATAAACCCCCGTCACAAAGATGCACCTCCGGGAGCACTTGCAGCATTGCTTTCACACGAGGCGCTTCATCAGGACGAGTATAACTCGCTTGCGGAAGAAACTTATGCTTGGACTATGGAAGCATCTGTCTGGTATGAAATAGTTAAACTTTATCCTGAAAGCAATGACCAGCTTCACCCTCTTGTAAATCGTGAAAATCAGTTGAAACAGCTGTTTGAAAGAGGTAATTATTCTAACAAATATATTAAGAAGTCGGTTATGTCTAATAAGGGTTATGCAAATTTACCTTCAGTATCTCCGGGATTTGAAGATTTGTAAACAAGCGAGATGTATGTCGTTACATGTAAACATTTGTAACGATGAATTTAAAAAGGCTGAA
>HF991470.1:19107-41023 GCA_000433095.1 Clostridium sp. CAG:967 | reverse complement strand
TTTATAAACTTTATTATAACTTTCAATCCTGCTTGCAAGGTTTACCATGTCGCCAATAACCGTATATTCAAGACGCTTTTCCGAACCTATGTTGCCTACAAATGCCTCACCGGTATTAATCCCTATTCCGATTTCAATTTTCGGTTTACCTTCAAATAACCATTTGTCCTGAAGCTGATCAACTTTTTTCAACATTTCACAGGCGCATTTTACTGCATTTTGCGGGTGATTAATGTCTTGTATTGGCTCGCCAAATATCGCCATAACGGCATCGCCGATAAATTTGTTAATAACGCCGTTGTATTTAGTTATTATAGGCTCAATTTCTGAAAAATATTCGTTAAGAATTACTGAGACTTCTTCGGCAGTCATTTTTTCACTCATGCTTGTAAAGCCTCTGATATCAGCAAATAAAACAGTTACATTGGCTTTTTTCCCGCCGAGTTTAATATCATCAATATTCTGAACAACGTTTTGCATAATATCCTGTGAAAGATATTTACCCATTGCATTTTTAATCTTTTCTTTATTTCTGCCTTCCTGAATAAATTTATAAGAATAACCGAAAATCATTGTGACAAGCTGAATTGCAAGCGGTGTAATAACATTTGGCGCAACACCGTTTCTGTAGCATATAATTGTAAAAATAAAGTATGCAAGACCTATTCCAATTAACAGTAAAATTGACTTAAATATTGACAGTCTGCTGATTATTATAAATGCGGATATGCTTAACAGCACAATTATAAATAAATCCTGTTTAAGTGTTGTCTGCTTAATAAATTCGTTATTAATAAGGTTATCAAGGTTTGTCGCCTGAATATCAACACCCGGGTGCCTTTGTAAAATAGGTGTAGGCAGGGCATCTTCAAGCGCAAGACCTGCACCTCTGGCATTAGCTCCCACAAAAACTATTTTGTCATTTAATTCGGAAGGATCTATAATAGGTCTTTCACCCTTTTTTATGTTATCTAACGAATCAATGATATCTATTGCAGAATATTTTTTGTGTGTGTATTCGGAACCAGAATGTTTTTTATAATATCTTATAAAGTTTTGCACGCCTGCTGCTGAGGTATCTGTCGGAATAATTAATCCTGTGTCTTCTACAAGCAGGTTGTTGCGGTTTAGTGTAACTTTATTTGTATTATTCATCAGCATATACATTCTTAAAGCAAGAGAGGGATAATAGTTCTTATTAACGGTTACAACAGAATCGTATCTTCTCAAATAGCCGTCATAGTCCTGGTTAATGTTTACGGAACCGGCATATTTAACGGCATTAAAATACTCATTTGGAAACTTTGATATGCTGTGATAAATATTCGGGATATCGTTTTTTCTGTTATCATTTACATTAATTCCAAATTTTTCGTTGAATTTTTCTATGTAATCTGAATTTGTATCTTTTTGTTCCAGCGGACTGAAGCCGACTACTACATTATCAATTTCGTGAAGTGTATCAAATAGTATTTTGTCGGAAGTTTTATCCTCGGAAGACGATAGTATAGCATCATATCCGATAATTTTAGGACTTGAGTATGTATTTAAATATTCGAATATCTTTGCGTATAAATCTCTTTTCCAAGGCCATCTGTGTCTTTCTATTGATTTGTCGTCAATAACTATAACGGCAATTTCTTCCGAGCCTGTTTTGTATGCGGAAAAATTTTGCGCCATAAAGTTATAAACTTTAGGTTCAAATGCATACCAGGATACAAGAATTAATACAGCAGACAATATTATATGAAAAATAACCGAATATATAAAAAATGTTTTAGATTTTATAAAAGTTTTTAAATTAGCCATACTTCTCCCTAATCTTTATTTTATGATATAATAAATTTTGAAAAAAGGATAGATTATGACAGAAAATTTAATTAATGTGTTATCTGAGGAGAAGATTTTTCCTATTTTAAGAACTAATGATGCACAGACAGCAATAGATAGAGCAAAAGCTCTAATAGATGGCGGTATAAAAGTTTTAGAAATTAACGTTGAAAACCCTTCGTTATTTAGAGCAATAGAAGAAATTTCAAAATATGCAAACGTTTGTGCAGGCGGTATTATCACATCAATGCAGGCTGATGCAGCTATTTTATCAGGAGCAAAGATGATTTCGGCACCTGTTTTTTCAATGAACCTTGTTAAGATATCAAAAGATAAACAAATTCCTTATATTGCTGGAGCTACAACCGCTAATGAAGCGTATAAGGCTTGGAAATCACGTATCCAGCTTATAAAAATATATCCTATTACGGCTATGGGCGGGGCTATGTACGTTGAAGATTTATTAAGACCAATGCCGTTTCTTAATATTATGCCTCTCGGAAATGTTAAACTTAATGAAGTTACTTCATATCTAAAAGCAGGTGCATCAGTTGTTGGTATTGGCAGAGATTTATATGACGGATATTCCTTATCTGAAATAACAAAGCGTGCTAAAAAAATCGTAACGGAGTTAAAAGGTTAGTATGGAATTAGATATTATTACAATTGGGGAAAGTCTGATAGAACTTTCTACGAATGCAAAAATGTCACAGGCTGGCTGCCTTTATAAATATTATGGCGGTGATGCAATAGCAACGGCAATCGCAGCTTTACGAATGGGGTCTAAAGTAGGTTTTGTTACCAGAGTAGGTAACGATGCTTTTAAGGATTATTTGCTTGACAGCTGGCAGGCTGAAGGACTTGATATTTCACAGGTTAAGCTTACTGAAGAAGCTAACGGAATGTATATTGTTGCAAGACCGTCAATAAAAGAAAAAGAAATAGTATATTACCGAAAAAAAATCGCATCTTCTAAATTGTCTCTAGAAGATATTGATTTGGAATATTTAAAAAAGGCAGGTGTGGTTTATGCATCCGGTGTAACACAATCACTGTCACCTTCTGCTAACGAAGCTGTTGAAACAACATTCAGACTTGCAAAAGAAAACGGGATTACTACTGCTTATGATCCTAATTACTATTCGGCTATTACCAACCCTGAAGAAGCAAAAGAGGCATTTAACAGAGTTGCATCATATGTTGATATACTTTTTATGAGTACAAAGCACGATACAATTAATATTTTAGATATTGATTCGCCTGAAAATATTATCAAAAAGCTCTGGGATATGGGGATATCTACAATTGTCCTTAAGGCAAGTGATAAAAACGGATATTACACCGGTTATAACGGGAATATTGTTTTTACGGAATTCTTTACAAATGATGTTATAGATACAACTTGTTCAGGAGATGTATTTAACGGCGGTTTCTTGCATGCTCTTACACACGGCTTTACACCTTTTGAAGCTGCAAAGTTTGCTTCTATTGTAGCTGGACTACAGGCTAAAGGTATTGGTGCCATAAAATCCATACCATATAAAGACGAAGTTTATTCAATTTACAGAGGAAATAATGACTAAAGTTTTAATCTCAGGATATTACGGGTTTAAAAATTTTGGCGATGAAGCTATTCTTTCCGTACTTGTCAGCCATTTGAAAGAAATCGGTGCTGATATAACTGTGCTTTCTTCTGATACAGGGTACACAGCTAAGAAATATTCTGTTAATTCGGTGAGAAGTTTTTATATGCCTGATGTGTTAAAAGAAATTCAGAATACCGATGTGTTAATTTCCGGTGGTGGAAGTCTGTTGCAGGACGTTACCAGTTTAAAAAGCCTTGTTTATTATTCTTTTATTATTGCTCTTGCACTTCTTTTCAATAAAAAAGTAATTATATTTGCGCAGGGAATTGGTCCTGTGAATAATAAGTTTGCGCAGTTTATAGTAAAAAATCTTTTAAAACACTGTTCTTATGTAACTGTGCGTGACAATGACAGCTTAAAACTTTTAAATAAATGGAACGTTAAATCCGAGCTGGTTTGCGATCCTATTTTTTCTATGAACTTACGACCAAAAACTGAAAATGGAGTTGTAGGAATTCAATTAAGAGATTTTAAAACTATGAATTTAAATCTTTTACACAAACTGGCTTTGCTGGTTGTAACAAAATTCAGTGATAAAAAAGTTGAAATATATTCTTTGCAGGAAGCTTTAGATTTGGATCTTTGCAAGAGGTTTGAGTCAGTTCTTCATGCTTTTAATCCTGATTTGAAAACAGAAATCGTAACAGATAATATTATTGAAAAAGTTTCAAGATTAGAGTATTTAATTGCAATGCGTTTTCATGCTGTTCTCGTAGCTTTAAAGTGCGGTGTCAAGACTTGTGCGATAAATTATGATATTAAAGTTGAAAAACTTGCTAATGAGGCTTCTATTCCGCTAATTTCCATGGATGCTAAAGAAAATCTCGAAGAAGTTTATTCTAAAATGACAAACCTTAGCAAAAATGATTTACTAAGGTTTGCGGAAACAAAAACTTTTAATTGGGAAAAGTTTGATAAGTTACTTATCCTTGCTGAATAATTGTGTATAGCTTGCTCGAACTTTATAATCAAATTCGTTAGTGTTATTTTGTGACATAAGAGCAGACCATTTTGCATAGTCACTTGATTTGATTGTTCCGTCTTTATCTTTTTGCTGGCTTGTATCAGTGTCGAGTGTTGCCATAACAGCAGCTAACTCTTTCCAGTCAGCATATCCGTCACCGTTCTGATCTATTTTGTTATATGCATTCTGTGCTGCAAGTTTTGCTTTAGATTTGGTAGCATCTGATGCATCTGACGGCAATTTAGAAAGTTCATGTTTAACAAATTCTTCTAAAGTAACCTTACCGTCTTTATTTCCTTGAGAATTATCAATTTCGGCAGCGTAAGATTTAGCTAAATTACTTACTGCTTCTTTATATTCATCTTTGCATTTTGTTTTGTCCTCGGGATCAGTATACTTGTCGATTATACTAAATTCTTTGTCTTTTACAACATTTCCTTCTTTATCAACCATTTCATCTGTTGCTTTATCAAAGGCTTTACCCTGTTCTGTACTCTGATCTTTTTCAATATTACCGGCATACTCTGCCTTAGTCTTTTGTAATGTTTGCATTTGTGATTGCGCTAAAGCTCTTTGTTGTGCCGTAACAGCATATTGAGCAGCAGCCTGTTGATATAAGCTGGCTCCCCATGCGTAAGCAGCCTGCTGTCCCATTGCAGCTGCATAAGGGTTAGTAGAGCATCCGCCTGAATTCATCCATGTAACGCCCATTGGATCTGCTCCAGGGCATAAACCGCCTCCAAAACCAAACCCGTAACCTCCGGCAAAACCTATATTACCGCCGCCGCAGCCAAAGCCCCAAATACTGTTTCCGCCGCAACCGCTGTTCATGCTTTTAAGAGCAATACCTGTCATAGCAGTTTGAGTTAAACCAGCACCAAGCTTTGAAAACATATTAGAAAATTTTTGAGTTAAACTTACATCAGACATTATACTCTCCAGTGTTATATATATTATATATATAAAGTAAATAATAAAATAAAAATTGCCCTAAAAAATATTCTATATCTTATATTCCCTTGTGCTGTAAGAGTTTAGCCTGTATTTAACATTTCGTAACAAATAAAAAAAGAACTCTTTCGAGTTCTTATAAAAATGCCCTGGGCCAGACTTGAACTGGCACTGGGTTTAACCCCAACCGGATTTTAAGTCCGGCGCGTCTACCGATTCCGCCACCAGGGCAGAGCATTTCAGTACATTTATACTAACCCAAAGATAATTTATTGTCAACAATTTATTTTGCGGGATAAAGTGCTAAATAGTTTTCAAGTTCTGCAACTTTATCAGTGATATTTTTTATCATTCTGGTTAATTCAGTTTTAATAAATCTTTCGTTATTAATTTTTGCTTTGCCGAAAAGCGGCGGATAAATTATGTTTTGCAAGAATAAATTTTTAAAAGATTTTAAGTCTTCATAATCCGTTAAATCAATTATGTTATGCAAATCGCATAGGTCAGTGAATAAATCTCCTAACTGCATTTTTGCTTTTAAAATATTATTTGACGAAATTAATTTATTTATTTTGTTCAAATGATTTAGTATAACAAAATAATTGTCTTTTATTTTAGATTTTTTGCATGGAAGTATTTGCTTAAAATATTCCATTGTCTGATCATATCCGATTTTCATAAGCTCATTACGCTTGTTAGCGTTGATATTAAAATCTACAACAACTACATCGCCTGTATTTAGAACTATATAATCAAATTTATCTTTACCTGCATATATATTTGTTATAAACGAGGTTGACATAGCTGTCATGCAGCTGTAAACAGCATTGGCATAATCCAGTCCCGAAAGATTATTGTTATTGTCATCGTAATATCCTTCCAGCCTGAATTCAAGAATTCTTTCATCATTCAACAAAAGATTTTTAGATAACTTCCACATTGGCCAGCTTTTTTGCAGGTCACCGTCCACAAGAATAGTTTTGTTGTATTCGATAGGCTTCATTAAGCCGGGCATACAACACGAAATTCTTATGGCTGAGGCAATTTCAAAGTCGGGAGTTTCATATCTTGAAAATTCTTTACATTCAAAATTTGAAAGATTTGTTGTGATAATAACCAGATTTTTATCAATATCTTTAAAGGTAACTGATCTGTTTGCGCCTTTTTTGTATTTTTCACCGTAAAATTTTGACTCTATCAAATCCCTTAACCAATCGAGGAAAACTTCACCTTTGCTAAGTGCAAAAATAGGACCCAAGCCAAGAGAAATATCACGAAAAAGGTCAAAGTTAACTTTCAAAAATATTTCTTTGAGTTCACCGGAATTATATCCTACAGCTAGTAATGCAGCTATGATAGATCCGACTGAAGAACCTGCAAGTGTTTGTGGAGTTATTCCTAATTCTTCAAGTGCTTTGACTGCACCAATATAAGAAACTCCTCTGATTGCGCCTCCGCCAAACAAACATGTGTATTTAAAACTTTTATTCATATTGTAATTATAACCTTATTTAAAATTTATACCTGTATTAAATAGAGTATTTTTATAGTAATTTATATCATCTGTCGGCATTTTAAATTTTTGTGTTGATTTATTTTTTGGAACAAATACACCGAATATACCGCCTGTATAAACAAGATGCCAATCACTTGATTCTTTTAATACATTGTATACAGGATAATAATTTTCAATAATAATAATATCAGGCGGAAAATACTGTAGTATTTCTTTCCAATGAGGATATGCAAGGCAAAATTCTTTTAGCATTGGAACCATGTAATCATAATATACTTCTTCATATCTACCGTCCATAAAGATTAAATTGTCAGGATAGAGTTTATAAGAAACATAGCTTCCAAGTCCAAAGTTAACCAGTATTTTACCTTTTAAATTGTTTATTTTTACAAATTCAACTTCTTTTACAGGATAATGTTTTAACCCGGCAGGTAAAGATATCTCTTTAGCACTAAGCGTAAACAACGATACTGCAATTAATAGAATATAAACCGCCTTATCTTTCCAATGCGGCAGGTTTATGTTTTTAATAAGTTTATAGAAGTCTTCATAAACAAAGCATACGGATGCAATTGCAAAAAACGGCAGTAATTTTACATGACTTAATGCAAGATATAGTGTTGATAAAAGTACAATGTATTTGACTTTATCAGCATTTTTATACCACTGTTTTATTCCTTCAAGTTTAATACTTTTAAATATACAAATAAATTCTACTGCTGCAGAACCCAGCATAAATACCTTAAAAGGTATCTGTTTAAATAAATGGAATTTTGAGAATAACCCCCACCATTCAACAATGTGTGTTCTTTCCATAGTATTTGCCATTAACAGGAATTTTATATATTCATATCCCCACGGATTGATAAATAATGTGAGAGCAGAAATTACCAGCGTAATTAAATATTTTTTAAAAGGTTTGTTGTTTAAAAACTCTCCCAGCGCATACATTCCTGTTAAACCTAATCCTGCTACAACACCTCCGTGTATGTTATTCCATAAAATTGTTATAATAGGAATTAAAAATAAAGGTTTGTTCTTACCTTTTCTTGCAAGTTCAAATATATAAATGTATAAAGTAAACAGCAAGAAACTGAACATGTGGCATCTGACAGGCGAGTTAAAATTATGCATAACTGCCATGACCGCAAAAAAGTAAAATAAAATATTGTAAGGCGAAATTTCAGAACGCAGTTTTATTATTTTTGAAGCTATAAAAAATATTCCGAAGAAAAGCACAGATTGCAGCAAGAGCAGGCTATAAGGTCCAAAATATTTAAGAAAGAAATAAAATATTACACCTGAGCCCCACTCATGATCCCACCATGTGTGAACAGGAGTGTACGATAAAAAGTCAGCCTTTAAGACATGCCCCCCGTCTATAACGCCCATTCCCGCAATTAATCTTGCCCACAAATCATAATCAAAATAATCGGCAGTAATTGTAAACGCCAAAATTAGTAGAAATAGTGTTATATAAAATAAAGCAGCTTTCTTCATAAACAAATTTTAGCATAAAAAAAGACCGACGGTTTATCGGTCTTCTTTTATATATATTTGAAAAACTTCTTATGCTGCTACAGAACCTTTGATTTCACGGATAAGATATTCAGCAACCCATTCAAAGTCTTTGTTGCATTCAGCAGCTTTTTCAAGATATTTAACGGAAGCATCGCCAATTCTTATTAAAGTCATTGCAACAACGCCTCTTTTAATACCTCTTACAACTTGTAATTCATCAACAAGCTGCGGTAAAACTGAAGTTCCGATATTAACTAATTTATTTTCTAATTCGTTTTTAGTTGAGTTGTCTGCATTTTCCAATTTTGAAAGAATTTCGTTAACTGTTTCCATTATAATTTGTCTCCATTTATCTAATCTATATTATGATTATAAACTAAAAAACATCACAAATTTGATTTCCTTACATAATCTTTATATCGTATAAAGATTATCCTGTATTTATATTAAGAACAAATAAAAAAGCAGGTCGCAGCCTGCTTTGTAGTGTAGTGTGTAGTAAAACTTTAACTGTACAGTTTAAATGTTCTTTCAATGTTTTTATCTATTGCGGTTTTAATTGAGTCATATTCTGTTTGTAGTGAATTGTGTTCTGTATCTATATTTTTTAATTCCATATCATATCGTTTATCTTTATTTTCAATTTTATTCATAGCAGCATTGTATTCAGCTTCTGCTTTAGTTACTGCTGCAGTATTTGTTTGTTCCGTAATATCACTACAATTTGAATACATTACGGTATTCCATGTATATTTAGAATCCACCTGTTCCATTGTTACAAGTCCGCTTTCAAAAGCAAACTGCATCCATTCACTGCTTGATGCCAAACCGTCTTGTAAAGTTTTATATCCGCCGCTTTGCATACGGTTAAACAGGTTAGTGTACCATTGTGCCTTAGCATCTCCGTTTTCATTATAAGAATCTGTAGGTTTTGTAGAGTCAATCCAAGCAAATTTAGGTTCACCGTAAGTATTCATGATATTATCAAGAATTATTACATTAGCTATAGGTCGAAAATCTTCTTTTGCCTGACCTGTCAGATTTGCCATTAACCATTCAAAGTTGCCAAGGTTTGCGTAATCCTCAAACGGTAATGTATTTGAACCGAATAATACCAATTCTAATGCTTTTGCAGCTTCTTCATAGGCTTTGTATTCAGGGCTTTCTGTGCCTCTGAATTCCGGCAGGCTTGGATTCCAAACAGAATATATTGAAGTGTTCAATGAATTGATAACACTCAATCCTACTTGTTTCATTGTATCAAGAGTAGGCGGAACATATTCTGTTAATGTGAAAGATGATACTGTGCCTGTTTCTGTTGATGTACCGTCTCCGTTATCGTTACTTGTAGTTCCGCTAAGTGATGTATTAAAGTTAGGTACGGTATAAGTAACGGCACCTTCTCCATCACCAAGTACAAAAACTAAATTACTGCCGCTTTCAGTAACAGTCGGTGTAAAGCTTTGAGTATTGCCTTCTTCATCTGTTGTCGAAATAGTATATCCGCTATAGCCTGATGCACCTTTATTTGCACTGATTACCATTTTACTTCCGTCATCAGTTGTAAATGTCATGCTTGAAGATGTAATACTTCCTGATGCATCTTTGTTATGTGTCATTGTAAGTGTGCTGTTCGCATTTGTATAAGTTGTTGTTCCGTTGACAGCAGAAGACAACTGAGATTGTAAATCCTGAAAATATGTTTTTGAAGCACTTTTGCCGTTTACATTATCAAAGTAAGCACCTGTTCCGTCACTGTTAACGTGAGCAAGTTTTTCTGCTTGAGAAACAAAGTTAGATAAATTATTCAAATATCCTGCAATAACACCTGCATCAGAAGCACTTTCGATTTGTGATTTCAATGTGTTAAGATTTGTTCCTGAGCTGTTTGTCATGCTTTCTAATTTTGTTTTCATATTGTTAGCAATAGTCAATGCCCACGCATCGTAAGCTGTATTGTAGTCAGCTAACTTACTTGAGTATTCATAATATGCAGTTCCTTGAATAGTAGTTTCGTAATCTTTATAAGCTTCTTCCAATTCTTCTGCTGTCATACCTGATGATGCATTAATAGGGTTGCCTGAAGCATCATACTCGCCTGTCATGTAAGGAATTGTTTTATCGCTCACATCTTCATATTGTTTCAAGTTGTCGAAGAATGTTGTTTCATATTTAAGTCCGTAAGCTTCTAAGAATTTATTAACTTCACCCTTAGCATTTTCAAAATTAATAGCATCTTTTTCTGATACCAATAATCTTCCTGACATATCAGAAATACCGTACTGGTTGTTGTACTGGTTGTATGCTGTTAAAGAATTAAAAGTTAATTGTTGATAACTTGTATTGTTATCTGCATCATAATTGGTAAACATCAATTGAGCATCATTCAAGGCAGTTACATAAGCTTCACTTACCTGTGAGCTTTTTGTAGCAAGGCGCATCTTATCGTTGTTGATAATTTGAGCTCTAAGCTCGTTATCAGACATACGGGATGTTATTGATAATAATCTTGCCTGTCCTGCCGCCATTCCCATAGTGACGTTTTATCCTTTCGAGATTTCCTTAGTAACTTTCACTATGGTATGTCGGATTAATTATGCAAAAACTTTAATAAATAATTATAAATTGTTACAAATATGTTACAATCTGCAAAGTGCATGTTTAAGACGTTTTAATTTATTTTCATCTGTTCCTACGCCGCAAAGAAGCATTGTTGAAACTGCATTTGTTTTTTCATCTTCAACATTAAATTCTTCAAAGAGTTTTTCCGAAAGCTTATAACCTGTGAGTTTTTTATGTTTTATTAAAATTTTCGTTATGTCATCTCCGCCAAATTCAACTGTGTTAACAGAATTTTTGATGTCTTCAATATTTTTTATTAAATCAAATATTTTCTTTTTACCTTTTGCACTGTTTAAGTAGTTAATGTTAGCCTCAATACTTGCAAGTAACGGGTAAGAGGGCGACGTTGTATTAATCATTGACAGTGCTTCTTTCGCTGACAGATTGCAATTTACATGTAAAAGTGCAGTAGGGTTTAATCCGCCTGCTGTTTTATGCAGTGATTGTATTGTAAAATCAGCAATGTTTACAGCGCTTTGCGGAAGTTTCTCAGAAAAAGGATATAAAGCACCATGAGCTTCGTCAACAATTAAATATGCTTTGTTTTTTTCACAAACTCTTTTTAATTCTTTTATGTCAGAAACTATGCCTTCATAAGTCGGACTTGTTACAATAACTGCTTTTATCCCTTTTATATCAATTAATTCGGGAGTTGTTTTACAAGGTACTCCCCAATCCTTTGAAAAGGGTAATTTATAATAAACAGGTGTTGCCCCTGCAAGTTTTACTGCATTTTCATGGCATGGATGAGCATTTTCCCATATTAAAACTTTATCACCTTGTTTAGAACAAGATAAAACAGCTGCTATTATGCCGCTTGTAGAACCGTTGGTTAAAAAATGGGTATTAATTGTTCCGTAGATATTTGCAGCACGCTTCTCGGCATTCTCAAGCGCCTCTTGCGGATTATGCGCATCTGTTTCAGATATATCGTATTTATAAAATTGTCTGAACTTATTAAAAATAAAAAACTTTTGTGAATGCGACGGTGTCGTAAACAAAAGTTTTCTATTTCTTTTTCTTAATAATTTAATAAGGCTCATAGAGCAGCCAAGCCCCTATTTATTTCTGATCTCAATACTTCTTTTAGCACAATATTGTGTTAAAGTCATTTTGTCTTTGCTGTTGTTATAATCAAATCTTCCTGAAAGGGTATATCCGCCGTCATTATTCTTTTCAATTCTTATAGGGCTGAATATACATTCAACAGACTGCTCTTCAGATAAAGGCAAGACAACTTTATATTCAAGCTCAATATTAACATTTTCCTTAGTCTTAAATCTCATACCGCCTGCTGATATGTCAAGTGTAGTGATTTTATGAGTAATATCATCAGTTTTTAAATCAACATCATAAACGAATTTAATACGTGTATATTGACGTCTCTGTAAAAATCTGTGTTTTGCCGGATTTGCTATTTTAATTTTTTTACCTTCAATATTTTCAGGATAAGAATCAAAATATAAAAGCCCATGCTTTGTTTGAGTATAAAATTCACAGTAATTATGTTTCAGCATACCATCCGGCTCATATTCAAGCTCAACAGTAAAGTATTTAGGCTCAACATCAACAATTGTACCTTTGTTTGCACATTTAAAATCTGACGGTACAATTGTAATTTTTCTGTCTTTTTCTATTAATTCTCTCATGATAATCCTCTTAAATGCTTATACTTAAGTTGATTATACGATATTTTTTGAAATTTGTCCAATATAACTAGATTATTAATTATCCTTAATAATTAGTATTAAAAAAAATAATAATTATTTCTGCCAATGAATTACGCATGAAAAAGTTCTAATATAGTTATGTAAATCCTCAACTCTTCTGATTGCTCAGTATTTGCCCCTCAGTTATATAGAGGGGCTTTTCTTTAAGCAACAAAAATGACCGCCTAAACGGTCATTTTATGTGTATTATTTGTGTGTATCACTATTCTTTCAGGAAAGATTCATAGTTTCTTGCCAAAAGGTGAGTTCTTACCTGATTAATCAAGTCTAAAGCAACACCGACCATGATGATTAATGAAGTTGCACCAATCCCCTGCAAAGTTTTGATATTTGTAACATAACTTGCAAGTGAAGGAACAAGAGCAATAATACCAAGTCCCATAGCTCCGATAAAAGTTGTTTTTGTCAAAATTTTATCCAAAGCTTCTGCGGTAGGTCTTCCCGGTTTAATCCCCGGAATAGACGAACCGTATTTTTTAAGGTTATCGGCAATATCTTTTGGCTGCATGTTCGGCATAATTGAAGCATAGAAGAATGTTAACGCAACAATTAATGAGAAATACAATACGTAATATACCCATCCGTCAGGACTTAAAACCTGATTTAAATGAATAACAACGTTTTTAACAGCCTCGCTTTTGAAATTAGCCTGTCCCACCAAGCTTAAAATAGTAGACGGGAAAAGCAATATTGCAATAGCAAAGATAATAGGCATTACACCGCCCGGATTAAGTTTGAACGGAATAAAAGAATTCATGCCGCCGTAAACTTTGTTTCCGACTTGTCTTTTAGGGTTAACAATAATAACTTTTCTTACAGCTTCCTGCATAATTACAATGAATACCATTGCAAGGAAGAATATTAAAAGTAATACTGCCAAACCGACCTGCATCATGGAATTATGAGCAACAATCTGTGCTGTTCTTGATGCGTAAATAGGAATACCGGATAAGATACCTACAAAGATTATCAGAGAACCGCCGTTTCCTATACCTTTTTCGGTAATCAATTCGGAAATCCACATTACAAGTACAGAACCTGCTGTTAATACAGCCATTGAACTTATAAAGAACATAATCGGGTTAACATTCGGAAGTATTGCACCAGGTAAATGGTGTAAATACAACATGAATATTAACGATTGGAATGCTGCCAATACAACAGTGAAAACACGTGTGTATTGAGATAATTTTCTTCTGCCTGCTTCACCTTCTTCTTTTTGTAATTTTTCCAGTGAAGGAATAACTACAGAAATAAGCTGAATAATGATTGATGCAGTGATGTAAGGTCCGATACCTAATGCAAAGATAGATACTTTACCTAAAGCACCGCCTGAGAACAAGTCAAGGAAACCAATGATATTGTTACCTTGAGCAATGTTGCTGAAGATTTGGTTGTTAATACCGAATAAAGGCATTTGAACACCAAGTCTGAATGCTGCAATCATCAGGAATGTAAAAAGAATTTTCTGTTTCAGTCCCGAAGCCTGCCACATTGACATCAAATCATCAGTTGTCGGCATTTTTATTCCTTGTGCCATTATACTAACTCAACCTTTCCGCCTGCTTTTTCAATTTTTTCTTTTGCTGATGGTGTAACATAAGCAGCTTTAACAGTAACAGCGCCTTTTAATTCGCCATTGCCTAAAACTCTTAAACCAACGCAAGATGGGTGAACTCTACCTGCTTCTTTTAAAATTTCCAAAGAAACTTCTTTTAAACCGTATTGAGCAATTCTGCCAACATTGATTTCACCGTAGTTTAATTGGTTAATAATTTTAAAACCTTTTAATTTAGGCATTTGTCTGTAACCTGGCATTTGACCGCCTTCAAATCCTCTTTTAGAAGAGTTTCCTGAACGTTGTCCTTCACCGTTGTGACCACGGCAAGATGTTTTACCACGTCCTGAAGAACGTCCTCTGCCTACTCTTTTTGTTTTGTGTGTTGCACCTTCTGCAGGTCTTAAATCTTCTAATGTTATTGTCATTTTAATTTTCCTTTTTTCTTGTATGATTGCTCGCTTTCACTATCGCCACAAGGCTGTACGCAATCAATCAGTTTATTTAATTATTCAACTATTTGTACTAAATGAGGTACTTTGTTTACCATACCCATAATAGTAGGGCTGTTGTAGTGTTCAACTACTTGATCTTGTTTAGTTAAACCTAAGCCTCTTACAACTTTGCGTTGTTTATCAGAAGCACCGATTAAACCTCTAACAAGTTTAATTTTTATTTGTTTTAATTCAGTTTTTGCCATTTTCTTTTATTCCTTATATTTATAATACAAAATTCTATCAGGTTAATAAATAACCCGATGCGGCTACCATAGCAGAAATTAGTTCAATAATTCAGCCATAGTCAAGCCACGTTTTTTAGCAACTTCACTAAACGGTGTTAAGCTTTGAAGTGCATCTAAAGTAGCATTTGCTGCGTTAAGAGGTGATTTTGAACCTAAAGATTTTGAAAGAATATTTTCAATACCTGCAAGTTCAAGAACTAAACGAACAGCACCGCCTGCAATAATACCTGTACCTTGAGCAGCAGGTCTGAGCATTACGGAACCAGCACCTGAACGTCCTGTGATAGGATGAGGAATAGTTGTTTTGAAGATAGGCACTGTAATCAAGTTTTTTCTGCCGTCTGCAATAGCTTTTTGGATAGCAATAATAACTTCGGCAGCTTTAGCACATCCAACGCCTACTTGTCCTTTTTTGTTACCTACGATTACGATAGCTCTAAAGCTTAATTTTTTACCGCCTTTTACAACTTTTGTTACACGGCGGATTTGAACAACACGTTCAATCCATTCAGATTGAGGTTTTTCTTCAGTTGTTTCGATTTTTTGTTTTTTGCTGCGTCCTTTTCTTTGTCCTCTAGAAGGTCTTTCTTCTGTTTCAGCAGGAGCTTCTGCAGTTGTATCTTCTGCAACTTGAGCAGATGCTTCTTCAACTGTAATTTCTTCTTTGTTTTCTAAATCCATTGATTGTTTACCTTTCATGTTAATTAATAAATTTTATGTAAAACGAATATACCAAAAATAAAGCCGGTTAAAGCTTATGGTAAAATATTCGTGAGTAACTTTTCTGACAAAAATTATAATAACAACAAAAAGATTACATTGCAAGTGCTTTGTAATCTTTTTGTTTAATTTCTTAACTATTTATAATCTGTGCGGATAATCTTTTTTAAATTCAAAATTATCTATCTGAAGTAATTTTGTACAGTACATTGGTTTATTTTTACAACCTGTAAGAGCTTCTTCTCTTGTTAAACCTTTATCAGTATTTGCTGTAAATTTCCCGCAATTTGTATTCCAAGTCTGCACATTACATTTTTCATTGGAGCAAAGCAGAAATTTATAAATATCTCTGCCGTATTCATTTGGCGGTTTAGGTCCGTTTACATCATAATTAAAATCTATACAATTTCCGTTATGAAGATAGACATAACTTCCGTCTGCAAATACCATATAAGCTTCACCAAGTGCATCTTTACCATCATTTACGGTTCTGTTGCTTTTTTCGATTTGAATTATTTTTAAATATGGTTTCAAGTATTGATTAACGAATTTTAAAATAACATCACTATTTTTCCCGAAGTCAGGATTATTATCTTCATCTTTAATATCTCCTTCTATTCCTCCTTCTTTAAGCCATTCTCCGGCTTCTCCATTATCTTGTTCTGACATCAATATTGCCTGATTCATAACACTATAAAATTTTTTTAATTTTGAGCTGTATTCTGTTTTCTTAGAATTCGCAATTAATGCAGGCATTGTCATGGCTGCAACTATACCTATAATACCGAGTGTAATTAAAACTTCCGCAAGTGTAAAGCCATTTAATCTCATAAAAATACTCCTCTTAAATACCTAATTCTATTGATATTATGACATAAAATCTCCAAAATAGCAATATTTTTATTCTAATTATTTGATATATCTTAATTTATGACTAAAAAAATGGATAAAGTTTTTCATAAAAAGTTCGGTCAGAGAGTGCGTTTTTTACGTAAAGAGTGCGGGATGACACAAGAGCAGCTGAGCTTTGAAATAGATGCCGATAATTCATACATTGCAAATATAGAAAATGCGCACAGAGATATTCCTCTGTCACGCATTCGTCTTATAGCAAAAGCCCTTAATGTTGAGCCTTATGAATTATTAAAATTTTAGTGTTATTTTAAAATACTTTCTAAAGTATTTATCATACAAGATTTAAATCTGCTGCACTCTTCTTTATTTTTTGCTTCAAATCTTAGAGTAAATACAGGTTCTGTATTACTTTGTCTTATTAGTGCAAAGCCGCCGTCAAAAACAATTCTCATACCGTCAAGAGTAATTATTTCTTTGATTTCGGAACCGAATAAATTTTTGTCTTGCTCAATGCATTGTTTAACTTTATCAAGTGTTGATTTTTTAAGTTCATTCGGACAAGGGAAGCGGACTTCTTCTGAAGAACAAACTTCGTCAAACGGTTTTAGCATATCTGAAATTTTAAAATCAGGATTTACTTTTTTATGATTAGCAATAATTTCAATAATTCTGCATCCTGCATAAATTGCATCATCAAATCCGTAGTATCTGTCTTTAAAGAATGTATGACCGCTCATTTCACCTGCAAGCAAAGCGTTTGTTTCTTTCATTTTATCTTTAATATATCCGTGTCCGGTTTTGCACATAACAGCCTGTCCGCCAAGTTTGTTAATTGTGTCGTAAAGCACTTGTGAACATTTAACTTCACTTACTACAGTCGGGCAGGAACCTGTTTTTTTACAGTCTTCAATTAAATCTGTGGCATAGATAAGTAAAAGTTTATCACCTGTTAAGAATTTTCCGTTTTCATCTACAATACCTATTCTGTCGCTGTCGCCGTCATATGCTATACCAATATCAGCTTTATTTTCTACAACAACTTCTTTTAAAATGTCCAATGTTTTTTCAACACTTGGGTTCGGATGGTGGTTAGGGAAATTTCCGTCAGGTTCCGAGAACAATTCAATTACTTCACAGCCGAGCTCCTTATATAATTGAGGTCCGACAACACCGCCGGTAGCATTTGCACTGTCAACAACCACTTTAATACCTTCACCAATTCTGCCGAATTTTTCTTTCATTTCTTTGATGTAATCAGGGATTATATTATATTCTTTAATCTGACCTTGCGGAATGCTTGGCTCTTTCGGAAATTTCATTTCTTTAAAAGTATGTTCTTTAACTTCTGCTATTTGGTTTTCAGATAATGTTCTTTTGGCATAAGTCATTTTTAATCCGTTGTATTCTTTAGGATTGTGGCTTGCTGTAATAATTGCTGCTGCAATAACATTTTTTCCGTCGGTAATATTTTTTGGCAACCCGACAACTTCTGAATAATAACCTATAGGTGTAGGTGCAAGTCCTAATTTCACAACATTTGCACCTGTAGATATAATGCCTTCTGATAAAGCTTTTTCTAAACCGGGAGAGTGAGTTCTTGCATCTATAGTAATTGTAATCCACATATCAGATTCTTTGATGCCTGACTGCTTTTTAAGCCAATCAACAAATCCACGTCCCGTATTATAATATAATTCTTCTGTTATGTCCTCGCCGTAAATTCCTCTGATATCATTTTTACCAAAAGCGTGTTCATATTTTTTCATCTTAATATCTCTCCCTAATTTAATAATTATTGTATAATTATAACATGAAAAAATTTCTTGATAATACTCTAAATAACCAGAGCTTTGCAGGATGGGTGTTTATACTCCCTGCTTTAGCCGGTACTTTTATTTTTATTATAATCCCTGTTATTTGCTCTTTCGGATTAAGTTTTGCAAAGTGGGATTTGCTTAATCCAATTCAATATGTTGGGCTTGCTAATTATAGAGAAATTTTTTCAGAGCCTTTATTTTATAAAATATTTTGGAATACAGTTGTGTTTGCTCTTTCAACGTCTGTGTTAGGGGTAATTATCCCTTTAATTTTGGCTTGTATTTTAAACTCTAAAATAAGAGGTTCGGAATTTTATAAAACAGCTTATTTTTTACCTTTTATTACACCCATGATAGTTATTGGTGTTGTTTGGGAGTGGATTTTTGATCCTAACATCGGACTTTTAAATCATGTTCTTCATCTGCACATAAACTGGCTTTATGATACTCATTTTGCAATGCCTGCACTTATTATTGTGTCTGTATGGAAGCTTATCGGATATAATATGGTAATATTTTTATCATCATTAAGCGGAATATCACAAAGCCTGTTTGAGGCTGCAAAAATTGACGGAGCTACCCCTGTACAGACATTTAAAAATGTTACTGTCCCGCTATTGTCGCCGACAATCTTTTTTGTGGTAATAATAACAGCAATCAGTTCATTTCAGGTTTTTGACCTTATTTATCTGATGACACAGGGAGGACCGCTGGACAGCACAAATGTTCTTGTTTATGCCATATATAAAAACGCATTTGAATATTTCAACGTAGGTAAAGCATCTGCTATAGCGTATGTACTTTTTACTCTTATACTTATTTTAACTTTAATTCAGTGGAATTTACGTAAAAAACTTGTTTATAACGAAATTGATTAACCGAAAGTTTTTTGATAAAGAGCTGAACTTTTGTCGGCAAGCTGCTGCAAAATTCCGTAAATATGTTTTGGCATATCTTCCGTTCCGCTGTTAAAGAGTTCAAATGCTCTTCTTCTTTCTGCAAGTGTTGATTTTAACTTAATGATTATGCGATTACCCTCAAAGGGTGTTTTGATATGTCTGCAGCTTACCTCTAAATCTAAATTAGGTCCTAATTTATCAAAAGATTTGCTGATAACATCAAACTTATCTTTTTCACCAATAGAAGCTGCATATTTTTTAGCTTGAGAGTATGTTGAATTATGGATTAATCCGTTGAATGCCGTTTTTGAATAATTATTTCTTATTTCCATACAAAAAAACTCCTTTTGCTCAATCTTAAAAGCTCTGAAAAAACTTTTTTGCTATTTAATAATTACACTTTGTAACAATATTCAAAAAAATATTAAAGTTTTCACCGGATTTGACCGTACAAGATTATACAGGTTAGTCATAGCTTTGATTGGGAGTGTATCTTATGTACGAAAAACTTAAAGATGAAAAACTTATTGTAGACATTACAAATCTCGTGGATAAAGTTGAGAAATTTGAAGAAGATATTGATTCATACTGCGAATTTATGAAAGGTGTAATTTTAAATACCTCAGGTATAAATTAGCTCATTGTACAATGTTTATTTTTGAACTCTAAGTTATAAATTGAGTATGAAAATTGTAATTTTAGGCGGAGTTGCCGCAGGGGCTAAAGCAGCAGCAAAATCAAGAAGAGAACTTCCTGATGCTGAAATAAATTTATATACAGATGACACGCATATATCATATTCTGCGTGCGGACTTCCTTATTACATTGAGGGAAATTTTGAAGACTACGAATTACTTCTGGTGCGTTCTCCGGAAGATTTTGAAGAAAAAAATGTGCATATACATTTAAGAAGCAGAGCCGTAAAAATTATTCCCGAATCTAAACAGGTATTAATTCAGGATTTAAATACACAAAGAGCTTTTCTTGTTGATTACGATAAATTAATCATAGCAATTGGTGCTCGACCTGTAATTCCAAGAATTAAAAATGTAAATTTACCTAATATTTTTACTGTGAGAAAAATAGAAGACGGTATTGCCATAAAGGAAAAAGCACTTAAATCAAAACGTGCAACTATTATCGGGGCAGGTTATATAGGAATGGAGATTTTAGAAGCTCTTGTACGACAAAATTTATTTGTCACGGTAGTTGAATATGCACCTTTTGTTATGACAATTTTTGATGAAGATATGTCAAAACTTATAGAAGAACAGTTAAATTCGATAAGTGACGGAAGATTTGAGATATTAACCTCAGAAATTGTAACAGAATTCTCAGGTGATATAGAAGGTGTTAAATCTGTCAGAACAGGAACAGGTAAAGAATTTGAAACAGATATGGTTGTATTATGTGCAGGTGTAACTCCAAATGTTGAAATAGCTAAAGATGCAGGTATTGAACTTGGCGTTACCGGTGCTATTAAAGTTAATGACCGTATGGAAACAAGCATTAAAGACATTTATGCGTGCGGAGATTGCGTTGAAGAGCACCTTGTAATCAGCGATTCTAAAATATGGATGCCGCTTGGTTCTAATGCCAATAAAGAAGGCAGAACAGCTGCAATAAATGCGTGCGGAGGCGATGATAAATTCCATGGTGTACTTGGTTCTGCTGTAACACGATGCTTGAATTTGACAATGTCCATGACCGGATTAACCGAAAAAAAAGCGGCAGCACTAGGCTACAATCCGGTATCAGTAACTGTTACCAAATATGATAAAGTCGGTTATATGCCAAACGTAAACAACATTACATTAAAGCTGACAGCTGATTATGATACCGGCTTAATATTAGGGGCACAGGCAGTTGGGGCAGGCGATGCCGATAAAAGAATTAATGCTCTTACAGCAGCACTTCTATCCAAGATGACTGTAGATGATTTTTACAAAAATGATTTAACATATGCACCGCCGTATTCACCTACAATTGATCCTCTTTTAAATGCAGCACAAATTCTTATGGGAAAAGTTAAGCAAAATTCTTAGCAATGTATTTAGCAACGCCTTCACCCATAGAAAAACAGCTTGCCTGAACACGCAAAGCACCTTGTGCCATAAAATCAGCCGAGATGCATCTTCCTGCAACAAACAAATTATCAATGTCTGCGGACATAAGGCTTTCTATAGGCAAAGTATAATCTTTAACGGTTTGCAATGTTGACCTGTCACGTTTTTCTGAGTGAACGTCTACAGGATAATTGGAAACAACAACAGGATTTTCAAAAGTTTTACCTGACTTTACATCTTCTAAAGTATAGACATATTTACCCTTAATCCGCCTTGAAACCCTTACACCAAGCATATCTGCAATATTTGAAATATAAGCATTTTCAAAGCCGGGAAAATATATTCTGCAAAAATTAGCAAGTCTGAATATATTTCTGCGGGCTAAAAGCAAGGCTTTTGACATATTTGCAACCTGCAATGTTTCTGTATAATCAATAATTCTGGGACAGTTAAAAGCAATAGTAGAAGGCATTCCTGCT
>HF991470.1:0-19078 GCA_000433095.1 Clostridium sp. CAG:967 | reverse complement strand
ATTCCTGCTACAGTGAATATCTGAAAATAGTTTCTGTCATGGTCTTTTAGCACGCCTGTCTGTACTGCATGCTCAAATAAAGGTGCAAGCGCCCATTTCTTGTCTTTATCCCATGTATAAGCCGTAGAAAGATGTATAAAACCGTTTACATCCTCAACGGTAGTTACATTTCTGTCATTATCATAATTCTTTAACCAAACAGCAAAATGAGGAACATCAACGCCTCCCATCATAAACCTTAAACTTACGGGCTGCTGCTCATCCTGTTTTTCCAGAAATTCACAACCGCATAGTTTTCCGATTTCGCAATTACCTGTTGCATCAATTATATATCTCGTTTCGATAGATACCAATAAATTTTTATTTTGCTCTTCTATCTTATCGTTACATACTGATAACATTTCTTTTGAAATGATAACAGCCTTAACCTCTCTGTTTTCAATAACAATATCTCTTATGTGGGTATCAAAAAACACTTCTACATTGGCTTTTACCATTAAATTATCAAGAGCAATTTTTGTAAGCTCCGGATTAAACCAGCCCGGATTGTTTTGATATGTTGCCTGACCGCCGATATTGTGCAATTCGGTAATTAAATCATTGTAAAAATCAGTATTAATCTGATGTTCGCCTGATTTCATAGCAGGAACAACAAGCGCAGAAGTTATTGTACCTCCAAGGTGAATATTTTTTTCTATAAGTAAAGTTTTTAATCCTAACTTTCCTGCCGTGTAAGCTGCAGCACAACCTGCCGTTCCTCCGCCGACAACAATAACATCATATTTATTCATAGAAATATTATATAAAGTTTTATACTTAATGCAAAAACTTAATTTACCTTAAAATTTAAACGGATAATCATCCGGAATTTTCCAATCGTTAGACATTATCTCATGAGTACAGGCTCTTCGGTCTGTCTTGCAGTCACCCTCAGATGCAGTTATGATGCCTGAATTGTAGTTTCTTATGAAATGAAAAACATCTCTACCACATTCATTTGGCTTTTTAGGTCCATTAATGTCAATATAAAGATCAGTAGTATAATAAGGATTTCCTTGTGTATCTGTAGTATTTCTCGGAAAAAATATAATCGTTCCGTCATTAAGATGAAACAATATTCTAGAAGAACTTGACAGCAAATTCCAAGTAAATCCACCAGACCACTTTACATAATCAAGATTTTCAGGATAGCCGCAATCAGCAGCGTTTATACACAACTTTGCACCGACAAAATAAGGCTTCATATAAACATTCCAGAATTGGTCCATGTTCAAATTTGCACCTGTCGGCCAATCCTTCATCATTCCGTTGTCAATTTCAGAGAGACGAATAGCATTTGAAAAAACATTATATGCTTTGCTCAACCTTGCTTCAACAACTGATTTATTATGATTGGAAATAAGTACCGGCATAGTCATTGCAGCAACTACACCAATAATACCAAGCGTAATCAGCACTTCTGCCAGTGTAAAAGCACTGCAAAATCGAATTCCAAGCGTATTTTTCATTCATCCTCCCCTATGATTAAGTAATATTACAACAAAATTGATAAATAAAACTAATTATTGATATATACGTCTATTATTATAACCCTTTATCAATAAATTGTCAATATAATCAATAATTTGTAGAATTATACAAGGGAGAGCTTATGACAGCAAAAGAATATGTAAAAATATTGCTTGCAAAAGAAGGAATTACGCTTAAAGAGCTTGCGAGAACAGCAACGGAAAACAGCAATAAAAAATTTACATTAGACGGTTTGTCACACAAAATGCGTCTTGGCACTCTTCGTTTTGAAGATTTTGAATTATTTGCAAAAATTTTAGGTTATGAAATTGAATTAAAAAAAGTTTCAGACGAATAAGAAAAATAATTGTATCGTTTAGTTATATACCAATAAAATTTTTGTTAAAATTTAGACTTTTTATAAGACTTTATGAACTTAGAACTTGAAATAAGATTTGAAGTTTCTACTTCTTTTTTATGAGCACTTATAATTGCCTCGTTATCAAGCGTTAAATTTTCGTCACGATAAAATATACCTGCTTTAGTTTTCATAAGTCCTAAATCGTATTCTGAGAGTTCGTTTTTTATAAGAGTTTTATTTTTGACAGCTACAGTTCCTGTATATTTATTAAATTCTTTGTTATAAATTTTGCCGACATGAAAACCAGCTTGAATAAAAGCATTTCTAATATTTGCAGAATTAGAGTAAGTCAAAATCATACCGTTATCGTCTAAATGTTCGTATAAAAGTTTGAAAAATTCCAAACTCCACAGACAAGGGCATTTAGACGGAGTAAAAGCATCAAGAAACACGTAATTATATATATTATTATCCAGCATAACAGCTTTTCTTGCATCCTCTATTTTAAGCTGAATAGAAATTTCGTTTAATTTAAGGGCATTCAGAGCCTTTTTGTAGCTTCTAGATATATTCCGATAATATATATTATGTAAGAAGGTCTTTAACGGGCTTAAACAGGAGTATTTATATCCCCGTTCTCTGTAAAATTCGAATAAACTTAGCATATATTTATCAAAAAACGGTTTGTATTTTTTGTTATTTAATATTTCAATCAAATCATTATCATTCAAAATTGCGCTGTTATTTTCTGCTAATTTTTTAAGAAGAATTATATTTACGATTTTATCTAATTTATATTTTGTTATAGTTTTTTTATTTAAAAGTTTTGAAATTTTTTCATGTTCAAAAGCTAATTTATTGTTTTTCAGATTTTTTTTACCTGTAACAAAAAACGGAGACAGATATGCTAAATTTTTATCAGTGTCAATTGCAGTTATAAAAATTTTATTTTTTCTTACAGTTTCTATAGAATTTTTATCGAAAACGTTATCGGTATATATCTTTTCGTTATATTCAGTATTGTTATTAGAATTTTCGTTTAAATTTGTTAATAATTTATTATCGGTATCTATCGTTTCGATATGTGTGTTTTTTTCATGTAAAATTTTTTCGAAAAAATAATTTAAAAAACTTTTTGTGTTATAACCAATTCCAAAACAAATATCCAAAATTTTTATTTCGTTATTATTTTTAAAGTGTTCTTCAAAATTTGCAGGAAGAATAAACTTTTCGTATGCTTCTGACAGAGCGCCGTAAGTTGAATGATAAATGTCATCTGCCTCAGGAGAAAACAGACCTACAGAACCGTCATTTGTGAAATATGGGTATAATTCATACATATACCTATTATATAGCAGCGTTTAAATAGTTCAAATTCTTTAAATATCTTCATTGTTAGCTTTTTTTATTGTTTCTGTTATAATGTAATTAGATTATATGAGGGAATTATGAAAATAAGTGTGAAAGTACCCGCTACAACAGCTAATTTAGGACCAGGATTTGACTGTCTTGGGCTTGCTTTGCCTCTTTATAACACTATAACTATTGAGGAAACAGTTTTACCGGGTACAGGTATAGAAATTAATGTTATGAATGACGATACATCAGATGATGATTTGATGTTAGAACACATTCCAATGGACGAAAACAGCATTATTTACAAGGCTGTAGAACTTTTATATAACTCAATCGGTCAGACACCAAGCGAGCTTAAAATAACAGTGCAATCTCAAATTCCTATTGCAAGGGGTCTTGGAAGCAGTGCATCCGTTATTGTAGGCGGTTTATTGGCTGCTAACGAACTTTTAGGCAAACCTGCCGATGAAGTTGCTTTATTATCAATAGCTACAGAGGTGGAAGGTCATCCTGATAATGTTACTCCCGCAATTGTCGGCGGTCTTGTTCTTACTTCCCAGGAAGATGACGGAAGAATTGTTTACAGAAAACTTGATTGGCCCGATGAGTGGAATATTACTGTTTGTGTGCCTGATTACGAGCTTTCTACGGATATTTCCCGTTCGGTATTGCCTAAAGAAGTTCCTATGGCGGATGCTGTATTTAATGCACAGAGATTAGCTATGTTTATTCAGGCTGTTAACACTAAAGATGCAGAGTTAATGAAGCTTGCGCTTCATGACAGACTTCACCAGCCATATAGAATGAAACTTGTTCCCGGATTAGACAAAATTATTGATAATCTGAAACATGAGGAAAATGTTTTAGGCTGTGTGCTTAGCGGTGCAGGTCCTTCAATTGTAATTATTTCTCAGAAAAATAATTTAGATAAAATAAAATCAATTGTAAGAGATACTTGGGCTGATTTAAATGTTAAGGTTAATATTATGACTATGCCTGTTGAAGCTCAGGGTGCACAAATTATTACACATGATAATTAATAGTAAAGTGGCATTATTTTTCATAAAAATTTTGTAATACTATAACTATGAAAGTATGTATTACAAATAATTGTGTCGGCTGCGGTGCATGTGCTGCCGTTAATCCGGAAGTTTTTGAAATAAATAATAACTACGCTACAGTAAACCCTTATAAAATAGACGGCAGAGAAGAAAGCTGTATTTATGCGGCATTGCATTGCCCTGCAGATGCTATTGATTTAAGTGAATTTTAATTATTCAAAATAAAAGCTCCCATATTGGGGAGCCTTTATTATTTATTAACCTTGACCTGTGTAATCCGGAGTTAATCCTTTTACGCCGGCTTTTTCTTCTTCTTTCTTCGCATCGTATTCTGCTTGAGCTATCTTTAGTCTTGATTCCAAATTGTCTTTTTCAGTTTGTAATGAATCTTCTAAATCTTTAAGCGGTTGTAATTGAGCTTCACGTTCCATTTCAAACATATTTTGCCACATTGATTGTGCCATAGAGTATTGCTGTTGAACTTGTTGCTGAACTATAGCATACATTGAATATTGTTCTGAAGTCATACCTCCAACAACACCCAGCATATTTGTTTGATCAAATCCGCTGACACCTGCTTGTCCCATTGCACCGAATATAGATGCCTGCATTTGATTTTGCATTTGAGCTTTCAAATTACGTTCTTGAGTTTGCATGTTCTTTTCCATGTCGCCAATTTCTCTGGTGACACGACGCAAACGGCTTTGAACACTCGTCATTTGATACTGTAAATCTCTGACGAGCTTTCCGGCCATTAATTTACCATATGCGCCTGATAGAAAACCCATGTCTATATCCTTTGTGTTTTGTCCTCGTAAATATATAAAGTATATATTTAAAGTTAAATTGCCTAATTACATTATATTGTTAACATTTCGTTACATAATGCAAATATTATATTGATAATATTCCCTAAATCTCTCTATTATTGCACAATTTAGTTTTTCCTGATAAAATTCATTTTGAAGGAGACATTATGCTAGATAAAAGGTTTTTTACAGGGAAAAATATAGTTTTTATTGGATTGGTAATTTTACTTTTGCTTATTTTACCTAAAATAGCAGGTATCTTAATGCTGTTTTTTGGAGCATATGTAATCGCTTGTGCGCTAAATCCTTATGTAACAAAATTAATGATTAAAATGAAAAACAGAACGGCAGCATCTTCTTTGGTTCTGTTAGGTTCAATACTTGGTATAGTGGCACTGTTCATTCCTATATTTTTTGTTGCGTATAAAGAAATTAAAACCTTTATGATTACATTACCCGAAAAAATTACTGATGTAACTAATTTCTTGATGAATACCGAATTCTACGGTCACAAACTGCCTGAAATGTTTGATCCGGATACTTTACTCGGTAGTACATCTTCTTTTGCGCAAGGAGTGTTCAACCAGTCATGGAACATTACGGTAAGCCTGTTCCAGCTGATAATGATTTCTGTTGCATTGACTATGATTGTTTACTATATTTTAGTAGATAAAGCATATTTAAAGAAAAAATTCTTACAGTTCTTTCCGCCTGATTTAAAAGAAAAAGCAGATGCTATTTTAAGTACAATAAGCAACAAAGTCGGCGGATACGTTAGAGCTCAGATTATTTCAATGGCTGCTGTCGGTATTATGATGGCAATAGTTTTGGTGATACTCGGCATTGAATATTCAACATTACTGGGTTTAATTACAGGTATACTTGATATTATACCTATTTTAGGACCTACAATTGCTCTTGCAATAATAATACTTGTAGCTTATCCTGCGGGATTGGTTAAAATTATACTTATTATAGTCGGATTTCTACTGGTACAGCAAATATCAAATTACGTGGTAAGACCTGTTCTTTTTGGAAAACTTATGGAATTACATCCGCTAATGATATTTCTTGCATTATTTCTTGCGGAACAGTTTTTAGGTTTCTGGGGAGTAATCTTATCTCCCGCAATTGCAGCTACAATTTGCGTACTGATAGACGAACTCTATTTGACACCAATGAATTTAAAATCTAAGGACAGTGATGAGTAAAGAAAAATATCTTTATAACAGAAAAACATCTAAAAATGCTGATTTTGTTATGTGGATGGCTTTTCCCGGAATTTATTCGTTTTCGTTGTCATCTTTAGGTTATTTATGGATGTATAAGTCTATTGATGAACTTGAAGATGTATATATAGAGAGAATATGCTCGGATACAAAGACAACTCAATACGGTATTTCTGACGTTAATCTTATAGGATTTTCTTTCTCGTTTGATATGGATTTTTTAACCATATTTTCTATGCTGGATAAATATAAAGTTCCTCTTAAGTCTAAAGACAGGGGAAATCAACCGTTGGTATTTGCAGGCGGTCCTGTAGTCAGCGCAAATCCTGAGCCTTATAAAGAATTTTTCGACTTTTTTATTATCGGTGACGGTGAAGACATTAACCTTCAGGCTGTTCAAATCTGCAAGAACACACCTGATAAAGATGCGGCTTTAAAGTTATTGTCGGAGATTGAGGGTATTTATGTTCCTAAATATAATAGAGGAAATGTAAAAAAACTTACCAAGCGCCTCACAGAATGCATTTATACACCCATTTTAAGCGATGATGCATTTTTCAAAGGCACTTTCATTATGGAAATGTCAAGAGGCTGCGCAAACAGATGCGGTTTCTGCCTGGCTTCATATTTAAATCTGCCTTTAAGGTCAGTACCATACGAAGAATTAATTAAAACAATAGATTTAGGATTAAGCTATACCGAAAATATTGCTTTATTAGGCGCTCAAATAAGTGCTCACCCGAATTTCCACGAAATATGTAAATACATTTATGACAAAATACAGTCAGGTGAAAAAATTAACATGAGTGTTTCATCTTTACGTGTTGATGCTATTACGGAAGACGTTGTAAAAACTTTGACAGCAGCCGGACAAAAAAATTCGACACTTGCCATTGAAGCTGGAAGCGACAGATTGAGAAAAGTTATAAATAAAAACCTTTCAGAAGAACAAATATTTAGCGCAGTAAAAATTGCTCGCAATAATGGTTTAAAGGGTCTTAAATTCTATGGTATGATAGGTCTTCCTACAGAAACTGATGAGGATATAAATGCAATAATTGAGCTGGCTAAACGTGTTAAAAAAGAAAATAAGGGCTTCGATATATCCTTCGGGTTCTCAAGTTTCGTTCCAAAGCCTAACACACCGTTTCAGTGGTTTGGCAGAGAACAGACAAAATCTTTAGAAAACAAAAGCAGTTATCTAAAAAAAGAACTCCACAAACTTGGTGTAACAGTTCATATATCAAGTATTAAATGGGATTACTGGCAGGCAGTTCTCTCCAGAGGAGATGAAACTCTGAATGATTTTGTACTTGAAGTCTATAATCAAGGCGGAAAACTCGGTGCATTTAAAGCTGCTGCAAAGAAATATAACATTAACTCCGATAGCTTTGCAACAGAAAATTATACGTTCGATAAAGAATTTCCCTGGGATTTCATAGAAATTAATCCGGGAAAAGAATTTCTGATAAAAGAAAATCAAAGACTTACAAATCTGAATTAAATAGGTGTATAGTCACAGTATACAAGACTTGACCATTTTTCAAAATAACTGATTTGAGTTGCACTTCCTGATTTAATATAAATCCTGTGAATTGATGTTGCAGGAATATTCAAAGCAAGACAAATTGCAGCTTTTATAATATCCTTATGCGTTACAATAATAATTCTGTTGCCTAAATTTTCCTCTATTACTTTATTAAGAGAAACTTCAACTCTTTTAATAAAATCAGAAACACTTTCAGCATCGTCAGGAGTAGCAATATCAGGAGAATTTATTAATTTTTCAAGCTCATCCGGATATTTTTCGTGAACCTGCTCAAAAGTCAGTCCGTTGAAGCTGCCGCATTTTCTCGGATGCAAATCTTCAATAACTTCAAAATCCTGCTTATAAATCTTAGCAACCATTTCTGCACTTTGCTTAGATCGAACTGCAGGCGACGAATAGATTTTACTGTTTTTAATTCCTCTTTTTCTGATAAAATCACAAATTTTTTCGATTTCTTCCTGACCTGCATCGTTTAACGGAGGGTAATTTTCAGAATCCGTAAATCTGTCATCCTCACTGAATATTGTTGCACCGTTACATATAAAAGTTATTTTGCATCTTCTGTTAAAATACATTATTAATTTACCTCTTTAGTTAATTTTTTTCATTATAACATCATTTTGTAGTATAATCAAGGAAAGTAGGAAAAAAGACACAAAAATAGTGAGAAAGGGCAATTATGAAGGGAAAAGCTTTTAAATTCGGAGATAACATTTCAACAGACCACATTGCACCTGGCAGATTGTTCCATTTACGTTCTAATTTGCCTGAATTTGCAAAGCATGTACTTGAAGATGCAGATCCTGATTTTGCAAGTACAATGAAAAAGGGCGATTTTGTCGTTGCAGGCTCTAATTTTGGTCTGGGTTCATCAAGAGAACATGCTCCGCAAATTATAAAGATTGCAGGCGTAGGAGCAGTAATTGCCAAATCATTCGCAAGAATATTTTACAGAAACGCCATAAATATCGGACTTTTAGCAATTGAATGCGATACAGATTCAATAGATGCAGGTGATGAACTTGACTTAGATATTGAAAACGGAGTGCTTAAAAATCTTACTAACGGTACAATTACACAGATTGAACCGCTGCCTCCAGTTATGATAAAACTTCTTGAAGATGGCGGATTGGTAGAACACATCAAGAAAAACGGCGATTTTAAACTGGTATAATTACCAGTTTTTTAAGTCATTTAAGATTTGTACTGCCTTTCTGGAATCTCTGCTGCGAAGCATATAGTATTGACCTTTTTTAGGGTTAATTATACACATTGTTCTGCTGCATCTTTTGAAAAATTCTGCAAGCAAAGAGTAATTAGCAGCCTTTTTCCTGACTTCATTACACTCTGCAATACTGTCACAGATTTTGGAAGGTCCTATATCACCGGTTCTTACAGAATTGAATTCGCTTTCAGAATAAGGCGCTATATTATAATATCTTGAATTTGAATATACATAACTTGACAAATCATAGTGAAAATCTTTTGATAAAGGACCGTCAGATGTTTCAGAATATATATAGAATATTATTTTTTTGTCCGAGCTGAAAATTCTTGTCCAGGTTTTTGTCTGGTATGAAGCCTTAATAATATCAGGCGGAATATACATGGGTTTATAATTCTTATACTCTGTAGATGCCACTCTTGTTCTTTTTGCTGTTCCTGAAGTCTTTTTAGAAGTCATATCGGAACCAATAGTTCTAACAGCTCTGTTTAAATTTTCCAAAGACAATTCTTTAAGAAAACCTGTATAATATGCTATGCCGATAATTACTCCCAGGCATATTAAAAAATTAATGGTTTCTACAACTTTTCCGTTTAATTTCATATCAACCTCAAGTAAATTATACAGTATTTTAAAGATTTTTACAACATCTGTTGACAATGTATTATGCCCGTAGTTAAATAGAAGTACACGCTTAGCCGAAATTTTCGTGCTGGATTTGACGGTTAAGACAAGAGTGTAGTTAACAAAAACAGCAAAAGGAGAATTAAATGCCTACAATTAACCAGCTTGTACGTTCAGAACGTAAAAAGCTTAAAGACAAAACAAAATCTCCTGCTTTGATGGATTGTCCTCAAAGACGTGGAGTATGCACAAGGGTTTACACTACAACCCCTAAAAAACCTAACTCAGCTCTTAGAAAAGTTGCCAGAGTAAGATTAACAAACGGATTTGAAGTAACTTCATATATTCCGGGTATCGGTCACAACCTTCAAGAACACAGTGTTGTTCTTATCAGAGGCGGCAGGGTAAAAGACCTTCCGGGTGTAAGATACCACATCGTTAGAGGTACGTTGGATACTGCAGGTGTTGCTAACAGAGCACAAAGCAGATCTAAGTACGGTGCTAAGAAAAATGCTAAAGGAGGTAAGAAATAATGTCAAGACGTTCTAAACCAGCTAAAAGAATACCTTTAGCAGATCCGGTATACAACAGTGTTGATATATCTAAATTTATTAACCGCATTATGAGACGTGGTAAAAAATCTATCGCTGAAAAAATCTTCTATTCTACTATGACAAGAATTGAAGAAAGAACTAATGAAAAAGCAATGGAAATTTTCCAAAAAGCTATGACTAATGCAACTCCGTTGTTAGAAGTTAAAGCAAGACGTATCGGCGGTTCAACATATCAGGTGCCTATTGAAGTTAAAGCAGACAGAGGTTTTGCTCTTGCTTCATCCTGGTTAATTGAAGCTGCTAAAAAACGTGGCGGAAAATCTTTCATCGATAAATTAACTAACGAATTAATCGATGCTTCAAACGGTTCAGGTGCAGCATGTAAAAAACGTGAAGACACCCATAAAATGGCTGAAGCTAACAAAGCTTTTGCTCACTACAGATATTAATTTTGTTAATATAAAGATAAAAGAGGAACTCCAAAAGGGTTCCTCTTTTGTTATCTTTTTAAGATAGCATCCAGGTCCTGTTTCGGGTTAGTCAGCGTGTGCACATCAAATAGCTTGCTGAACGCCTTAAGAACAGTCGGATTGATAACCATAGGAGGACAATCCGAAAGATAAATATCTTTTGCTCCTCTGCTTTTTAAATTAATAATATTTGATAACGAGCTTATATCACATTTTGTTAAAAATAATGTTAAATTATCAGCAGTTAAAGGTATTTTCATAAAAATTTTATGCAAAACACCATATAGAAGAGAATAGTCGTTCCCTAAATTAATTGCAAAGACGTTATCTTTATCTGGATTATATGAAAAAGAAATAGCAACGGAATTTTTAGGCATTAATGAGAAAAATTTTTCAAAATAATCATTTAATTGCGGTGAAAAATTAGACAAACCTATTACAAAAACATGTTCATATTTATTGTCGGCTATATCATCTAAAAGTTTGTTTAGCTTTTCTTCATTATATCCGATAATCTCTGCATCCCTTTTTTGACCTTTTGCAAAGCCTTTTGCCTGTTTAGCGGATTCTATCAAGCCTGAAAAGTCATTGTTTTCAATTTTAACAACACCTTTTGGTGCAATTTCGTCAGTTGTGAATAATCTTCCTCTGTATAAGTATTCAATATTTTGTACTTCATTTTTTGTTAACAGAATAGCTCCGGGAAAAGTTGCAAAATCAAGGATTGTTGTTGTAATTCCGTTACCGAAATGCCCCTGAAGATTTTTATATTTTCTGAAATACGGGAAAAGATGCGCTACAAGAAGATTTCCGTTTGTATAAACATCAATATCTTCATCTTTTGTCTGTTCCAGTACAGATGCAAAATCGCATAAATTTGAGCCCGAAACCATAATAGCTTTATGAGGTCTTGTGGAATAAGAAACTTCAGCATCGCTTATTTCTCCATATTTTTCTATTTGAATACTGTTAATCAATTTAAGTAATTCAATATCATTGACAGCTGATTTTTCTATTTGAGCTTTTAATTTTGCAGGTGTAATCCTTTGAGAATTAAGCATATTTAAAGAATTTAATACAGAATTTACTGCCTCATCATATTCTCTGTTAAATTCAAATAATCTTACTAGATTAATACACACACTTTTTAATACACCGTAAAGGATTTCAGTTAAGTATTTAATATTAATTTCGGAATCTTTATATTTTTTTAAAAAGGATTTTTCGCCTTTTTTCAATATCGAGCTTAAATCCGTCTGCGGTGAAAATTTAAGCAAATCTTTAAGGGTTTTACATTCAAGGTTACGTTCCTTGCAAATATCAGTATACTCCTTGTGAACAGTTACAAGATTAATATACTGCTTTGAAAATTCATTAAGAATTTGTTCTTCTGATAAATCTTTTGCAGCATCAAGCATTGCAATTTGTCTGATGACACTGTATTTCATGTCTTTTTTATCAACATTCTGCTCTTCCAGTTTCAAAATATAATAAGTTATTTGCCTGAGCAATATAAACATAATTTCCTGCAAAGATGCAATATTAGGTGATACAGAACATGCACCGTGTGCTACGCAGTCATTAAATTTAAAACTATTTGCGGAATTATAAAACATAACCTTTAACCCTATTTCTTATTTTTTACGTATTCAATAATATCGTCTGATTCATACATTGAAGTATCATCATCAGTATCATGCAAAAATGGAACCTGACGTTCGCCACCTAATTTAATTAATTTTTCCAGGTTTTCAGTTTTAGTAATATCTTTTTTATTGTAGCTGATATTATGCTCGTCAAAATAGTTCATTACTTTTATTGAGTATGGACAAGTTTCTAAAATATACAAATCTAACATAATCTATTCTCCTTTTGGTATTATTATAACCTATTATAAATTTTATAAATCACCTTCATTAATTAATATAGGATAATACAATTGCATAACAAGATTTTTTATATTAAACTAACTCGTATGAAGAATATATTATTTGTATTTGGGACACGCCCTGAGGTTATTAAACTCGCTCCGGTAATATTAGAACTAAAAAAATTTCCGGATAAATATAATGTTATAGTATGTAATACTGAACAACAAAAAGAACTTTCTAATCAAACTCTTGCTTATTTCGGATTAAAGGCAGATATAAATCTTGATTGTATGAAGCCAAATCAATCGCTTTTGGAAGTTCAAACAAGAATTCTTTCTACATTGGATAAAGTTTTTGATAACAACAAAATTGATGCAACAATCGTTCAGGGTGATACAATGACGGTACTTTGCGGAGCCCTGGCAAGCTTTTACAGAAAAATACCTGTATACCATGTAGAGGCAGGTCTTCGTTCTTATGATATTTACGAACCTTTTCCGGAAGAAGTTATGCGTCAAATGACATCACGTGTTGCAAAACTCAATTTTGCACCAACCGAAAAAAACAGGCAGGCGCTATTAAAAGAAAATATAAGCGATGAAAAAATTCACGTTGTTGGTAATACAGTAATTGATGCGCTTTTCTGCTTATCTGATGAAACAATGAATGCTGCTGAGCGATATTTTAAAGACTCCGGCATAATTGTAGACGACAAACTTGTATTAATAACTGCTCACAGGCGGGAAAATCATGGCGAAAGAATTGACAGAATTCTTGATGCAGTTGAATATCTTGTAAAAAAATATTCAGATCATACCTTTGTCATTCCTGTCCACCCTAACCCGAATGTTAAAGACAAAATTCATTCAAGATTAGAAGATTACAATAACGTAAGGCTTTTAAAACCGCTTGATTATCCTTATCTGGTATATTTAATGAAAAATGCCAAATTAATCCTTACAGATTCAGGCGGTATACAAGAAGAAGCACCGTCATTCGGATGTCCTACACTTGTTATGAGATACGAAACCGAACGTCAGGAAGGTATTGATGCTGGAGTTTCAATTCTTGTAGGAGCTGATTATGACAAGATTGTTTCTCACAGCGAAAATATTCTTTCAAAAACAAGGAAAGAAACAAGATTAAAATCCCAAAACCCTTACGGTGACGGAACTTCGTCTAAAAAAATTGAAGAAATTATTTCAAGAGTATAAATTTAATTTATACTCTTGTTAGTTTGCTTTCATAATTTCTTATTGTTTCGCCTTTAAGAACATGCTTTTTGTAGCTTTTGAGCTTGTAATTCATGCTCGGCATAGATGCAACTTCTTTTTGGAAGTTTCTATATAAAGCAATCTCACGTTCTTTTATTACTTTATTAATATCCTTTTGTTCAGGTTCTGCTGAAATACTTCTTGCAGAACGCATTACTAAAAGCAGCAATGCAATCGAAATAACACTCCAAACTATTTTTTCTTCTTCAAAGGCTTCGCCAACCAAAATCGGTGCTGAATTAGGGGTTTCAAATATGATATTAGCTTTAGAAATATCAGGTGCATTTATAAAAATTTTTACCTCGTTATTTCCGCTGTTTTGAATTACTAATCCGCTGACTTCAGGAGTATTTTTGTATAGCGTGTTTACATCGGGAGATTGTGAAATCCCTTTTAAGGTTAAAACAATCTTATCAGGAGCTTCAACATCTTTTTTTACCTTTGCAACTTCATCGGAACGAAGAACAATTGAATAAGCTCCGTCATTATTTTCCAGAACTACTGTGTTAAGAAAGTTCTCGCCTGCATATGCTGCAAGCCCTGTGAATATAATTAATGTAAGTAAAATCTTTTTCAACATATCCTAAATCCTCTACACATACACAATAACCCATTACCTGTAAACACACATCAATCGTGCGGTTTAATGTTATAAATCTATAGATTGATATATTTGTTAAGCTTTGTAACAAAAGAAAAGCATGCTGAAATTCATCAAAAAAATATTTTTTTATATCTATGTAAGACACGAGATATTTATAGGAGCATTTGAATGAACGGCATAGCATCTAAATCTTCTGAGGCAAAAACTAATAATATTCGCAGCACAAGACCGGCAGAATCTGTAGAAACAGCAGGTTCTTTAGCTATGAACCAATTCCATAGTTTATTTGCTACAAATGTATATGATATGTTCACAACTGACAATCCTTTTGCAGTTGATTATTCCCAATATGCAGAATCAGGTGAAACAGTGGCTTATGCAGGCGGTTTCTTAAGCAATTTTTCAAATGCTGTATCAACCTTAAGCAGCACAACTTCCTCATTCAACAGCACTGATTGCGGAGCAAGCTTCTCTTCAGGAACTTCTGCTTCAACAGGCTCATGCGGCGGATTTACATCATTCTGCTAATACAAAAAGTTTTGAAATAAAGAAAAAGAAATACATTGATTGACGGTTTCTAAAACCGTCATTTTTATTTATAAAAATAATATGGATAAAAAGTATTACGTTTATATGCTTTTAACTGAAAAAAACACACTCTACTGCGGTTACACTGATGATGTGGAAAAACGTTTTCAGGCACATAGAGAAGGCAGGGGAGCCAAATATACACGTGCAAATAAACCGATTAAGATAGTTTATACAAAAGAATTTGATACTAAATCAGAAGCAATGAAAGAAGAACACAGATTAAAAGAGCTTTCCCACAAGCAGAAGCTTGAGCTTATAAAAAATTAGTTATTTCTATTTTGTCTTTCTTCTTTCAAACGTTGTTTTTCAAGCTCTCTTAATTCTTTTGCCTTCTGTTTTTCAAGAGCTTTCTGTCTGGCTTCTTCCTGCTGGGCTTTAATTTCATTATATTTTTGAACAGCTTCATTGCCGGAAGTAGAACCGTTTATTCTCTGACGCAGATTATAATCATCCTGCATTTCTTTAAATTCTGCTTCCATTTCTTTTATCTTAGCTTTATATGCATCTTCCAGAGCTTTGTCCTCAGCTTTTTCTTCTTTCTTCTTAATCTTTGCCTGTTCTTTTTCTATACGCTTAAGCTGTTTTTCCTCTTTCTCAGTAACCATGGGAGAAACAACACCATCCTGTATCAGTTTATATCCGTTCATACTAACTTGCACTTCAGAATTTTTAAAAGTTACAAGCCTTGACTGTTCGCCTTTATAACTAACCGTCCAGGTTCCGAGATTAACAGGTGTATCTCCCGTAAAAGCGTATGCATTAACTATTATCCAGTCAGGATTGTTTAGGTCAAATCCTATAGGATATATATCCCAGCGCTTATCTTCTAAATCAAGGTTTTTATTTTCTTTCCAGTAATAAATTATAGCATCACGAACCTCAATTAAGCTGTAAGAAAGATTAGTCGTAAAATCATAAACAACAGGAGTTGTTTTCCAAATACCGTCTTTTGTATTACCGATTTTTTCTTTAGCAAGAAGCTTAGAACCGTCAACAGAAAAATCTACAGGCGTAATCGTCCTGAAAGTAAAATAGTTATCATTATTTTTGTCAGTAGATAAAATAGGCTCTGAGAACCTGTGAACCACGTTGGCAGTCAATATTTTATCAAGATTTGACTTAGCTTCCTCAAGATTAATTACAAACACATCACAAGCTGTTGAACCGCTGTTAGGGTAATAATATACGGAGGGATAAACAAGTTTAGTGAAATCAGGAGCAACAATACCCTGTGCATTCTGCTGTCTTCTTTGATAAAAAGTTTTACTTAATCTGATTTCAGGACTTCCCGGAGGATTGTTATACCTGACAATTTTATAAGCGGGCTGAGGAACGTAAACCATATCCGCAGGAGTTACATTTTTAGGAATTTCAATTTCCATAGTCATTCTGTCTTTCGGTGCAGAAAGTAAATTATATTCCTCAACGGTCATATAGCCAGAAGGATTTTTTTCAAGCTTTTTACGTTCAAATTTTTCCTTTTCTTCCTGCTTGGCAACTTTAAATTCGTACTTTGCTTCTTTTTTATTTACGTTACCATGAGGAACCGGAATTTCATCACCCCATTGTATACATGCACAAAATGCAGCTGCAATCCCAATCAGAGCATAAATCATATTATACCAGTCCCTCTTTCATTGCCATTGATATAGCTTTGGAACGGGAAGTTACATAGAGCTTTTGCAAAATGCTGTGAACGTGAGTTTTTGTAGTTGAAATTGTAATTACAAGTTTTTCTGCAATCTGCGGATTAGTCAGTCCGTCGACAATAAGAGCCAAAACTTCCATTTCACGCTCAGTTAAACCATATAGATTTTTGCCTAATTTATAATTTATTTCACCACGTCTTTCAGTATACTCGCTGCCACGTCTGATGTTTGTCAGCACAACTTTTGCTATTGCAGGGTCAAGCCAGCCTGCTCCTTCCGAAACCGCAATTACAGCTGCAACAGTCTGGTCGGAAGTTGCACCTTTTGTAATATAACCGTCTGCACCTGCCTGGAATGAATCAAATATATCATCATCCCCTTCACGTGAAGTGTACATTAAAACTTTGATTTCAGGTTTGGAAGCCTTAATTCTTTTTGTAGCTTCAATACCGTCTATAGAAGGAAGACCAATATCCATAACAACAACATCAGGTATTAATTCAAGAGCTTTATCAACACCCTCCTGACCGTCAGCGCACATCCAGGCTATTTTAATATTTGGATTATTGCTTAATATTACCGATAAACCCATACGAGCCATATCATGATCTTCAACAATAAGTACTCTGACATCTTTAGCCATTAGAAACCTGTCTTTCTTTAATCCTTGCATCTGTAACCACATTTGTTAAAAGGAATGAAAATTCACTGCCTTTATCAACTTTACTTTCCACCCAGATTTTACCGTTATGAGCTTCAATAATTTGTCTGGAAAGATACAATCCCAAACCTGTTCCTGTAGAACGTTTTTTAGTTGTGCCTTGAGAAAATCTTGTAAATAAATGCGGAATATCAGACTGCGGAATTCCGTTGCCGTTATCAGTTACAGAGAATATAAAATCTCCGCTTTGAGCTTTTGCAAGAATAGTAATTTCTCCACCCTTATTAGTATAGTTTACTGCATTTCCGCACAGATTTGTAATTACTCTCTTGATTTCTCCTCTGTCGGCAGTTATATGAAGATTATCCTCAAGTTCAAAGTTAAGATTAAAATTAATATTCTTACTTTCAGCAAGAGGTTTCAGCTCATCATAACATTGCTCTATCAAATCTTTAACAGGAAAAACTGTCTTGCATAAAGTAAGTTTTCCACTCTCAAATCTGTATACTTCAAGCAAAGCATTAACCAATCCCAATAAATCTTCGTTGCTTTGGAGCATAGTAGAAAGAAGTATCCTCTGCTTATTGTCCAGCTCTCCGATAGCACCTTCCAGAAAGAATTTTAAAGTTTGTATTGCAGCAAGAAGCGGGGTTCTCATGTCATGTGTCAAAGTTGCAATAAAATCATCTCTAAGACGTTCGGTTTCTTTTTGCAGGCTGACATCTCTAATTACCCCGACATATTTTTCAGCTTTATTATCTTCATCACTAGAAATGACAGCAAAACTGATTTCAACAGGGATACTTTTACCGCTAAGCGAGTTAACAATATAATAATCTCTTAAAAGGATTTCCGAATTGTCTTCTCCAAGTCCGAAAATACCTCCTGATTTATTATCTTTAGAATTATTTAAGTCTTTTATGTTTGAGTAAGCAATTTCCTGGAATTTCTTTTTACACAGAGATGTTTCTGATAATCCGACCATATTTTCGCAGGCAGGATTTACCTGTAAAATATGACCTGCATTGTCAATTATAATAATGCCGTCTGCACAGTAATTAATTATGCCTGAAAGTTTTTTGTTTGCCTGTGACAAATCAGCAGTACGTTCAGCAACAATTTTCTCCAGATTTACAGAGTATTCTTCCAGCTGTTTTTTGGCATTTTCGAGTTCATCAATTTTATTTCTTAAATTTTCCAACAGATTACTTCTTTCAATACCGTTTCTGATATTCATAAGCAAATCATCATTATCCCAAGGCTTTTCAATATATTTATAAAGCCCTATTTCATTAATAGCCTTAATTGCATTTTCTTTATCAGCATAGCCGGTAAGCAAAATCATACTTACTTCGGGATATAATCTTTTAGCCTCGGTTAAAAATTCAAGACCATTCATCTCCGGCATCAAAAAATCTGAAATAATCAAATCCGGTTTATTATCTTTTAAAAAATCTACTGCATCTTTCGGGGCATTAAATAAATGCACATCAGAAAATCCCTCAACCTTAAATAATGCCTTAAAAGCTGAGGTAACAATTTTCTCATCATCAACTACTATAATTTTACTTTTACTCATACTACCATAATAAGCTATTTTACTCGCTCGGACAAATTGTTTACAAAATCGAAATAATTTATTAATCTTGACAAAGTCTTGAAAATCGTAAATAATGAATAT
>HF991469.1:93549-108372 GCA_000433095.1 Clostridium sp. CAG:967 | reverse complement strand
GGGGGGTACAAACTGGCACGTCCAGGGAGAACAATGTTCTTATTGGGCTATCAGAGATAATTTCCCTCCTGACAAAAGTACAAACTATAGTATAAAAAAAAGTTATTGGAAGAACTTACCTTAATATTACAGGTAAGCGTTATTTAAATAACGCTTACCTCAAATACTTTTCTTGCTTCCTCCCTGTCATCAAAGTGGATTGTTTTATCTTTAAGAATTTGATAATCCTCATGTCCTTTACCTGCAATAACGACAATATCGTTATTGTTTGCTATATTTTTTAACAAACCTATAGCAGTTCCTCTGTCAGGTTCAACGATTACACTTTCCGTATTTACTGATTTTAAGCCTGCAATAATATCTGTAATAATTGTTTGCGGGTCTTCTGTTCTCGGATTGTCGCTTGTAATAACTATTTTATCGGCAAGTTTTTCTGCAATAGCTCCCATTTTAGGACGTTTTGTTGCATCTCTGTCACCGCCGCATCCGAAAAGACAAATTAAGCTGCCGTCTTTAGGTGTAATTTCTCTTGCTGACTTAAGAACATTTTCCAATCCGTCAGGAGTATGTGCATAATCTACAATTACAAGAGGTTTTTTTACAACTACTTCAAATCTTCCGGCAACACCTTTAACATTCTGCAAAGCTTTTAATGCTGTTTTAATATCTATTCCCATTGCAAGAGATGCTGTTACGGCTGCCAGAACATTATAAACACTGAACATTCCGTTCATATGAAGGTTAACATTATGTTCATTACCGTTTTCTACCAGAGTAAATTCAGCACCATTTAAAGAGAAATTTATATTTTTTGCCATTACATCACTTTGTTTTTTAACTCCGTATGTGAATTTTCTCACTCCTTCTGGTACAACTGACTTGAATTTTTCAGCATATTCATCATCGGCATTGATGACTGCAAACGGTGAATGCTCGTCGCAAATAGGATTTCCTTCCGTATCTCTTGTGGTAATTGCTCTTGACAGATTTCTGAAAAGGAGTGCTTTTGCTTCAAAATAGTTTTCCATAGTAATGTGGTAATCAAGGTGATCTTGAGTTAAGTTTGTCAAAACTGCTCCGTTAAATCTGCATCCTCCCACACGGTTTTGATCAAGTGCATGAGAACTTACTTCCATAACTACATTATCAATTTTTTCAACATCTTTAATCATTCTCAATGTTGCCTGTAATTCTGGTGCCTGCGGAGTTGTATGTTTAGCATCTCTGTATTCGCCGTTGGAGGATAATTTGTAACCCAGAGTTCCTATAAGTGCACATTTTTCGTTATTTTCTTCAAATATTTTTTGGATTAAATGTGTAACGGTTGTTTTGCCGTTAGTACCTGTAATCCCGATAAGGTTAATGCCTTTGGAAGGACTTGAGTAAAATCTGTCTGCAATATCAGCTATTTTATGTCTTGTTGATGAAACTACGACTTGAGGAATTTTTGTTCCCTGAACTTTTCTTTCGGTCAAAAGAGCTGCTGCGCCGTTTTCAATTGCGCTTTGGGCATATTCGTGACCGTCAGTGTGCTCTCCGACTAAGCATATAAAAATATCGCCTTTTTTTGTTGTTTTGGAATTGTATGATATTCCGGTAATATCAATATTTTTAAAGTTAATCAAATCTTTGTAGTCTAAATATTCAATAAGTTCGTCAAGTTTCATTTTATCCTCCGTTAATCATTAATTCTTTTTTGCGGGTGTAACCTTATCGGGTTTAAGGTTCATAATTCTTGCAACTTGGGTTGCAACTTCTTTAAATACAGGAGCCGCAACAGTACTTCCCCATATAGCTCCTTCTTTCGGGCTGTCTACTATTACATAAATCAGCACTTGAGGGTCTGATGCAGGAAGGTAGCCGATTGAAGACGTGTATAAATATTGTGAATATCCGGGACCGTTTTTGTTTGGTTTTCTTGAAGTTCCTGTTTTTTCGGCAACTTTATATTTATCCATTTTTACTTCTGATTTGCTGTTTTCAATACTTGCAACAAGTAATTTGGTAACGGTTTGAGCAGTTTCAGGCTTAATTACCTGTGTATATTTAATTTTGTTATCATATTCCTCCTGAGAGTATTTAATAATATGCGGAGTAATTTTAACACCGTTATTTGCAATTGCCTGAACGGCAGAAATCATTTGAATTGCAGTAACCGATGTGCCGTAGCCGTATGCCATTGTTGCATGAATTCCCTGATCCCAGTGTGTCCAGTAAGGTAACAAACCGCTGGATTCACCCGGTAAATCAATTCCTGTTTTATTTCCAAAACCGAATTTTTTGAGTACACCGTAAAATTCAAGTGGTGACATCATTCTTGCTACGTTTATGGAACCTATATTGCTTGAATGTTCAAACAGGTACTCGAGAGAAATATTTCCCGGGTAAGGGTGAATATGGTAGTCGTGGTTTTTAATTTCCCATTTCCCGATTGTCATTTTGCCTGTGTCAAGAACAGTAGAATGTTCGTTAATCTTACCTAAATCCATTGCAGAGGCAACAGTAATGGTTTTAAAAGTTGAGCCCGGAGGTAATACGTCAGTTAAAGTCCAGTTCTTTAATTGAGCTGGTGTTGCTTTTTTATAGTTGTTAGGGTCAAATGTTGGATAAACTGCATAAGCAAGTATTTCTGCATTTTTAGGGTTCATAACTATAACAGAACCGCCGTCAGCTCTTGTTTCTTTGACCTTTTTTTCAATTTCTTTTTCGCAGATGTGTTGTATTGCCGCATCAATGGTTAATGTGACATTTTCACCTTTAGGGTTTGTAGTAGTCGCAACCGGGTCGGTTGTGAAATCATATATAATTTTGCCGTCACGTGTTTTTTGATATTTTACTGTATTTATAACGTGTTCAAGTCTGTCTTTTGCAGTGTATTCAACTCCGTTTGCAATATCAGCATCAAAGTTGTAATATCCTAAAACGTGTGCAGCAAGTGTACCTTGAGGATATTCTCGAGTGTTCTTTTTGCCTAAACTTATTTCTCTGAGATGCAGTTTTGCAATTTCTTTTGCACTGCTTCTGTCAATATCTTTTTTTATTGTAATTACAGGTCCGGGTTTTTTAAGTTTTTGTAAAAGTGTATCTTTTGGCATTTTCAAAATAGGAGCAAGAATTTTCGCAAGCTCTTCCGGTGAATGGTCATAGTCTGCAGGGTGTGCGTAGACATCCGAATAAACTTTATCAGTAGCAAGTTTTATGCCGTTTCTGTCAAAAATATCACCACGCATTGAAAAAATTCTTCCCACACGCTGGCTTCTTGCTCTGGCTCTGTATTTTCCTACATCAACTACCTGTATAAAAAACAGATAAATTATGAGCAAAACCATAAAACCTATAAAGAATATATGTAAAAATCCTAAAATCTGGTCAAAGGTTTTATTTCGTTTTTCAATTTCATTTTCCGGCTCACGAATTTCTCTGCTGCGAATTTTTTCTCTCAAAATCCAATCCCTTTTTTATAATTCAGGGTACTCTCCACCCCGCACTTTTTATATTCTAGCATAAGGAAGATTAAAAGAAATATATATTAAATAATTTTAACGAATTTTGTAGTATAATATTTGTATGAAAAGAATGATTTTATTAATGGGGTTGTTATTGGCTGCAAATCAGGCTTTTGCTCTTGATGTGGTTTATCCTAAGAAAAATGATGTTACGATAAATGCAAACTCAACGTTTTTCATTGGTTCATCTGACAAGCCTTTGACAATTAACGGGCAGGATGTTCCGCTGCATCCGACGGGGGCATTTGCCTATGTTGTGAATTTAAAAAACGGTTCTAATAACTTTGTTTTACAATCAGGCGAAGAAAAGCAGGTTTTTGTTATTACAAAACCTGTTATTAAATCTTCTTGTGCAATTCAGGCACCTGTTTTTCAGGCATATGCAGATAAAAAATCTTTTTATGTTACAACAGAAAATTCTCCTCTGCGTTCAACACCGATTGATGCAGGGATAAACAGAAAATCTCATTTGCAAAGAAATATTGAACTTTTGACGGACGGCGAACAGGGAGGGTTTCACAGAGTAATTCTCGGTAATAATGAAAAGGGCTGGATTTCTAAATCAAATGTAAAAGCATATACGGGGTATACGGTTACTCCCGCTGTATTAAGCGGCTATGAATATTTAGACAGCGACGATTATTTTACATTTGTATTCCATCTTGATAAAAGAACACCATTTGAAATGGTTGAGGGGGAACCTTTTCAAATGAAATTTTATAATGTAAAAGATCAGCCTGATAATGTTTATGTAATGGACTTTCCTGTGCAGGAGGCTTTGGAAGGTCGAAGACTGCTTGGATACAGTGGAGCGTATCAGGGAAATGATTTTGTATTAAAGATCAGAAAACCGATTATTGTTGATAAAAGAAGACCTTTGCATAACTTAAAAATTGCCGTTGATGCCGGTCACGGCGGTAATGAATTTGGTGCAATCGGATGTTTGGGTGATAAAGAAAAAGATATTACCTTATCAATAGCAAAGTATCTTGAAGCCGAGTTGAAAAAACGTGGCGCTAAAGTGATAATGACAAGAAATGACGATAGTTATGTAGGGTTGAAAGAGAGAGTTGATATTGCAAACCGTGATGATGCGCTTGTTCTTTTAAGCATTCACGGCAATGCACTGCCTGACGGTAAAGACCCTAACAAAAACAGCGGAACAAGTATTTATTATTATTACAATCAAGCAAAACCTCTTGCTGATACTATCTTAAATACACTTGTTGCAGAAATTGGAGTTAATAACGACAAAGTCAGACAGGGCAGCCTTGCTCTTGTCAGAAACACTAATGCTTTAAGTCTTCTTATAGAAGTTTCTTATTTGATAAATCCAGAAGATAATGCTAATTTGATTAACCCTGAATTTCAAAAACAGTATGCAAAAGCTGTTGTTGACAGTTTGGAAAAATATTTTGGCAAATAAAAAGCGGGAAATTAATCCCGCTTGATTTTATTTTGAAATGTAATTTAAAAGAGTTCTGACACCTGCTCCCGTTGCGCCCGCAATGAATTCTTTGTATGGTTTTTCAAGATATGCGGTTCCTGCAATGTCAATGTGCGCCCATTTAGGTACGTTGACAAATTCTTTTAAAAATACGCCGGCAGCTGAAGCACCGCCCATTCTTGAACCTGTATTTTTCATATCTGCAATATCAGATTTCAGACTGTTAAAATATTCTTTGTACATTGGTAATTGCCAGTATTTTTCGCCGCTTTCTTCTGCTGTTTTAATTAATTTTGCAATCAATTCATCGTTGTTTCCCATAATTCCTGTTACAAAATTACCAAGTGCAACAACAACAGCACCTGTAAGTGTAGCAATATCAATAATTTCATCAACACCCAGTTCAGATGCGTAGCATAATGCATCAGCTAATGTTAATCTTCCTTCAGCATCAGTATTATCAACTTCTATGGTTTTTCCGTTTTTAGCTGTCAGAATATCACCCGGTTTGTATGATGTTCCTGACGGCATATTTTCGCAGGCTGCAATTATACCGTGAACTTCAACATCCGGCTGTAGTTTTGATAAAGCACTCATTACGCCGAGTACACAGGCTGCACCTGACATATCGTCTTTCATTGTAAGCATTGATGATGCAGGTTTTATGTCAAGTCCGCCTGAATCAAAGCAAATACCTTTACCGATAATTGCAATTTTTTTCTTAGGATTTTTGCCTGTATATTTCATGTGAATAAATTTTGGAGGTTGTACACTACCCTGACCTACAGCAAGAAATGCTCCCATTCCCATTCTTTCGATTTCGGGTTTGTCAAAAACTTTTGTTTCAAGTCCGCTTATGCCGAGTGCAGTTTCAGCAAGTTTTGCAGGTGTTGCAATTTGTGCCGGAGTGTTTGCAAGATCTCTTGTGAATTTCATTGCTTCACCGAAAATAATTCCTTCTTTAACATCATTTTCTGAAAATTTAGCAAAAGTAATTTCATCAAGGTGATGTGCTTTTTCAGATTTGTATTTGTCAAAAGCATAATCTGCAATCATTGCTCCGACAGCTGCTGATTTGCCGTAATCCACATTCACATCAAAGTCAAACGCTGCTTTTTTAGCTTTAATCTGCTGTAATTTTTTTACTGCTTTAGCAACAGCTTCTCTCATCTTATTTGCATCAAATTCTTCTTTTTTACCGAAACCAATAATAAGAATTTTATCTGCCGGGATTTTACCTAAAGTGTGCAGTAAGTATGTTTCTCCAAACTTGCCTTCAAAGTGGTCTTTTTCTACTGCATAAGTATTGGCAAGTTCCTGAGAAGTTTTTTCATCCTCAAATTTATTAATAACCAAAACTTCTACAGGAGTTGATTTAACATCTTGTGATACTTTAATTTCCATATAACTCTCTCCTTTTACTGACAATAAGTATAGCACTTTATATCAGCTTTGTAAATTATCATCTTTTTGTATCAAAAATTAAATTTCCACTATACAAATACATATTTACATGATAAGATATTGACAGATGTAGTAGGTAAATATTTTTTGGAAATATATGCAATAAAATTCATATAAATATAAAAATAAATTGAAGCTCGATAGGATATATGTATCGGGCATTGCGTGTATTTATAAAAAATAGAAAAGGATAAGGTATAAAACTTTATGGACTTTTTAATGATTATTGCGATTATTGCGGTAATAGCTCTAATCGCTGTGCTGTTTGTCCAGCAAAGCAAAATGAAAACCGTGCTTTTATCTGTCGAAAAAGACAAAAAAGCGTTGGAAGAGAAAGAAAAAATCTTACAAAAAGAAGCTAAAATTAAGGCTATTGAAGAACTCCAGGAAGACAGAGAAAAACTTAACGAAGAAGAACGTGAAAGAAGACAAGAGTTAACAAGACAAGAACAAAAACTTGCAAAACGTGAGGATATGCTTGAAGATAAAATTCAGGAATATACTGATAAAGATCTTCAGGTTCAAAGAAAATTAGATGAATTATTGGAAAAAGAAGACTATCTGGCAGAAATCGTTCAAAAGCAAACTACCGAACTGGAACGAATTTCGGGGATGTCTGCGGAAGATGCTAAAAATATGCTTCTTGACCAGCTGAAACACGATTTGGCTCAAGAGCAAATGCAGCTCATTAGAGAAAATGAAGCTAAAATAAAAGAAGTTTCTCTTGAAAAATCAAAAGAAATTTTATCAACAACAATGCAAAGATGTATGATAGAGCAGGTTGTAGAAACTACTGTTTCCGTAGTTGCATTGCCTAACGATGAAATGAAAGGCCGCATTATCGGTCGTGAAGGTCGTAACATCAGAGCATTGGAAACATTAACGGGTGTCGATTTAATTATTGATGATACTCCGGAAGCTGTTGTATTATCAAGTTTTGACCCTGTAAGACGTGAGATTGCAAAACTTGCTCTGGAAAAATTAATTGTAGACGGTCGTATCCACCCTGTGCGCATTGAAGAAATGGTTGAAAAAGCTCAGGAAGAAATTGATAAAAAAATCTGGGAAGAAGGCGAAAATGCTGCTCTGGAAATGGGTGTTATGGGCTTAAATAAAGAGCTTATTAAAACACTCGGACGTTTATACTACAGAACAAGCTACGGTCAGAATGTTTTAAAACATTCGCTTGAAGTAGGACATATTGCAGGAATGTTAGCTGCCGAAATCGGAGCTAATGAAGCGATTGCAAAACGTGCAGGGCTTTTACATGATATAGGTAAAGCGGTTGACCAAACTCAAGAAGGTACACATATTCAACTTGGTGTAGAACTTGCTTCAAGATTTGGCGAAAGACAGGAAGTTATTCATGCAATTGAAGCTCACCATGATGATGTGGTAGCTAATACTGTTGAAGCCGTGCTTGTTAAGGTTGCTGATGCAATTTCAGCAGGCAGACCAGGAGCAAGACGTGATACTCTTGAAATTTACATTAAACGTCTTAAAAAGATTGAAGAAATAGTTAACAGTTTTGACGGTATTAAACAATCGTTTGCAGTTCAGGCAGGACGTGAAGTCAGAATTATTGTTGAATCTGAAAGGTTTGATGATTTAGCTTCTCAAAAGCTTGCAAGGGATGTTGCAAAACGTATTGAAGATGAACTTGATTATCCGGGACAAATCAGAGTGACGGTTGTAAGAGAGTTTAGAACAACTGAAATTGCCAAGTAATTAATAATTTTGGCTGGGGCTTTTGCCTCAGCCTGATTTAAAGGAATAAATATGGGTGATGGTAAAATAATAAAAATTTTATTTTTGGGAGATATGGTAGGCAGACCCGGCAGGTTTGCTGTTCGTGATTTCTTGCAAAAACAAAAAGAAAATTATGATTTTATTATTGCTAATGTTGAAAATGCATCTCACGGTTTTGGTCTGACAGAAAAAAATTATAATGAAATTTCTGAATATGGTATTGATTGTATGACATCGGGCAACCATATTTGGGATAAAAAAGAAATATTAAACTACATCGGTAAGGCTGATAAATTAGTCAGACCTTTTAATTATCCTAAGGGTACACCCGGCACAGGAAGCAGGGTTTTTGAAACAAAAGACGGAACAAAAATAGCAGTTATTAATGCTCTTGGCAGAGTATTTATGGCTCCTGTTGATTCCCAGTGGGAAACAGCAGCTGACGAAATCAAGCGTTTGAAAGAAATTACACCGATTGTAATAGTTGATTTTCACGCTGAAGCTACTGCAGAAAAAATCTGTTTCGGACGTTTTTGCTCAGATCTTGGAGTTAGTGCGTTTTTTGGAACGCATACACACGTTCAGACTGCTGATGAACAAATTGTTAATAATATGGGATACATCACGGATGCAGGATTTTGCGGAACATCTGATGGTGTTATAGGAATGGAATATAATACTTCCTTAAATCGTTTTACTACATGTATCCCCGAACGCTATGACGTAGCTGTCGGTAATGTCGTCCAAATTAATGCTGTCGAAGTTGAAATTAATTCGATAAGCGGACATGCTGTAGCTATAAAAAGAATTTTTTGTTATGTAGATGAAAATGAAAAGGAAGAGGACAATGAAAAGTGATTTACACATTCACACCCTTTATTCGGATGGTGTTTTTTCACCCGAAAAAATTGTAGATACTGCCATTGCCGTCGGGCTTCAGGCTATAGCACTGACAGACCACGATAATGTTCTATCGTATCAGGTTGCAAAAGATTACCTGAAAAAAGAAAACAAAGAAGATAAATTAGAAATTATACAAGGGATTGAAGTTAACACTTTATACAAAAACTATGAAATTCACATACTTGGTTATTTTATGGATGTAAATAACAGCGATTTTCAAAATTTGTTGAAAATCCAGCAGCAAGCGAGGGTTAAACAGACCAAAGAAATAATCAGCCTTTTAGCCAAAAAAGAAGGTATAAAAATAAAATTTGATGATATAAAAAAACAGGTTGCGGAAGGCGGAAGCATAGGACGACCGCATATTGCAAAAGCAATCACAAATGCAGGCGGCACATCCAGTGTTATAGAAGCTTATGCAAAATATATTCACGATGATTCTCCTGTATATGTACAAAGAAAAACCGTTACTCCGCAGGATGCTGTAGAAATTATTTATGATGCCGGAGGCGTACCTGTTATTGCTCACCCTCATGATATTGACATTGCAGAAAGTTTAATTAAAGAATTAATGCAATACGGTTTGCGTGGTATTGAAGCCTACCACAGAAAACACTCTCCTGCATGTGTTGAATATTTCTCATCTATGGCAGAAGAACTCGGTTTAATAGTAACAGGCGGGTCAGACTTCCATGCACCTAATATTATGAACGGACAAATTATTTTAGGTAAAAACTTTGTTCCTGAATGGGTTTATGACAAATTAATTCAGGAGAAAAAAATAATTGATATGGCTTAAAGAGGTTCTTATGGCAAAAAAACGTTATTGGAAACTTGAATATTCAATCGCTTTATTTGTAATGCTTGGTGTTATCTTGTTGTTAATGCCTGTATCCATTGAAAGCACACGTCAGGCAAATGCAATTTCAAAATGGAATGAAAAGCTTAATCGTGTTGAATATATGTTTTCGGTAATCAATGCTCATATAACAGATGATATTCTGACAAGTATGAAAAAAGCTAAGACACCGCAGGAACGTGAAGCAATTCTTCTTGCACTAGTCAAGCCTTATCTGAGAATTAACACTGAAACTTACCCGGGTAAACATTATAAACCCCGATATATGAACGGTACAAAAGTTTATAAGGGGCAGAGTTACTATTTTGATGATTTCTATTTTGCAGAAAATAATACAATTGTGGGTATCAAAGATATAAAATCGGAAAATTCCACTGATGCATTATTTCTAATGTTATTTGATATAAATGGTATTTTGCCGCCAAACCGTTGGGGGCGGGATATTTACGGCGTTAATATTTATGACGGCGGCAGAATCGAGCCGTTCGGTTTTGATATGGATATGAATGATTTGAAAAAAGATTGTTCTGATTCAGGCACAGGTGTAAGCTGTTCATATTACTATAAAATCGGAGGCGGCTTTGAAGAATAATATAAAAAATGTATGTGTTTTTGCTTCTTCCTGTAATTTTTTAGACAAATCATATTATAAGGAAGCTGCAGAATTCGGAAAACTGCTTTCTAAAGCTGATATGAATATGGTTTATGGAGGAAGTTCACTAGGTTTGATGTGGGCTTGTGCCGAACAGGTTAAAAAGAACGGCGGTCAAATAATCGGCGTTATGCCTGAAAGACTTCATAATATGGGAGTTTATACGGATGAATGTGTCGAACTTTTTGTAACTCCCTGTATGAGAAGCAGAAAAGCTAAAATGGATGAACTTTCTGATGCAGTTGTGGCACTTGCGGGCGGTTTCGGCACTCTTGAAGAACTCTCTGAAATGATTGTTCAAAAGCAGCTGGGGTATAATCAGAAAGCAGTTGTTATTCTTAATACTAATGGTTTCTACGATAAATTAATTGAATTTTTTGAAGAAATTATATCAGAAAATTTTGCACGGGATACATCAAGAGAGTTATATTATGTTGCGCAAACCCCTGAACAAGCTATAGAATATCTTTTAGAATATGTTCCTAAAAATTTTGCAATAACAAAAGCTGACATTTATACAAGGTCTTAATCTTGAAAACTTATCTATAATTTGTTATACTAAAATTATAGTAAAGAAAGGAGCAATTTATGACCAGCGTAGCCGCTGGACCCGTCATATAGTGTATTGCATAAATCTAACAAATAAATGAAAGGAGCAAAAATATGAAAAATTTTAGTCACGTTGGGGGGGGGGCAACCGTTTAAGCTCCTATAGCAAGGGTTTTACCCTGGCGGAAGGTGCTACGCACGTAGCCACGTTAGAAGATAATCGTTTTAGTGCGTTTACCTTGGCGGAAGTATTGGTCACTTTAGGAATTATCGGTGTGGTTTCTGCAATGACCGTCCCTTCATTGATGCAGAATTACCGGCGCCAGAGTTATGTAACTCAGCTTCATAAGGTTTATAATGAGCTTGGACAGGCAGCACTCAGATATCAAACAGATAAAAATGCTGTTAATCTGCGGGAAGCAGGACTTAGTTCCCAAGATGCTGCTGTTGATTTTGTAAAAACTTATTTTAAAACAGTTCAGGATTGCGGACATAATCCTTCCCCGTGTTTTGCCTCTGGAAATTATAAAAAGTTGGATGGTACTACTTATATAAATTATGACAGCTCTCATTCAAATGTAAATTATTTTGTTCTTGCAAACGGTGCATCAGTTTCAGTTACGGCAATTACTGATGCATCAGATATAATTGTTATGCAGTTCGGAGTTGATACAAACGGTCAGAAAGGTCCAAATATTGTGGGACGTGATTTTTTTGGAATGAGTTTGTATAATAATGGTGTAATTGATGATTACAGCGTTGATGTTGATACAGGACGAGAGGATTTCACACCGCCTTTATCAAAAGAAATAAGAGAAAAGAATTTTCAAAGCGCTTGTAATTCATCAAGACCGGGCTGGGGACATGGCTGTTTTGGAAAAATTTTAAATGACAACTGGGAAATGACATATTAAAAAAAGAGCCGTTAAGGCTCTTTTCTAGTAAGTTAACATTGAAACAACTTTTCCCGCATCTGAAAGTTTTTCTCTGCCTTGTAAAGCTTCCAGCTCAATTAAGAAAGCCATTCCAACAAGGTTAGCACCTGTCTTTTTAACAAGTTTAGCAGCAGCTTCCGCAGTTCCGCCTGTTGCAAGCAAATCGTCAACAATTAATACATTTGCACCTTGAGGAAATGCATCCTGGTGAACTTCTATTTTATCGGTGCCGTATTCAAGTTCATATTCTTGTGAATATGTAGCAGCAGGAAGTTTATTAGGTTTTCTGATTGGTACAAAACCTGCATTTAACTTATAAGCCATAGGCATACCGAAAATAAAGCCACGGCTTTCGATACCTGCAATGTAATCAATCTTTTCATTTTTAAATTGATCGCAAAGATAATCAATCATTACTTTTAAAGTTTCAGCATCTTTCAAAGCTGTGGTAATATCACGGAAAACAATTCCTTGTTTCGGAAAATCATTTACAGCTCTGATTTTATTTTTTACATCAATAATTGTTTCAGTTGTCATTTTTTTCTCCTTTTTCAGCCAGTATTTGTTTTAATTTTTCAGTATACTTTTCTGTATATTCTTTTGTGTATTCTTTTGTTTTTTGCAATTCTTTTTTTATGAAGTCTTTTATACTTGCTTCTTCTTCCATAACAAGTCCATGTGCGGTTTTACCCCAGTTCATATCTTTTTTCATAAACAATATTTTAAAGCAGATATATAACACAAGAGGAAACCATATTATTAATAAGTAAATAGAAGTTTCTAAAGCCTCAAATGTTGCATCAAGTCTTGGCATAAAATCATAACGTCTTAGAGCATATCTTGCAGCAAAGAAAAATCCGAAACCGATAACACATCCGATAAATATTGATGAGTATAACATATGAGTAGGTGCTTGTTTTGCAAGAACTTTAAAACCTCTTATAAGTATTTCCATTAAAAACCAGCCGGGCATAATAAATTGAGTAATATACGCCGTCATATCAAGACTTGCCCGAAGTGACATATCACGTGAAAATAATACATCGCCGAAATATTCGAGGTATCTTCTGATGGTTCCTTCAAGCCAGCGTCTGCGCTGTCTGTATAACGGCCATAAATATATAATACCTTCTTCATAAACAACCGCATCAAGGCAGAAACGAATATCCCAGCCTTTGATATGTAATCTTGTAGACATATCAAGGTCATCAGTTATTGTATAATTGTTCCAGCCTCCGATATCTTCTAATGCTTCACGTTTGATTAATTCTCCGTTTCCACGAAGTTCAACAGCTCCTTTTATAGAGTCTCTGCCGACTTGAAAGTGAGCATCCATTGTGTATTCATTATTCTGGCATCTTGTTAAAAGGTTAGCATTTTTATTTCTTATAACTTTTCTTGCCTGAACAGCTCCGACATCTTTAGGTTCAAGGTTAGGAACAAGTTTTGAAAGGAAATCAGCATCTACCGTTGCATCAGCATCAAATACTAATATGGCTTCACCTTTAGCAATTTTTAATGCATCATTCAATACGGCTGATTTACCGGGGAAAGCATCTGCAGTTCTGATTAATGCTGTAACCTTATCATATTTTCTTTCTAAATCTTTTATAACGGAAGCTGTGTTATCAGAGCTTCTGTCGTCAATAACAATGATTTCAAAATTTTCATAATCCATTTGTAAAACGTTTTCAACCGTATTAGTAATAACGGATTCTTCATTGTGAGCAGGAATCATAACTGAAACAAAAGGTTTAAAGTTTTGATTAATAATTTGAGGGTACTTCTGTAGTTTACGTTTTTGCAGTTTGTAAGAAAGGTTCATAAAAAGTGCGTAAATAAACATAAACGTACATAAAAAAGCTAGTCCCCACACAGTATTAAAGTAACTTTGAAAGATGTAAATAAATACACCGAGTCCGAAAACAATAGTAAATAATAAAACTCTTTCTTTCATACTTGAGCTGTTACTCCCATATTACAAATTCCTAATACATTGTACCAAAAAACAGATAAAAAAGCTCACTTTTATCATATTTATTACTTTTTGTAATACAAATTCCTCTATTTATACGTTTTATCAGTAAAAAAGTGTTAAAAAAGCTTAAAATACTTGCTTTTAAAATAAATTAGGCTATAATTGAGCATGTACAAAGAGAAGAGGAGGCAGATAAGTCGGTAATGCCTGATGAAATCTGCTCCACATGTTAGAAAAGGAGTTTTATTTATGAACAAAGAAGAATTAGTACAAGAAATTGCAAAAAAATCAAACGTAACTCAAAAAGAAGCTGCAGAAGTTTTAGGTGCGTTAATTGAAACTATCCAAAAAACAGTTTCTAAAGGTAAAAAAGTTACTTTAGTAGGTTTCGGTACATTCGAATCTAGAAAAAGAGCAGCTAGAATCGGTCGTAACCCTCAAACAGGTAAAGAACTTAAAATCCCTGCAACAACAGTTCCTGCTTTTTCAGCTGGTAAAAAATTCAAAACTGCTGTTAACGGCAAATAAGAAATTTACCGATAATGTAAATTTAAGAAGACACTCTGAAAGGGGTGTCTTTTTTTTGAAAATATGTTATAATGATTATGGTCAAAATGGATTATGGAACCGGCTGTCTGGTTTACATGATTTCATTGAAAGGAGCAATTTATGAGAAGATTTAGTGAAAAATCTGCTGCGTATGTTGGAAGAAAGTTTATCAACTTACAATGTGATTTCGTACGTAAATTCGGGGGGGGGGGCACTCTAAAAGCTCCTGAAA
>HF991469.1:29776-93531 GCA_000433095.1 Clostridium sp. CAG:967 | reverse complement strand
CACTCTAAAAGCTCCTGAACAAAGCCTTTTAAACTTATACAATCCTCAGCTTTCAGTTAAATCGGGCTATACCCTTGCGGAAATAGTTGTTGTAATGCTTATTATTGCTGTTATAGTTGGAGTAAGCATTAAGATAACAAAATCTCGTTTGGATAATATAATATCTTATACGTACTATTCTACTTATACTACATTACGTACTATAGCTTCCGGTATGCTGGCTGACTTTAACCCTGAAGATGAATTATATCAGTCAAAAAATAATTTATTTCTGTTTCCTTGTGCATATGCAGGAAACACTCCTGAAGAATGCGGGTTCCCGTCAGGAACTCCTTGGCCGCCTGAGTGTGAAACCGGTAAAGAATGGAGTGCTTTGGATTGTAAATGTGCAGCAATTCAATCTTCATTACCGAAAAAGGGAGAAAATTTTTGTGAACTGTTTGAAAGATTAGTTAATATCAGTCCTTCTGACAGTACATGTAATGGTAGTAGTATAGATACAAATACGACAGAATTTGCAGACCTTACCCCGGACTTAGTCTTGCGAAACGGTGTTCGTTTGTTTAATGTGCATAATAATCCTGCATTAATTCCGCAATTACGTGTTTCGGGCAATGATGACGAAACCGCAGAAAAAGACTTAAATCAAAAGGGATATATTATATATGCCGATATTGACGGAAGCAGAGGCGACTCTGTTTTGTGGGAAGATGTTTATCCTTTTTATTTAACACTGGGCGGTCGTGTCATACCTGCCTATGATGCCAATGCTAATCCTGACGGTGCTGGCGGAGACAGTGAACATCATTTACAGGTAAGTGTTAAAAACGAAACTTTTAGCAATGATGGACACCGTATACTAAAATGGTTATCTAAAAGTGTATCTTTTAAAGAGGGTGCCTGTCAATCAGGCTATGTTAAATCTTCTACTCCATACTGTACAGGAGTATCTTCTGAGGCAGACTGTATAGCCGCAAATTCCGGCTGTCAGTTAAAAACTATAAGACCGTTAAAGTTCTTCTAACCCCATACTCGGATTTTTTAATCTTTAGAAGAATATGCCCTGAATAATATTCAGGGCATACGGTCATTTATAAGTAATTATTCTGCTATTTTAATCCACTGAGAAAATTTCTTTGATATCATCCATAGTAAGTGACTTAACAATATTTCTGTCAACTGAAATTACGCTGTCTACAAGATTTCTCTTAACAGTTTTAAGTTTTTGAATTTTTTCTTCAACAGTATTTTTCGTGATAAGTCTGTAAACAAATACTTTTTTAGTCTGACCGATACGGTAAGCACGGTCAGTAGCCTGATCTTCAACAGCCGGGTTCCACCACGGGTCATAATGGATTACGTAATCTGCGCCAGTCAAATTCAAACCGGTACCGCCTGCTTTCAAGCTGATTAAGAATATTGGAATAGACGGGGTTGAATTAAACCTTTCAACAGCACCCTGTCTGTCTTTTGTTTTACCTGTAAGATATTCGTAAGGTATACCTTCTCTTTCCAGCCAGCCTTTGATTAAATCAAGCATATCAACAAATTGGCTGAAAAGAAGTATTCTGTGACCTTCATCAATAATTTCTTCAAGCATAACTTTAAGTTTTTCAAACTTACCTGATTTCATGATATTCTTAACATTTTCTTTATCATAAAGTCTAGGGTGGCAGCAGATCTGGCGCAATCTCAAAAGTGCGGAGAAGATTGATAATCTGCTTTTTTCAAGACCGTTCTGTTCAATTGATTTAAACAGTTCTTCTTTAGTACTGTCAAGAACCTGTAGATAGAAATCTCTTTGTTCATCTGTAAGTTCGCAGTAAGCAATGTTTTCAACTTTATCAGGAAGGTCTTTTGCAACGTCACGTTTCATACGGCGTAAGATGAACGGATAAATTTGCAGTTTAAGGCGTTTTTCAACTGTCTTATCCTGACGTTCCATAATCGGGTTAACGTATCTGTAATTAAATTCTGAAACGCTGAACATAAAGCCTGGCATTAGAAAATCAAATACTGACCATAATTCTTCGAGTTTGTTTTCAATAGGAGTACCTGAAAGCGCCAGTTTGTGAACCGCCTGCAATTTTTTAACAGCTTGAGCTGTTTGTGACATAGCGTTTTTAATATTTTGTGATTCATCAAGGATAACATATCTGAAATTGTATTCTTTTAATTTTGCAATATCACGTCTGACAAGAGCATAGCTTGTTATAACAACATCGTGGTTAGGAATTTCTTTAAATAACTGTTTTCTGTCTACACCTGAGAGTTTTAGAGTTGTAAGTGTAGGTGCAAATTTTTGGATTTCTGATTCCCAGTTAAAAACGACTGTTGTCGGACAAATAACCAGAGTAGGCATCGGTCCGTCTTCTTCTTTTGCCTTTTGAATAACAGCTAACGCTTGAAGTGTTTTACCAAGCCCCATGTCGTCAGCCAGAATACCGTTAAGACCGTATTTATACATAAACCACAGCCAGCCGAAACCTTTTGTCTGGTATTCACGGAATTCGGCGTTAATACCTTTCGGCAAGGTCAATTCTTCAGAAGTTGAGAATGTTGACATTTGTTCCCAGAAGTTCTGGAATTCTTCACTTAATACGAGTTCTACATCAAGGTTTTTAAGTTCGTTTATCAGACCTGCACGGTATGTTTTTACAATAAATTTATTATCAGGATTTCTGTAAACGTCAAATGAGTTAAATGCACGCATCAGTGCATATATATTCTGTGCAGGGTATTCTACAAATCCCAGGCTTCTTATTCTGTTATATTTTTCACCGCTTTGTATTGTTTCGTAAATTTCGTCAAAGTTGATAATTTCTTCACCGACCTGACCGTATAACAAAATTTCAAAACTGTCCTGATTTTCTTCCGAGAAGTCAATTTTGGCGCATAGTTTAAACGGATCATCCATAAGCTTGAAGAAGTTCATATCATCTTTTTCTACAAACTTCCAGCCATCGCCTGCCTGTTTGATATAATAGTTATAAAAATCTATTGCATTTTCTTTTTCCAGAGCAAGGTTGTTTGTCTGCATTGGAACGAACTTACACGCAAGAAGCATAGCGTAAGCTTCCTGCTCGTGTTTTAAGTTTCTCTTAATCCAGTAAACCAAATCTTCACCCGGTTTTTTAACTGTGATATACGGTGCTTTTTCTGCAGTTGTTTTTGAATAAGGAACTATAACTCCGTCATATTCAAATTCCAGAGAAGCTTTCAATGATTGGTCGTAATCAATTCCCATAGTAACAACATTCAGCGGAGGGCGTTCTTCAAGCATCAGTTTGCTAATGTTATCGGCAATCTCAACGTCCATAATTTCTTGAAGTTTCGGTAATTCTTCGTAAATAAATTTTCCGCCGTCAGCATCTTTTAAATCTGTAAAAGACGATTTTAAAATATTTTGAGGAAGAGAATTCATTGCTATATTTGTAGGGAATATAAGATTTTTATATCTTCCCCATTTTAAATGTCTTGAAAAATATCTTACTTCCTCAAGCGGATAAACATCATCTTTGTCAGGTCTTTTCCACTCCAGAGAAAGAAGGATTGTGCCCTGAGCACCGGTATTTACGTTTAATACAAGTTTCCATTCTTCATCGGTAAATTTCAAACGTTCCTTGGTTTTTTCGTCTAATACCTCATCGGCTTTGGATAAAAGTGTAAACATCGGTCCGAATTTAGTAATCGGGATATCATACCAGCCGGCTTTTTTATCCTGACGGGAAACTGTTAAAAGCTGTTGGAATATTGCAACTTCAACTTTTTGAGAATTGTTTAATTCAAAGGTTTTATCCTGTCTTTGCGCCTCAATCAATGCTCTTAAAATAGGTTCAATTTGTCTTACAACTTTTCCTGTTTCTCTTGAACGGACCAGAACAGAGAAGAAATTAGCTTTTCTTTTAGAGTTAAAGTGGAAGATAAAATTACCTTGCGGCTGTTCGGTTAAAGCTGTATTTTCATCAGGAAAATCTGTTTCTACACCGAATTTTGTTTCCAGCCAGTCTTCATAGGCATGCTCATCTATTGCTTTTAATGCAACCGCAACGGCATGCTTGCACCATTCTTCTTTCAAAGGACAATTGCAGCGAGCTTCAACCTTATTTTTCTTAAAGATAAGGTCTGTATTGTAATGTGCCTGAAAGTTACCTTTAACTTTAGCCATGTAGAAGTTTTTCTCGGGATACGAGTCAAACACCATATCTTTAAGATGGTATTCGTAACCTCTGCGCCAGCTTCCGGCACTGGCATTCTCTTTTATAAACTTGTAATTAAATTCCTGCTGTTTAACACTCATTACTGTTTGAGTATCTCTTTCTTTCCCTAAGGGTACAACTTTCGGATATAGAATTAATTCTATAAGCCCTTATTTAATTAGATTATTACATGAATAATAAAAAAAGGCAAGCTTTTTACTTAGAAAATCTTATAAGAACATTCAAGTTATTATCTGTATATAATTTATAATCTTTTTGTTTTTCTGCCCAGTTAAGAAGTCTTAAAAGATACCGTTTTTTATATTTTGCGGTAAGGCAGTTGGGATCTTTGTCATAAACAGACATTGCAAAGTAGTATGTATGACCTTCAGGCAGTGTATCAAATTCTTCGGGAAAGAACCATTGCTGCAAGCATACTGCGTGTTTAAATGTTATATTTAACTTTTCTTTGTAATAAGCTATATAGGGTACATAATCCCATTTTAAAAATACCAGTATGTCGTTTTCTTTGTCATTACTTACTTGCTGCGCTGTTAATAGCGGTGATTTTATATCAACAAATTTATAATCGTGAAGATTTTTGTAATCCCAAAAACTTATAAATACAAACAAAACTAATATGCATAAAACAGTATTTTTTATGATTTCAAACTTGTATAAGTTTATATCAAAAACTTTGACAAGAAGTATTATCATTACAGGGAACAAATATAACGCCGTTCTGCCGGAGAACGGGTATAAATGCATCGCAGAAGCAATCAGCATAAACACAACAGGCAGCAATAAGAGTTGATTTTTTTCGTCTTTTATTCCAACAATTGCTGCAATTGTACCGGTCACAAAAAATACTATATAGAAACCTGATCCTTTTATTCCTGTTAAGAAAAATTCCCAGGCATTTATAAATATTTCAAAAAAAGTTTTTGCGGTTACAAACCCGCTGCCCCAGTATGTATGAAGATAGTCGCTGTTTACAAGATATTTCTGGTTAATAAAAAATAATATAAAACTGATAAACAGCGGTATTGTAAATTTAATTAATTTTTTAATATCGGTTTTTTGCAGAAACATTGCGCTTATTACTGAAGCTATTGCAAATAATGAGGTGTAAGAAAACCATATTATAATTGCGTAAAATGAACTGTATATCAAAGCCTGCTTCTTTTTATTTAAGTCAATATGGAAATATGACAGCAATATAAGAATAAATATTAGAATATCTGAACTATACTGTTTAAACTCCTGTGCATAATAAATAAAATGAAAGTTCAGACAGAAAATAATCGTACATATCAGCTGGCTTATTTTATTCTGTACAAATTTTTTGCACATATAATAAAATGCAAAGATTGAAAGCACAGAGCTTAAAAGAGGTATGGTTCTGAAAATAAGTTCAAGATTTCCATCTTTAAAAATTGAATACTGTATCTTAGAAATCAGAAGATACAAAGGCGGGGTGCTCTGTCCCATTGATAAGGGGTGAAAAACAGAAAGCCACGACGGATTTTGTAAATTTACCAGAATAGCAATCTCATCGCCCCAGAAAGCTCTATTAAAGACAAAGTATTTAATACGAAAATAAATTCCGAGCATTATGATTAATGCTAAAAATATAAAATACAATATTTTTTTAATAGAAAACAATTTGTTTTATCCCAAAATATAAAAATGGTAAATATAAGCAAATGCAACACCGAATATTGCGCCCATAATAACTTCTAAAGGAGTATGTCCGAGAAGTTCTTTTAATTTACCACCGATAGATTGTACATCATGTTTGTAAAAGTCATCCATCATCCTGTTCAGGCATGCAGCTGTTTTTCCTGCTGCTCGTCTTACTCCTGCGGCATCATACATAGTAATTAATGAAAAACCTAAAGCTACCGCAAATATTACAGAGTCAAACCCCTCCAGAATTCCAACCGTAGTGGATACAGCCATTACGCCTGCTGAATGAGAACTTGGCATACCGCCTGTTGTTGTAAAAATTTTAAAATTAATTTTTCTTGATTTAATTGTAAATATAATAAATTTTAAAACCTGTGCTAAAAAAGCCGATAGTACACCTGAAGATATAACTTCATAACCTGTGTTTGATATGCCTGTTATCATTAATTTAATTCCTACTCTCTTTTTCAAAATTTGTTTGCGTTATTTAAGTATAGCATAAGTACTATTGTAAAAACAAAAAAGTTAACAATTTTTTATTTTATTAAGTATCTGTTCAAATATTTCAGATTTCAGATTGTTTTGTTCTAAAATTTCAAAACATCTGTTTATAAGCTTATTCAAATCCTCTCTTGATTTTTCAATGCCGTATAAGTTTATATAAGTTAATTTCCCTGCTTCTTTGTCTTTACCTAAAGTTTTACCCATTTCTTCAAATGTGGAAGTTTCATCTAAAATATCGTCTGCTATTTGAAAAGCAACGCCCATATTTTGTCCGAATTCTGTTATTGCTTCAATTTCTTTGTCTGAGGCATCAGCTATTATAGCTCCTGCTCTAAGGGCAAGCTTAAACAAATCAGCTGTTTTATGTGTGTGAATGTATTCAAGAGTTTCCTGAGCATTTTCCGGATAATTTTTTTCGCTTTCTATATCGACAACTTGTCCGGCTATAACCCCGTAAGCTCCTGCAGCGTGAAAATATTCTTCCATAATTTTAATGAGTTTTTCACAGCCAAGATTTTTAGAGTTTTTTAAAATAGTTTGAGGCGCAAAAGTTAAAAGCGCATCACCGGCAAGCACGGCATTTGCTTCTCCAAAAACTTTATGGTTGGTAGGTTTACCTCGTCTGAAATCGTCGTTATCCATACATGGCAAATCATCATGAATTAGTGTTTGTGCGTGCAGCATTTCTATTGCACAGGCAGTTGGTATTGCATCTTCGATGTTACCGCCGAACATTCTGCACGACTCAAGACACATTACGGGTCTCAAACGTTTTCCCGGTAATAATACGGTGTATTTCATTGATTTAAAAATATCTTCTGGGTAAAGAACAGGCATGAATTCTTCCAGTTTTTTATTAACCAGCTCAATATAATCATTCATCTTCATTTTCTATTCCTCCCTCGTAATTAACCATATCCTTATATATTTTTTGTTTTAATGTGTTTCTTGCACTTTCACGTTTTTTTTCGCTTATCTTTGCGATTTGTTTGTTGTGAACAGTCTTTTTGGAATGTTCTTCTTTTTTGCCTTCATATTTTATTTTTTCTTTATATTCTTTAGCTTCTTCGATAAAAGCCAGATAGCTTTCGTAACGGGTTGAATCTATTTTATCAATATTTTCAAGTACATTGCACCCGTCTTCATTTATATGAAGACAGTCTGAATATTTACATTCATTTCTGAATTGTGCAATATCGTCAAAAAGTAAATCCACATCGGCAGGAAGTATAAAATCAAATCTGACGTTGCTAAATCCCGGTGTATCTACAATCCTTGAATTATCATTGATTTTTATAATTTCACAGTGACGTGTAGTATGTGTCCCACGCTGTGTTTTTTCGCTGACACTTTTTGTTCTGAGATTTAAATCAGGATTAATTGCATTAATAAGACTTGATTTGCCAACTCCGGAATTCCCGCAAAGCACGCTTGTTCTGCCTGCTAGAAGCTTTTCGAAGTTTTTAATTCCTTTATGCTCTGTTGCGGATGTGTATACAATTTTATACCCTAAAGCTTCATAAATATTTTTAATATCTTCGCCAAGATGCTTGTCCCATTTTAAATCATCTTTGTTAAAACATAAAACAGCAGGAATTTTATAATATTTAGCAAGTGCTATATACCTGTTCAACTGATGTAAATCCAAATCAGGCTCCTTTAGAGCAGAAACAATAATTACCTGATCAATATTTGCCACACTCGGCCGTTTAATATAATTTTTTCTGGGTACAATTTTTTTTATTACGCCGTTTTCAAATTCAACGTAATCCCCTACTATTATTTTTTCTTTTTGTTTTTTTAAAACTTCTCTAATTTTGCACTCATAAGAATTAACGCCGTCATCGACGTAATAGAAATCTGAATGAATTTTGTAAATCTGTCCTTCTGCCATTACCCAATCATTTTATCACAAAAATCATCGATTTAATTTTACAAAATCAGGAACTCTGTTTTTAGCCATTTTCATTTGCATATATTGTTCTTTTAACTTAGCTTTTTCTTCTTCATTTGCTTGTTTGGCTTTCTCGTTCATTTGAGTGTAAAGTTCTTTTTCCACAGAGTTGCCTTTAACGTAAACGTCCATATCTTTTCCTTTTTTAAAAGCGTTTACGTTTCCTTCATAATTTCCTTTTTTAAAAGCGTTTACGTTTCCTTCATAATTTATTTTTGGGGCTTTAAAAAGAGTGTACAGAATTGCAAAACCGCCGATAAATGCGGCAATAAGACCTGCCCAGGCGCCGACTGCCAATAATGCTTTTTTATTTTTCGACACATTTTTATGTTGTTTGTCGACAATTTTTTCGGCTTTATTTCCTAACGTGTCCACTACAAAATCGCCGTCCATAACTTCAAATAATAATTTAGCTCCGATACCTAAACCGGCAATAAAAGCAGCTTTTGTAAGCTTAGCCTTTTCACCGCTTTTGGAAATCGGATTATTATCATTTTTGGCGGTTGTTTTTTGTTGAGTAAATGAGAAACTGTTATTTACGGCACCAATTCTCATTTATGCTCCTTTGACCAATAGTCCTTTTCCGTTGTTAGCCATTTGAACTGTTGCGTAGTGGCTGATTTTTTGGTCTAACGAAACATCTTCGTCCTTGACCTCTTTATCAACTTCTTCCATTATATTTGATTTCAGCTCTCTGTCACGGCTGAAAACGTCCATTTCTTTTTCACGGGCAAAAGCTTTTACTTTAGTATCATAAAGTTTGGCAGGCAGTGTAAGTGCTAATGTTATTAATCCTGCAGCAGCTCCGATACCGCCAAGTTTTAAACCTCTTTTTGCAGCTCCTGATTTAATAAAACAGCTTCCGATGCCCGCAGCTGTTGCTCCTACAAGTGCACTTCCGCCTATAGAGCCCCAAATTGCAAGTCCTTTTTCTGATTTTCTGTTAATAGGGTTTTCATATCCGTTTCTTGATGCTGTAAACTGAGGTTTCGGGCAGCATCTGTCAATAGCTGAAATTCTCATTTTTACACTCCTTATATTGCTTATGGTTATATAATACAGCAACATATATTTTTTTGCTACTTTGTTAATAATTTGATTTTTATTTGTAACAATTATTTGAAGTTTTTGTTGTTTATGGTATTATCGACTTAACATAAATGACTATATTATTTTAATAAGGGGAAAAATATGATTTCAGTAAACGATTTAAAAACAGGCTTAACGCTTCAATTAGACAACGGCTTATGGTCTGTAGTTGAATTTTTACACGTAAAACCCGGAAAGGGCGCAGCGTTTGTAAGATCAAAACTTAAAAACGTAGAAACAGGACAGGTTGTAGAAAAAACATTCAGAGCCGGCGAAAAAGTTGCAAAAGCTATGCTTGACAGACGTGAAATGCAATATTTATATAAAGAAGGTGCCGAATATGTTATGATGGATAACGAAACTTATGAACAGCTTCAATTAACGGCTGATCAAATCGGCGACGGCTTGAAATATATGAAAGAAAATATGATTGTTCAAGTTTTGATGCATGATGCAAGAATTATCGGTGTAGATATTCCTGCTCACGTTGTTCTTGAAGTTACTGATACTCCTCCTTCAGAAAAAGGAAACACTGCACAAGGCGGTACTAAACCGGCTACTCTTGAAACAGGTGCGGTAGTTAACGTTCCGTTCTTTATTTCTAACGGTGATAAAATCAGAGTTGATACAAGAACTAACGAGTATCTTGATAGAGCTTAATTTAAGAAAGGCAAAATAATGAAATTTGATATTGAATATGTTGAAAAATTAGCAAAAGTTTTAGCTGATAATTCACTGACGGAAATTTCTCTTGAAGACGGCGAACAAGCTATTACTTTAAGAAAAGAAGTTATGGGTGTTGTACAGGCGCCTGCGGCAGCACCGCAAGCTCCACAACCGGCTGCGGCTCCTGCTCCTGCAGCTCAAACAGAAGTTAAAAAAGGAAAACCGTTGACTTCTCCTATGGTAGGTACTTTTTACTCAGCTCCGTCACCTGATGCCGAAGCTTTTGTTAAAGTAGGTCAAACAGTAAAAGAAGGCGATGTAGTTTGTATTGTTGAAGCAATGAAACTTATGAACGAAATCGAAGCTGAATTCTCGGGTAAAATTGTGGAAATCTGCGTATCTGACGGACAACCTGTAGAGTTCGGACAAGTATTAATGTATATTGAATAAATAGTGAATAGTTAACAGTGAATAGTGAATGGCATCAGCAAATTCACTTTTCGCTGTTTTAATAGGGATAAGAAAAATGTTTAGAAAAGTATTAATCGCAAACCGTGGGGAGATTGCAGTAAGAATTATAAGAGCTTGCAGAGAAATCGGTATTCCGACAGTTGCAATTTACTCTCAGGCTGATGCAAACTCTCTGCATGTAAGACTTGCAACAGAAGCTTATTGTATCGGTCCGGCTCAAAGTGCAAAAAGCTATTTGAGTATTCCTGCAATTATATCTGCTGCCATTGTATCGGGTGCTGATGCAATTCACCCCGGATACGGATTTATGTCAGAAAGAGCTGATTTTGCAGAAATTTGCGAAAAACACGGTATTAAATTTATCGGACCTACAGCTGAGGCTATGCGCAAAATGGGTGATAAAGCTACTGCCCGCAAAACAATGATTGAAAATAACGTTCCCGTTACTCCGGGTACAGGAATTTTGAAAACCGTTGAGGAAGTTAAAGAATTTGCTCACCGTGCAGGTTATCCTATTATTTTGAAAGCTACTGCAGGCGGCGGCGGAAAAGGTATGAGAATTGTTAGAAATGATTCAGAGGTTGAAACTAACATGAACCTTTGCCAGTCAGAAGCTCAAAATTTCTTTGGAAATCCTGACGTTTATGCAGAAAAATTCTTAGAAAATCCTCGCCATATTGAGGTTCAAATTCTTGGCGACCAGTACGGCAATGTTGTTCACTTAGGAGAAAGAGATTGTTCAATACAGCGCCGTCACCAAAAATTATTGGAAGAAGCGCCTTCACCGGCTATTGATGAAAAAACTCGTCAGGAAATGGGTGCTGCTGCTGTTCGTGCGGCAAAAGCAATTAATTACGAAGGTGCGGGAACCTGTGAATTTCTTCTTGACCATGACGGAAGCTGGTATTTTATGGAAATGAATACCAGAATTCAGGTTGAACATTGTGTAACCGAAATGATATCTAATGTTGATTTGGTAAGAGAACAAATTATGGTTGCAGCCGGTGAAAAACTTGATTTTACTCAAGACGATATTGTTTTAAGAGGTCATGCTATTGAGTGCCGTATTAATGCTGAAAATCCTGCAAAAGATTTTATGCCAAATCCTGGACAAATCACAGGTTACGTAACTCCGGGCGGCTTCGGTGTCAGAGTGGATTCTCATGCTTATCAGGATTACTCAATACCTCCGTATTATGACTCGATGATAGGTAAGTTGATCTGCTGGGGAAGAACACGTAACGAAGCAAGACGCAGAATGTATCGTGCTTTGAAAGAATATGTTGTTACAGGTGTTGAAACAACAATTCCGTTCCATCAATCAATTATAGAAGATCCTGTTTTTATAAGCGGTAATTTTAATACAGGCTTTATAGAAGATTTCTATAAAAGAACAGGAAAAGAAAATAAAAAATAATTTAAAAGACCGAAGATTATATCTTCGGTTTTTAATTAGAAATAATATTTAACAAAAATATTGAAAGTTTTGTAATTATATGCTACAATGATAGCAGGTAATATGTGTGTGAGGTTTTGTGTATGGCAGGAATTAATTTATTCTACAATTTTACAAATCCTATTGAAAAGCAAAAAGAGCAGCAAAGAGAAGCTTTAATTAAAAAGAATTATGATGAAATATACGCTCATGAAGCTGCGCATAAGTCTGCCGGCGGATCTCTTGCAGGTTCTATTGTGATAGAACGAAATGCTGACGGTATACCTTTTGCAGGGCATGTCGATATTAAAATGCCGTCACTTAACCCCAATAACCCTGATAAAACAATTAATGATGCAAATACTGTAATTCGTTCAGCTATGGCTCCTTCTGATCCGTCAGGTCAGGATTATAATGTTGCAGCACAGGCAGAAAGTATTAAAATGCAGGCTCAAGCGATAAAGTCCAAAGGTGTTGGCAACAAGTTGGATTACAATGCTTAGTTGAAAATTGTATTTATATTTGTTATAATGATAAAGTAATAATAAATACAAGGAGCAATTTATGAAAAGATTTATTAAATTAAAAAAAGAAGCAAAATTATAAAATGTTTTAATTTTTTCGGGGGGGGGGCAACCGTTTAAGCTCCAGTAGCAGTGCGTTTACCTTGGCGGAAGTATTGGTTACTTTAGGTATCATCGGAGTTGTATCCGCAATGACTATGCCGTCTTTGATTGCCAATTATCAGGATAATGTCCGAAAGCAGCAATTTAAAAAAGCTTATAATACCTTAAACAATGCTATGACAAAGGCTAAAGCTGATTTAGGATACAGCCCTATGTGTCATGCATGGGCTAAATACTCTGACAGACCTGCAACTTCGGAATGTGCAGATAGAAATGAATACGGAACTTGTATTAAATATACTTGTAACGGAGGTCAGGCTTGTCCTTCCAATTTGAACGGTTTGTATGAAGATTGTACTGCTTTTAATAATGCATTTTTAAAGAATTTAAATATTGTAAAAACCTGTAAAACAAACGGCTATGAAAACGGATGTGTAAAGCATATAAAAGGTTCTGATGATATAGAAAAAGAAAACAATCCTGATGCAAATCCCGATCCTGGTGCTGGAATGGCTACGGCTAATTTGAAAAAATGTCCTGCTTATGTTTTAGCAGACGGTATGATACTCATTGACTTAAACTATAACGGTTGGAAAGCTTTTGCTGTTGATATAAACGGTAATAAAAATCCAAATAAATGGGGATATGATATTTTTACATTTCAGGCTGTCGGCGACGTTCATGGAATGACACAATATACAGTTGACGGTTACGCAATGTCATTGACGGAAAAAGGCGGGAGAACACCTTTGCAAATGCTTCAGGAATCTCTTAAGTAAAAATTTTATATTTATAGTATAATTGTTTGGTATGAGTAATCAGTTTAAACATTATGCGAAAGAATTATTAAACATTGCCCTGCCTATTATTATGGGAAATTTAGGTTTCATTCTGATAGGGGCAGGGGATGTTTTGATTGCAGGAAGACATTCGACTGATACTCTTGCTGCAATTTCAATTGCTACTGCAATTATAAACGTAATTTTTATATTCGGAATAGGTCTGCTTGGCAGCGTTTCGCCAATACTTTCAAACAAGAGAGGTGCAAAACAGCCTGCAAAAAGGTATTTTTATCCGACAATAAGATTTGCGCTGATTATGTCTTTGATTACTTCTGTTGCAGTTTTTATTTCGATACCGCTTATTGATAACCTGCATTTTGAAGCAAGACTTGTACCTGCAATTAAAGAATATATGTTTATTTCTGCCTTTGCAACTGTAGGAATGTATTTAAATGCAGCTTTGAAAGAATATTTACAGGCTTTTGAGATAGTGCTTTTCCCAAATCTGGTTACTGTAATATGTGTATTTTTAAACTTAATACTTAATGCGGTTCTTGTATTCGGGTTTGGTCCTATACCTTCTTTGGGCGTGGCAGGGCTTGCAATTGCAAGTTTAATTGTAAGATGGGTTATGGGGCTTGCTTTATATTTTTATTGTTTGTTGAGAATGAATACAAGAGATTTTCATGACAAGAGTTACTATAAAAGTATAATGCAGGTAGGGCTTCCGATATCACTGGCTGTAATGGTTGAGTTTGTTGCCTTTAACAGTATTGCAATCATTATGGGCAGAGTGGCAGGTATTTATGCTGCTGCCCAAAACCTGGTATGTACTTTAACAACGGTTTCATTTATGGTTCCGCTTGCATTATCAAACGCTATTGCAGTTAAAGTCGGATTTGCAAACGGAGCTGATAACATAAAAGATTTAAAAAAGTATGCTTTTGTCGGGATTGTAATGGCTACAGGATTTATGGCTTGCAGTTCTGTTATATTTGCGACTTTCCCTGACTTCCTTGTAGGTTTGTTTACTAAAGATGCTGCACTTGTGAAAATTTGTGTGCCTGTAATTTATATATTATCTATGTTTCAGGTGTGTGATGGCTTGCAGGTGGCACTTGCCGGTGTGTTTAAGGGGATAAAAAGAACTAAAATTGTCTTAATTTCTAACTTTATCGCTTACTGGTTGATTTACTTACCTGTAGGTTATGTTCTTGCGTTTAATTTCGGGTTAAAGCTAAGAGGTTTCTGGTACGGGCTGTGTATTTCTGCGGTAATTCTTTGTATTATTATGATAACCGTGCTGAAAAAAGAAATTCGCAAAATGACACTTGCATCAAATGCTTAAAAGTTTTTTGGTCTAAATCAAAGTATTATAAGATTAAATAAGCAAAATCGTATATTTGTGCTACAATAGTTCTATATGGAGGAAATACACATGCATACAGAGGAAAGAACATTTGTGGCTATCAAGCCGGATGGAGTAAAAAGAGGATTTATAGGTGAAATTATCAGCCGTTTTGAAAAAAAAGGCTATAAGATAATAGGTCTTAAAATGCTTCAAGTTACAGAAGAAATAGCTGCACAACATTACGAAGAACATATAAACAAACCTTTTTACCCAAACCTTGTTAAATACATAACAAGCGGACCTATAGTTGCAATGGTCTTTCAGGGTTATAAAGCTGTACAGGGAGTACGTCATCTTTTAGGTGTTACTGACCCTTGTGAAGCTGATGTAGGCTCTATAAGAGCCGATTATGCTCAATTGAAAGAGTACAATACTGTTCACGGTTCAGACAGTGTTGAAAGTGCTGAAAGAGAAATCAATATCTATTTCAAACCGGAAGAACTTTGTACTAACTACAAAAATATGATGGAATTGGTTACAGAAGGTATTGACGAGTAATGCGTGACAATGCACATGAATATTTTAAATACGAACTTGTGCATGAATGTGCTCAGACTGGCGCAAGAGCCGGTGTTTTAACAACTCCTCACGGGATGATTGAAACTCCGATATTTATGCCGGTGGGTACAAACTCTGCTGTGAAAACTCTGACCTGCGACCAGATAGAAGATACAGGTGCCCAAATTATTCTTGCCAATTCATATCATTTGTACCTCAGAGCAGGAACAAAACTGATTAAAAAATTCGGCGGTATTCACGGATGGATGAACTGGCATAAGCCTGTTCTTACAGATTCAGGCGGCTTTCAGGTGTTTTCACTTGCTCATTTAAATAAAATAACTGAAGACGGGGTTGAATTTAGAGATCCAAAAGACGGAAAAAAACATTTTATTAACCCTGAAGTTTCTATGGAAATTCAACAGGATATAGGAGCAGATATTATTATGGCGTTTGACCAGTGTGCTCCTTATCCTTGTGATTACGATACGGCAAAAAAAGCTATGGAACGTACTCACAGATGGCTTGAAAGATGTTTTAAAGCCAAAACTAATCCAAGACAGGCTTTATTCCCGATAGTGCAGGGGGCGTTTTTTGACGATTTAAGACGTGAAAGTGCAGCTGTAATTTCATCTTATGATGCTGTGGGCTATGCAATCGGCGGATTAAGTGTCGGTGAATCAAAAGATATTATGAACCATTTTACTGAATTTACCGCACCGCTTTTACCGAAATATAAACCAAGATATCTTATGGGTGTCGGAACTCCTGAGGATTTGCTTAACGGGATTAAACATGGTATTGATATGTTTGATTGTGTTCTTCCTACTCGTAACGCACGTCATGGTTCTTTCTTTACCTGGGAAGGCAAAAAGAACATAAAAAATAAAGAGTTTCATGAAGACGACAGACCTCTGGTTGAAGGCTGCAATTGCTATACCTGCAAAAATCATTCAAGAGCATATCTAAGACACTTGTGGAGATGCGGAGAAAGTACTGCTGCTACACTTTTATCAATTCATAATACGAAATTCTTAATTGATTTTGCTAAAAAAGCACGTCAGGCAGTTATGGAAGACAGGTTTGGCGATTTTTACAATGAGCATTATGCTGATTTAGTTTGACTTTCATTAAAAAATCATTATTAACAAGATAAAAGAAATAATGAGGTTTTAATGTATGATTGATACTGACTTGGATTTGGTTTTAACTGAGATTTATCCTGAAGATGAAAACATTTCAGAACGTATTGCACTTCCTGAAGAAAATGATATGGAAGCAGTTGACTCAAACATGCAATATGAAACATTAAGCATTGATGATCCGGAAGTATTTGTATTCTTAAGCGGAGGTGAAACTCAGGGCTTAATGAACGCAGATTTTCTGGAGTTTTTCACAATTTAGATTGAAATTAGTTAAACAGATTTAACTGCGGAATATCTACTGACGGTGTATCAGCAGACTTTTTGCGTGTTGCAAGGTTGTTGGAAAAATCTCTTTGCATCCTTGTCATCAAGTCTTCTGAACGTCTGATAACAGCATTTGGCAGTCCTGCCATTTTGGCAACCTGAATACCGTAACTCTTACTTGCTCCGCCTTGAACAATTTTTCTCAAAAATTCAATCTCTCCGTTTTCTTCACTGATTGTAATTCTATAATTTTTGATTTGCGGATAAGTTTTTGTCATTACGTTTAATTCGTGATAGTGGGTTGCGAATATACATCGAGCCTTGATTTTTGTTGCTATGTATTCTGCAACGGACCAGGCTATTGCAACTCCGTCATACGTACTTGTTCCTCTGCCTATTTCATCAAGAAGTATAAAACTTCTGTCTGTAGCAGAGTTTAAAATACATGCAGTTTCAATCATTTCAACCATAAATGTTGACTGCCCGAGAGTTAAATCGTCTGATGCTCCTACCCGTGTAAATATTTTGTCTATAATTCCGATTTTGGCATAATCGGCAGGAACCCACGAACCTATCTGTGCAAGTATTGCTATTAAAGCATTTTGACGCATGTAAGTTGATTTACCTGCCATGTTAGGTCCTGTCAAAATCATAAATTGTGTAGCATCTGCGGTGTTGCATTTTAATTCCAAATCATTTGCAACATATTCACCCAGCGGAAGAATTTTTTCCAGTACGGCATGACGTCCGTTTTTGATAATGAAATCATCAGAAGCATCAATTATCGGCTTGCAATAATTGTTTTCAACGGCAGCTTGAGCCAGACCTGCGTAAACATCGCATTTGGCAATGCAGTCTGCTATTTCTCTTATTTTGGTTACAAATTCTTTTGAGTACTCTCTGAAATCGCAGAACAATTTGTATTCAAGTTCTGTAGATTTAAATCTTGCTGAAAGCACATCATCTTCATGTTTTTTCAGTTCTTCTGTTATAAATCTTTCGCCGTTTGTCAAAGTTTGTTTTCTTATATAACCTTCAGGAATTTGGTTAAGATAAGAATTTGATATTTCGATAAAGTACCCGAAAACTTTGTTAAACCCTACTTTTAAGGATTTAATACCTGATTTTTCTTTTTCGGTTTCCTCATATTGTTTAAGCCAGTTTTCTCCGCCGGTTAATAATTCACGGAAATAATCAAGCTCCCCTGACACTCCGGGTTTTATTATTCCGCCTTCTTTTATCAAATTAGGAGCTGTTTCAGAAATTGTTCTCTCAATTAACTCGGTATATTCTACAATTTCATTCTTATATTCTTCAATTCCTCTTAATGGATTGAATTCAAGAGGTGATGCAGCATCAAGCAATTCAGGCAGAACTGAAAGAGAAGCCTTTAAGCTTAAGAAATCTTTCGGGTTTGCAGAGCTGTTAGACATTCTTGTTGCAAGTCTTTGAATATCATAAATTTTTTCTAAACAATTAGTGATGTTTATTCTCTCATCGCTCTTCTCAACAAGTTCTGTAATAGAGTTTTGCCTTGTTAAAATATCATCAATGTTTTTTAACGGCTGGCAAAGCCAGTTTTTCAGAAGTCTTGCACCCATATTTGTTTTGGTTTTGTCAATAGCCCAGAGTAAAGACCCAAATTTGTTCTTATCTCTAAGAGTTTCAACAAGTTCAAGATTTTTTCTTGTGCTTCCGTCCAAAATCATATACTCTGAAAGCTCATAAGGTTCAATTCTGTCAAATTTAGGAACATTATCCTTTAATGTTTCCCAAACATAAGCAAGCAGCGCTCCTGCAGCTCTGAAACCAGGTTTATACCTGTTATATCCGAACGCTTCAAGGCTGTTAGCCTGAAAAACAGCTTTCAAATTAGTTTCTGCAAAGTTTTCGTCAAAAACAGACATGGGAATTTTAGAGCAGTTATAAAGCTTTGTAATTTCTTCGGGTAAATCAATTTTTTCGTCAGGAACAATCTGAAACGGCATAATTTTTTGTTTTTGCGACGGTCCTACAACTTCAGCCGGCTGTAATCTTGTAAGTTCAGCCATAATAAGTTCTAAAGGAGCCTGAGTTACTTTGAACTCGCCTGTAGAAATATCTGCATAAGAAAAACCGTAATTACCGCTTTTTTCATCTTTGAATAATGCACATATATAATTGTTTGAATTCTGCTGTAAAAAGTCGCTTTCTGTTAAAGTTCCTGAAGTTACGATACGGGTAACCCCTCTTTTAACTAGTCCCTTTGCAAACTTCGGATCTTCAAGCTGGTCGCAGATTACAACTTTGTAATTTTTTTGTACAAGTTTTTCGATGTAACCGTTGACTGCTTTTGCAGGAATTCCGGCAAGCGGTATCCTGCCGAACTTTCCCTGTTCACGTCCTGTTAGAGTTAATTCAAGCTCTTTTGACATAATAACCGCATCTTCAAAGAAGGTTTCGTAAAAATCTCCAAGCCTGTAAAGCAAAATCTTATCGGGATTTTGATGCTTAATTTTTAAATATTCCTGCATTGCCGGTGTTAAATCTTCCACCTTAATGTCAGCAGTATTGATATGATTGATTTCTGACTTTTTCATAGTTATAATAATAGTATAACATGATAAGGATTTCAATATGGGTTGTTTAAAAAATATTTTTAGAGCAGTAATCCTTACACTCGCTGTTGTGGGGTTTATGTCGCTGGGCGGGAAAGAATTGCTTAGCGGATATTTAGGAAATTTTTTCAATCCTTCAAAAGATGTCATGCTCGAAAGAGCTAAAAAAGTCGGTGACTTTTCAAAAATAGACGATGAGTTCGAACTTGAGAAAGCTGCGGGAATAATGGGCTATAATGCTGTTGTAGCTGAGCATAAAGCATCAGGTCAAAAGATGTTTGTAGTGGAATCAGGTGATAACGCAATATTAACAAAAGAGGACATAAAGTCCGAAAATGTAGAAGAAAAACTAAAAAAATCAGTGAGTAAGATAAAATATCAGGCAGTATCAGTGGATGATCTGCATGTAACCAAACGAGGAACATTGAATTCGTATGGTCAGGAAGTTCCTTATGTAAAATTTGAAGCAAGAGTAAAAAAGTTGCCAATCGGAGATGTTAGCGGTATAATATCAACAGTAGAAACTAAAGACGGTTCGCCGAGACTTTTGATTTCAGTAAATGAAAAAAGTAAATATTCGCAGCTAATTGCTGATGAATTTTTCAAAAAAATTAAATAAAATTACCCGTCAGAGTGGTACTCTGCCGAACAAAATGTAAAAATTGAATAAAAAAATATACCTGTCGGAGTGGTGGAATGGTAGACACGTACGTTTCAGGTGCGTATGGAGAAATCTGTGTGGGTTCAAGTCCCATCTCCGACACCATAAAAAAGAGGCTCTTAAATAGCCTCTTTTTTTATTAGAGTTACAATCAAATTTATAAAATTAAATTATATAAGTAGCCTACAATAGTAAATATTACGAACATGAACAATGCAAATCTTATGATTAACTCTTTTTTCATAACCCTTGAAATAATAATCATCTCGGGCAGTGATAGAGCAACTATAGACATCATAAATACTAACACAGTACCTACTGCTGCACCTTTATTAATAAGTACCTGCGCAATAGGAATAATAGTTGTTATGTCTGCATATAAAGGTATGCCAATCAAAACAGCTAGAGGTACGCTTAAAAAGTTATCAGCACTCAAATACCGCATAAAAAATTCTTGTGGAACATACCCATGAAGGATTGAACCAATACCAACTCCTATTAATACAAATAACCATATTTTTTTCATAAGATTTTTTGTGTAATTTAGAGCTTCTTGTAATCTGTTTTTAATTGTTAAAACTTTATTACATCCGCATGAACAAGAACAACAATAGTCATTTGCTTGTTTGTTTGTAATGTAATTTTGAAGGTACTTTTGCCATCCAAACAATTCCATTAAATAACCGCCGGTCATACCTACAATTATACCTGTAAGCAGATAAATCAAGGTAACTTTTAAGCCTAAAACCCCTGCCAGTAATAGTATTGCCAGTTCATTTATCATAGGAGAAGTTATTAAGAAACTCATAGACACACCAAATGGAATACCTGTTTCTGAAAATCCAATAAATAATGGCACAGATGAACAAGAGCAAAATGGAGTTATTGCACCAAAGAGTGAAGCTAAGAAATGAGCTACAAATCTAGGTTGTTTTTCTATAAATGCCTTGAACTTATTGTTATCTATATAACCTCTTAGTAATGAGATTATTAATATAATTAAAAACAAAAGAAATAGTATCTTTGTTGTGTCGTACACAAAAAAATGTATTGTTGAACCTATGCTTGTATCTGCTGATAGTCCAAGCAACCGATATATTAACAAATCTGCAAATTTTAGAAACATAATAGCACCTCCAAACTAATAAGTTGACACAGTTATATGTATATGCTATAATTGGCATATAGCTATTTTATAATATTCCAATTTTGGAATATTGTCAAGTGCAAAAGGTTTGAAATGAAAAATAAATTTTATCAGCGTAAAGCCCAAATATTTAAAGCACTAGCTAATCCTGTTAGATTAGAAGTCATAGATACTTTGCTGAATGGAGAAAAATGTGTTTGTGAGATAGTGGAAGAATTAAAAGAATATGAACAACCTCATATATCAAAGTCACTTTCAAAATTAAAAGAAGCTGGGCTAATTCAAGATAGAAAAGATGGTTTAAATGTTTATTATTCATTAAGGATATGTTGTATGGGAGAATTTTTCAGCTGTTTAAATGAAATACTACAATCGAACTATAAGAAATAATAATTATGCATACTCTATTACTAAAACCAGCCTTGTAATATAAATTACTAACAAAATTTTTTATTTAGATGTATTATATAAAGTATGCTTAGCGTTAACCCTGTTATAAATAGCAGTTATAGTAACAAGAACAAAATATATTTTTACAATCAGACAAACTTTACAGGAAGACTGCCTGATAAGGTTTATACTGAAATTAGAGATATTCCCGGATTAAAGTGTGCATTTTGTGATAAAGATATGCTTACAAATGAGCAGATAAAAATTTTCATTAAATCTTTTGCGGCTGCATCTAAAAATGCTTTAGAAAATGGAACAATGGAGCCTTTTTGGAATACGGAAGCATTTAATTTTTTGAAACAACTCTCGGCAAAAACACCTCAAAAGTCAATTAGTGCAATTTTAAATAGCCCTGAAAATGCAGAAAAAATTAAAAAGCTTGATCCGCAATTTCAATTCGAGGTTACGCAAACAGCTTTGAAGGCAGAAGCTGTTACAGTTAAAGCGCCTAAAGTTCTGCAAAAACTCGATAAATTTTATAATAATTTCAGTGATGAAACTAAAGAAGTTATCAACCTGTTGGAAATATATTCCTTAAAGTATCCTCAGAATACTTTTGCTGAAATTTTTAATAAACCGGAGGTTCAAAAATACCATTCAAAGTTGTATGAGCTGTATTTAAACCAAAATTCTCTGCAAAAAAGAACTGTTTTTAAACAGTTACGGGATTTATCTCCTGAATTGTCTACAAAAGAAATCAGAGCTTTGCAAAACACTAATTCTAATGTTTTATCTATATTGAATAATGAATACTGCAAACCGCATATAAAAAAGCTTCTTGTTGAAGATTTATATAAAAATTTTGCATCACAAAGTTCTAACAAAGATATTGAACCCAAAATTATGCATATAATAAAAGATTTACCGTATAATGTTTCACCCGAAGATAAATTTGTTAATGAGTGTGTAAAAAACAAAAGTTCTGATATCGACATTGTATCAATGCTTGTAAAAGAATTGCAGGCAACATGGGAGCATGCCAAAGCTAAAAGTAACGGCGGTTCAAATAGTATAAATAATCTTCTTGTTTTATGCTCAAAATGTAATGCAGAACGTGCAAATCTGCCTTATCCGTTTATATTAAGAATTCACCCTGATATTGCACAGAATGTTCAAAAACAGATAAATAAAATAATCTCGTTTATTATTCATGGCAAGCTGGCAGGTCACGAAGAATACCCTATAGGAATTAAGAATACTATACTTACTGAAACGAATAATATTATAAATTTAGATATAAAAAAATATTTGAAATTCAGGGAAGATAAAGCTTCCAAAAAACTTGAAAAAGCTCAGGCAGCACTTGCCGGTGATGAAGTTAAATGTAAAAAAGCAGCAGAGGAAATCTCTGAAATTGACACCAAGCTTGATGAATTAATGTCTCAAATAAGAAAATTGAAAAAGCAAAGACACATAATTCAAAAACATCTTGAAGAAAATACGGCATCGAAACAAGCAAATGAAGCTGATGTTAATAAAAATGCAGAAATACTCGAAAAAATAAAACAAATGATTGCCAATGATGACTTCATTAATAAAATATTCAAGAGCTAGTTAAAAAGAAAATTCTCATATTTTAGTTTATTTAGAGTATTTTTTATATATACTATTGAAATATATCTTAACATCTGATATAATTAATATATGAGTGATTATGATAAATTAATGAAAATAGTAGACAAGGAAGTTATCAGTATAAAAGAATTACGCTTCATTACTAATGATGAACTTGTTGCAGAAGTTAGAGAAGCAAAATCCGATGAAAGACACAAAGGTCTTCCAAAGTATGATGTCAGATTGACAAACGGTGAAATTTACTTTGTTTATGTCCAATTATCATGGATGTCCCGTTTATTCGGGGGGGGGGCGAACTAGCAGCTCTAGACATTACCCGTTGAACTGTTTCTGTCATCTTCAAGTTGTTTAATGTCGATATTATCGTTATCATCTGCGTAGGCATTGATTAACGGAGTATCTATTTCAACATTAACATCAGCATCAACCATTTCAATATCACCTTTTGGAAATTCTTTGGTTTTTCCGTCTTCCATTTTGACAGCAACTTTGCCATTAAGGAATTGAAGATAACAAACTTTACCCAGACCGTCAGGTGTCATTACTGATGAACCTACAGGCGGCATGCCTTTTGCTGCATCAATATAATTTGAATATTCATAAGTAAGGCAGCATAATAGTCTTCCGCAGGTACCTGAAATTTTACCCGGAGCAATTGGCATTCCCTGGTCTTTTGCAAGTTTAACGTTAATTGTTGCAAATTTTCTCAAAAAAGTTGAGCAGCAGAAAGGCCTTCCGCATACACCTGTTCCGTCAAGAATTGAGGTTTCATCCCTTACACCGATATGGCGCAAATCAATTCTGACACGGGTAAATACCTGGGTTAAATCTTTTAGAAGCCCTCTAAAGTCTACTCTTTCAGGTGCTGTATAATAGAATGTTATTTTTCTTTTATCAAACGTAATTCTGCATTGCACGAGGTTCATATTTAATTTGTGCTGTTGAACAAGCGCCTGACATTTAAAAAACGATTGAACTTCTTCCTGTTTGATTTCTTCAAGAGTTTGAATATCTCGTTGGGAAAGAGTTCTGATTACATGTAAAGGTTCGGGCTTTATTTTGCTGTTTTCCCATAGCTTTGATATCTGTGAGTTTACGGTAAAAACTTTTAAAGCTTCTTCGCCTTTTTCTGTTCTTACAAGTACCATTTGACCGTCTTCAAGTTTTAAAGTTTCCGGTACTTCCAGCGGGTAAAATGTGTTTTTTAAATATCTAACTGCATATTTCATTATACGTATCTTTCTTCTTCCTTCAATTTTCTGTTCATAAGTTTTTCTAAAAGGGCTTGCGGTGTAATATCAGTATATACAGCTTCATAAATAGCATTGGAAACAGGCACTTCTATATCCAGTTTTTTAGCAAGTTCACAAATCGCTTTTGAAGTTTTAACCCCTTCAGCTACAGAGCCCAGTTCTGCTAGAATATCATCAATCTTTTTACCTTTAGCAAGCATGGAGCCTACAGTATAGTTTCTGGACATAGGACTTGAGCAGGTTGCAATCAGATCGCCCATTCCTGAAAGACCGTAAAGTGTGGAAGGGTTAGCCCCCAGATTAATGCTTACTCTTACAATTTCAGCCATACCACGTGTTAAAAGAGCTCCGGCGCAGTTGTCACCAAGTCCCATAGTGTGAGCAAAACCGGAAGCTATTGCAATTACGTTTTTCAAAGATCCGCCGAGTTCTACACCTATGACATCATTATTTGTATAAAGTCTGAATTTATTTGGAACATTGCAGGCTTTTTGGACAAATTCTGCTACACTCAAATCTTCACAAGCAACTGATGCGGCTGTCGGCATTCCGGCAAGAACTTCTTTAGCTAAAGTAGGACCTGAGAGGATTGCAAGTTTTTGTTCAGGCAATACGTCTTTTATAACTTCTGACATTCTCATCAATGAAGGAAGTTCAATCCCCTTTGATGCATTAACCAGAATCTGATCTGGTTTAATTCCCGCACTTTTTAATTTTTCGCATACATCACGGGTTCCTGAAGTCGCTACCACTGATAAAATAATGTCAGCATTCGAAATTGCATCTGCTAAATCCGAAGTAATTTCAACTTTATCTGCAAGCCTGATTTCAAGTGGTTTTGAACAATGTTTGTTATTTTTTAAATCCTCAGACAGGTCTTGTTCTCGGCCCCAAACTGTTATCTTATCAAAGTTATTTGTTAAAAGCCATGCTAATGTAAGTCCCCAACATCCTGCACCCAATACTGTTAATTTCATATCCGGTTTTCTCCTATACTGCCTGTCCGGCGTGTAAAAGCTTACGAAGTACACCGCCGTGTTTTCTTAATTCTTGTCTGGATTGTTCAATACCCAATTTCATTTTTAAAGAAATGATTGCTGTTTTTACTTCCCAATCACATTTTAACAATGTTGCAAGAGCATCGCTGTGAGAAACTTCTGCAATTTGTGCCACAATTCTTATGGCTCTGTCTTTAAGTTTTTCATTTGTAGCTTTCAGGTCAATCATAAAGTTTTCATATGTTTTGCCTGTTTTAATCATAGCACCTGTTGTAAGCATATTCAAAATCATTTTTTGAGCAGTTCCCGCCTTAAGTCTTGATGAACCTGCTATAACTTCTGGTCCTACTTCTGCACATATAACAAGACCTGCTTCTTCTGCAATACGTCCTTTGGAGTTACATGTAATCCCGATAGTTTTACAGTTAACATCTTCTGCTTTTTGCAATACTCCCATAAGGTATTTAGGGTTTCCGCTTGCAGAGATTACTACGGCAACATCATTTTCAGATAAAACATCAGCATCACTGTAGCCCAAATCAAAATTATCCTCTGCTCCTTCAACAGCATTTCTAATGGCATCATCTCCGCCTGCAATAATTCCCTGAACCATATCAGGAGAAACGCTGAATGTCGGCGGACATTCGGAAGCATCAAGTATACCGAGCCTGCCTGAAGTTCCGGCTCCAAAATAGAACAGTCTTCCGCCTTTTAAAAATTGTTTTGCAATTAAATCAATGGCAGATGCAATATTTTCGGTTTCTTCTTCAACTGCAAGAGCCACAAGTTTGTCTTCCTCATTCATTTTTCTAACCATTTCAATGGTTGGGAGAATATCAATATTTTTTGTATTCTCGTTTCTGTACTCGGTAATAATTTCTGCCATTTTATACCACCTTCGCCGACATTTGCGGCACTTCCTAAAACACTAAACTAATTTCAGCAAATTAGCCATTTCAATAGCTGCTTTTGCTGCATCAGACCCTTTATTTCCTGCTTTTGTTCCGGCTCTTTCTATTGCCTGTTCTATATTGTCGGTTGTCAAAACTCCAAAGATTACAGGAATTTCTGTTTGCATACTAACCTGAGCAATTCCCTTAGACAGTTCTGCACTGACATAATCAAAGTGTGCGGTTGCGCCTTTGATTATTGCGCCTAAAGTTATAACTGCATTATATTTGCCTGTTTTAGCAAATTTTAATGCAGCTAAAGGAATTTCAAATGCGCCCGGAACTTTTACTATATCAATATTATCTTCGCAAACTCCATGACGTTTTAATTCGTCAACAGCTCCTGACAAAAGTTTTGAACCGATAAAATCATTAAATCTTGATAAAATTATACAGAATTTTTCATTACCTGCTACGAGTTGACCTTCATAAGTTTTCATTTTTTACACTCTCCATTGTCTATAGATACAATGATTTTAACGCATTTGTAACTATTTTACAATAAGCGGAGCAAAAATCTTATAAAAAATATATATAGCTGAAAGCACGAGCAGACCGCCGCTTATTTTTAGCAGGGCATCTGAAAGTTTGTAAAATCCTTTCCAGTTTTTTAAATGAGAAGTTAAAAAACCTGCAAGAATGAGTATAAGTCCTTGTCCCAATGAAAATAAGAAAAGCATCAAAATAGCCTGCGTAATGCTTGCCGAAAGCGATGCAAATGCCATTATCCCTGCAAGTATAGGAGTAGAACAGGGAGTTCCTGCTAATGCAAATATTCCGCCTAAAATAATCGGGTAAAGAAATGTGTTTGTTCCGTCATTCTTAGGCATTTCTTTAATAAGTACAGGCAGCTCAAAATCTAGTACACCAATTAGCTTCAGACCCATTACCATAATGATGCCTGCAAGAAATATTCCGAAATAACCGCCTGCGAACGATATAAAAACTTTACCGGTAACAGCACAGATTATTCCTATTACAGAAAATACTATCGCAGTACCGAACACAAAAAACAGCATTTGTAAAAATGTCTTGGCAGGACTTTCTTTAGAGTACCCGCCGACATAACCTATTATTATCGGAAGCATTGCTAAAGAGCAAGGTGACATTGATGCAACAAGACCTCCTAAAAATGACAGTGCAAATAATAAAGGAATGCTTCCGTGTTGTGTAAATAAGTTAATATAGTTTTCCATTATTTAAGTTCCTGTAAATATGATTTCATCTGTTCTTTAGTTACTGCGCCTTCAATTCTTTTTGCCTGTTGCCCGTTTGAATTCAAAAGGATTATAGTCGGAACTAAAGTTACATTATATTTTTTAATTTGTCCTTCGTTAAATGAGTTTTTATCTTGAACTTGAATTTCAGTCATATTTATTTTGTCAGAAAATTCAGGGAAAATTTCTTTGAAAATTTTGTTCATAGTCTGGCAATCCATACACATAGCAGAGGTGAATTTAATAACCTGCGGTTTGTTCATATCTGTGGTTTGTGCGGTTGTTGAATTAGAAGCTGTCAAAGCCCAGTATGCTATTAAAGGTATTGCAAATATTAATGAAATAATGATAATATTTTTTCTCATGAAAAAACTCCTTTCTGTTTAATATTAGCATAAACTAAAAAGGATTTTTTCATAACCACAATCGGGTAATTTTTGTGTATTATATATCTTCCGGGATGTAAAAATTTGCTTTAGCTAAAAGCTCTCTGGTATGCTCGTAACAGCAGCTGTTTTTGCATATCTGCTGGTATTCCTGAATGATGCTTATAACATCATCTACTGACATTTTAATTAATCTTCTTTCACCTTCAATAATTCTTGCCATAAATATTTCCTTTCAAAATATTTATCGGTATATGCTGCGGAAACTTTTGTTAAATCAGCTTAAAGGTATAGGAATTTATCTAATAATAAGAATATAAGCTTGAAAATATTAAAAAATAGTTTATAATTATTATTATAAAGAAAGGAGCGATTTATGAAAAGATTTATTAGTTTCGGGGGGGGGGCAACCGTTTAAGCTCCAGTAGTAAAGGGTTTACACTGGCAGAGGTATTGATTACCTTAGGTGTTATAGGTATAGTTGCAGCATTAACTATGCCCTCTGTAATGAATAATGTTCAAAAAATGGTATTGAAAAACCAGTTTAAAAGAAGTTATTCACTTATTACAAATGCAATAAATAAAACGGTGTATGATTTAGGATATATTCCAGCCTGTTACGGATGGGTAAATGCCAAAAATAATCCAATTTGTTCACAAACAAATGCTGCAGGTGCTTGTATTGCATATACTCAGCCTGACGGCTCTCCGCTTCCTTCAAATACCTGGGGTGATACATCAGAATGTACAGTTTTTCATAACCAGTTTATAAAAGAATTTAATGTTATTAAAGCCTGTAACGGCAATGCTTATCCGGATTGTCTTCCTGACTATAAGGGGATTGACCAGTTGAACCAATCAAATTATACAACAGATCCTGATGATCCTAATTATATAGAAAACTATGGTGAGCTTGTTACTGTCGGCGGCTGTAGCACTTTGAAAAAGAAAGATATTGATAACAGCAAAGCATTTGTTACAAATGACGGAATGATAATTTTTGCTTATAGAGGTTATTCAATGGTTGTTGATGTTAACGGTAAAAAAGGTCCAAACAAGTGGGGATATGATATTTTTTCACTGAGAATTGACGTTGAAGGTAACGGCTCCCCAAAAATTAAGAGGTCTGAATGCTCTACGGTTGATAAGGGAGGAAGTTCAGCTACAGCTTTGATACAAAATATGTCTAAATAATAAAAAAGCCTCGAATTATTCGAGGCTTTTTTGCGTTTATATGAATGAATTATTCTTCATCGCCAAGTTGGAAATCAGGAGCACCAAACATACCTTCGATTTCTTCCAAAATCGCAGATGGTTTTCTTGCTTGATTTCTTTGTGCAACTGCACGTTTTCTTTCTTCACGTTCTTTTTCTTCATTTGCGTTTGACAGGTGGTGGAAGCCTGTACCTGCAGGGATTAAACGACCGATAATTACGTTTTCTTTTAATCCTCTCAGTAAGTCTTTCTTACCGTCAACTGCTGCTTCTGTCAAGATTCTTGTTGTTTCCTGGAATGAAGCTGCTGAAATGAAGCTTTCTGTGTTCAGTGAAGCTTTTGTGATACCTAATAACATGTATTCACAAGTTGCAGGCTGACCGCCTTTTTCCTGAACTTCACTGTTTTCTTTTTCAAATGTTTGCATTTCAACAAGTTCGCCCGGCAGCAATGTTGTATCACCTGCATCAACAATTTTAACTTTCTTAGTCATTTGTCTTACGATGATTTCAACGTGTTTGTCAGCGATTTCTACACCTTGTGAACGGTATACACGTTGTACTTCGTCAACAAGATATTGCTGAGCTGCTTCAGGTCCGCAAAGTCTGATTACATCATGCGGGTTCAAAGGACCGCTTGTAAGAGGTTCACCTTTTTTGATTGCTTGTTTGTTTTGAACAACGATGTTGGCATCAATTGCATATTTAATTTCAGTTCTGCCGTTTTCATTTACTAAGTATAATCTTGGTAAATCATCGTCTGTTTCAATTTCTGCAATACCGTCTTCTTCTGCCAATATTGCGCAATCTTTAGGTTTTCTTCCTTCAAGAAGTTCTTCTACTCTCGGAAGACCTTGAACGATGTCGCCTGTTTTTTGTCTTTCAAATACAAGTGTTGCAATGATATCACCACGAAGAACCAATGCACCTGATTCAACCTGTAACATTGTACCAGGGCTGATTAAGTATGGTCTGCCGTTTCTGATAGTGATTTCACCTTTGTTAACAGCTGTTACCATACCTGAAACAGATGATTTTTCTCCGCTGTCAGCTAAGATTGAATCCAGTCTTACAAAGTCGCCTTTTTTAACGTTAGATTTGCCTTTAACAGCAACTTTTGTTTCGTATGTGTCACTGGTTAACAATAATCTTCTTGTATCTTCTTTATCTGTTTTAATTGATGCAATACCATCATTGATTGCCAATACCTGAGTTTTAGCAACAGGTGTTTTAGGTGCGATAGTTTCGCCGTCTTTAACTAAAAGTTCAGTTTGAAGTGATGATAACAATTTTGAGTTACCTTCAAATTCACGACGAACGATTAAGTTTTCAAGAACTACAATTCTTAATGCTTCTTTTTCATCAAGTTCTACCATACCTTTAAGGTGTGATAAATAACCTTGCATTTGAAGAACAAGACTTGTTCTTGTAATTGTAGAACCGTCAAGGTTTCTTACTCTTGCACCGTCTTTATACTGTAATTGAGTAACTGGAACGATATCAATTAAGCTGTCAGATGTGTTGAATTTAATAGAAACATCTTTTTGTTGAACTTCCAATACTTGAACAGGTCTAACCAAAATTTGGATAGGCTGATTTGAAATATTGTCTTCGTCCAATGAAAGGCTTGTATCTAATTCTTCATCCAAATCATCAATATCAATGTCATCCATTGAAGAATCCATAATTGTTACGATAGAAGTTTCTTTAGCTTTAATACCGTCAGCAATTACAGTTCCTTTTTTAACGATTTCGCCTTCGTCAACTTTCAGTTCTGAAACACTTGAAAGCTGGTGGATTTCTCCCGGACGTATTGTAATTTCGTGAATAATATCATTGTATTCTTTAAATTCAACAATACCGTCAATATGGCAGTATACGTCTTTTACAATTTCAGTACCTGCAGTAACGTGTGTTCCGTTTTCAACCATTTTCAAAGATGAATCTTTGTTGATTTGGTGAATTTCTTCAGGAATAAATACTACAGAACCGGGTTTTGTAATAATTTGATTATCATCAACTTCAACGTCAACATATCTGATTTCACCTGAAGATGAAACAGCACATTCATCGTCGATAAGTTCGGCGATAATCATACCGTTTTCTACAGTAGTGTCTACCGGAGCTTTAACGATATATTTTTCGCCTGTTTTATTAACTGTCCATAATTGTTCTTTTTTAGTTTGTTCAAATGTAGCGTTTTCAGGCATCAATGAAGCAATAACGATTGTCAATTCTTTACCTTGAACAATTTTCTTGATTTTTTTGCCTTCAAATTTAACATCTTCTATAACCAAATCTTCACCGAAGCGAACCTCGCCGCCGTGTTCTGATATAGTTAAAGTTTCAGCTAATTTTTCACCTTCTTTGATATTTTGTTCATCTTTAACAAGAACTTTTGAACCGCCAGGAAGGTTGTAAACATCGCCGCCAAGAACCCAGATAATACCTTGTTTATTTGTAGTTCTTGAGATGTTGCCCTGTCTGTCTTTCTTTTCATCAGCTACGAAATCTTCATATAATACTTCACCTGACAAATCAGATGTAATATCTTTTGTAGCTTTTTCTGTTAAACGTGAACCGTCTCTTTGAGAAGCAGGTTCGTATTGAGCTAACTTAAAGCCTTTTTCAACCTGCATTCCGTTTGTAAAGAATACTGTTGAACCTGCAGGGATATGATATTTTTCTGTGCGTTTAGCACCTTTGATTTCAATATCAGCTTCGTAGTTAGAAATTTTAACTACATCCCCGTGACGTGTTCTTAATTCTCTTGTTTTAACACTTGATACAACTTCGCCGGCAATCTGAGCAACAACTTCTTTCATTTGTTCTTTAACGCCAACCGCACCGCCGGTGTGGAATGTTCTCATTGTTAACTGTGTACCGGGTTCACCGATTGATTGAGCTGCAATAATACCGATAGCTTCGCCTATATCAACAAGTTTTTGAGTTGTCATAGCCCAGCCGTAGCATTTTTGGCAGATACCGTATTCCAATCCGCAAGTTAAGCCTGAACGAACTTTTAATTCTTGAAGATTTAAGTGAGAAATTTTCTTAACATCTTCACGATCCATAGTTGTTCCTGCTTTGATAAGAACTGTACCGTCAGTATTAACGATATCTTCTGCAACGGTTCTTCCCAATAATCTGTCGATTAGAGGAACGATTACCGCATCACCGTTCATAATAGGTTTCATATTGATGTATTTTGTAGTGTGGCAGTCATCAGCTCTGATGATAACGTCTTGAGCTACGTCTACCAAACGTCTTGTCAAATAACCTGAATCGGCTGTTTTCAACGCTGTATCTACAAGACCCTTACGAGCACCGTATGATGAAATGATGTATTCTGTAACGGATAAGCCTTCTTTAAAGTTTGATTTAATCGGCAAGTCGATGATTTGTCCTTGTGCATCAGCCATCAAACCACGCATACCAACTAATTGTGATACCTGTGATAAGTTACCTCTCGCACCTGAGAATGCCATCATATATACCGGATTTAATTTATCAAAGTTGTCAACAACAGATGAAGTCAATTTCGCAGTTGTTTCAGACCAGGTGTCGATAACTTTTGTATATCTTTCAACTTCTGTGATTTCACCTTTTAAATATCTGTTTGTTGATTTTTCGATTTCTTTTTCAGCATCTTGCAACAATTCTTTTTTGATTTCAGGTACCTGCAAATCCGCAATTGAAATTGTAGTACCGGATTTTGTTGCATACTTATAGCCTAAGTTTTTCAGACTGTTAGCTAACTCGGCAGTTTTAGCTCCGCCGAACTCAAGATACATTTGTGACAGCAAATTGTTTAAACCTTTTTTATCCATTTGCTTGTTAATGAAATCTAGAGTTTTTTTGCCATGTGTGTATGTTGTTTCCATTCTATATTTCCTTTTTTTAGTAATTATTTTACTTATGTCCTAAACACGTAATCAGTTACGCCAAAGCGTTTCTTACAGCTTCGTTGAAGATAATTCTTCCTGCTGTAGTTTCTATTCTTTCGCCGTGTTCATCTCTTACAACGATTTTGTCGTGAAGTTCGATTACGCCTACTTCCAATGCAGAGATTGCATCCTGGAAGTTATAGAAATAACCTTTTGGCGCCATTTCAGGATCTTTTAATATAGTTAAGTAATACATACCCAATACCATATCCTGAGTTGGTGTAATAATCGGTTTACCGTTAGCAGGAGCCAAAATGTTGTTAGTAGCTAACATTAACATTCTTGCTTCTGTTTGAGCTTCGATAGATAAAGGTACGTGAACAGCCATTTGGTCACCGTCGAAGTCAGCGTTGAATGCTGTACATACTAGCGGGTGAAGCTGAATTGCACGACCTTCAACCAATTTTGGTTCGAATGCCTGAATACCAAGTCTGTGAAGTGTCGGGGCACGGTTAAGCATTACAGGGTGACCGTCGATTACTTCTTCCAATATATCCCAAACGATTGCTTCAGAACGTTCGATTTTCTTTTTAGCTGATTTAATGTTTTGAACGTATCCTCTTTCAATCAATTTGTTAACAACAAACGGTTTAAACAATTCAATAGCCATTTCTTTCGGCAAACCGCACTGATTTAATTTCAATTGCGGACCTACTACGATAACAGAACGACCTGAGTAGTCTACACGTTTACCAAGTAAGTTTTGACGGAAACGACCTTGTTTACCTTCAATAATATTTGATAATGATTTTAATGCTCTGTTGTTAGGACCTACAACTGTTCTTCCTCTGCGGCCGTTATCAATCAGCGCATCAACAGCTTCCTGTAGCATACGTTTTTCGTTTCTTACAATAATTTCAGGAGCGCCCATTTCCAATAGTCTTTGTAAACGGTTGTTTCTGTTGATTACACGTCTGTAAAGGTCGTTTAAGTCAGATGTTGCAAATCTTCCGCCGTCTAATTGAACCATAGGTCTTAAATCCGGTGGAGTTACAGGCAATACATCCATAATCATCCAGGTTGGATCTGTTTCAGAAGAAATTAATGAATCAAGTAATCTTAAACGTTTGATAAGTTTACTTTTCTTTTGAACTGAGTTTACTGTTCCCGCAAGTTCTGTTCTGATTTCTTCAGCAAGTTCTTTTGTGTGAACTTCTGATAAAAGTTCTTTAATAGCTTCTGCACCGATACCTACTTTTAATGTAGAATCTTCGTTTTCTGCCATATAGTCTTCATATTCTTCTTCTGATAATAATTGTAATTTTTTGAATTGACTTTCGCCGGGATCAAGAACTACATAGTTATTAAAATAAATAACCTGTTCAAGATCTTTTAAAGTCATATCTAAAAGTAAGCCAAGATATGAAGGGATACCTTTTAAGAACCAGATGTGAGAAACAGGAGCAGCAAGTTTAATGTGACCCATTCTCTGACGTCTTACTTTACTGTCTGTAACTTCAACACCGCAGCGTTCGCAGATAATACCTTTGTGTCTTACTCTTTTATATTTACCGCAATAGCATTCCCAATCTTTTGACGGTCCGAAAATTCTTTCGCAGAATAAGCCGTCACGTTCAGGTTTCAATGTACGGTAGTTAATTGTTTCCGGTTTAGTAACTTCGCCGTAAGACCATTTAAGTATTCTTTCCGGTGAAGCGATACTAATTCGTATATAGTCAAAATAATCTATGCTTGTTGACATTATTAAATTTCTCCTTTTATTCGGGGAAACTGTTAGTTTCCCCTATTAAATAATTTTCCTATAAATCTCCGAATGTAGTCGGTGTTTCAAAGAAGTTAATATTTAACAACTCTGAATCGATGTCTGACAATGTTCTTCTTGGAGCTGATTTTCTCAAGTCATCCATATCAGTCATTAAGTCAACTTCTGCACCGTCTTTTTTCGCTACCGTAATATCCAAACCAATACTTTGTAATTCTCTTACAAGTACTTTGAATGATTCAGGAATACCCGGTCTTGGAATATTGTCGCCTTTAACGATTGCTTCATATGCTCTGTTTCTTCCGTTAACATCATCTGATTTGATTGTTAACATTTCTTGAAGAGTATAAGCAGCACCGTAAGCTTCCAATGCCCAAACTTCCATCTCACCGAATCTTTGACCGCCGAATTGAGCTTTTCCGCCCAACGGTTGTTGTGTTACTAGTGAGTAAGGACCTGTAGAACGAGCGTGGATTTTATCGTCTACAAGGTGAACAAGTTTCAAGATGTAAGATAAACCTACAGCTACAGGTTCGTCAAATTTTTCACCTGTACGACCGTCGATAAGTCTGACTTTACCTGAAGGTTCAACCCAATCGCATCCTGAAGCTTTGATACCTTTAAGCAATTCTTCTTTAGTTGCTCTTTCTGATTGGTTATCGCCGTATCTTTCGTCGAAAGAAGGTGTTTCATAGTAGTTGCCTGTAAGGTATGCAGCCAAACCAAGCAATAATTCATAAGTTTGACCTACGTTCATACGTGACGGAACACCAAGAGGGTTCAATACGATATCTACAGGAGTACCGTCAGGAAGGAAAGGCATATCTTCTTTAGGTAATATACGGGATACGATACCTTTGTTACCGTGACGTCCTGAAAGTTTGTCACCTACAGAAACTTTACGTTTTTGTGCGATGTAAACTCTGATAACTGTATTTGCACCAGGCGGTAATTCATCGCCTTTTTCTCTGTCGAATACTTTTACGTCGAGTACTCTTCCGCCTTCACCGTGAGGAACTCTTAATGAGTTATCTTTTACATCACGTGCTTTTTCTGCGAAGATTGCTCTTAAAAGTTTTTCTTCAGGCGGATGTTCAGATTCACCTTTAGGTGTAACTTTACCAACCAGTATATCGTCAGCATAAACTCTTGCACCGATACGAACAATACCACGTTCATCAAGGTGTCTCAAAGCATCTTCTGAAACGTTAGGAATTTCACGTGTAATTTCTTCCGGTCCGAGTTTAGTCTGGCGTGCATCTATTTCTAATTTTTCAATGTGAACTGAAGTGAAGATATCATCGTGAACGCATCTTTCTGAAAGCAGGATAGCATCCTCGTAGTTATAACCTTCCCAAGGCATATACGCAACGATTACGTTTTTACCTAATGAAAGCTCACCGCAGTTTGTAGAAGCACCGTCAGCGATTACATCACCTGCTTTAACCTTATCGCCTTCATGAACAAGAGGTTTTTGGTTAATACAAGTATCCTGGTTGCTTCTTACATATTTCATTAATTGATATACGTGAGGTTTATTTTGTTGATCTCTTATAACAATTTCTTCACCAACTACACGTTCTACTGTACCGTCGCATTCAGAAACAAGCACCATACCTGAATCTTTTGCCGCTCTTTTTTCCATACCTGTACCGACAACCGGTCTTTGAGTAATTAAAAGAGGAACTGACTGACGTTGCATGTTTGAACCCATCAATGCACGGTTAGCATCATCGTGCTCAATGAACGGAATTAAAGATGTCGCTACAGAGATAATCTGAATTGGAGATACCCCTACGAAGTCAACTCTTTTTGATTCGCCCATTGTGAATTCTGATTTGTAACGTACAGGAACGTATTCAGCTTTAATTGTGTTATCAGGATTTAATTGAATATCGGCAGGAGCGCAGCGGAAATCTTCGTCTTCGTCTGCTGTCATATAAACAACTTCATCCGTAACAACGCCGTCTTTTACAACAAAGAACGGAGCTTCAATAAAGCCGTAGTCATTAACTTTTGCGTGGGTAGCCAATGAACCTATCAAACCTGCGTTCGGACCTTCCGGTGTTTCAATCGGACAGATACGACCGTAGTGTGAAGGGTGAATATCACGAACTGCAAAACCTGCACGTTCTCTCATCAAACCGCCAGGTCCTAAAGCAGAAATACGTCTTTTGTGAGTTAACTCTGCAAGAGGGTTAATCTGGTCCATGAACTGTGATAATTGTGAACTTCCGAAGAATTCTTTCAAAGAAGCTACCAACGGTTTTGTATTTAATAAGTTCAACGGTGTTAAAGTTTCAGAGTCTTGTAAAGTCATTCTTTCTTTAACAATTCTTTCAATTCTTGAAAGACCTACTCTGAATTGGTTTTGTAACAATTCACCGACTGAACGTATTCTTCTGTTTCCTAAGTGGTCGATATCATCTACGGTACCTTCATCATAAGTTAAGTTGATTAAGTATTCGATAGATGCAACGATATCTTGAACAGTTAATGTTCTTTGATTTTTAGGAATATTTAGGTTTAATTTTTTGTTTAATTTGTAGCGACCCACACGACCGATATCGTATTTCTTTTCGTCAAAGAAACGAGCTTCAAGAATTGAACGTCCGCCCGCAGCAGATGCAGGATCGCCCGGTCTTAATTTTTTATAAACTTCAATTAAAGCATCATCTGTAGTTTCTGCTGTATCTTTATCCAAAGTTTTCTTCAAGAATTCAAAGTGAGTGAATAAAGTTTCCATTTCAGAAACAGTTATACCCATAGCTTTTAATAAAGTTGTAGCTAAGATTTTTCTGTTTTTGTCGATTTTAACGTAGATTAAGTCGTTAGAATCTGTTTCGATTTTCAACCATGCACCACGGTTAGGTATCATAGTTGCGTTATATAAACGTTTTCCTGCCGGAGAAACTTCACGTTTGAAGTAAACACCCGGAGAACGAACGATTTGAGAAACGATAACACGTTCTGCACCGTTAACGATGAAAGTACCTTTGTCAGTCATTGTAGGAATATCACCGATGTATACTTCCTGTTCTTTAATTTCACCGCTGTCACGGTTAACCAGTCTTACCATTACACGTAATTGTTTAGCGTATGTGGCATCGTGGATTCTTGCTTCTTCAATTGTATACTTTGCGTTGTCGAAAGTATAGTTAGGTAAGAAGTGTAATTCTAATCTGCCTGTGTAGTCTTTAATAGGGGAGAAAGAAAGCAATTCTTCCTTCAAACCTTCTTTTAAAAACCATTCAAACGATTTTTTTTGCACTTCAATAAGGTCCGGTAAATCATCCAAACGAGTATGCGGGATACCCATTGGTGTTACTCTTTCTGCATATTTTGTGTTAGACATTAATTCACCTCGTCTATGTGTACGTACTATATAAAAAATTGTATTTATTTCTTTTGAAATTTTATTACAATTAAAAAAATCTAACTTGAGGCTGTAAACCTTTCATTCTACTGAACTTCAGCTAAATGAACTTTTAATGTTTTTCTTAATTTAGGCACAATACACCTAAGTTAATTTAACATGTTACTTAATCATAATACATCAATTTTTAACGTCAAGAAAATACGCCTAATTTTAGAAAAATATGTTAAATTTTTGTTACAATATTTCAGATGCTTGTGCAGGGAAGGCGGAAACTATGATTATATCTGGATTAGCCTGTCAAGACTGCAAATTCCTCTTGTTAGGTGTATGATGTTAAAAAATAATGAGGGTTTTATGAAAAAAATTATATTTTTATTGTGTGTATTATTGATAGGAAAAGCTGCATTATCAGCGGAAATTGAACCTGCCAGGGATATAGAAAAAGTTCCGTCACAAATTGTTTTAACAGGAAATTTGGTTTTTGACTGGCTGGATATTTCACAGCTTCAAAGAGATGCTGTTATTGAAAAATACAGAGCTGAACTTTTTGATGATGATACTGTTTATAAATACAAGAAAAAAGATTTTAGAGCTGAATATAAAGATTTTCTCAAAGACAAAGATTTTAAAAGACACTATATGCTTGTGAAAAACGGTGTAAAAGAAACAGATAGTGAAAATCTATGCGGGTTTTACAGAAAAAATCTTCTCATAAGCTATGCTATTCAATATAAAAAAGATTTAAGAACGGTTTATTACTATGATGCCATGGGGAATTTGAGGTATATTGACAAGTTTTCGGAAAACTATCCGAATTTCCCTTATATGTCAAAGCAATATCGTGCAAACGGAACGCTTGTAAGTGCAATATATTTTATGTCGCACGATATGCAGTATATGTATGAAGATGATAAGTCTTTTAAGGGTGCCTGGTACAAGGACAAAATGTACGACCGTCACGCAAAACAGGTTTTGACAAGAACTAACTGGTAATAAAAAAAGAGGAAATTATTTCCTCTTTTTTTTATTAAAAACTTAATCTTCTCGGATAATCTTTAGGCACTTTCCAGCCGTTCTGCTGGATAATTGCAGTACAATAAGTTGCATTCGAGCCTGCAATAGTGTTGCAACCTCTTATATTGTCATTATAAAGTTTTTCTTCTGTGCCGTCCCACCGATATAATGTGGATTCCATTCCTTTATTATAGTGATATTTCCAATCAGTTGCTTTACTTATTGGATAAAAGGTGAAAGAAAAAGCGCAGACACCTTGACTGTTTAATGCCGCTTTTTGCATACATTTTTCTCCGTTTTTGGGATAGAATTGTATATCACGATTTTCGTGTTTTGCAAAGGTAAATGAGCTTCCGTCCGCTAAAAAGTATAAAATTCTTCTTTCACCGGTATTGTCTTTTACTTCTTTTTTACCGATAATTTTCAAATATGGCGCAAGATATTTTTGAAATGAAGCATCAGTATTGTCTGACTGATTTATTATATTTCCGTCATCATCGTAGGCATCATCAACAAAGTAACTCCACGCAGTTGGTTCGCCGTTGTCATTAACAGATTGCAAAATTGCCTGATTCATAATTGAATAGAATTTTTTTAATCTTGTTTCTGTTACATCTCTTCTGTGATCAGCTATTAAGGAAGGTATTGTCATAGCAGCGACAACACCGATTATGCCAAGCGTGATTAAAACCTCAGCGAGTGTAAATGCAGAGACATTTCCATAATAACAGCGCTTCCTCTTAAACAAAACAAAATTTTTAAAAAATTTGTAAAAGCGCCCCTTAAAAGCTCTTTCCGATATATCTACGTACGTAGTACCGGGGGGGGGGCAACCCTTAATGCTTTAAAATTCATATTTTCAGCCTCCTTTATTGTTTCCTTTAATTATTATACTTTATTTAAGGCAAATTTTCAAGATATAGTAAAAGCCTCATTATTGAGGCTTTACTATTGATAATACGTAATTGTTATTAAAGTATTTGTTTGCAACTTCTATAATATCTGATTCTGTGACACTGTTTATTAATTTAATATATTCATCATCAAATTGATAACCTCTGCCTGATGATTCAAACCAACCGATAGTTGTAGCTTTATCTAAGTTGGTTTCCTGGGATATTATATAATGTCCGAGAAGTTTTTCTTTCGCTTCTTTTAATTCTTTAGAGCTTACAAATTCTGTTTTTAAACGGTTGACTTCTTCAAATAATCTTCTTTGTGCATAATCAAGGTTTTCAGGGTTTGTTCCTATATAAACAATGAATGCCCCACGCAGTACATTCGGTCCGTATTCGGAGCCTAACTGGTATGCAAGACCGTCTTTATCTCTAAGATTTTTAAACAGTCTTGAACTCATACCTGTTCCCAAAAGTGCATCTATAACCTGTAAAGCTGCATAATCTTTGCGCTCCAGAACGCCTGCTGTCTGCCAGCCTGCAATAATCCAGTCTGTTTTAAGATCTTTAATTTGTTTTACGCATTTTTTAGGTGAAGTTATACGAGGTATTGAATACTTTGCATAGTCAAATTTTTCACCGTTTTTTGAAGAAAACATTTTGGTAAATTCTTCTATTGTTTTATCTTTGTCTGCATTGCCGTTTATTGAGATTACTATATTTTGCGGGTAGAAAACTTTGTTATAGTATTCTTGAACATCGCTTCGGCTGATTTTCGGCAATGTTTTTTCATATATTTGATTTGAGTATGAATATGGAGAGTTTTCGTAAATTAATGTCCGATAGTTCTCGACTGCAAGGTTAAGCGGGATATCTCTGCTTTTTTTAATAGCGTTAAGTTTATCCATTCTTGATTTTTCAATTTCGTATTCGTCAAGTGTTGCATTGTTTACGATTTCATTTAATATTTCAAGTGTTTTTTCATATTCTTTTTTAGTTGTAAGGACTGTTATATTAAAGCTGTCGGCTTTTGCTGATGAAACGATTTTGATACCGTTGTCTTCCAGAATTTGCGCAAGCTCAAGCGATGAATAATTTTTTGTGCCTTTAGTCATTACAGAAGCGGTAAGATTAGCTGTGCCGGGAATTTTTTCAATAAATTCTCCGCCTTTTACAAAAATACTGATTGCAATAATGTCATTTACTTCATTTGGAGTTAAAAGCAGTGTAGAGCCGTTTGCAAGCTCATATTTCGTTGTTTGTTTGCTGCTGCTTATAACTTTTGCAGGTGCTGTTGTTTTATTGGAAATTTTTACCTCTTTACAAGTCATTGGTAAAGCTATTGATACGGCACTTTTATTTTTGTCGAGGTATTTAATTGCAACCCGTTTTACATCTTCTGCTGTTACCTTTTTAATATTTTCAAGGTAATTTTGATAGAATTTTATATCATCTGTTGTAACGTATGTATAGCCGATTTCTCCTGCGATATTTGAAATGGATTCTCTTTCATAATACGTATTTCTTTCAATAACGTTTTTAGCCAGATTTAACTGGTTTTGGGTTACGCCGTTTTTTTGAATATTTTTAATTTCATCAAAGATTGCTTCTTCAAGTTTTGCACACTTGTCAGGTATAAAGTTTGCTGAAATGTAGAAAATTCCATCGTCTTTAAAACCTGTATTTGCGGCTCCGATAGCATAAGCCAGCTGTTTTTGTTCTTTTATATTTTGATAGAAAACAGAAGAACGTCCTTCTCCGAGAATTGTAGATAATACATCAAGGGCATAAGAATCTTTGTCATCAATTTTTGTTCCTCTGAAGCCTATGAGCATATAACCTGCTTGAGCATCTGAATATATGGTTGTTTTTGCTTGAGAAGTTAACGGTTTATCTTGCGGGTAAATGTTTTTAACAGGTTTTCTGTATTCTGCATTAAAGTCATATTTAACTTTTTCAAGAGCTGAAGCAGAGTCCACGTCACCTACAATTATCGTAACCATATTCGATGGATTGTAATATTTATTATAGTAGTCTAAAATTTGGTCACGGTGGATTGTGCTTATAATTTCAGAAGTTCCTATAACTTTTCTTTTGTAGGGGTGATTTTTATAAAGCATTTTTATTAAGTTGTCGTAAACAAGAGTGTTCGGAGAATTTGCATCTTTCATAATCTCTTCGATTACGACTTTTCTTTCTTTTTCAAGTTCTTTCCTCGGAATCAGAGGATGAAGAAGCATATCGGCATGCATTTCAAGTGCCAGATCAAAATCCTTTGAAGGTATTGTAATATAATAATGGGTAAAGTCTTTACTTGTTGCAGCGTTTGTAAGAGCTCCTTTAGTTTCAAGTATTTTGTCGAATTCACCAGGTGCGTGGTTTTTACTGCCTTTAAAGAATAAATGTTCTAAAAAGTGAGATACACCGTTATTCTGATCATTTTCATTAATCGAACCTGTTTTAATCCAGGTGTCTATAGTTACAATAGGATTTGTTTTAACTTCTTTTATTACAACAGTTTGTCCGTTGTCTAATTTGTATACGTTAAAGTCTTGTGCAAATGCTGAACATGTAAAAAATAAAGTTACTATCAGAATTAAAAATTTCTTCATTCTCTCCCCTTCTTTTTTATTTATTTTTATATTCTACATAATACTATAAATTTTAGAATAGTAAACCGGACTACTTTTTCAAAGCAGTTTTAATAATCGGATAGCAAATTGCAAGAGCTGCAGCTCCCAGCGCTACAAATACAGATTTAGGAGTTTTTCTGGTATCTTTGCCTTCATATTTTTTCATTGACTGATAAATATCTTCATCTAACCTGTTGAAATCTCTTGAAGCTTGAACGTGTGAATATAACACCGGTTTGTAATAAGAGTCCGGCGGTTGAATAATTCCGACATTGAATGAGGAATTTTTCATATTTTGATTTACACTTTGCACACTTTCCATATCTCCATTAAAACAAAATAATCCAGAAAATTGCTTGAAATATTTAAATATATTAAGTTATTCTTTCCCGCAGCTATTGACAAAAACGTAAAAAAGTTTTAAAATGAGAATTATTATCACTTTTTACGGAGAAATATGAACTATTCAAGACAAAGAGAGGTTATACTTCAAACTTTAAAAGATAATGTTGTACATCCGACAGCTGAGTATTTGTATGCAATATTAAAAGAAAAAGAGCCAAATATGAGTTTGGCAACATTGTATAGAAATTTAAACCAGCTTGCAGATAATAAAATTATTAAAAAAATTGACGGACTTGAAAGTTCATCGCATTATGATCATAATACACATGAGCACTATCATTTCTTATGCGACGAATGCGGCAGAGTTTTTGATGTAAGTTCTGAAGTTGCTCCCAATATTGTAAAGAATATTGAAAATGAAACAGGTTTTGTTGTAAAAGGTTATGATATTGCAATACATGGTATATGCAAAGATTGTTTAGAGAATTCTGAAATAAAGAATAACTAGTTTGTAGAAGTAAAGGAGAAAGAAAAATGGAAAAATACGTATGCACAGTTTGCGGTTATGTTTATGATCCGGCAGAAAATGACAATGTCAGTTTTGCTGATTTACCACAAGATTATACTTGCCCTCTTTGCAATGTTGGCAAAGACATGTTTGAAATTGAAGAATAGATTTAATTTGTTAATAATTTAAGAAGGAGGCATTATGCCCGAATTAAAAGGAAGTAAAACAGAGCAAAACCTTATGACAGCTTTTGCAGGTGAGTCGCAGGCTAGAAATAAGTATACTTATTATGCTTCACAGGCAAAGAAAGAAGGGTTTGTTCAAATCAGCAAAATATTTGAGGAAACAGCAAATAATGAGAAGGAACATGCAAAAATCTGGTTCAAAGCTTTGCATGGTGATAAAATTCCCGAAACCTTAAAAAATCTTGAAGATGCAGCAGACGGTGAAAACTACGAATGGACCGATATGTATGCAACTTTTGCCAGAGAAGCAAAAGAAGAGGGTTTTGAAACTCTTGCCGCTTTATTTGAGATGGTAGGAAGAATTGAAAAACATCACGAAGAAAGGTACAGAAAACTTTTGGAGGCAGTAAAAAACAATACTGTATTTGAAAAATCTGAAAAAGTTGTATGGGAATGCTCAAATTGCGGTCATGTAGCAGAAGGTGATAAAGCGCCGCAGCTCTGTCCTGTATGTAAACATCCTCAAGCTTACTTTTTTATGAAAACAGAAAATTATTAGTATAATCCGGCTTTGCAATATGCAAAGCCTTTTTTATCATGGTAGAATATATAATGTAAAAAAATAAGAGGGAATAAATTTGGAAATAACAGGAACAGAAACCGGAAAGAACCTTCAAAAGGCTTTTGAAATTAATGCTAAACGAAGTTTGGAATATAATATGTATGCTTTGATAGCCAAACAATTAGGCTATGAAGACATCAGCAGTCTTTTGACAAGATTTGCCAATAATGAAAAAGAACATGCCAAGCTTTGGTATAAATGGATTTATAACGGGAAATTTCCAAATTTGACAGACTGTTTAAAAACAGCCTTAACCCAGGAAAAAGATGAGATTGAAGGTGTGTATGAGTCATTTGCGAGAAAGGCAAAGGAAGAAGGATTTGAGCACATCGCAGGCTTGCTTGAAAATATTGAAAATATTGAAAGAGTTCATTATGACAGATTGAGAAAACTTGTCTTTAAGCTTGAAGACAATGTTGAACCTAATGCTGACGGGACATTTAATTGGGTTTGCAGTGTATGCGGTGCAGCTTTTCTTCAAAAAGATGAACCTGATTACTGCCCTCTTTGTTTAAAAGAAGATGTTTTCTTTTATAAAGATAATAATAAAATATAAATAGTTAAGGAGAAAATGATAAAAATGAAATTTCAGGAAATTAAAAACAATATTTATTATTGCGGATTGAATGACTGTGACAGAAGAATTTTCGATGAACTTATTCCGCTGGAACATGGAACAAGCTATAACTCTTATCTTGTAAAAGGGTCAGATAAAACTGCTATTATTGATACAATGTATCCGCCAAAAACTAAAGAATATCTTAAAAGATTAGTTGATAATCAGGTTGGTAAAGTAGATTATATTATAGCTAATCACGGCGAACAGGACCATTCGGGTTCAATTCCGGCATTGTTGGAAAAATATCCTAACTCTGTTGTTGTTACTAATCCGAAGGTTGCCGAAAATATTAAAAACATGCTTCACGTGCCTGAAGAAAAGATTAAAGTTATTGCTGACGGTGAAGAACTTTCTCTGGGCGATAAAACTTTAAAATTTATTTTCGCACCTGGAGTTCACTGGCCTGATACAATGTTTACCTATATTAAAGAAGATAATGTTTTGTGTACTTGCGACTTTTTAGGTGCACACTACACATTCTCTGATGTGTTTGCTCAAGAAAGCAAAGAGCTTGAACACAGTGCAAAACGTTACTACGCTGAAATTATGATGCCTTTCAGAATGATGTGTAAAAAATATACTCAAATGATTAAAGATATGCATGTAGATATGATTTTGCCAAGTCACGGACCTGTTTATACAAATCCTGATTTTATATTGGATTTGTATACCGACTGGACTGCCGATGCTCCGAAAAATCTGGTTACTATGCCATATGTTTCTATGTATGAAAGTACAAAAGAAATGGTTGATTATTTAAGCAAAAAACTTGAGGAAAAAGGTATTCAAACATTTAAATTTGATATCGTAGATGATGATTTAGGCGATCTTGCAATGTCACTTGTTGATGCTGCTACTATAGTTATGGGAACTTCTATGGTTCTTGCGGGACCTCACCCTATGGCAGTAAACGTTGCATACCTTGCAGCAGTTTTAAGACCGAAAGCTAAATTTGCAACTATAATCGGTTCATACGGCTGGGGAGGAAAACTTTTTGATGTAATTGTAAATATGCTTGCACCGTTGAAACTTGATTTAATCGAACCTTTGCAGGTAAAAGGTAAACCGACCGAAGAAGATTTCAAGAAACTTGATGAAATGGCTGATAGCATTTATGAAAAACATAAGTCAATCGGTTTAGTATAAATAATTAAAAAGCAAGCTTTATAGCTTGCTTTTTTTTATGTCTTTTATCCATTCTGAATACCTGTGCAGTTTGAAATTGGCTTTTGCACGCATGTTATACAACTGCTTCATAGACCACTTGTCATATTTACATGGTTCAGGTTTGCAGTTTTGCATATTTTCAAGGAACAGGTCAATATTTTTTATGGTTTCTTGAGGATTTTTTAAACCATCATATGAGAGTGCAAGTCCAAAATATCCTGATGCATCATTTTCTGTTATTTCTTTAAAATTTTTTATTGCATTTTCGTATTGTTTATCATTTAAATACAGACTTGCGAGTTTTTTCTGTAACTCAGGATTTTTGTAATCAAGTTCAATCACCTTTTCGTAATCAGTCATTGCAGATTGGAAATCAGAGCAAAAAGAATATTCATTTTCAAACATCGAAATTTTAGGCTTATTCTGAAGATTAGCTCGCTCATAATAAAGTTTGTAATCATTGGGATTTTTACTGATTTCTTCATTCAGATTGACCAGTTTTGTAAGGCAAACCACAGCCTCATCCTGTTTTTCCTGATAGCGTTTGTTTTTATGATGAATTGCTTTTCTGATTGTATCTCTGGTTTTCATATCATCAAGTGCGGATGTATAATTCTTTTGTTTGAATGCGTTATCAGCTTTGATATATAGAGTTCTGTCCAATTCTGAGTATGCATATGCAACCTGCTCGATATCAGGTAAATTATTCTTATGCATATTCTGAGAAGCAGTTAACGAAAGACTTATTATAAAAGCCAATAACATACCCGCCAAGAAGTATAAAATATTTTTATTCATATACTCTCCTAATTAAAAAGGCAGGCTTAAAAAGCCTGCCAGATATTATATTTATGCTTTTACAAGCTCTTTTGCAAATGATTCGGAACTTCTTGAATTAATTTCTTCTTCAATTTTATTTATAAAATCATCAACACTCATAGTTCCAACCTGTCCTATGCCACGAGCTCTTACTGCTACTGAGTTTGCTTCAATTTCCTTATCGCCGATTACGCAAACGTAAGGAATTTTCTTATCCTGCAAGCTTTCTCTGATTTTGTAATTCATGCTTTCAGAACGGTCATCAAGATTTACTCTTATGCCTCTTGCTCTCATTTTTTTGTAAATGCTTTCTGCAAATTCAGTATGTTTTTCATTGGAAATAGGAACGATAGCCACTTGTGTCGGTGCTAACCAGGTTGGGAAAGCGCCTGCATAGTGTTCAATTAATATTCCGTGGAAGCGTTCCATAGAACCGAAGATTACACGGTGAAGCATAACAGGAGTTTTCATAGAACCGTCTTTGTCCTGATATTTAATATCAAATCTTTCAGGTAAGTTAAAATCAAGCTGAATTGTAGCACACTGCCAGGTTCTGCCGATTGCATCTTTAACCTTAAAGTCAATTTTCGGACCGTAGAAAGCTCCGTCGCCTTCGTTGATTTCATAAACCATTCCACGTCTGTCCATAGCTTCTTTTAAGCCTGCTTCTGCTCTGTTCCAGTTTTCGATTTCACCTACATAGCTTTCCGGACGTGTAGAAAGTTCAACTTCGAACTTCATATTGAAGATAGCCATTGTATCGGCTACAAAGTCAATAATCTCATTAATTTCGTCAACAAGCTGTTCAGGTGTACAGAAAATGTGTGCATCATCTTGGGTGAAGCCTTGAACACGTGTTAAACCTGAAAGAGCTCCGGAGTGTTCTTTTCTGTAAACAGTACCTAATTCAGCCATTCTTAAAGGCAATGAACGGTAAGAATATCTGTTTGCCTGATATATAAGAATGTGGAACGGACAGTTCATAGGTTTTAGAACGAATTGTTCGTTACTGTCTTCGTCTTTTTGGATAAAGAACATGTTTTCACTGTAATGGTCTGCGTGACCTGAGATTTCCCACAATTTAGATTTTGCAATGTGAGGAGTGTTTACAATTACATATCCACGTTTTCTGTGTTCGCTTCTCCAGTAATTTTCAATTTCTTCTCTTACAACAGCAAGATTAGGGTGCCACAATACAAGACCTCCGCCAAGTTCATCTCTTGTTGAGAACAAGTCAAGTTTAGCACCTATTTTTCTGTGGTCACGTTTCTCAGCTTCTTCAAGGAAGTGCAGGTAGTCTGCCAAATCTTCTTTTGTCCAGAATGCTGTTGCATAAATTCTTTGGAGCATTTTATTTTGAGCATTTCCACGCCAGTATGCACCTGCAACCTTTAATAACTTAAAAGCATTTGCTTTAATATATGAAGTACCTGGAAGGTGAGGTCCTGCACAAAGGTCGTTAAATAAAGCATTACCGTCTTTATCTTTTGTGATATATAAAGTCGGATTGTCGTTTTTGTGTTCTTCTAAAAGTTCTGCTTTGTAGATTTCACCTTCTTTTTTGAATTCTGCGATTTGTGCATCCACATCAGGAATAACATATTTTTCAAAAGTAAGATTTTGTTTAACAATGTTTTTCATTTCTTCTTCGATTTTTGCCAAATCGTCTTCAGTGAATGCATAACCGTCGGTTAAATCAAAATCGTAATAAAAGCCGTTTTCAATAGCCGGTCCGATTGCTAACTTTGCAGACGGAAACAGTTTTTGAACTGCTTGAGCCATGATGTGTGATGTTGAGTGTCTTAGAATACTAAGAGTTTCATTGTTTTTTTCCATTTCTATCCTTTTCTATCCTTTACAGGCAAATTTTCTATACATAACAACCCTTATATATACATTTGCCCCCGGGGTGGATCCCCCTAACTAACTACAATCAACGTTATACCACTATCATGCTTTAATTACAAGTATATATTAACTTTATGGAATGCAATCCCAATATTTTTTAGTATTGTCGTTAGGGCATACATTCGTTAATGCATAATATGCACATCCTAAACCGTTACCTGCGCTTGTTACCGTTAAAGAGCAAGGCAGTCCGTCTCCTTCGGGATAAGCAGAATCAGCATCCGGTTCTGCTTTAGTAGGTTTCATACCTACAAGCTGTTCGGAACTGCTGTCAATAACAAATGTAAATATGTCATATCCCCATGCATTCGGGTTTTTATTGGGACCGTTAATATCAGTTGTTACCGTAATCATACTTGACCAAATATTTACGCACATTGACGAACCGTCCGGCAAAAGTGTAGTAGGGGTACAGGTTCTTCCTTCATAATTCATTTTTTTTGTTTTGTTAAAATTAAACGGTCCTTTTTTGTAATCCATAGTGCCGGATGCTTTTAATTTTGACATATACTCACTCTTAAACGTGCTTGAATTAACATATTCACTCCCGTTATATGTGGCATACATTTTGTATAAACCGATAACCCCTGTTTCCTGTTTCCATAAATCAAGCGCTTGAGACATGACATTGTATTGTTTTTTTAATTGATTTTCCAAAACGACTTTGCGCTGATTGTTCATAAGTGTTGGCATTGTCATTGATGCAACCACGCCGATAATTCCTAATGTAACAAGTACTTCGGCAAGTGTAAATGCCTTGTTAGATGTAACCCTTGTCACACTTGCGTTTGCGGGGGGGGGGCTACTCTTAAAGCTTCTTTTGTAAACATTTTCAGACCTCCATAAATAGATTCTTGACCAAATTTATTATGAATACTTTTGGGAGTTTTGTCAATGTTTTTTATTCTGCTCTGCTGCCAAATATTTTAACGCCCAGACCTGCAATTAAAGCAGCTGCGGAACCGCCTATTACAGCCCATTTTGTTTGACCTTTTTTCGGAATATATTTTTTTATTGATTCAAATGTTGTGCCGTTTAATATATCATTAACTATAGGTTTTATATCTTTTCGGGCATATTCAATCATATCTTTTTTCAGTATTACACCGTCTTTTTCAGCTTTTAAAAGGTTTTTATACATATTAATTTCACGTTTTGTAATACTGTCAGCAATTTCTCTTGATGATTGGAACATTTCAATAGTTTGTTCGTTTATAGGGTTTGGAGCTTTTAAACCTTCTTCACCTATGATGTTTATAATGTCTTCTTTTACAAGATTAATCAGATCTTCTGGAAGTATTCCTTTTTTCTGAATGGCATTAAAGTATTCTTCTAAAGACATGTTTGTCCCTTTTTTCTTTATTATTTCAGCCATAAATGCATCAATTTTTTTGCCTGACTGTTTGATAGTTTTTTCTTTTTGCGCAAGTTGTTTTTTGAAATCTTTTACAGATATTTTATCCCCCGGAAAAGCACTGTTTAATCTGATTTCGACAGAATCCATTGCAGTTCTGGCAGGTCCTATAGTCCAAACTTGCTGATATGCTTGAGGAGTTTTAGCTTTTTCCATATTATCAAGGGTTTTGCAGAAAACATCTGCCTTGCATGTAAGCAGTTCATCAATGCTTTTTACTTCACGTGGGGCAAGATTATATCCGGCTGCGGCACCTCCTGTACCTGCTATTATAGCAGCAGATGCAGCCATTATATTGTTTTGTCTTCTGTTATCTGATTGTGAAATTGCGTTTACAGGCATGACATTCCCCTTAATTTTATAAAATTATCAATTTAATTAAAACGCATAAAGATTATTTTTGCTTGGGTTTTGGTTAAGGCGTTACAAAAAGTTACACTTTTTTGAAAGAATGAAACTGTTTGTTGTAAAATGTCATTATATTGAAACTCCATAGAGGAGAAAAGAAAGAGGTAATTGATGAATACAGCAGTATTAGTAGGCAGAGTAGGACGTGATGCTGAAATTAAATATTTTGAATCAGGTAAAGTTAAAGCTAATTTTTCTATAGCAGTAAACCGTTGGGATTCAAAAACAAAATCAGAAGTTACTGACTGGTTTAATATTGACGTGTGGGATAAACTTGCTGAATTTGCAGGCGAATATGTTAAAAAAGGTGTTCAGGTAGTAATTGACGGCAGAATAGGTCAAAACAAATGGACTGATAAAGCTACAGGCAATGAAAGAGAAAACTTCCTTATTATTGCCAATAATATAAGACTGCTTGGCTCTAAAAGAGATATTGAACAAATATGATTATAAATTCTAATATTGTAGGAATTATTGCAGATGACTTAACAGGTGCAAACGACACAGCGCTGCAATTTCATCTTAAAGGTGCAAATACGCAAATTCTTTTATCCGACGAGGTTGAGCCGTTAAATGTCAGGGGTACTCAAACCTGGGCGATTTCAACTGAATCAAGGAATGTTGAACCTGAAATTGCGTATGAAAAAGTTGTTAAAGCGACAAAGATGTTTGTCGATAAAATTAATCCTGATTTTTTCTATAAAAAGATTGATTCTACAATACGTGGTAACATTGCTGTTGAAGTTCTGGGGATGCTTGCTGTTTTAGAGTGGGATGCATCTGTTATTGTTCCGGCATTCCCGTCGGAGTCCAGAACTACGGTGGGCGGTTATCATCTTTTAAGAGGTGTTCCTATTGAAAGAACAGAAATGGCGAGAGATCCTCATTCTCCTATTTTTGAATCTCATTTACCGACACTTTTGAAGTCACAGCTTTTACCGGAATATCAAAATCTTATCGGTCAAATTGAATTGAAAACCATTATGAAGGGTGCAGGTCCGATTTTACAAAAAATTAACGAACTTGTTAACGAAGGTAAAAAGATTATTGTTGCGGATGCTGTTTCAATAGTTGATATTGAGCAGATTGCGCTCGCTATTAAAAAATCCGAAAATAAAATTCTGCCGGCAGGAACAGCTGCTTTTGCTCAAGCATTGAGTGAATACTGGTTTGCAGATTTAGACAGCCAGCATATAATCAAAACTTTCCCGAGGCTGCCAAAACTTATTATTTCGGGAAGTGCGACACAGATTACTGCAAATCAGGTTGAAAAACTTGAAAAAAGTGATGAATACGATAATATCCTTTCAATCAGTCTTGATTTAAAAACCGTTCTGGAAGGTGTCAGCGATGAACTTGTAGACAGGGTGGTTTCTAATCTTAATTTTGATAATACTGTGGTAGTTCATACGGCTCATTTAATAAGAAATTTCGACGGCTTTTCAGAGGACTCTTTAAATGCCGAACTTACTAAAGCAAGTCTTGCATGTGTTATTACTGATTTCCTTGCTGAGCTGACAAAACGGGTTACGGAAAAAAGAGAGGTGATTTTAATAACTCTCGGCGGTGAAACTTCTTATAAATGCTGTAGTGCAATCGGGGCTTACCAGCTGCAGCTGATTGATGAGGTTGCTCCTGCAATTGCGTTAACTTTAGATCATAATGCTCAATGGATAGTTACTAAATCAGGTAATCTGGGCGGAGCAAATACTTTAATTGATATTTTAAAATACTTTGAAACTCATGGCGGGTTACAGGATGTCTAAAATTGCGGTTACGACAGGCGATCCTAACGGTATTGGTGCCGAAATCACAATTAAAGCTTTGAATAAACTGGATTTGCCTGATGATAAAATTGTTTTAATTTCTAATAAAAAAATAATTGATTTTTACGGCAGACTTAACCGTAATTATGAAATTATTGAAATACCTTATAAAGTTGAAATTGAACCCGGAAAAGTTACAAAAGAGGCGGGAGAGTTTTCTTTTTTGTCAGTGAAAAAAGCTTGCGAAATCAATGCAAAAGCTATTGTTACAGCTCCTGTAGCAAAGAATTCTTTATATCTGGCAGGACATAAATTTAACGGTCAGACAGAAATATTACAGAAATATCTGGCACATGATAATCAGCTTGCGGAAATGCTTTTTGTTGCAGGTAAATTCAGAGTGCTGCTTTTAACAAGACATGTTGCTTTAAAAGATATTATTATTACTAAAGAAATGGTTGTTGAAAAAATTTCTAATTTGAAAGACTTTTTTGCTTCGCATCTCGGAATAAAAGAACCGAAATTTGCGTTGTGCGGATTTAATCCTCATTCAGGCGAGGATGGTATTTTAGGACATGAAGAAAAAGATATTCTAATTCCTGCTGTTGAAGAATTACGTACTAAAGGAATTAATATAACAAATCCGCTTCCTGCTGATACTTTATTTATTAAAGCAGCAGAATACGATTGTTGTATTGCAAATTACCATGATCAAGGATTAATTCCTATAAAAACAGTTGCGGGCGACAAAACCGTTAATATGACAATAGGTCTTGATATTATCAGAACTTCTCCGGGACATGGAACAGCTTTTGACATTGCAGGAAAAAATATTGCAGATGAAACGGGCATGGTTGAAGCTATAAAAGAAGTTTTATAAAAAAAGACCTCTTAAATAAGAGGTCTTTTTTTTATTTTATGCTGTTTGTTTTTGATCATTCCAGAAATCAACAAGCATACTGCAGAAGAAGATACTTGAATAAGTACCGATTGCAATACCAAGTATCATACAAAGAACGAAATCTCTTGTTGTAACTCCGCCAAAGAAATACAAAGCAAGTAATGTAATCAATGTTGTTAATGATGTATTGATACTTCTTGTTAATGTTTGGTTTACAGATGCATCAACAATTTCTCCGAATGACATTTTCTTAGAGTAATATCTTAAGTTTTCTCTAATTCTGTCAAATACAACGATTGTATCGTGAACAGAGAAACCTATAACCGTTAATATTGCCGTAATAAACAATCCGTCAATCTGAACATTATAAACAAGTCCGAGAATTGAGAATATACCCACAACAAACAATACATCGTGCAATACACCCAAAATTGCAGCAAGAGCATAATCAAATCTAAATCTGAATGATAAGTAAGCAACAATTCCTAAAAATGCTAAAGTAATTGCTATAAGTGAATTTTTAAACAATTCTTTACCCATTGTAGGACCAACAGAGCTGACTGAAATTAATTCAGGGTTCTGATAGTCTTTTGACAGTTCAGCCGTAATCTTATCAGCATCATTAGAACCTTTATCAATAAATTTTGTTCTGATTGATATAATTGAATTAATATTTGATTTTGTATTTTTTTGCTGTGAATTATTTACGTTAAGAATTTGAATATAAGGATTTTCAATTCCGATATTTTCCAATGCGTTTCTGGTTTTTGTAACGTCACTGTTTTCAAGCTTTTGTTCCAGCCCGTATTGAAGAATTGTTCCGCCTGTATAATCAATTCCGACTTTTAACGGTGCGTGGTTAGAGTAAGTTACTGATGAATAAATCATAGCAATGATACCCGGTACAATAAGAATTGTAGTTAAAAGCATCCACCACCATCTGTATTTAACGATATGAACTAAATGTTTTCTTCCTGTATTTATCATTTTTTTACCTTTTTTATCCTTTCTGACGATTAATCCAATATACCAAAACGTGCTTTCTCTCTTTTGGTTTCGGTTGCTTCATAACTCTGTCCTATTTCGTCTTTTCTCAAACCGAACAGAGCCGGATGTTTCAATTCACCGGTACCGAAAATCAAGTGCATGAAGTTTTTAGTAACTGTGATTGCCGTAAACATTGATACAATAACACCTATTGCCAATGTTAAAGCAAAACCTTTAACAACGCTTGTTCCTAAAAGATAAAGAATTGTACAGGTTATAATTGTAGTCATATTTGAATCGAAAATACTTGTAAATGCTCTGTCAAAACCTGAATTAATAGCAGTAAATAAATTTCTTCCGGCTCTTAATTCTTCTTTAGTTCTTTCAAAAATCAGGATGTTAGCATCAACTGCCATACCTATTGAAAGGATAAAGCCTGCAATACCTGCAAGAGTTAATGTTACAGGGATTGTCTTGAACAAAGCAAAAAGAATTAAACTGTATATTATCAATGCAATATCAGCAATTAAGCCCGGTACGTGATAGAATACTATCATAAACAGCATTACAGCTGAAAGACCAATGATACCTGCTTTTTGTGATTTTGCAATACTGTCTGCGCCAAGTGTAGGTCCGACTGTGTTTTCTTCAACCACTTTCGCCGGAACAGGTAATGCACCTGCATTTAACAGGTTAACCATTCTTTCGGCTTCATCGTAAGCAAATCCGCTTTCACCGCCTGAAATTTGTGCCTTACCGCCGTAGATTGCTTCATTTACTCTTGGTGCGGATTGAAGTTCTCCGTCAAAGAAGATTGCCATTTGCTGACCTACAAGAGCTTTAGTAAGGTCTGCGAATTTTTTTGCACCTGCTGAATTGAATTCAAGAGATACAACCCATTGACCTGTAGAATCTGTGCTTAATGTAGATTTTGATAAATCTTGTCCGGTCAAACCTGTTGAAACCCAGATAGGTGAACCGTCAGCTGCTTTACCTTCTTTTTTGAATTCCAATTGTGCTGTTTCACCTATAAAAGCTTTAGCTTCTTTAAGGTCTGTAACGCTTGGAATTTCAATTAATAATCTTTTGTCGCCTACCTGTTGAACAACTGTTTCAGATACACCGAGTTTGTTAACACGCTGTTCAATGGCAAACTGTAGTCTGTTCATAACTTCCGGAGTAATTTTTGCAATACTGTCGGTAGTTTCAGCCTCAAGAATTAATCTTGAACCGCCTACAAGATCAAGTCCTAATTTGGTTGGTTTAATGAATATTATGATTGAAGATACAATCACAATAGCTATAATAAACCAGAACATTAAAATTTTGTTTTTCATTTTTTTACCCTTTCTGACGATTTTAGTCAGGATCTTTTATATTTTTGTCAGTCGCTTACGCTCCCGTTTTTTACCATTCTCTTTTTACTTATCTTTATTATTTCAATAAATATCAGAAATTTGTTATAGTCTGATCGGGCTAATCATCATTAATTGCATCCAGAACCATAAACAGATCTTTTTTCTCAATTTCTGAAAGTTCAACCAGAGGACGTCTTACATAGTCTTCTATTACACCTCTGTGAGCAAGTGCTGCTTTAACAGGAACAGGGTTTGGAGCCATAAACAGTTTTCTGAAAGCAGGATATAATTTTTTATGCATATTAACTGCCGCCAAAAATTCACCTGTTTTGTAGTTTCTAATCATAGACTTCATTTCTGAGCCGAAAATATGGGAAGCTACAGACACAACTCCTCTTGCGCCCAATGACATCATAGGGAGTGTCAGACTGTCATCACCTGAATAAACTGAAAAATCAGCTGGACAGCACAATTTCATTTCCGTAATCATATCCATATCGCCAAAACTTTGTTTAACGGCTACGATATTCTGATATTTTTCTGCAAGTGTTGCAATAGTTTCGGGAAGCATGTTTACGCCAGTTCTGCCGGGAATATTATAAAGAATAATCGGCAAATCAGTACTTTGTGCAATAGCTGAAAAATGTTCAATCATACCTTTTTGAGAAGGTTTGTTGTAATAAGGAACAACAGAAAGAATGGCATCAACGTCTTCTTTTTGCGCCCATTTTGCAGCCATAACAGCAGTTTCTGTAGAATTTGAACCGGCATTCATAATAACTTTTGCTTTATTAGCAACAGCTCTTTTGACAGTACTTAGTAATTCAAATTCTTCTTCATGAGTTAAAGTCGGACCTTCACCGGTAGTACCTGCAACCAAAACGGCATCGCTGCCATGAGAGATTAAATATTTTGCAAGAGCTTCAGCTTTATCATAATCAATTTCTCTTTTTGCATTAAACGGTGTAACCATTGCCGTTATAACTTCACCTGCATCGTATCTTAATGCCATAAATACCTCTTTCCCTATTCAGTCTATCCCTAATAACTAAAAAAATTATAAAACAAACTATTCAAAAATGTGTGAAATATTAAGTTATTTATTGAAAATGTGTGAATAATTTGTTATAATCTTAATAAAGAAAGGAGCACTTAATGAGAAGATTTATCAATTTCGGGGGGGGGGCAACCGTTTAAGCTCCTATAGTAATGGTTTCACGCTTGCAGAGGGCACTACGTGCGTAGCCACGTTAGAAGATAATCGTTTTAGTGCGTTTACCTTGGCGGAAGTTTTGGTCACTCTCGGCATCATTGGTGTAGTAGCTGCATTAACTATGCCGGCTTTAATAGCAAATTATCAAAAGCATGTAGCTGTTAATAAATTAAAAAAAGCATATACAGTTATCAGTCAATTTGTACAGAAAGCAGAAGAAGATAACGGTAGTATGTACGATTGGAACGATTTGGCTCCGAGTACTGGCAGTGCCTATGATAAAGCTTTCTATATGTTTAATACATACATAAAACCATATTTTAATGTACTTAGCGACTCTGCAACTTATGGCAAAAAAGTTGGTGGGTTAGTTACTGATGACTATCTACGTTATATTCTTGGTTATAAAGATGGAAAGAAGATATTTAAAACTATGGAAGGTACGTCGTTTTTGGGTGTAACTTCGGATATTTTTTTTATGACTAATGATGGTTTTTTATTCGGTTTTGATTATCATCAGACTTCTTGTTTTACCAACTATCATTGTTATTATATGATTGTAGATATAAACGGATCGCAAAAACCAAATGTAGCAGGAAAAGATGTTTTTAGTTTTGAAATATATGCAGGAAAGTCTTATACCAAAGTTCTTCCTAAATATAAGACAGGTAGTCAAAGGTGTGATAATTTCGGAGTTTGTAAGCCTATAGAACACGAATGCGGAGATGTAAACTACTGTAAAGGTAGTGGGCATAACTGTACTTGTCTGATATTTGAAAACGGGTGGCAAATGCCTGCCGATTATCCATGGTAAATTCATATAAGTTAAACTTTTTACTTTATCAAACTTTTTCATGTTAATATCTTAAATATGGACTTTAAGAGCAGACTACAGAATCTAAGTAAGAAACAGAAAGCATATATCGGTGCTCTTGCCGTAATAGTCGGAGTTTTGGTATGGGCTTTTATTTCTGCCGGAGTTATTACCCATAACTTTAACAGAAGCCAGCTTCAAACCGATCAGGACAGACAGGAAGCCTTAATGCAAGGTATAATTCTGACCGAAACAAAAGATGAAAAGAAATATTGGGAAATTTACGGTGAAACTGGTAATTATGACAGTAAGAACGGTGTAGCCATGCTCAATAACGTTATAGGCAACTTTTATGATGACAAGAACGAAGTTTCAATGAGTTTTGAATCATCAAGAGGAACTTATAATGAAAAAAAAGGTCAAATTATTTTATACGATGATACATTCATTGTTCTTAAAGATTTTACTACGCTCAGAGCAAACAGACTTGAATGGTCCGGAACAGATAAACCCGTTATTGCTGAAGGGAATATCAGAATTACACGTGATAAAGATTTTTTAGCTACTGCTAAAAAAGTTGAAATCAGTCCTGATTATGACAACTTTAAGATTATTGGAAATGCTGTTTCAAAAATTTACGATAACAAGGAGAAAAAGTGAAGAAGATTTTTATAGCTTTAATGATAACTTTATTAACTTTCGGGCTTGTAGTTCAAGCCTCTGATTTGGTTATTGAATCTAAAACTCAAAGTTACGAAGAGAAAGAAAATAAAATTAAATTTGATGGCGATGTTAAAGTTTCTGTTGATGATTTAAAAGTAGTCGGCGATTCTGCCGATGTAAGCCTCGATGAAAACCAAAAGCTTGATACGGCAACTTTCTATGACAAACCATATGCTTATGAAGTTAAGAAAAATAAAAAGAGAGAAGTAAAAGCTAATATTTTGAAACTATCTCTTATCACTAAAATAGTAAAAGCACAGGGTGATACACAGTCAATTGTTTTTGACGGCAAAACTCCTGTTGTTGTAATAAATGCAGATGAACAGGAGTACAATACGCAAACAGGTGTTATGACTGCTGACGGTGCTGTTACTATTTTGTATAAGGAATTGGAAACATTTTCGGACAGAGCAAAAGTCAGAACAGACAAAAACGGTGACTTAAAAGATATCGAACTTATCGGTAATGCAAGAATTAAACAGCAAAGTAATGATTCTTTTGCGGACAACTTCTTCTACAGCGCATCTTCAAAAGTTTTAACCGCTACAGGAAATACTACTTCTAATGTTATAATGGAAGACGGGACAAAACTTGTTTTGAAATCTAATCGTCAGGAATATATTCAAGACAAGAATATATTTAATGCATCCGGTAATGTAAGAGTTTGGTATCAGGATTACTATGCCGTAGGACCGAAAATAAGTGTTTATCCAAATAAACTCGGTAAGCCTAATGAAATATACTTTACCGGTCGTTCAAGCATAACTCAGGGTGTAAGAACAATATATGCCGATAAAATTAAAATGACTATGAACCCGAAAGACTTCCATGCTGACGGTAATACAAGAACAGTAATTAAAAATATAGGCTCAGGCGATAACGGCGAGAACGAAAGCGGCGGAATAGGGTTAGGACTGTAATTATGAGTGAAAAAGAAAAAGTAGATAAAGCGATTGAATTATATAATAAGGGAGATTACCAAAAAGCAATTGATATTTTCAGTTCTGTTTTGGAAAATTGTCCGGATAATGCAGAAGTTTACAATAATATTGCATTGTGTTATGCAAATTTAGGTGATTTTGAAAAAGCCGAAAAAAATTATCTAAGGGCTGAAGAATTAAATCCGTCTTTAGTGCAGATTTATATAAACCTTTCTGATATATATTACCGCCAAAAGGAAATGGGTAAAGGCATTGAGCTTATATCAAGAGGTCTTGGCGTAATACCTGATAATCTGGTTTTAAGACATTACCTTGCAAGATTTTATATGGAAGATGCAAGATTGGATTTGGCTATAGATGAACTTGAACATATTCTTGAACAGCAGCCTGAAAATTATGATGTATATTATGATTTGGGAAAAGTTCACTTTGAGCTCGGAAATTATGACAGTGCTATAGAAAATTTTGAAAATGTTCTTGAATTCAAGCCTGATAATGAATGGATTTATTATTATCTCGGTCAGGCTTATGAAGCGAATAATGAAATTGATAAAGCTCTTTCAAATTACCTGAAAGCTATAGCAAGAAATGAAAACTTTATTCCTGCCTATAAAAAAGCTGCAATCTTGTTTTTAGCAAGAGGGGATTACGAGGATGCCGTTGAATACTTCGAGGATTACAGCAACATGGATGTTCCGCCGGAAGAGGCAGAAAAAATCAGAGAACTAATCGAAAGAATTAAGAAAAAGAATAATGAAAAATAAATACTGGGTAGCTCTTTCATCAATAGAAGAAATAGACAGTTCTTTTATACAAAGACTGTACAATTATTTTGGAGATATAGAAACTGCATTTAATGCAAGTGATTTGTCTGCTATTGACGGTTTGAGTGTAAGAAAGGCTGAAAACTTTTTCAGAATGCGTGATAAGGTTAATCCTGATAAAGCAGTAGAAGAAGTTGAAAAACGTGGAATTAAATATCTGACATTCGGTGATAAAAATTATCCTGTGATGCTCCGAAACATTGATAATCCGCCTTCGGTTCTTTATTATAAAGGTGATTTGTTTGACTGTAATCTTGAAAAAACTTTGGCGGTTGTAGGTTCAAGACGTGCGAGTACTTATGCAAAAGATGCGCTTGCCAAAATTATTTCCGAGCTTCAAAATACTGATATTTGTATTGTGTCGGGTTTGGCAACCGGAATTGATACCACAGCACATGTTTCGGCTCTGGAAAATAATTTAAAAACAATCGGCGTAATTGCAAGCGGCTTTGATTTTACATACCCAGCTGCAAACAAGGACTTGTACAGACGTATTGAAAACGGTAACGGAGCTGTAATTTCAGAATATTATCCGACATTTGAACCGTTAAAATTCAGATTTCCGCAAAGAAACCGAATTGTATCAGGTCTTTCATACGGCACTCTTGTTGCAGAAGCTTCTTTAAAAAGCGGCGCTTTGATTACTTCAAACCTTACTCTGGAACAGGGACGTGAATTAATGTGTATACCGGGACTAATTACAAATCCGAATACCGAAGGTATTTATAAACTTTTGAAAAACGGTGCAACGCTTGTTACCTGTGCCGGAGATGTTCTTGAAGCTCTCGGCTGGGAAGTGAAAATTGAACAGCAGTCTTTGTTTAATCTCCCTGAAATGAGTGAGGATGAACAGTGTATTTATGATGCACTTAAAATTGAAGATAAATGTGTTGACGAACTCCAAGCTTTTACTAAATTAAGTATAGATAATTTGCTAATGTACTTGACAACGATGGAGCTTAAAGGCATAATTAAACAAGTCGACGGGGACAGGTATAAGAGAGTAGTATAAATGGCAGCAAAAACGACTGAAAAAAAGAAAGAAAAGTCATTAGTTATAGTTGAGTCGCCTGCTAAATCTAAAACAATCAGAAAGATTTTGGGTGACAGTTTTCAAATTGAGGCAAGTTTCGGGCATGTAAGAAATCTTCCTGCAAAAGATCCTGCAACACAAAATTTGGGCTTTGATATAGAAAATCACTTTGAGCCTAAATTTGAGGTTATCCCCGGTAAACAGGCTGTTGTTAAAAAATTGAACGATATGGCAAAAAAAGCAGATAAAATCTACCTTGCATCCGACCCTGACCGTGAGGGAGAAGCTATAGCATGGCATGTTCGCCAAATTTTAAAAGTGCCTGATGATAAAATTTTAAGGATTGTGTTTAACGAAATTACCCCGAAAGCAGTTAAATATTCTGTTGATAATCCACGTGGAATTGATATGGATATGGTGCAGGCACAGCAGACCAGACAGATTTTGGATAAGCTTGTAGGTTATAAATTAAGTCCTGTATTATGGAAACAAATCGGGAACAGAAACCTTTCAGCAGGACGGGTTCAGTCTGTTGCGCTTCGAATGATTTGCGAAAGAGAAGAAGAAATTGAAGCATTTGTGCCGCAGGAATACTGGTCTATTCATGCAGAACTGGAAAAAGACGGCAAAGTTTTTGAAGCAGAACTTTCTAAATATAAAGATAAAGCAATTGAAAAAAGTATTAAAAATCAGGAAGAAGCTCAAAAAATAGTTGACTATTTGAAAGAACCTTCAAGAGAATTTGAAGTTGCAAAGGTTACTAAAAAAACAATTAAGCGCAAGCCTACAGCTCCTTTTATAACTTCAACTTTACAAAGGGCTGCAAGTTCAAAACTCGGTTTCGGAGTGCAAAAAACAATGCAGGTTGCTCAAAAACTTTATGAAGGTATGGAAATTGACGGTACTCCTGTAGGTTTGATTACCTATATGAGAACAGACAGTGTCCGTGTTTCCGACGATGCGCAGGCAATGGCAAAAGATTATATTTTAGGTAATTTCGGAGAGAAATATTACCCCGAAACTCCTAATATTTATACTAAAGGCAAACAAAATGTTCAGGATGCCCACGAAGCTATCAGACCGTCTTATCCAGAAAGAACGCCTGAAAGCATTAAGCAGTATTTGGATAATGATCAGTATAAATTGTATAAACTTATCTGGAACAAGTTTATGGCTTCTCAAATGTCTAATGCTGAAATTGCAAACAAATCAATGGAGATTAAAGCAGGCGACTATACATTAAAAGCAGGTACAAGCAAAGTTACGTTTGACGGTTTCTTAAAATTGTACAACGATGCGGAAGATGAAGAAAAAGAAGCTGATGCAAAAATACCTGATTTAGAAAAAGGCGACAAGGTTAACTGTCAAAAAGTTAATCCTAAACAGCACTTCACTCAGCCGCCGCCGAGGTATAATGAAGCTTCTCTCGTTAAAGCTCTGGAAGAACACGGTATAGGTCGTCCGTCTACTTATGCAACTATTATTACTGTAATTCAGACACGTAAGTATGTGGAGAAAAAAGAAAAGGCGCTTCATCCGACACTTTTAGGAAGAACTGTTTCTAAGCAGCTTGTTTCCCAGTTTGCGGATATTATGGATTATAAGTTCACTGCCGGAATGGAAACAAAATTAGATAAAATTGCCGAAAAAAAAGCAATATGGAATGACGTATTGCAGGAATTTTATACACCGTTTATCGAAGAAGTTAATAAAGCACTCCAGACAGGTGAACGTGTAAGAATTGAAAGTAAAATAAAATGCCCGAATTGCGGCAAGCCTATGGTGTTGCGTACAAGCAAGTTTGGAACACAATTTTTAGGTTGTTCCGGCTATCCTGATTGTAAAACAATGATGTCTTTGAACGCATTATCGGAAGAAACAAGCGAAGAACAGGAAAATTCTCAGGAAGTTTGCGAAGAAAAATGCGAAAAATGCGGTTCAGATATGGTGTTTAAAACAGGTCCTTACGGAAAATATATGGAATGCACTAATGAAGAATGCAGGCACAGAAAACCGTATCGCAAATCAACAGGTGTGAAATGTCCTAAATGCGGTGAAGGTATGATTGTTGAAAGAAAATCAAAACGTGGAACAGTATTTTACGGATGTGACAAATATCCCGACTGCGATTTCACATTGTGGAATGAACCGACAGGTGAAGAATGTCCCGAGTGCAAGTCATTGCTTGTTAAAAAGATTTTGAAAAAAGGTACTGTAATTTCTTGTTCTAATATGAAATGCGGTTATAAAAGAGAGGTAGAAGAAGAAGCTGATAATTCAGACAGCTGATAAAAGGAGGAAAAAATGAACCCTGAGTTGTATGAAAGATATTTGGCAAAGAAAGCTAAAAAATTAGGCATTTCTGTAGAAGAATTGAAAGCTCAAGGTGCTTCTCCCGTTACGTCTGCGCCTGTAGAAGAAAAACCT
>HF991469.1:22314-29761 GCA_000433095.1 Clostridium sp. CAG:967 | reverse complement strand
TGCGCCTGTAGAAGAAAAACCTGTTCTGCAGGAACAACAGATATCGGAACCGCAATATATTCAGCATACTATTCAAGAACATCTTGAAAATCAGCCATATTCGGGTATGCAGCCTGAAACGGTTAAGACAGAAGTGCCTTCTTATGTTTTCGGTCCGTCAAGAATGCAGGAAAATAAAGGTTACAGCAGTATGCCTATACAGCAGTCTACAAGAGTTGAAATAAAAGATACGAGAGAAAATAAATTTGCTCTTATCGGCTATCCTTTAGGACATTCTCTTTCTCCTGTTATTCATCAGGCAGGATTTAAGAGCCTCGGTATTAATGCAACTTATGAACTTTTGGAAACTCCTCCTGATGATTTGGTTGACAGAATAAAATTTTTAAAATCAAATAATTATACAGGTTTTAATGTTACTATACCTTTAAAACTTCCTATTTCTTTGTTTGTGAATGAAGTTGATAAATATGCAGATCTTGCCCGTGCTGTTAATACGGTAAAAATCGAGGCAGATAAAACATTAAAGGCTTATAATACGGATGTAACGGGTTTTAGACGTGCAATACCGGATGACATAGATTTAAGAGGCAAAAAAGTTGCTATACTGGGTACAGGCGGAGCTGCCCATGCTGCCTGTGTTGCATTGACAGAATGCGGTGTTTCCGAGATAGCATTTTTCACAAGAAATATTCCAAACTCTATTGATTTGATGAATTATGTAAGACGTCAATTCCCTGCAATTACGTTTAATGTTTATCAAATTGAGAATATAAGGCATCTTGGAGAATATGCTATGCTTGTTAATACAACTCCGATAGGAATGCTTGGGAAAGCCGGAGATATGATGCCTGTTGAACAATATGCATTAGAAACATTAAATAAAGATGCAGTTGTTTATGATGTGATTTATAACCCGAAGAAAACAGTCTTAATAAAAGCAGCAGAAAAATTAAACTTAAGAACGATTACAGGTCTTGACATGCTGGTTTATCAGGCTGTTGCAGCACAGGAAATCTGGTTCGGACATACGCCGGACTGGAAAGATATGAAAATAGCTGCACTGGAAGCTTTATAAGTTGAAAAAAATATGAAAATCGTTTATAATAAAATATATAGAAATGAGGAACCAGCGTAGCCGCTGGACCTGCCACATGGGTTTTGCATAATTATAAAAATTATAGAAAGGAGCAATTTATGAAAAGATTTGATTTATTCGGGGGGGGGGCAACCGTTTAAGCTCCAGTAGCAGTGCGTTTACCTTGGCGGAAGTTTTGGTCACGCTCGGCATTATCGGTATTGTTGCCGCTTTGACTATGCCTTCTTTAATTAATAATTCTCAAAATCGGGAATTGCAATCAGCTTTAAACAAGAATTATTCTGTTATTTCGCAGGCTCTGGATTTGATGAAAGCTGATATAGGTAGTGATGTTAATCCTGCTGATTATGATGCAAGAGAGTTTTTTAAAAATTATAAAAATTATTTTAAATTAATTTCTCAATCAAGTAGTACCGGGGTACTCTCAGGAACACAAGAAGAAGGTGACACTTCTACGTTAAGAGTTTTTGCGGGATATAAAACTTACAGCGGTATAGCTTCATTAAAAAATGATATTTTTGACGACGGTCAAATTCTTTTGCCTGATGGAAGTTTGATACTGATTGAGAATAACGGTTACAGTGGCAAAATTTTTATTACTGTTGATATAAATGGTGTAAACAAAAAGCCTAATATTTGGGGCAGGGATTTGTTTACATTTGAAATTACATCAAAGGGTAAACTTTTGCCGATGGGAGCTGAAGGTACTTCTTATACAAATATGAGTGTATATTGTTCGAAAAATTCAAAGGACACTTTTAATGGGATTGCTTGTACCGCAAGTGCACTTAGTGATAAGGATTATTTTAAAAAGATGTATTAGCTATTCGTATCTCAATGCATCAATAGGATTAAGAAGCGATGCTTTGTAAGCAGGGTAGTATCCGAAGGATACTCCTATAAAACCTGAAAATCCCAATGACAAAAGAATTGAAAACAGTGATACTGATACAGTCATTACGCCTGATATCTGTACAATTTGTGCGCCTGCAATACCTGTTACAACACCTATAAATCCTCCTATCATTGAAAGCAGGAAAGATTCAATAAGAAATTGAATTCTTATATCAGACGGTTTTGCGCCAATTGCCATTCTTATTCCGATTTCTTTTGTACGTTCGGTTACAGAAACAAGCATAATATTCATAATTCCTATGCCTCCGACAAGAAGCGATACCGATGCAATTGAGGCAAGAAGTATTGCAAATGTTTGAACTGTTGATTTCATTTTTTCCTGAAACTCGGCAGAATTTCTGATTTCAAAGTCTTTAACCTGATTTTTTCCGATATGATGTCTAGTTGTTAAAATTTCTTCTATATCTTGCTCTGCTACGGTAACATTTTCAGGATCAGAGCCTTTAACAACAATCATTGAAACTGTACCCGGAAAATCTGTACCGAATACTTTTTTCTGAGCTGTTGTAATCGGAATAAATATCAAATCATCCTGATCCATTGGTCCCATGCTGCCTTTAGATTTAAGAGTACCTATTACTTTGAACGGAACATTTCCTACACGCATGATTTTTCCGATAGGATCCAAATCGCCGAAAAGCTCGGTTGCAACAGTTGAGCCGATGACCGTTACTTTTGCTGAATTTTTAATATCTTCGGGCACAAATCCTCTTCCTGATTCCACCTCATAATTTTTTACATAAAAATATTCAGTGTTTGTCCCATAAACCGTAGTTGACCAGTTTTGGTTGCCGAACATCAGTTGTTTTGCTTCGGAACTTACAGGAGCCACTGCTGAAATTCCTCTTGCATTTTTTTCAATTGCTGCAGCATCTTTTAAAGTTAAAGTCGGACGTGTTCCCATTCCCATTCTAACGCCGCCTGATTTTGCCGAGGCTGAACGGATTGTAAGAATATTGCTTCCCATAGATTCCATATCTTTTTTTACTTTTTCGCTGGCGCCTGTACCGACTGCAAGCATTATGATTACTGCGCTTACGCCTATAATAATCCCGAGACTTGTAAGCATTGAACGCATTTTATTTATTCTTAGCGAAACTATCGCCATTTTTACTGTTGATTTGAAATCTATCATATTTACCTTTTAGTATGGAATTGTTGTATGAGTATTAAGCTCATCTGAAATTATGTTTCCGTCTTTAAATTTCACTACCCGTTTGCAATACTGTGCGATATCAGGCTCGTGAGTAACAAGTACTATGGTTTTCTTCATTGATTTGTTAAGGTTTACAAAAAACTCCATAACTTCAATACTTGTTTTTGTATCCAGATTACCTGTAGGTTCATCGGCTAAAATCAATGGCGGATTGTTTACTATAGCACGGGCTATTGCAACTCTTTGCTGCTGTCCGCCGGACATTTGATTTGGCATATGGTCTTCTCTTTTTTCAAGACCTACAATTTTTAAAACTTCTTTAGCCCTGACTTTTCTTTCTTCTTCGGGTATACCTTTATAAATCATAGGCAATTCAACATTTTCCAGTGCTGTTGTTCTTGAGATTAAGTTAAATCCTTGAAAAACAAACCCCATTTTCTCATTTCTAACCATTGCAAGATTATCTATATCAAGCGACAGCATGTCAATTCCGTCAAGATGATAACTTCCTGAATTAGGTTTATCAAGAGTTCCCAGCATATTCATAAAAGTGGATTTACCCGAACCTGATGCTCCCATAATTGCAACAAACTCTCCCTGCTCTACTGAAAGTGAAACGCAGTTCAGTGCATTAAAGCAGTCATCACCTGTTTGATATGTTTTTATTGCATCTTTAACTTCGATTAAACTCATTTTGTTCCTTATAATCTCGGCATTGGTGCTCTGCCGCTGTTTTTGCCGTCATTTTTGGAATGCTTGCTCAGAATGCTTACGATAACTTTGTTTCCTTCTGTAATGGCATCTGTAATAATTTCCGTAGATGTGTCGTCGTTTGCACCTGTTGTAATATCAACCCGTTTAGGTTTGTTATTATCTAAAATCCATATTCCTTGATTTTTGTATTTAGGACCGTTTATGTCAGGTGTAAATTTTAAAGCCATATTAGGCACGCATAGAACATCTTCACTTTTATTTGTAATTATTGAAACATTAGCGGTCATACCGGGTTTTAGTTTTAAATCTTCGTTATTGACATCAACAATAACAGTATAAGTTACAACGTTAGAAACAGTTGTAGGAGAAAGTCTTACCTGAGTTACTTTACCTCTGAATTCGCTGTCAGGGTATCCGTCAAGAGTGTAGACGACTTCCTGACCTTCTCTGACTTTTCCTATGTCAGCTTCTGATACACTAACCTCAATTTGCATATTAGTTAAATCCTGTGCTATTGTGAAAAGTTCGGGAGCCTGAAAGCTTGCTGCAACCGGAGAGCCAAGGTCGATTTCTCTGGAAATTACGGTTCCGTCAACAGGAGCAATAATTTTTGTATAACCAAGATTGGTTAAAGCAGTTTTAAGAGAAGCCTGATATTGATTAATCTGTGCTCTGGCTGCATTGATTTGGGCAAGATCTGACCTGTATGTGCTGTATTTTTCATCAAGTTCGCTTTTTGCTACAAAGTTTTTTGCATAAAGGTTTTTGTAACGTTTATATTGCTGTTCGTCATAAGCCGTAATAGCCTGAAGTTTAGCAAGGTTAGCCTGAGCATTGTTTATTTGGGCTTGATTTTGTTGAACTGTTGCTTCAAAGTTTGCAGGGTCGATTTGTGCTAAAATCTGACCTTTTTTAACAACGTCGTTATAATCCACATAGATTTCCTTAATCAGACCTGATACTGTTGAACCTACACTGACGGTGTTTACAGGATTTATGGTACCTGATGCTTCTACAAACTGGGTAATTGTGCAACGTTTAATATCTTTTGTTTCATATTTTACCTGTTTGCTTCCTGCAAAACCTATTATACCTGCAGTTGCAACTGCTGCTATTGCGACAGCGGCTGCAATATATCTTTTTTTGCCTTTTAAATTCTTAATATTTTCAAATTTTATCATCATTAATCCTCGATTGAAGTTGTTATGCTTTGCGGAAGCGCAATTGCTTTTTCTAAATTAGCTCTTGCTACGTTGTAATTATAAACTGTCTGTACGTAAGATACCTGTGCATTATTGTAGTTAACTTTTGCATCCTGAAGCTCGATATAATCTCCTAAGCCTACTGCATATCTTCCGTCTGCAAGTTCAAAGTTTTCAAGAGTTTGTTTAACTTTTACCGCTAATAACGGAATTTGTTTTTCCAATTGTACCATATTTATATATAGGTTTTGAACTTCAAAATAGATATCCTGTTTTGCAAGTTCTATTTCGTTTTCAGCGAGTTGTACCTGAATTTTAGCATTATCAATTTTATGTTTTTGTCCTTTTATATTGACAGAACTTGATAGGTTTACACCCACATTAAATGAGTTTGTTGAGTATGTATCTCTGAAACCATAACCTGCTTTAGCCGAAATTTCGGGCAGATATTCACGCTTTGTATATTTTAAAGATTCTTTCATAGCATTCAAAGTGGCATCATAAGCTTTTAAGTCAGGGCGATTTTTGTAGGCAAGCTTTACGGATTCTTCAAATGTATATGGAAAAGGCTCAAATTTATAGTTATCAAGCACGTTAATTTTTTCTACCTGCGATGTTAGGAAAGCATTGCTGATCTCTTCGGGAGGTATGCTCAAATCTTCTTTTTTATCAATTTTTTCAAGACTTACAGGTGCATAATTGTTTTGAAAATTAAATGTTTCAGTACTTTCAATCTCATATTCAGGAGCAAAAGCAACATACATTGAGTTGTTTAACTGTACAAGTGCATTCTGGTATGATTTTTCGGATTCAACCAGCGTAACTTTAGAATCACTTAAATAAACCTCTGCGTTGACTAAATCAATCTTTGATTTTATACCTTCTTCAAAATAAGCTTTTGTCCTCTGGTAGTTTCTTTCGTTAATTTGAACATTAGCCCTGTTAACGTCCATTGTTGCTTTTGCGGCAAGTACACCGAAGTAATTTGTTTTTACTCCGAAAATTGTTTCGAGAACAGTATTTTCAAATTCATAAAGAGCAGCAATTCTATCAAAATTATACATTCTGATATTTGCATTTGTTTTGCCGAAATTCCAGATTAACTGGTTTATACTTGCTTCAGCAGAGTATATATTGCTGTTGGTTGAATTTCTTGTGCTGCTTGTATCTGTTATATTGTAACCGGTTCCCACACCAAGTGTAGGAAAATATCCAGATTTTGCTATTCCTACATTACCCCTTGCTATACCGTAATTGTAACGTGCTTTTTTTATTTTAGGACTGTTTTGCAGTGCAATTGTTATACAATCCTTAATGCCGAGTACAGCGTGTTTTTCCACACTCATACTCTCTACTGCATTAACGGATGTGATTGTGCAGCACAAACCTATGATGACAGCTATAGTTTTTATATTGAATTTCAAAATAAAATCCTCGTTACAATATAGTAACGATTAAAGCATGCTTTTTGTTCATTTTAATCATTTATGAATAGGAATTTTTTTTAATTATCCTTGATAGACCAAAAATCTTTTTGCAGGAATACCAAAAACGGAATTAACTCTAAACGTCCGACAAGCATATTCATAATCATAATTAACTTAGATGCTTCATGTATGTTGTCAAAATTTGCCATAGGACCTGTAGATACTGCAACTCCCGGTCCTATATTGCCAAGAGCGGTAATTGCACTTGTTAAACCTATAGCACTGTTTTGTTCCAATATAGACATTATTATTGCCGTTACTCCAAAAATCAGAAAATAGAAAAATACAAATACAACAATTTGTCTTGCAACTTCAGGAGTAATTGTTTTGTTATCAACTTTTATGTTAACTATTGCATTAGGGTGCAGAATTCTTAAAAGTTCACTTTTCATTGATTTGAAAACCACAAGCCACCTTGCCATTTTAATACCGCCGCCTGCTGAACTTGCACAAGAACCCATAAACATAACAATAAATAAAAAGAGTTTTGATGTATAATTCCATTTTTCAAAGTCAACGCTGGCGCTTCCTGTTGATGTGGTTATGCTTATAACCTGAAAGAATGCGTTTGTAAGATTTTCAAATATTGAATGATGGTTGTTTAATGTTAATGAAATTGTAATTAATGTTCCCATTAAAAGTACAAGAGCAAAGTACACCCTGAATTCCTCATTTTTCAAGAACAAAAACGGATTTTTTTGCATAATAACTTTATATTGCAGGTTGAAACTTGCACCGGCAAAGAACATAAAAATCAGAATAATCCAGGTAATATAGTTTGAATGGTAACCCATTATACTTTCCGGGTTAGGAGAAAAACCTCCAGCAGCAAGAGTTGATAATGAATTACATACAGCATCAAATCCAGGCATTCCTG
>HF991469.1:10899-22282 GCA_000433095.1 Clostridium sp. CAG:967 | reverse complement strand
GCATTCCTGCCCAAATCAAAAGAAGTACTTCCAAAACAGTCAATCCTGCATAAACTTTCCACAATGCTGATGCAGTATTTCTTATACGAGGAGTGAATTTATCTTCCGTGGGACCGGGAGCTTCCGCAAAAAACATTTGGCGGCCTGCAACGGCAAACTGGGGAAGAATTGCAATAAACAATACGATAATTCCCAATCCGCCGAGCCATTGTGTTAATGAACGCCAGAAGAAAAATGCTTTAGGGTAATTAAAGTGTGTAAGAATGGTTGCTCCTGTTGTTGTTATGCCTGATACTGATTCAAATAAAGAATTTACGGGAGAAAGCCCGTAAAATAGATACGGAATTGCTGCAATTATCCCGAAAATTACCCAGGAAACTGCAACTATAAATAAAGCTTCTGCTTTTTTAATATCATTAAGGTTTTCAATATCGTCTGTTTTAGGAACGGATTTTTTTAAAATAAAACCTGTTGAAGCTGATATTAAGCCTGCCGCAACAAAAGGAATTATTGAGCCGTAATCGTGGTAATACAGGGCAACAATTACAGGTGATAAAATTACCAGTCCTATATAAATCATTGTCAAACCTAATGCATTAGCAAGATAATTTAAACGCATATCACTTTACCTTAAAAAATTCCTTAATTCTTGAAGCACTTTCTGCTGTTGTAAAGATAATTAATATATCATCTGTTTTTATTTCAGTGTCACCTTTAGGGATTATAATATTGTTTTTGCGCTGAATTACTCCGATAATTGCTCTTGCAGGAAAGCTTAATTCCATTATTTTTTTATTATTGAATTCAGGAAGCACGTTAATTTCCAATACTTCACCCTGTCCCTGCTCAACAGTTGCAAGAATATCAACGTCATTTTCCTGTAAGTCGTTTCTTACTTCATTAATCGCTGAATTTTTAGGTGAAATCGCAATATCAATACCGACTTTTTCAAACAAAGGAATATTTAAAACTTTAGCAACTCTGGCAATAACACGTTTAACACCTAACTGTTTTGCAAGCAGTGAGCACAAAAGATTTTTTTCATCATTATTTGTTACGCTGATTACAACATCAGCTGAACCTATTTCTTCTTCATCAAGAAGTTTAAGATTTGTTCCGTCACCGTTGATTACAAGTGTATTGGACAATTCTTGCGCAAGATATTCACAGCGTTCGTAGTTTTTTTCAATGATTTTCGTTTTAATTTTAAGTTTTTCAAGATTTTTGGCAAGCATCAATCCGACATTTCCGCCTCCAATAATTGCAGCAGATTTTACAATTTCTTTTTCATGGAAAAATGTTCCAGCTAAGATATCAAGAGAATGAGATGTTCCCATAAATATAAGCTTGTCGCCTTCAAGGATTTCAGTATCGCCGTTAGGAATAAAAAGTTCGCAATCTCTAGTCAAACCAACCATTAACGTATTATTTGTAAATCCGCAGTCTTTTACTTTTTTCCCAATTAAGGAAAGGTTGGGCTGAACTTTGTATTCCAGAAGTCTTGCTCTTCCGTCGGCAAAGTTTTCAACATCCAGAGCGTGAGCAACTGTTACAATACGGAAAATTTCCTGTGTAAGCAACTCTTCCGGCCAAATAATATAGTCAATAAAAAAGTCGCAGAAACTGTCCTGACTTTTTTCAAAGTTCAATGTTTTTCTGTATTCTTCTTTGCTTACAAAACATATGGTTCTAACGCCGCCATATTTTTTTGCTGCAAGACAGGCAACGATATTTGCCTCATCAATTCCCGTACATGCAATAAAAACATCTGCATTTTTTATATCAGCATTTTTTAAGACATCAATATTTGATGCATTACCCAGAACAAAGCTTATATCAAGCTTATTGAATTCATCTGTTCTGTTTTCCTCTTTGTCAATTATTGTTATATCGTGGTCTTCGAAAAATTCTGTTGCCAGAAGGCATCCTATTTCCGTTGCACCATAAATTACTATTTTCATAACCCGAATTATATATTAACAAAACTTTTTTTACAAGTTTGAGTTCTTATTTTAACATAAGTAATATATAAATAATTATGTAGTTAATAATCTGCAAGACCAGTATTGCGACAATCGGTGATAAATCCCAGCCTCCCATAGGAGGTATAATATTTCTGAATAAATTCAGATAAATGTCAGTAACATCTCTGATTGCGGCGAAAGGCTGCTTGTACCAGTCAATGCTTGGTACAAAGCTGAGTAAGCATCTGACAAGTATTAACCAAAAATAAATTTGGAAAAGGTTGTTAACCACAAATATTAAATGATTTGTCATAATTTCTCCCGATTATAATTGAGAACATTTTTTAGTATTGCCGCAAGTACAAATGTTTCTTTCGGCAGGAATGTTTTCAATCATATTGAATAACAGATTTTTAAGATTAGCCACGTTAGAATTAAACACTTCTATAACTTCGTGGTGAGAAACAGGAGGAACATCTCCTACCAATCCTGCATCATAATCTGTTATTAAAGAAATATTCAACGGACACATGTCCATTTCTTTTACTAAATATGCTTCGGGGAATGCTGTCATGTTGATAACTTCCCAACCTTGATTAGTAAAGAATTTAGATTCTGCTTTAGTTGAAAATCTCGGTCCGTTAATTACAACAACAGTACCTTGCTCATGGATTGTAATACCTAAGTCTTTTCCTGTTTTAATTGCAAGTTTTCTAAGTTCTGGGCAGTAAGTTTCAGCGGCAGAAGGGTGTGTAACAATCGGTCCTTCAAAGAAAGTTGATTTTCTTCCGTCAGTCCAGTCTACAAACTGATCGCAAACTACAAAATCACCCGGTTTAACGTGTTTTTGCAGGCTTCCGGCAGCACATGGGGAAATAACTCTTTCACATCCCACAGATTTCATAGCCCAAACATTAGCTCTATAGTTAATTAAATGAGGCAAAATAGTATGGTTTCTGCCATGTCTTGGCATAAAAGCAACTTTATGTTCACCGACAGTTCCGATAAACAGGCTGTCACTTGGCATTCCGTAAGGTGTTTCTACTCTTACTTCTTCAATATTGTCAAGAAATTTGTAAAATCCTGAACCTCCGAAAACACCTATAGTTGCTAATTTTTTGTTTTCCATAATATTTTTCCTCTCATTTTTATATAAATTACTAAAAGAATTTTAACATAAAAAATAAAAAAATACTTAATTCATATTAAAAATCTCCCTGTTTTATAATTGTTACAATTACACTAAAAATGCTGATATTGCAGGTGTTAAGCCGACATCCGCCTTGCGTGTTTTTGGGCGGGGCTTGAAATTTATTTTTTTTATAATATACTGGTGGTATAAAATAATTCTTAAAAGTTTTGGATTTGTTGGAAAATAAGTCGTTAGGGAACTTTTTAAGAATCTCAATTTACAATATAGAGGATTACATTTTGAGAAAATTATTACTGTTAACTTTTACACTAATGTGTATGTTGTTTACACATGCACAAGCTCAGGCAACTGATGTCAATTCTGTAAAAGCAACAATAGTAAAACACGCTATTGAAATGGGGGTGGATCCTGCAATTGCGCTGAGTATTGCACGCACGGAATCAGGATTCAGACATGAAGCGAGAAGCTCGCACGGAGCAGTAGGAGTGTTCCAATTGATGCCGTCAACTGCAAGAAGAATGGGATTAAATCCGTATTCTTTGAACGATAATATCAAAGGCGGTATTATGTATTACAAAAAAATGTACAATATGTTCGGTTCTGTAGAGCTTGCATTAGCAGCATACAATGCAGGTCCGGGTAATGTTAAAAAGTACAATGCCGTTCCTCCTTATGGAGAAACCAGACGATTTGTAAATAAGATTATGACTGATGTCAACAGACAAAAGACAAATCCTGATCCGGCTGTAGTTAATGCACGAAAAAAATATTACACTCAATCTGTAACAGCTGCAAAACCAAATGCTGTTGTAGGAAAGCCTTCCGTAAAAGTTATGGATGCAAAAGAGCTTAACGTTGAAGTGTTAGAAGAAAAACCTATTGAATTGAAGCTTGAAACTTTAACGGTTGCAATTTAGGTTAACTAATCAAAAATGAAAAAAGAACCGATTTTATGTTCGGTTCTTTTTTTTGTAATAAATTGTTACAAAAATCTGAATTTTATTAAAGAAATCTGTTAAACATTCCGTAAACCTTTATGAAAGGAAAAATGTACACATGGGAATGTCAGCAGGACAAGCGAGATTACTAAGTATTACGGGCAGATTGACCGATAATGAATTGCGCTCTCAAATAATAACCAATTCAAAATTGCGACTGGCAACCAAATCATCAGAAGCAAGTTCTGAGTATATGGATGCTTTGGATTCTCAACAGTTAATGTTTTCAACTTATGATGCCAATGGTGCTAAGACTTCCGAATCATTGACTGCAGGTACAATTTATACTTTCAGCGAATTAAAAAATCAATATTCACTGGTAAATTCTTCAGGACAGATTATGGTAGGCGGTTCTGATATTAAAAAATATGTTGCAGCAAATTCAATGGCAGAATTTTTATACAGTTATGGCATTGAAAAAGTTGATAACCCTAAATTCGAAGAAAAATTAACTGATATTTACGGTTCTTCATTTGAGGAGTTATTTGATGTTGATGCTTATGAGGCAGATACCAGTGTGCCTAATGCATATAAATATACTTGGAATAACACTATTAATGGAATAACAACTTCAGGTATTGGCACTCTTGAAGGTATACTGGCAAAAAACAGTGCTGATATAACAGAAGAAGATGCCGGACAGTTTGCTTCTATTGTTGCGGGGTGGAATACAGCTATAAACGGTAACAACGGAACAGGCGGTCTGGAGGCGATTGTTGGACTTGGCGGAAGTGATGCTTTGACAGGAAGTTTTGGTGCTTATATCAATAAACTTCTGGATTTGCCCGATGTTAAATTTCCTAATAAAGATGATTCACAATTCAAAGATGTTTCTGGTAATACCGAACTGGCACAGAAATTTGATTTGGCATCTAAAAAATGTTATCAAAATGCTCAGGGAGGTTCTGCAGGATGTTATATCCACGTACTTGCTCACTTATTAGACTTGAAACAATCTGACTTAAATGAATCAGGTGATGTTGACAGTTCGTGGGGACAAACTTATACAACTACAACAGGAAACGGAACTATTAATACAAAAGGTGAAATTAACGGTTCTGCGATAAACAGCAGCGGACAAACTCCTGGAATGGCAGAAGTTTCTGAATATATTTGTAATCCTGATAATGAATGTATGGCAGGTTATGATGAAAATGATACTACAAATATTGACTCATCAGAACTTGATAAACTTTTAAGCAACTACAAATTTGTTGATGGTAAAAAGACTTTAAAAACATTTAAAGAAAAAGTTATTGACCTCTATTATGTTGTTGAAAACAGAAGTTCTTTAGGTATTGCATATAATGACTTGCTTCCGTACCTGGATCAATTCCAAACAGATATGGCTACTACTTTGAACTCAAAATTTAATGAGGAAAGATATTTAGCAGCTGTAGATGATTGGAAGAATGCAATGAAAACCTGGCTTAAACAGGTTGAAAAATGCAAAGAAGAATATATCAAGGATATTGAAAATATCCCTGCTCAATATGTGCCGGATGAAAATGATTCTAAATATCAATGGTATAAAAACTTATGGTATAGAATGGGCGGTATTGACGAAACTAAAAGCGATAAAAGCGGTAATTATTTCAAAGAGCTTGATGAAAATCTGATGAACAATGCAGAGTGGCTTCAATTTGCTCTTGAACATGGTATTCTTACTCTTGAACAGGTAACATTCTCAGAAAACGGTTCGGATACTTATCCTAATATTGGAACTTACGATTGGAAATCAATTGTTTATACAAGTGCAAGCGACATTACGTCACAGGAAGACGAAGCTGCAATTGCAAGAGCTGAAGTTAAATACCAGAATGCGATGAGAGAAATCGAAAATGAAGATAAAAAGTTCGATCAGGACTTGAAAAAATTAGATACAGAACACTCCGCATTACAGACAGAATATGAGTCAGTCAAGAGTGTAATTGATAAAAACGTAGAAAGATCATTTAAAGCATTTTCATAAAAATAAAAAGTCCCGATAATTTCGGGACTTTTTATTAAGCGTTATAAGCCTTAAAAAATTCCTGTAATATTTCATGGCCTTTAAGAATTGATTTGTAATCAAGGTATTCATTTTTGGAGTGCATATTGCACACAGTTGCAAGACCAACCAGATACGGTATGAATTTTTCATCATGTGCATTTGTTTCATTTGCATAAATATGTGTTTCCGCACCTGCATGGAAAGATGTTATATCGGGTTCAACTCCAGCCTTTCTTGCAGCAGCCTCAAAAAGTATCGGAATATATTCATCGTCAACTTTTTCAAACGGCGGAAGATGTTCTTCGAACTCAATTACGGCATCTGCTAAATTTTTATGTCTTTCATTAAACTCATCGACAGTCAAAGCCATTTTTAATTTCAATTCTTCTTCTTTTTTACGGCTTGAGCTTCTTATTGAATAACTTACTTCGGCATCAGTATTAATAATATTGGTAACATTAATATCACCTGCTGAAATTCCGCCTAAATTGCAAGAGGTTACAACAGTGCCGTCTTCCTCATAGAAAACTCCCTGCGGCAGATTTGAAATTAAATCAGCAATAAGTTTTGCCGCATTTGCTCTTGTTTTGTCACCGATATCTATTCCCGAATGACCGCCTTTAAAGCTGTGTACTTTGATTTTTGCTAATGTATAGCTTGCGCCGGAAACCTCGCATTGTCCAAGCGTGTCACTGTCAAGTACCAGAATATATTTTGATTGAATATTTTTAAAGTTTGCATGTCTTATACCTGACATTCCGCTTTCTTCGTCACGTGTAAACATACATTCCAAACCGCCGTGTTTAATTTCAGAGTTTGCAATTTCTTTTGCAAAGAGCAGAGCATTTGCAACGCCTGCCTTATCATCAGCGCCGAGAGTTCTTCCTTCGGCGTGAATATTTCCGTCTTTATCAAGGTAAGTTTTAACAGGGCTGTCATCCCCGATAACATCCATATGTGCGGAAAGCAGCAGCGGCTGTTTTGTTTTATCCGTAGCCGGAATACTTATATAAACATTGTTATAATCATCAAATTTGCATTCTATATTGTTTTTATCACAGTATGATTTTATCCATTGTGCAACATTTTCTTCGTGAAGTGATGGCGAAGGTATTTCTGCAAGATTGCAGAACAAATCCACAAGTTCGTGTTCTTTTCTGATGTTTTCTAATGACATAATTCTCTCCTTTACGGGATTATTATATCACTATTTCAATTAATATCAACTATACTCACGCCGTCGCCGCCCTCGCTGTCTTCTCCGGGTCTGTATTTTGCAACATAAGGTGAAGTTGACAGAAAATCTCTTACGGCTGATTTAAGCGCACCTGTTCCGTGACCGTGAATTACTGTTACCATTGCAAGGTTTGCAAGGCTTGCTTTGTCAAGGTAAAACTCCAAACTGTCTAACGCATCTTCTACTTTGTAACCTCTAAGGTCCAGAGTGTTTGACACTGATGTTTTCTTCAATTCAAAACTTTCAAATGAGCTTGGTCTGTAAACATTTTCCTTACGTTCGTATGATTTGTCGTAAGGGGCTAGCTTATCGCTTTTAATTTTTGTTTTAAAGTTGCCCATCTGAACAGTAACATTATCGTTTTTATCGGGAAGCGAGAGTACGATTACAGGTTGGTGTAATTCTTTCAGGATAAGTTTGTCGCCTGATTTAATATTTTCCCAAATTATTTCGTCATAATGCTGCTTTTCATCGTGTTCTGACAGTTTGCTTCTGAACTTTTGTTCTGTTTGTGCAAGTCTTGCATAAGACCGTCTGGCTATTTTTTCTGATTTTTCACGGCGTAATTCATCAAGAATATCTTTAATTTCGGCTTTTACTTCCAGAAGTTCTCTGTCAAATTTATCCTTAATAACTTTTACTGTTTTCTTTTTATCTTTTTTAATGTTAGTAAGGGTTTCTTCGTATTCTTTTTTAAGGCTTTCGGATGTTTCTTTGAGGTTTTCTGCTTCTTCAAGGTTTTGTGCCAGTTTTGCCTGCGTTTCCTGAAGTTTTTCAACAACAAGTATTGACGGATCTTTTGTTGAAACAACAATGTTTTTGGCTTTTTCAACAAGCTCGGTGTCAAGTCCAAGATTTGCAGAAATCGAGATTGCGTTGCTCAACCCCGGAATTCCTATTAATAATTTATATGTGGGTTTTAAAGTTTCTGTATTAAATTCAACGGAAGCGTTTTTAAAGTAAGGGTTTGTATACTCTAGAGCTTTAAGTTCCCCGTAGTGTGTTGTAATTGTAGAAAAAGCCTGTTTGTCCGCCAGTTTTTCCAGTATAACCTGAGCTAAGACAGCTCCCTCTACAGGATCGGTTCCTGCACAGATTTCATCTAAAAGCACAAATGTTTTATCATTGCTCTGATTTAGAATTTCAATAATATTTGTCATATGTGACGAGAATGTTGAAAGGTTCTGTAAAATGCTTTGATCATCACCTATATCGCACAATACTTTTTCAAACGGATAAATTTTGGCGTTAGTGCAGGGGAGGAAAAATCCCGCTTTTGCCATAAGTATAAATAATCCGATTGTTTTCAGGGTTACAGTCTTGCCGCCTGTATTGGAGCCTGTTATAATGACTGATTTATAATCTTTTCCTATCTCAAAGTTGTTTGAAACAACGTTTTCAACGTTACCGACCAGAAGAGGGTGATGCATATTTTCAATGTCAACAAATTTTTCTGTAATAATCTCAGGTTCCACAGCCTGAATTTTAACCGCATATCTTGCTTTTGCAAACTGATAATCAATTGCTGCAAGAACTTTCTCGCTGTGAGAAATCTCTCTCATTTTGGCTTTTACAAAAACCGTTAAATCAACAAGTATTTTTATCAGCTCTGCATGAATTCCTGCTTTTATTTCTCTGATTTTGTTATTCAACGGCACAATCTGTGCAGGCTCAATATAAAATGTTTTGTTTGTCGCAGATACGTCGTGAACTATTCCCGGAACTTTGCTTTTAGATGAAGCCATTACCTGAAAAACAATTCTGTCATCACGTGTTGTGTAAATATTTTCTTGCAGATGTTTAGAAAATTCCGGTGAATTCATAAGCGAGGATACGGTTGTTTTAAGATTTTTTTCATTATCCCTGAGTGCGGAATACAAACCTTTTAAAGTCGGAGTTGCATCCTGTTTTATATTTAAATTTTCATCAAAAGTGGAAAAGATTTTTTCTTCAAGTTCTCTGTCAGAAATCAAAGATTGAGCACCGTTTCTTAAAAATGCTGTTAATTCCAGATTTTCCATGAGAAACTTTTTAACAAGTCTTGAGGTTCTGAGTGTTTTTGCAATATCAATTAATTCTTCTTCAGACAGGTAGCTTGCAGACATACTTTTTTGAATTTGTTCAATATCAGCTACAAATTCAACAGGAATATCAGCGGGCATATCAAGAATATATTTTGCTTCTCTCGTGCATAAAAGTTCCTGTTTTATTTTTTCAATATCATTTAAAGGCATTGCCTTAAGGCATAATTCTTTACTTTGCGGAATTTTTGCAAAGTTTGCGATTTTCTCAAGTATTTTATCAAATTCTAACGATTTTCGGCTTTTGTCAATGATATTCATAATTATATTTAAAGATAAGAATGTCTGAATTACAATGATTTATTAACTTTTTTTGATATTCTTGCACTAAAACTTTTTTAAAGTACAATTTAATTATAAGAAGATTTTATAGTTATAAGAAGGGGATATAAAATGGCTGTAGAAAGACAACACGTTAAAGAACAAGATAAAATACAAAGACGTTCAAACTTTGATCCTGTTGAAAGCAACTTAACAGAAGAACAGGTTAAGCTTGAAGCTTCAAGATGTTTGAACTGTAAAAATCCCAGATGCGTAAAAGGGTGTCCCGTAAATATTCAAATTCCGGAATTTATTCAGGCAATCAAAGAAGGCAACCTTGATAAAGCAGGCGAAATTATTCGTCAAACAAGTATGCTTCCGTCTGTTTGCGGCCGTGTTTGCCCGCAGGAAAGACAATGCGAAGGAAACTGTGTTTTAGGAATTAAAGGTTCTCCTGTCGCTATCGGTGCATTGGAAAGATATGTCGGAGATAATACAAAAGCTGAAATGCCTGAAATTAAACCGTCAGGTAAAAAAGTTGCCGTAGTCGGCTCCGGATGTGCAGGCATGACGGCTGCTTGCGATTTGAGAAAAGAAGGTCACGAAGTTGAAGTTTTTGAAGCGCTTCATGAACTCGGCGGTGTATTGAGATACGGTATTCCTCCTTTCAGACTTCCTAGAACAGTCTTAGACAGAGAAATAGAAAACCTTAAAGCTATGGGCGTTAAATTCCATACAAACGTAATTGTAGGTAAATCAGTTACTTTGAAACAATTAAAAGAAGACGGATTTGATGCAATATTTATTTGTTCGGGTGCAGGACTTCCAAAGATGTTAAATGTTCCGGGCGAAAATTTAAACGGAGTTTTCTCTGCAAACGAATTTTTAACACGTGTAAACTTAATGCACGCAGGTCAGCCTGACAGTCCTACACCTTTGAGAGTCGGTAAAAAAGCTGCAATCTTCGGCGGCGGAAACGTTGCTATGGATGCTGCAAGAACTGCTGTTCGTGTAGGTTTTGAAGAAGTTTATATTATATACAGACGTACGGAAAAAGAACTTCCCGCACGTTTGGAAGAAATCAGACACGCTAAAGAAGAAGGTATTATATTCAAATTCTTATATGCTCCAAAAGAAATTATCGGTGAAGACGGCTATGTTAAAGCTGTTGAGCTTGAAGTTATGGAGCTTGGCGAACCTGATGAATCAGGCAGAAGAAAACCTGTTGCAACCGGAAAAGTTGAAACAATGGAACTTGATACGGTAATCGTTGCATTAGGTACAGGTCCTAACCCTATTATCCAAAAATCAGCAGAAGCGGAAGGTTTGGAAATTATTACAGACAGACGTGGTTATATTACCGTTGACGGAGAAACCAGATGTACTAATATTGACTGTGTTTATGCAGGCGGCGACGTTGCTCCGGTTGGTGAATCAAACGCTATTAACGCAATGGGGGCAGGTAAAAAAGCAGCTAAAGCTATTAATGATATGTTAAAATAAGTATGTTAAATTTGGTTTTGAAAAAAAGTATATGTTCGGCAATTGCACTGTTAATATGTGCATTGCCGGCATTTGCTTTAGAACTTGATACATCGGTTGATGATGAGATAAGAAGAAATTACAATCCGTCAAAGCTGGAGCAGACACTTCCTGCTTTGCCTAAAGTTTCTCCCGCACAGTCTTCTGCTGAACC
>HF991469.1:0-10894 GCA_000433095.1 Clostridium sp. CAG:967 | reverse complement strand
AGGTTTCTCCCGCCCAGTCTTCTGCTGAACCTGTGCAGTCATCATCGCCGCAATTGCCTCCTAAAACACAGCCTGTTACCCCTGATGCAAAACCTCAGCTTGGTGTAAAAAAGCTTCCAAATGATTACAAGTACGATAAATCAACGGCAATAAGAATTAAAAAAGGTACAAAATTCAGAGTTAAATCAAATTCTGTAATTTCCGATTATTTAAAAGAAGGTGCAAGAGTTTCATTCACAACCGTGAAACCTGTTACGCAAAGGTATGTCACTATTACGGAAGGAACAAAATTTACAGCCGTAGTCCAAAATTCTCATCTGCCTCAATATACGGGAAACGGCGGTCTTATAGTACTTATGGTTGACAGTATTACATTTAGAGGTTCTACAAGAAGCGTTCATGCAAAAATTACCAGAGCAAATTTAAAAAAAGTTTTCTTTAACAACATAAAAGGCAAACGCCAATACTGGAAAGGTGTTGCAAGACAAGTTGATAAAGGTGAAAATTTCTATAAAAAAACAAGAAGAACTTCAAACAAACTTGCTGACAATCCTGTTGGTGTCATAATTTCTCCGATTCCGACAATTACCGGAATGCTTGTTTACGCTGTAAACTTTGTCGGTTCGCCTCTTTTTGCCTTATGGTGCAAGGGCGCAAGAATTTCAATTCCTGCGGGTAGTGAATTTGAAATAAAGCTTCTTGAAGATGTTTATCTTTATTAGGCTGTAATACAATCAGATGATTTATAATTACGGTATTGTTTAAAATTATAATTTAGTTTATAATTTTTGTAATAGTTTAGTAGTAGTAGAAACAACTTATATTAGTGAAGGAGAAAACATGATTAAAAAATTAACTTCACCAAAAGCATTGTTTGCGATGTTTGCAGCTATGCTAATGGGAGTTTCGCCTGTTCTAGCAAGCGAAGCTGATTTGGTTGTTCCGGGTATCAAGGAAGCTAACCCTGATTTCTTTAATTATTTGGTTATCGGGATTGTGATTTCTGTTATCGGTTTGATATTCGGATTTATCGAATTTTTAAAAATTAAAAAATTGGATGTTCACACAGCTATGGCTGAAGTTGGAAACACAATTTTTGAAACTTGTAAAACTTACTTAATCCAACAAGGTAAGTTTTTGCTTGTTTTAGAAGTATTAATCGGTTTATGTATCGCTTTTTACTTCGGATACTTGCAGCATATGCCGTTAAGCAACGTGTTAATTATTCTTGCTTGGTCAGTAATCGGTATTTTGGGTTCTTACGGTGTTGCCTGGTTCGGTATCAGAATGAACACTTTAGCAAACTCAAGAACTGCTTTTGCCGCACTTAAAGGAAATCCTCTAAATATTATGAATATTCCTTTAAAAGCAGGTATGTCTATCGGTGTTTGCCTTGTATCAGTTGAACTTATTATGATGTTAATCATCTTATTGTTTGTTCCGGGCGAAATCGCAGGTGCTTGTTTTATCGGTTTTGCTATCGGTGAATCTTTAGGTGCTTCTGCTCTTCGTGTTGCAGGCGGTATCTTTACAAAGATTGCTGATATCGGTTCTGACTTGATGAAAATTCAATTCGGTATCAAAGAAGATGATCCGAGAAACCCCGGTGTAATCGCAGACTGTACAGGTGATAACGCAGGAGATTCTATCGGACCTACAGCTGACGGTTTTGAAACTTACGGTGTAACCGGTGTTGCTCTTGTTTCATTTATCCTGCTTGCAGTTGCAGGCGCTGATAATCAGGTTCAATTATTAACCTGGATTTTCGTAATGAGATTTTTAATGATTGTTACTTCAGTTGTTGCATACTGGATTAACGGTGTTGTTGATAAATTCTATGCAGCAAAAACAGAAAAATTTGATTTTGAAAAACCGTTAACTAACCTTGTTTGGTTAACATCAATTCTTTCAATTGCAATGACTTTTGTTGTAAGTCACTGGTTATTGGCTGATATGGGCGGTAACTTATGGTTAGTACTTTCAGCTATTATTTCTTGCGGTACTTTAGGTGCTGCATTAATTCCTGAATTTACTAAAATCTTTACTTCTCCAAAAGCAAAACATACTGAAGAAGTTGTAACAGCATCCCGTGAAGGCGGTGCTTCATTGACAATCCTTTCCGGTATTGTTGCGGGTAACTTCTCTGCTTTCTGGATTGGTATGGTAATCGTAATGTTAATGGGTATTGCATACGTTGCATCTATCCATATTCCTGATGCTGTGATGATTTATCCGTCAGTATTTGCTTTCGGTCTTGTAGCATTCGGCTTTTTGGGAATGGGACCTGTTACAATTGCCGTAGACTCTTACGGACCTGTAACAGATAATGCCCAATCTGTTTATGAATTATCTTTAATCGAAGAAATTCCTAACGTAAAAGAAGAAATCGAAAAAGATTACGGTTTCAAACCTGATTTTGATAACGCTAAAAAATACTTAGAAGAAAATGACGGTGCAGGTAACACATTCAAAGCAACATCTAAACCTGTATTAATCGGTACAGCTGTTGTTGGTGCTACTACTATGATTTTCTCATTAATCTTAGTTATCAAATCTACATTGGGCATTGAACCTGAAATGATTTTGAATATGTTAAATCCATATACATTGCTTGGTTTATTATCAGGCGGTGCTGTTATTTACTGGTTCTCAGGTGCTTCTATGCAAGCTGTTACAACAGGTGCATATTCTGCAACTGAATACATTAAAGATAACATCAAACTTGATGATGCAAATTCAAAATCAGCTAACGTGGCAAATTCAAAAGAAGTAGTAAAAATTTGTACACAATACGCACAAAAAGGTATGATAAATATCTTTATCGCATTGTTTGCATTTGCTCTTGCATTTGCCTGCTTGTCAGCACCAAGCTGCATGACATCAGCACCTGTAGCATTCTTCGTAAGCTACTTGATTGCAATTGCCGTATTCGGTTTATTCCAGGCTGTATTTATGGCAAACGCAGGCGGATGTTGGGATAACGCTAAGAAAATCGTAGAAGTGGATTTGCAGGAAAAAGGAACTCCGCTTCACGAAGCAACTGTAGTAGGCGATACTGTTGGTGATCCTTTCAAAGATACATCATCAGTAGCAATGAATCCTATTATTAAATTCACAACATTATTCGGTCTTCTTGCAATGGAAATCGCTATTTCTGAAAGCTTCAGAAATGTTGCTCCGATTGCAGGCTGGATATTCTTAATTATTGCATTGGTGTTCGTCGTTCGTTCATTCTATGCAATGAGAATTCCTGTAAAATCAGAAAAATAGGGAATGAGTATATCTCATAAAAAAGCTGCCTCACTTGAAAAAGTGGGGCAGTTTTGCTATAATTAAAAATAAATTAAAGAATGCAGCTAAGCTGCTTTCCATATAGGTCAAAGAAAGGAGCACTTAATGAGAAGATTTAGCAATGTTGGGGGGGGGGCAACCTTTTAAGCTCCAGTAGTAAGGGTTTTACTTTAGCTGAGGATGCTACGCATGTAGCCAGGTTAGAAGATAATCGTTTTAGTGCGTTTACCTTGGCGGAAGTATTGGTCACTCTCGGCATCATTGGTGTAGTAGCAGCAATGACTATGCCTGTTTTGATACAAAAACATCAAAAAATGGTTCTAAAACAGCAGTTTAAAAAGTCTTATTCTGTTATGCAGCAGGCTTATCAAAAGGTTTATGCAGATTTAGGGTATAATCTTGAATGTTATTACTGGGATAAAAATCCTTATGGAAATAGTGTCTGTACAAAATATAATGATGCAGGTATATGTATAGAAAGTACGCTTGCTGACGGTTCGCCAATACCTGCAGATTACGGCGGAAGATTTGATGAATGCGGCATTTTTATGTCACATCTGGAAAAAAATCTGAATATTTTAAAAAAATGCAACGGTAATGCTTATCCGAATAAATGTATACCGAAATATAAAGGTTTAGACACATATTACAAAGATCAGGATGACAGTTTAACAGACGACTATTTAGCTCAAAAAACAAGAGGGTGTGGCAATTGGAACCAAAAAGCAATTGAAAATAATCGTATAGCGTATGTTTTTAATGACGGTACAATATTACTTTTATATGATAAGGGGCCCAGTTTATTTGCGATTGATGTGAACGGCATGAAAGGTCCCAATAAATGGGGGCATGATTTGTTTGCTTTTGGTACCAGAGGAGGAGGAAATAAAGCCTCATATGTTGCTACAAATCTATCTTGTAACCCTACCGAAGCAGGTGGAATGAGCACGGGAAGTATGCTAATAAACGCTTATAAATAAATGTAAAAGGCTCTGAAAAAAGAGCCTTTTTACATTTATGTTTGTGCTACTATTAAATCATAAATAATAATTAATAGAGGGAAGGAAATGAGTTTAACAGTATACTTAGGGATAGACGTAGGATCAGTAACAACAAAGCTTGCACTTGTTGATGAAAAAGGCAAATATGTAGACAGCTACATGCTTAGAACAGCAGGCAAACCTGTAATTGCAGTACAAAAAGGGTTGAATGAACTTTTTGCGAAAAAGCTTACTGATTACAATGTTATGGGGGTCGGAACTACAGGTTCCGGTCGTAACCTTGCAGGAGCTTTAGTTGGTGCTGATGTTATTAAAAACGAAATTACAGCCCATGCTGTTGCGGCAAGTATTAATGTTCCGGGTGTACAAACCATTCTGGAAATCGGCGGTCAGGACAGTAAAATTATTATTCTTCGTGACGGTATTGTTACTGATTTTGCTATGAATACTGTATGTGCTGCAGGTACAGGAAGTTTCCTTGACCAGCAAGCTAACAGATTAAATGTTCCAATTCAGGATTTTGGCTCTACAGCTTTAAAATCATCCAATCCTGCTCGTATCGCAGGACGATGCGGTGTATTTGCGGAAAGCGACTTAATCCATAAACAGCAGCTGGGATATCCTGTTGAAGATTTATTGTACGGATTATGTCAGGCTCTTGTCAGAAACTATTTATCAAATCTGGCTTTAGGTAAAGAACTCCTTCCTGTGTTTTCATTCCAGGGCGGAGTTGCTACAAATTCCGGTATGGTCAAAGCTTTTGAAGAAGCTCTGGGACATAAAGTTGTAGTTCCTGAAAATCACCAGACAATGGGTGCTATAGGTGCAGCTTTATTAGCAATGGAAAATCATCAGTATACTGATGCTCAAACTAAATTCAAAGGCTGGCAGGTAGGCGAAATGCATTTCCATTCAATAACTTGTGACTGTACAGGATGCTCTAACAACTGTGAAGTTATTACAATTGTCGAAGGCGAGCAGGAAATTCAGCATGTAGAAAAGATTAAAGATATTAAAGGCAATATTATTGCACGCTGGGGCGGAACTTGCGGAAGATGGGATATTTCTTAAAAATTATCTTTGCTTAAAATTTCCGTTAGCCCAGGTATAAAGGCTTTCCATATCATCAAATTCTTTGCGGAATTTCGGGTTGTTATTGAATTCTGCAACATATTTATTATTTTGTGTATATGCATGCCCAACAACTTTATTAGGTTTTGAGAGGCTGTAGCCGTATATAATAGAATTTCCGTCTGTTATGGTCTTTTTAGGAAGCATATCTGCATAGAGTTCGGTTACTCTTTTTGCTGTCTTATTGTCGCTTCCGGTAACTTCTACAGTTCTGGTAAATCCTGTGGGTATTCCTGCTGTTGTTTCCGTAACAAGTGAGCCTTTTAATTGTTTTAGAAGATTGCCTTCTTTATCAAATATTATTTTTTTCTTAAAAGTGCCGCTTCCTTTATCGCCAAAATATTCAACTTTAGTTCTGCCGTTTTTCATTACGGTTATTAATCTTTCTGAAAATTCTTTTGGGCTTGCATCCAGCTCATCTAGAAATGAAAGTATTTTGGGATTAATTTTATCTAATACTTCTTTAGAAGTTTTATCAACAATTTGCGCTAATTCTTCAGCATCTTGTTTTCCTGCGATTAGATTAGTTTCAGCAGGCTTTTTCCCTTTAGTAATATAATATACTGCAAGCAAAGCAGCACCGGCTACAGCTGTACCGATTGCAAGTTTTAAGGTTGTATTTGACTTTTCTTTTATTTCGTCTTTGTAGGCATCTGTCTGCCCGTTAAAATATATTTGATTACCGACAGGAGATATTTTCATAAATAAAAATCCTTTTTGTTTATACATTTTAAAACGGAAAATTTTTATAATTGTTTTTTAGCAAGAAATTTTTACATTCCTTAAAATTCGTGCTATTATCTTAGTATGAGTGATTTAAATGCTGCTATAAATAATATGAAAAAGAAGTATCGTGAGATATTTTTAACCTCGGTTGAAGCCATACAAAAACGTGTTGATGAAATAAAGCCTGATTGTGCAGGTGATATTTTTGACAGCTATCCGAAGGGTTCGGCAGAATATAAGTGGCAGGAAGATGTATTAAAGATGTTTGAGGATGATATTTCACATGAGATTTACAGAAAGTGGAAAGAAATTCTTGCATATCGTGATAACTTTAGCTGTAAAGGATGTGCAACCTGCTGTAATCTGGCTTGCAGTGAATTTTCACCGGAAGAATTAAAAGAAAAAGCTTCAAAAGGAGATAAGTTTGCAACACAATTTTTAAGCATTTTTATACCATACGAAACTCAAAAAGAGGCTGAAAAAGTTTATCCGCAGTATTTAAAACTGCTTGATGAGAATATAAGCGATAAAGTTTATTTTTACCATTGTCCGAAACTAACAGAATGCAAGCATTGTTCTGATTATGAAAACCGTCCTGAAATATGCAGGGTTTTTCCAGATAATCCTTTAAGCATTCTTCCTGAAAGCTGCGGTTTTTATGAATGGAGAAAAGAGGTTGAACCTGTTGCATTAATGCTTCATTCTATGGTAGAAATAATTGATTATTATAAGACAAATATCCCCGTTAAAAAGTAAAAGGAAACATCATGGAAGTACTATCAGGACTTAATCTTGAAGAAATTCAGAAAATAACTGACAAACTGCACGCTTCAAAATTTCGGGCAAGGCAGATACATAACTGGATTTATTTAAAATCAGTAAAAAGTATTGATGATATGACAGATTTGTCGGTAAAATTCCGTGAGGAATTAAAACAGGCTGCATGCGTAACTGATACCAAAATAAAAGTAAAGCAGGTCAGCAGTGACGGAACAATAAAGTATCTTTTGGAATTTCCGGACGGCGAGTGTGTAGAAACTGTTCTTATGCGTTTTGATAACCGTGCTAATTTGACAGCCTGTGTAAGCTCACAGGTAGGATGTGCTGTTAACTGCTCTTTTTGTGCTACGGGAAAACGTGGGTTTATAAGAAATCTTTCTTATAAAGAAATTATCGAACAAGTTTTGACAATTCAACGAGATACAGGTTTGAAAGTTACTAATGTTGTGTTTATGGGACAGGGCGAACCGCTTTTGAACCTTGATAATGTCTTAAAGGCAATGGAAATTTTTAATGAAAATTTCCAAATAGGTGCACGACGTCTGACACTTTCAACATCAGGCATTGTGCCTAAAATCAATGAGCTTGCAAATCTTGATATGCAGTCAACTCTGGCAATCTCACTTCACGCACCTAATCATGAAATAAGAAGTAAAATTATGCAGATTGAAAACAAGTATCCTATGCCTGAATTAAAAAAAGCTTTAAAAAATTACGTTGAAAAAACAGGCAGAAGAATTACTATCGAATATCTTTTGATAAAAGATTTAAACGATACTCTGGAAAGTGCAAAGCAGCTTGTGGATTACCTAAGAGATATTAAGTGCAACATTAACTTAATTCCTTATAATCCTACAGAAAAAAACGACTACCAAAAGCCTTCCAACAATTCCATAATGCGTTTTAAATCTCTTTTGGAACAGTCAGGCAAAAAGGTTACAGTCAGGTTGGAAAGAGGAGCAGACATTGATGCAGCATGCGGTCAGCTAAGAGGAAAGGTTGAGCAGTAATGAAAGCTTTAATTCAAAGAGTAAAAAGAGCATCCGTTACAATAGAAAAAGAGCTGTATTCGAAAATTGATGCAGGAATACTCGTTTTTCTTGGCGTGGCGAAAGACGATGAAAAAGAAAATGCCGAAAAACTTGCACAAAAAGTTGTAAATTTAAGGATTTTTGAAGACGAAAATGATAAAATGAACTTTTCAATAAAAGATACAGGCAAAGAAATTCTTGTAGTTTCGCAATTTACGCTTTGCGGCGACTGCAAAAAAGGAACCCGTCCGTCTTTTGATAATGCTGCACATCCCGATAAGGCTATTGACTTATACGAATATTTCATTAAATGTATAGAAGATAACGGGATAACAGTAAAAACAGGAAAGTTCCGTGCAATGATGGATGTTGAACTTGTAAACGACGGTCCTGTAACCTTCTTTATAGAAAAGTAAATGAAACCTATTGCAAATATTTTTAAATCATGTTATAATGCAGATATTGATATAGAGTTAGAAATCGATTTTTTTATACTGAGGAGAAATTCTTTATTAACCCGGAATTACGTTATTATTTATTTTAATTAAGAGGCTTTTATTATGTATGTAAACAAGTGTATCAAATGTGGTCGTGAGTTTGAAACAAAAAACCCCAAGAGAGTTATTTGTCCGGATTGTTTGTATCCTGATAAAAAAATGATTGTTTCTCCGTCACCTGAAGGCGAAACTCCTAAGGCTGAAACATCTTCACCATCCGAAGAACCTTTAAAAGGATATAGTGCAGGCGGAACAGATGAAACACCACGCTATTACAGTGCAGGGGGAAATCAGGATCAGCAGCAGCGTTATAACAGACCTCAACGTCCTTATAATAATCAAGGCGGTTACAACCGTGATAACAGACAAGGTGGTTATAACAGAAACTACAACAATCAGGGCGGATACAACCGTGACAACAGACAGGGCGGTTATAATAGAAATTATAACAACCAGGGCGGATATAATCGGGATAACAGACAGCAAGGTAATTATAACAGACCTCAACAAGGAGGATATCAAAATCGTCCTCAACAAGGCGGTTACAACAGAAGCGGTTTCCAAAACAGAAGACCGCAAGGCGGTAATTTTAACCGTCAAGGCGGATTTCAGAACAGAAGACCGCAGCAGGGTAACAGAAACAGAGCTCCTAAACAGCTTCTGGTAAGTAAGGAGCAATTAGAACAAATTGAATTGCTTTACAAATTGATGTTACCGCTTCCAAACCCTGATTGCCATGAAGTTATCGGTGAAAAAATCGGTCTGGAACCAAGAAAAGTATTTTTCGGCATTAACCTTGTAAGACAGAAGATGATGCTTCCTAAGCTTCCTTTCCCGAAAAGAAAGCTTGCAATATCTCCTGACCAGTTGTTTGCCATAAAAAATCTTTACGAACCTTTATTACCGCTTCCTCCAATAGGCTGCCATAAAATAATTGCAGCACAATTGAAAATGGATGAATGGAGAGTTCACGTAGGTATAGGCTTAATCCGTTCTCAAATGGGCATGGAACGCTGGAACCAGGACAGACCTGATTTACCTGAAGAATTTAAAAAACAAAAAGCTGAAGAAGCTGCCGCAAAAGCTAAAGAGGCTTCAAAAGAAGTTACGGAAGCAAAAGATGCGGAAGCTCCGGCAGAAGAAGTTAAACCAAAAAGAGGCAGAAAACCAAAGAAGGTTGAAGAAGCTCCGGAAGCATAAAGATGACAAAGTTTGTTTCTGTAGGTAAGATTTTAAATTTTCATGGAATTCAAGGAGAAGCAAAAGTTGGTTTTTCCAAAAACCAGCAAGATTTTTTCTGCTCGTTGAAAAGCGTTTTTGTTAAAGAGAGTAATGATTATAAACCTTTGAAAATTAAGAGTATTCGTTTGCATAAAAACTTTGCTCTTGTAAAATTCGAAGGCATTAATTCAATCAATGAACTTATGGAATACAAAGGCTCTTTTCTTTATGTTGAAGAAGAAACCATTCGTGAAGCTCTGGAAGAAGATGAGTTTTTGATTGATGAACTTGTGGGATTGGAAATTTTCGACCAAAACGGTGTTAAGAAAGGTTTCGTTGTAGGTGTTTCCAATAACGGTGCAAATGATTTGCTTTCAGTCAAAACAAATTCAAAGCAAATAGTGCTTGTTCCTTTTGTAAAAGCTATTGTAACCGACGTGAGCATTAAAGACAAAAAAATTACAATAAATAACATCGAAGGATTACTGGAATGATTTTTGATGTTTTGACTTTGTTTCCTGAAATGATTGAAAATCATTGCAAATACAGTATTCTTAAGCGTGCTGTTGAAAAACAGATTTTATCCGTTAATACTGTTAATCCTCGTGACTTTACTCTGGATAAACACAAAAAAGTCGATGATACTCCGTATGGCGGCGGGGCAGGTATGGTTTTAATGGCACAGCCTTACGTTGATGCTTATGAAAGTGTTGACAAGACAGGTAATTCAATTACAATAATGCTTTCACCTCAGGGTGAACCTTTAAATGATGCTATTGTAAATGAGCTTGCAGAATATGAACAAATTATAATGTTATGCGGACATTATGAGGGGTTTGACGAGAGAATAAGAGATATAATTAAGCCAAAGGAAATTTCTATAGGAGATTTTGTTCTTACAGGCGGAGAACTTCCTGCTTTATGTTTAATAGATGCTGTAAGCCGAAAAATAGAGGGAACTCTTGGAAAAATTCAATCTGCTGATGAGGACAGTTTTTCAAACGGGCTTCTTGAGTATCCTCATTATACTAAACCCAGAGAGTATAGGGGATTAAAAGTTCCTGATGTGCTTTTGAACGGTAATCATAAGGAAATAAATGAATTTAGATATGAAAAAAGTCTTGAACGAACAAAAGCAAAACGTCCTGACCTATATACTAAACATCTTGAAAATATCCAAAAATAGTTTATAATAAAAATAAATAAAGAAAGGAGC